>JANWWK010000056.1 GCA_025056175.1 Anaerolineales bacterium
CCCTGGGAGAGGGCCGGGGTGAGGGCGCACCCCCTCTCCCCCTGGGAGAGGGCCGGGGTGAGGGCGCACCCCCTCTCCCCCTGGGAGAGGGGAGGGGGGTGAGGGAACACCTCCACATCCAACCCGGTGGCCATCCCATCCCGGACCAGAACAGCCTGCTGGCCGGACAAAAAGCCCGTGCGTTCGTTTCTGGCCTGACCGAATGCGACCTGCTCATCTGCCTGATTTCCGGCGGTGGTTCAGCTCTGATGAGCGCCCCCCGTCAGGGAATTTCTCTTGATGAACTGCAACAACTCACCCGTTCTCTGCTGGCTTGCGGCGCACGCATTGACGAAATCAACATCCTGCGCCGCCACCTGGATGAGCTCAAAGGGGGCGGACTGGCACGTCTCGCTGCTCCGGCGCGCGTTGTCAGCCTTATCCTCTCTGATGTTGTCGGCAACTCGCTCGAAACAATTGCCTCTGGCCCCACCGCTCCCGACCCTTCTACACGCGCTGACGCCCTGATGGTTCTGCAAAAATATGGCCTGACCAAAAGCATTTCCCCTGCCATTTTACAAACGCTCCAGAACGCGCCTGAAACCCCAAAACCCGGCGAACCGCTTTTTGCGCGGGTACAAAACGTGATTGCGGGCAGCAACCGCCTGGCCGCCGAAGCCGCGCTCGAACAAGCCATCTGCGAAGGCTTCCACGCCCATTTCCTGGGTGATGACTGGCAAGGCGAAGCGCGCGAAATTGCCAGACGCCTGTGCGCTTTCCTGCATTTCATCCCTTTTGCACGTCAAAGCCGGGGTGAGGGCGCACCCCCTCTCCCCCTCGGAGAAGGGACAGGGGTGAGAGCAAATTTCTGCCTGATCGCCGGCGGTGAAACCACCGTCACCCTGCGTGGCAACGGACGTGGCGGGCGCAACCAGGAACTGGCGCTGGCCGCCGTCCGCGAATTGAGCCAATTCTCCGGCAGTTTACTCATCACCCTTGCTACTGATGGCGAAGACGGCCCAACCGATGCTGCCGGCGCCGTTGTCAGCCCGGAGACGTTTGCGCGCGGCCTGGAACTGGGTCTCGACCCCGACCTATTCCTGGAAAACAACGACTCTTACACTTATTTCTCTGCACTGGACGACTTGATAAAAATCGGCCCAACAGGGACAAACGTCAATGATTTGACTTTTTTGTTTTTCGCATCAAAGGATAGGCCCGGAGCGTCCTGTAACATAGCATGAAGGCAGACAATTCCCTGTAAAGAATCCAATCGTACCGAATGTGAAATGGATGTTTTGCCCTGCTTCTAAAAAGGAGATAACATTATGAAACAGTCTTCGGACGGGTTGTTGTTTGAAGAACCTGAAAAAGGCACGGTGGAACTGGAAGACTTGCCCGCTATCGTATTCTGTCCCACTTATTACCACGGCAGCGATAGTGGATACTCGAAGGACTCCTGGTCCATCGAGGAAATTTACGACTGCAACGGTAACGTGGTGGAGCCGGTTTTCAAGAAAAAATGGACCGAAATCGCTCCAGGCATTGCCACCCGCAATCCATCCAGAAACAAGCGCTGGGGCAGCGACCAGGAACTCTGTGAAGAAGCCATCCGCATCGCCCCCGAAGCCTGTCCTGTGCGAGTTGTTTTTGAGTATGTCAGCACTTACCAGGATTACGATGATTACCGTGAATCTTCAGAAGGCCACACAATCGTTGAGATGACTTTCCAGCGCAAATGAACGCGCTTTCTAATCTCCTGCTCCTGCTCACGCAATCCAGCTGCTCCAGGAGGTCTTGATAGACGAGCAAAATCTGACCGCCAGTGGAAAAGTTACGCTTCAGGTGATTGCTCGTGATTTCGATTCCACGGAGCGCCTGGAACTGTTCAATCAGCCCATGTAACGTTTGCCTGCGGATAAAGCGCAAGGGTTGCTGATTGGCTGCACCGGCGGCCTTCCGCCAGAAATAAGGCGTTTGGAAGGATTTGGCGGTATTTTTCTCATTTCTGAAACGGAGAGAAAAGAAAGTACCGAAAGTTTTGCCCCAGCGACAGCATTCCATAGCCCAAAAGCACCCCCAGGGCGTTGAAGAAGGTATCGTTGATGTCCACCGTGCGGTAGTTGGAGCGGATGAGCAGTATAACCAGGAATTGGGCAGTTTCCGTACCGAGACCGACCAGCAGCGCCAGGAGCGGAATCCGCCGGGCGGGGAGGGGGCACAGGAGCGGGTAGAGAACGCCGAAGGGGACGGTCATCAGGATGTTTTCGAGGATTCCGATGCGGCAGAGATGGGGCAAGTCCCAGCAGTTGCCGAAGGAGAACGGTATCAGGTTCAGGCCGTGATAGTGAATCAGGTGGTCTATCTGCGCCCAGGTCGAATCGTAAGTAAACCCCACGCCCGGCTCTGGCAGATAAATCGGAAATAGGACGGCGTTGACCAGCGCCAGCAGATAGACCCAAAAGGCGGTCAGGACGAGCAGGAAGCGCCACCCGCGCCGCCGCAGGGTGTAGAGGACGAAGGGCAGGGGCGCGAGGAGCAAGGAGAGGGGCAGGTCGAGGGGCATCAATCTATTCTCCGGCAGCCTGAATCCGCACCAAAAACCAGACACCATCACGTCGCGCATAAAACAGCGCGCCATCGGTCAGCGGTTGAAAATCGTACAGGCCGGTTTCACAGCATACGTCTCCATGCGCGATGTCATCATATGTGAAGGGAAGTTCTTGTCCGTCATAGACCAGCACGAAACGGTCGGCGCGGCGAGCGGCGAACAAGGGTTTTTCGTTCACCAGATGCCAATCGAATATTTCGTCATATCCCCATGTTCGATTTTTGATTTCGCCATCCACAAACAATGTGGAGCGAATTTCCATCACCCAATGCTCCTCCCAGTTCCACAAGCCGCGCGCAGGGGAACCGGCAGGCCACATTTGCGGAATGGAAATGATTTGAATCAATTGCCCATCTCCGAAGATTTCGATATTCGCAGGCGCGCCAACAGGGAAGAGTCACTTCTTGCCAGGCAACAGGCATTGGCGATGCAAACGACGTCTGACTGGTCACAGAGGGTTCATAACGAAGAATTTCTCCCTTCCCACCAAACCAAATCCTGCCATCCGGCGCGGCATAGGCGGAGACAACCCACTCATCCGCATAAGAAACGCGCCAGGTTTGTCCATCGAAGCGCGCGATGCCATTGGGCGTTCCACACCACAAACTGCCATCGGAGGCTACCGTGAGCGTCAGGACCGAATCGGCAGGCAGGCCATCTTGAACGGTGAATTGCCTCCATGCGCCATCGGTCAAACGAAACAGGCCTGCCTTTTCGGTGGCGAACCAGAGCGCGCCATCGGGGGTTTGGGCAACATCGAAAATGTAAGACTCCTTCAACGGCGAGGGGAGTTCCAACGTGTCCCACCCATCGCGCCCGAAGCGTTTGAGCAGGGGGCGCGAGTCCTCGCTGATGCTGAATAAAACAGAACCATCGGCCAGGGGAGAAATTTGACCCACGTAGCCACGCCCAAACGTTTGCCAGGTTTTGCCCTCCAAACGCGCCAGACCGGTTTCTGCAAACCCAACCCAGGGGTTGCCCTGAAAATCAACCGCAATGGCGCGCGCATCATTCTCTGGCAAGTCATTCGGGGCTTTCCAGTACTGCCATCCACCCGTTTTATCCAGCCGCGCTGTGCCGCAACAGAATGTTGCCACCCACAGGCTTCCATCGGGCGCGGCAGCCAGCGAGGAGATTTCATCGGCAGGCAGGCCGCTTTGGGTGGTGTAGCGCGTCCAGTTTGTCCCATCGAAACGGTACAACCCGGTTCCGCTGGCTGCCGGGCCGCCCGCCGTCCCGAACCAGAGTGCGCCATCGGTTGCAGCCGCAATAGCCGTGACACTGACGGCCTCGCCGTTTTGCGTCCACTCCGGCGCGGAGAAGACCGTCCATGCGCCGTCCGTTTGGGTGTTCATGGGGGCAACAGGAGCGCGGCTGTGTGGCGCGCAGGCGGAGAGAAGCAGGGCGAAGGAGAGGAGGATGTTTCTGGTCATTACAGAGGAATTCCCAGGTTCGATTTAGGATTTCGGTTTAGCGGATGCCAATTATCGGTCTGCGATAAACAACAACGTTCCCCAGGTAGTTGGATTTCCAGGTTCAAAAGGCAGAAACGTCAACTGCGGATGGTTTTGTTGGGGTTCTATTGCGCTTTCTCCGATAACTGCAAAACCTATCAGCGTACCCGCAGATGGGTAATATTCGGTAAAAACATTCCGTTCAAGATAAGGGGAATCGTATTCAGGGTGCAAACGGGGGCGTAACGCATATCCTGTTGTCGAGATGAGAGGCTGTTTCAGCCGCAGCCATTCGAGCGGAATGCGAAGTTCAACAATACAGACCGTATCCCATTCCGGCGAAGGCTGCGAGGCAACTTCAATCGAAGCGAAACGCGGCCAGACAAGCGCCGTTTTGGTGAGCTGGCAAGAGGAGGCGTTTTCCTGATTCAATTCCACATGAAAAAGCAGGTCATCGTGGTTGAGCGTATCGCTCTCAAAATCACCCATCAAATCGGTATCCAACCCCAGCCAAATCCGGTTTTTTGGATTGGTTCGGAAAGCCAGATAAAGAAATAAATCATCAAATGCAGCCTGAGTTTCGTACACACCCGGCAAACGTCCCCAGTTACCACGACCGTACCCACGCAATGAACGAATATATTCCACCTGATACCAATCATACAGACTGCCATCCAACACCAGGGAACGATTGACTCGCGCCGCATGAACGAAAAAATTTGCCGGGCGGATGCGTTGCAGATGTACACCATCGTAGAAGTGTGTAAGTTGATACTCTCGAGCAGGTTCATTCCAGGAAAAGACCAATTCACCAGGCAAAGAGACACTATAAAAAAGATAATTTCCGATATTTTCAGCATCATACCAACCGCTAAAATCGGCCCATTCGCTTGAGACACGCGAGAGCAAAAGGTCTCGTTCAGGCTGACCGGAAAGATGAAGAAACCGGATACGCTCGAACACCCCCCAGGAATTCGCCCAACCTACACGCCCACCGCCACTGTACTGCCAATTCCATATCGTTTTTAATTGCCCGTTCCGAAATTCATACATCCGCTGATAGATGCGCGGATAGATGCCAGAACCACTGGTCGTGGTTAGCAACTGGGTCAAGAGAAATGTTTTATCGTTAGAAACAGGAATTGCACGCACCTGGAAATACTCAGCATATTCCCCTTCTTCAAAATGAGAAGCCAGCGCAATAACCCGGTCAGCGCGGATAAGCGCAACGCCAAACTGCATAAAAGCAGGTTGGCCTAAAGAATAGAGCAAAGCCATTTCGGTCTGTCCATCACCGTCCCAATCAAATTCGAGCGCATCCCAGAAGCCGAAAACAGTATCCGTATCCACATAAAATTGGTTTTGTTGGAACGAACTCAAAAGCGTTTCCTTAAGCATTTGCTGACGCTGGAGAGAAAAATCCATCACAGAATATCGCCTTCCCAGCCCAAAATCTGGAGGAAGGCTCTGGTTTCTGATAAGGTACGAATCCCGCAAGCGGGAAACCGGCGTTACGCTGGGTTCCACGCGCCACACGGTAGATGTAGGGCGTGGTGTAACCGTGGGGGTAACAGTGGGCGTAGCGAATAATGCAGAAGAGGGTGTTTCGCTGCGCGTCAGACGCGTGACCTGGGCTTCCGCTGTTGCAACCGCAGCCAACCACATGGCATCAAGCACGGCCTTTTCTGTTGGATTGGAAGAAGAAGGCAGCAAGCAATCGCAACAGGCGCGGGTAGGGGTAGCACAGAATGAGGGAGACGAAGACAGTTCATTGGGGCTACAGGCAACCAACGAAAACAGGAAAACCCCAGCGAATAACAGAACGATTGGTCTCATGGGAGGGAACAAGGATAAAAGCGGCGTTCCTGGGAGTGCCATTCCTGGCAATCGAAGGCGGGTTCTAGAGAAGAGTAACAACTTAAAGACGTTCGGCACGCTTCGTGGTTCCAAAAGGGTCGGCCTGTATAGAACAGAAAGCGTTCCCCGCGTTCTTCCCATTCGACGCCGCGAAAGTTTGGCTCTCGAAGGAAACCGGAAATCTGGCCGAGTTCATGCACTTCCGGTGTAATCTGGAAGAAGCGCAGCGTTTCTCGAAAGTCATCCGTCGAAGAGACCCATGCTTCCGGCGCACCATCCGCAGTCAAATCTCTCCAGGTCAGAAGGATGGTATTGGGATTACAGGGAAAATCAGACCACCCAAGAATTTCAATTTCATCAACCGAGCCGATGACACGCCAATCGGGCTGTTTCCAGACCTGTAAACGACAACCCTGCCCCGCGCGCACAACTTCAAGGCCGATGCCAGCCTGGCTTCCGCTTGCAAGAGAAATAGGAGCAGACTCCCCACAAGGGGCCGGGTGTGGTGTTTCCAGGCCAAAGAAACGAAGAAAATCCTGTTCGATGCGGTCGGGAACAATCACGCCGGAGTACCAGCGGTCATGAAGTACGTGGAGCAATGCCCTGAACAACGAAAAGTTTTTCTCTGACAGGGGCGTGATTGCCGCTTGTGGTCGCGTTTCGCGCCGGGAAATCTGCGTGAAGGATTGTCCATTCCAGCGATACACCGTGAGAATTTCAGGCCCAACATGCGTATAGGGTTGGAGAGAACTTATGCCCCATTTCGTACCGGTTTGGTCATAGCATGTCTGACGGTTCAAAGCCACGCCAGTTTGATAATAAGATTGTTCAAGCGTGGCCATATCGTCTTTGAACGAGACATGGGTCACTGTAACGGTTGTGTTCGTTTCGGCTTCTGAAGGGCCAAAAGAAAAGGCCCAGGAATAGCGCTCATATGGCAACGAAGCACAGGCCTGATTCGCGCAACGAATGAATTCTTCATGCAGGCTGGTGACGCGCACATTTGAGCCGCCGTTTCTCTCCAGCCAGCGCAATCGAAGGCCATTTTCGAATGGTTCAAAATCCATCTCCAACGCATAATGGGACGTTTTACGGGTAAAAAACCATTCAATCAGATGGCCCGCTTGCGCGGAAACAATCAAAAAATCTCCGCTATTCTGCGTATCGGAAGTGAGCATGAAGGCAATTTCATCGCGTCCATCACCGTCCAAATCGAGTTCAGCGCGTTTCCAGTGGATAGACTCTCGAAAGGTCGAAAACGAAAGCCCCTGCCAGGCATGGTTTTGCCACGCAAAACGGAGTAATTCTTCATCGCTTACGCGATGCAGTGGAACGCAAGAAACCAGGATGAAAAACGCCAAAGCAACAAAGAAACCTTTTTTCATGGGCGCTCCACATCCGATGAGATTGACTGCCACCTGTGGCGCAAATCAGAGCTTTGCGCCACAGATTTCAGGGCTGCCAGACGCGCGCTTGGCCCGTAAACGGCAGGGGGTAGAGCGGACAGCCGCCCGGCCATTCCGCAAGGGGGACAAGCGCGAGGGTGACGGGCGCATCCGACAGGTCGGTATTCATGATGCTGAAGGCCAGCCAGCGCGAATCGGGGCTGAAAAGGGGGTTGAAGATGGCCCAGTGTTCCAACTGCGCCAGCAGACGCGGCTCGCCAGAAGGCAGGGATTTCAGGTACAGGCCGGGCATCATCTTGCCGGGGACTGTTTCTAGGTAAGCCAGGGTTTTGCCATCCGGCGAAATGGCCGCTGTGGGAGAGCCGTAGGGTTGATAGCGCGTTTGGAGCAACAGACGGCGCGAACCATCGGCCACGTTCAGCAGTTCGATATTGGTGGCCTCCTGAAGGAGCAGGGTCTGGTTATCAGCCCAGCCGGAGAGGGCGGGATGGTTCGCCTGGTCGGTGAGCGGGCGCGAGGCGTTTTCTGCCAGGTTGAAGATGAAGACGTTTGACCCTTTGGCGGTCGTCCGCAAAAAGGCGATACGCGCGCCGTCCGGCGACCAGAGCGGGACGGAATCGGGCTGCGCGCCGTCGGTCAGGGCGGTTTCGGCGCCGGTGGCGAGGTCGCGCAGGATGAGGCGGTTTTGCTGGTCGGCATAGACGAGCGTGGAGCCATCAGGCGAGAGCGAACCATCTCCAAAGACGAGCGGAGTCTCTTTCCCGCTTGCCAGGTCGCGCAGGAAGAGGGAAGGCTCTGGGTAGAGCGCCCCGCGCATGAGCAGGATGCGGCCCATCAGCGGGGAGAGGGGCAGCGGGTTGGCAAACGCCGCTTTGACGGTATCCAGCGTCAGACAGGTGTGCGGGGCGTAGAAGGGCGTGGCGCCCGCCGGGGGCGCGGGAGGAGTCCAACTGAGTGACCAGTCGCCTTTCAGCCGCAATTCGGTGGCCGTCAGGCGGAAGGGCATGAGCGGAGCCGGGTCGGTGGCGGCCTGCACGAGCAAATCGCCGCTTTGGGGGTCTCGGTAGGAGTTGCTCATCGCGCTGCCGCCATAGTCCATCTCGAAGACAATCCCATCCAGGCGTGGGTCGGCTTGAAACGCCAGTTCGAAGCCACGCAGTTCACCTTGCTGAAAGACCGTTGCCTTGTAAAGTTGCGCGCTCAGGGCGGGGAAATCGAGCGGAATCAGCCCGGTTTTGAAGGGCGTGCCAACCCGCGCAGTCTCGAAGGAAAAGCCAGCCGGACGCAGGTCGAGGATGAGCGGTACGGGCTGGGTCAGGCGGACGTTGATGGTATCCAACCGCAGGGTAATGCTGCCCTGGAAAGCCTGCCCATAGAGTTTGTATACCCAGGTGGATTCGTCCAGTTTTTCCGTCAGTTGCAGCACTTCGCCAAACGTGACCGTCTCCAGCGCCAGGCTGCGGCCGCTTTCATCAGTGGCGGTCGGCCAACCGGCAGGGACGGCTTTGGTAATGCGTCCATCACTCGCTTCAGTGTGACCAATCAAGTAGTAGCCATCCTTCAGCGGAATGAATTTATCCAGCACCAGGCGAATGCCATAGAGCGGCCCGGCTTGTGGGGCGTTTTCGGGCTGCCATTGCAAAGACCAGGTTTCAAGCGGCCCTGCTACCGCAAGTTGGGACAAAACCACTCGCAGTTTGCCTTTGGGAAGCGTCTCGAACGTGAGCGCAACGGAAAACTCGCCATCCGCGCCGCCGCCCCCGCCGCCAATCGGCGTATAGCCTGGCAGTTCGACCTGCAGGCCGGTAACATCCGACCCGGCGCGGAAATGGAATTGATAGCCGTTACGCGAATCGGCGGAGACCGACACCAGCATCACCGTCCGCCCGGAGATTTCAATCTCCTGGTTGAGCGGCCATTCCTGCCCAGGCTGGGGGTTCTCTCCCGCGTCGAAGATGATTTCGGCGCTTCCGGGCAGGGTCGAAACCCGCGCGCCCTGCCAGGTGAGAGTCAGCGGGTAGGCTTGCGCGCTCTGGAATTCCACGCCCCAATCGAAAGGTGGTAGATTTGGCACGGTCGGCCAGATGGTGAAGACTTCCTGCCCGTTGGCGTTCGTCACCCGTAAGGGAGCGCGCTGTTCTATCCAGGTTCCATCGCCGGGCTGAACGAACAAACCGAGCAGGATAGTTTTCTCGCCAATCTGCATGGCCTGGGTAATGACAAACGGAACTGGCTCGCTGGCAGCAGGCGGTTCCGCTCTCTGCGGCGCGGGCGTGGGGGTAGGAATCTCAACCACCGGCACAATCGTCAGGTCAGGCGGGGCGGGGATGAAGCGCAGGGTCAGCCGCCAGTTTTCGGGAGCTTTGCCGGGCAGCGTCTCGCGGATGCAATCGAGCAGGAATTCGGCCTCGTTGAACTGGGGCGGGATGGCCGAATACTCCATGCGCGTTTCCCACTTACCATCCGCGCTCATGCCGCCTCCGCCGCTTTGCGGCGTGAGCAGAGAGCCGTTCGGCAGGCGGATTTGCCCTTCGGCATAACAGCCCGGCACATCCTCCTGGTGCGAGAGCGCCTCCCAGGGGACGTTTTCGATGGTGTAGGTGAGGATGGTTTTATCGGGCGCGAGGGTGGCGCTGGTGACGGTGAGGGTAATCCCCTCGCGGGTGAGCGAGACCGGCTCGGCCAGCACACGCAGGGATGCGCCTTGTTCCACAATCCCCACGCCGGGGATGTAGCCCAGCGAGCGAGTGATGGCATAGGCAACGCCCGAAAGCAGGGCCAGGGCGAGCAGGACGAGCAGGAAGGCAAGCGCAGGGCGGGCGCGCAGAGTTTGCATGAGGGTTCTCCGGTTATTGTTGGGCGAATGGTCAATTCGCCCTACGGCTTGCAAGATGCGCGGGTACAGGTTCACATCAGCGGGGATACGCGTCCCGGCGGCAGTATCCAAGAGTTCACGCGGATTTTTTCTCATTGGCTGCTCCTTTCCGGGTTCAAGATGTTGCGCAGGCGGGCGCGGGCGGCATTGAGCAGCCATTTGACCGTTCCCGGCGCTACGTCCAGACGTTCGGACATTTCTTTTTCGCCCATTTCGAGGTAGTAGCGCTGAACGATGGTTGCGCGCTGGCGGGGGGAGAGTTGCGCCAGCGCGGATAGAATTTCATCGGCGCGGGCGCGGGCTTCGGCCAGGCTTTCGGGGCTGGCATCGCCGGTCAGCAGTTGCTCGGCCAGGGCGGGGTTGCCTTCCAGCGAGGTCAGTTTTCGGTCGCGGCGGGCAAGATTCAGCGCGGCATGTACCACGCTCTTGAGCAGGTATGGCTCAAAGGGCCGGGCTTCGTCGAAATGGCGGATGTTCCGGTAAAGTTTCAAAAAGACATCCTGAACCACATCCTGGGCCGCGGCTTCATCTTGCAAGATGAGAAAAGCCGTCCGCACTGCCCGAACTTGATGTTGCTCGACCAGCGTTTGTAACCCGCCAAGGTCACCCGCTTTCAGACGGCGGATAGCGGTTTTGGTTTCATCCATGCGTTTCTCCAATGTTTGCGCGCGCTCATGTAAAATATACACAATCATACGCGAAAAGGTTGGGTGGCAGGAAGGAAAGGGGTTGCGCCCAGGTCTCACGAAAGCAGACGGCGACCGCCAGATAGGTGGTCGCCGCTTTGGATTGCATTCAGAGGTGCTGGTGTTGCAATAGTCACCTGTGGCGCAAAGCTCTGATTTGCGCCACAGGGTACATCGTTTACAACGGCCTGGGGCGGGTGAGCAGTTCGGGGCGCAGAATTTCGTCCAGCCGTTCGGCGGTGAGCAGGCCGCGCGCCAGCACAATTTCGCGCACGCTTTTGCCGGTTTCGTGCGCTTCTTTGGCGACGGCGGTGGCGTTTTCGTAGCCGATATACGGGTTGAGCGCCGTGACGATGCCAATGGAATGCTCCACCACATCGCGCAGCCGTTCGCGGTTGGCGGTGATGCCGCGCACGCAGCGTTCAGCCAGGGTCAGGCAGCCCTGCCGCAGGTAGAGCAGGCTGTTGAGCAGGTTGTGGGCGATAATTGGCTCGAAGGCGTTGAGTTGCAGTTGCCCGCCTTCCGCCGCAAACGAAACGGTCACATCGTTGCCGATGACCTCGAAGGCAATCTGGTTCACCACTTCGGGAATGACCGGGTTAACTTTGCCCGGCATGATGGAGGAACCGGCCTGCACGGCAGGCAGGTTGATTTCCGCAAAGCCGGCGCGCGGCCCGGAGGACAGCAGGCGCAGGTCGTTGCTGGTTTTGGAGAGTTTGACGGCAATGCGCTTGAGGACGCCCGAAAGTTGTACGAACGCTCCGGCATCTTGCGTGGCTTCGACCAGGTTGCTGGCCGTGATGAAGGGGATGCCGGTCAGTTCGGTCAGGTTCTGACGCGCCAGGTCGGCGTAACCGGGCGGGGCATTGATGCCAGTGCCGATGGCTGTGGCCCCCAGGTTGATTTCCTGAATGAGCAGGGCGGCCTCGCGCAAACGCTGCTGGTCTTCCTCCAGCATCACAGCGTAGGTGCTGAATTCCTGCCCCAGCGTCATCGGCACGGCTTCTTGCAATTGGGTGCGCCCCATCTTGAGAATATCTGCGAACTCAGCGGCTTTGGCTTCGAAATCGGTGCGTAAAATGCCCATTGCCTCCAGCAGATGCTCAATTTCAAAGCGCAAGGCCAGCTTGACAGCGGTTGGGTACACGTCGTTGGTACTCTGACTCATGTTGACGTGTTCCAGCGGGTGAAGCTCGCCGTATTGACCGCGCGACAGGCCAAGAATCTCCAATGCGCGGTTGGCAATTACCTCGTTGGCGTTCATGTTGGTGGAGGTGCCGGCCCCGCCCTGGATGACATCTACGACGAACTGGTCGTGCCACTGCCCGGCGCGAATTTCTTCGCATGCCTGAACGATGGCGCGTGTTTTGCGCTCGTCTAACAGCCCGAGCTGGTGGTTCGAGAGGGCGCACGCCTGTTTGACACAGGCCAGGGCGCGAATCAGGCTGGGGTGGCTGGAGATGGGCGTGCCGCTGATGGGGAAATTTTCCAGCGCGCGCAGGGTGTGGATGCCGTAATAGGCTTCGGCGGGGACAGGCCGCTCGCCGAGTAAATCATGTTCAAGGCGGAAAGGAGTGAAGGAGGTCATGCGTCAATTGTACTTCGCTGCACAAAAAAATAGGGGCATCGGTTTACAATTGTGTTGAGATTCAGACGGGGAAAAAGAGCGTATAATCGTTTTAATCAAACAAACGGAGGGAATACGATGATGACAGGGCTGGCATACGAAATCGCACGCATTATAGTGGGCTTCTACCTTTTCTTTTGCTATCCGTTTTTTCTGTTCCCCTACCTGGCATACATACGCGAGCCACACCCGGCTTCAGACAAGATGAAACGCACGGTTGTGTTCCTGTTGACGCCCATGTTTTTACCCTTCCTCTTGATATGGGGCATCTTGAGCGTGTTCGGCAGTGTTCTCCTGGTGTTCCTGTTCACATGGGTTTCGCTGCTGGCGTGGGTCTATACCCGCTTTCCATTTGGAAAGGTATTCAAAGCCTGGATGCGTTTTGGCAACAGGGTGTTCGATAGAATCCAGAGCCTGCTGCCGTTTTTCGGGCTATCAAGTCCTGTTTCAGGCGAAAAGCGAGGGGTGGAATTTCGCCCTCTGCGGCAAATGTGAGAGTCAGGAGGTTCGTTCTTCTTTTTCTCTCCCTGGCGGAACGACCAGAATCATACCAAGCGCAATCAGCGCCATGCCAATTTGCACGCCAATGGCCTGCCAGGGACCGAAATAAGGCACTTTGGGGGTATCAGCAATCGTTGCACCGAAAATATCGGCCATGCCGGTAAAGACGGCGATGACATAGCCGGTGCTGATGAGCCGCAGACCAATATCGGCGGCAATGGTTTTTTCGCGCCCATTCCACAGCGCCGCCAGACTGATGTATCCGCCCAGGCAGAGAAAAGCCAAACCAATCAGAAACACAGTAATTTGCACAAAACCAACCACCGGGCTGCGGTCTTGTCCAAACCATTCGGGTTTGGCGCCGAAAATGAACACAAGAAAGCCAAAAGCAGCCACCATCAGGCCAAAATAAACGCGGTCACGCTGGATACGCCCATTTGGCTCAGAAGAAACAGGGGAAGTAGTCATGCAGGCAGGGTTCTCCGTAGATGTTCCAGCCAGTTACCGCCCAAGATGGCAGCGATGTCTGTCTCTGAATAACCGCGTGTGGCCAGTAAGGGAGCCAGTTTTTGCAGGTCAGCAATGGTCTCCAGTTCGGGGGGGATATGTTGCAAGCCGAACCCGCCGTCGAAATCAGTGCCAAGCCCAACGTGACGGGCATCGCCGGCGCGCTGGCAAATATAGTCAATATGAGCAACGACCATGTCCAGCGGGCAGGCTTCGCGCGGGTCAGAATTCTTCCAACTCTGAATGAGAAAGCGGTTGAAGGGGACAATGCCGATGATTCCGCCGCGTTCGATGATGCCATCCACAATATCATCCGGCAGGAAACGGTTGCTTTCGCCGTGTTTGACCATTTTGAGCGGGTTGGAATGTGTGGCAACCAGCGCACCTTCGTAACGGTCCAGGGCTTCGCGGGCGGCTTCCCACGCCATGTGGCTCAAATCGAGGCTAAAGCCAAAGTCAGTCATGGCATCCAGCAGCTGGCGGCCTTCACGGGTGAGTGGGCCGGGTTCGCGCGTGCCGCCGCAAAAGCGCGTTCCCATCCAGGCCGGGCCGAGGATGCGGACGCCACGCTCCCACCACTCGGCCAGCTCATCCATCGTCCGAATGCCTTCTGCGCCTTCCATCAAGATGACAAGACCGGTTGGACGACCTGCCGGGTGGGCATCGTCTGGTTCCTTCCACAGGCGCAGGAGCGCATCAAGTTGCACCTGGCGGTGAATGGGGCGAAACTTATCGGGATAATGGTCGAAGAGGCGGTCGTAGGCCTCCATTTGCCGCAGGTAGCATTTGCGTGCCTGTTCGGGAGTGGCATACACTTCGGTATCCCACGTTCCGGCCTGGGCGCGGATGGGAGCGGCGAACAGGGTGGCAAAGATGAGTGCCACGCGCCCGCGCTGATACTCCGGCCAGCCCAAAACGGTATCGCCGTTGTTCTCACGGATATACGGTTGGGTGGCCTCGCGGCGGCGGGTTTCTTCTACCGATAGGGTGTAATCGCGCCCAAAGGTGAGCATGTTCCAGGCCAAATCCTGGTGCGCATCTACAATCAGATAGGACATGATTTGTTTTACCACAAAATTTCGAGAACAGCCTCTGCACGAAAGCGAGCGGCGACCGCCAGATTTGGTGGTCGCCGCCTTCTTTCTCCCTAGATATGCTGGCGAAAGGGCATTTCGCCCAATGATTTGGACAGCACTTTGAGAGGCGGGATTACTCTTCTTCGTCGTCTTTGTTGAGTTCCGCTGCAAGTTCTTTCATGTCCAGGTCGGCATACGCGCCTGAATCCACTTTGCGCAGGCTCAGGCCGATGCGGCGCTGGTCAGCATCAATGCGAATGACACGCAGGGTCAGCACATCGCCTTCTTTGACGGCTTCTTTGGGGTGATTGATGCGATTTTCGCTCAATTCGGAGATGTGAATGAGGCCTTCGATGTCGCCTTCCAGACGGGCAAAGGCACCGAATTTGGTCAGGCGGGTGATGGTGCCCTCAACCAGCTGCCCCACTTTGAAGTGTTCAACTTTCTGGTGCCAGGGGTCACCCTGTAAGGCGCGGATAGACAGGCCAATGCGCTTCTTTTCCTTGTCAACGCTGATGACCTTGACTTTGACTTCCTGACCGACCGAAAGCACCTCGCTGGGATGTTGAATGCGTTCCCAGGAGATTTCGGAAAGGTGAACCAGGCCATCGGCGCCGTTGACATTGACGAAGGCGCCAAAATCGGCGACCGAAGTCACGCGTCCGGTGTAAACCTGGCCTTCCTGCAGTTCTTCGATGACACGCTCTTTCAGCGATTGGCGCGTTTCCGGATTGGCAGCGCGCTCGGAGAGAATCAGACGGCGGCGGGCGCGGTCTACTTCGATGACACGCACGCTAATCGGCTCACCAATCATTTTCGCCCAGCGGTCGGGGGTATCACCCTGCGCCAGGCTGCGGCGGCTCATGGCAATTTGCGAAGCCGGGATGAAGCCGCGTAGTCCATGCACCAGCACAATCAGACCGCCTTTGTTGTAGCCTTCGATTTTGCCTTCGTAGGTCTCGCCACTGGCCTGCATTGCTTCGACCAGTTCCCAGCCCATTGCTTCGCGTGCGCGAACATAAGAAAGAACAATGTTGCCGTTCTTGTCTTCCGGGTCCAGGACATAAACCGGAATTTCCTGCCCCACCGCGAGGCTCTCGCGTTCGGAAGCAGGAATTTGTTCGAGTTCGCGCCCGGTAATCACACCTTCGGATTTGGACCCGACGCTGACAAGAATTTGAGTGGGAGAAATGCTGGCGATTACGCCCTTGCGGATTTCGCCCTGGCTGGGGAACTCCAACCCGGCGTCTTCGGACCGCATGAGGCTTTCCATCGTTTCGTGATTGTTCTCAACCTGGAATTGGTCCTCGCGGCCCCCTTGCCCGTTCAGGGCGTCCTGTTCATGAATCATAACCGAATTGCTCCAATGCAAAGAGATTAGCGGGCATTATACAGGCGAATGCCCGGCTTGACAATACCTTTTTTACGGAGGCGGCAGGTAAGACCAGGGGTTGACTTTTCCGTATTGGGTGTGCATCATCTCGAAGTGCAAATGCGGCCCGGAGGAACGTCCGGTGCTGCCGATTAGCCCCAGCATCGCCCCCTGCCCCACGCTCATACCGCACACGACGTTGATGGTGCTGAGATGGGCATAGAGGGTTTGCCAGCCGTTGCCGTGGTCTACCACAACCATGTTGCCGTATCCCCAATCATTCCAGCCAGCATACACGATGACGCCGGCATCGGCAGCATAGGCGCCTTCGGTGGGGCTGCCGGCAATGTCAATGCCGCGGTGGTTGGTTTCGGGAGAGTAATCGAAGCCGGAAAGATAATGTCGGGTGGTAGGCCAGATGAACGAACCAAACCCAACAGCGCCATCTTTGACCACACCGCAGGCGCCCGGCCCCATCTGGCGGGCAACGCCGGGGTTATCGCGCGTGACGCCAATCGGCGCCGACCAGCTGATGAACGGACGCGAGCCACCCGGCACCACCAGCCAGGTGCCAGGTTTGATGTTGGGGTTGGCGTAATCGCCAATTGTGGCCGGGTCCAGTCCATTGAGAGGGTAGTTGATGATGTCTTCGGGTTTAACCCCAAAGAAGCGCGCCACGGTGTTTAAGCCATCACCAGGCTGCCACTCGTAATACGCGCCATCTACCGGCAAGATGTTCAGTTTTTGGTCCGGTTGAAGGTTGTGGGGGTCGTCGCGCAGGGTGTAGTAATTTGCCCACAAAATGGTTTGGGGTTTCAGACCCCATTTTTCAGCAATGCCGAAAACCGTATCTCCCGCCTGGACGGTGTATTTGACCACTTCCTGACGTGGACGGGAGGGGATGGTGGTGTGAATCAGCGCCTTGCGTTCAATCCCTTCTGGTAAGACGGGAATTTCCGGCAAATCGGATAAGCGAAACGGCGGCGTGGCGGTCGGTTGAGCAAGCGATGCCTGATTGGCTTCCGAGGCGGCCAGGGCTTCGGTATCATAAAACAAACGCAACAGCCAAACCACCAGCAAAACCAGCACGAACGTCAGCACGCTTGACCCCAGACGGGCAACCGTTTCGCCCAGACCCAGCTGGGCAAGGAAATCGAACCAGGTGGGGGTGTTCTCTTGCCGTTTTTGGGTTTGGGTTGTTTCCACCGGCGTTTGGCTGGCTGGTTCAGACGCCGGCAAAGATTCATCATAAGGGTCACTCATAGAAAATCATCATAACACGCGCAAAAAGGAGCGTCAAGCAAGGGATTAAGCGCGCATGAGAACGGTCAGGCCACCCGCTGGCGAATTTCCGGGTGACGGGCATGCACTGAGCCGATGAACGCCACGCAGGCCAGGCCACATAGCAAGAGCGCCGTGGGCAAGCCCCAATGTTGCGACATCCAGCCAATCGCCAGGCTTCCGAGCGGAGCAACCCCCTGCAAGCCCCACAAGTAGGTGCTGAAGACCCTGCCGCGCAGTTCGTTCGGGACATCGAGCTGGATGAGGGTGTTGGTGGTTGCCAGCATGGTGACGGTTCCCCAGCCAACGAAGAGAATCAAGACCGCGGCCAGCGGAACGAGCCGATTGAACGAAAGCGCAATCAGGCTCAGGCTGAATGCCATTTGTCCGGCGGTCAACAGCCAGCCTTTACGTCGCGGGTTGAAGGCCGCCAGGGTCAGCGCTGCCGAGAGCGCCCCAACCCCTTGAAAGAAGAAGAGCAAACTGTTGCGCGCACCTTGCGCGGCTTGTGTATCGCCAGCCTGTCCCAACACATCGCGCGCAATGACGGGAATCTGCTGAACGAGAGGAAAGCCGATAAGACCGATAATGCTCGACATCAGAATCAACATGCCAACCACCGGTTTGGAGCGAATGTAGCGCTGTCCTTCGATAAACTCCTGCAACGCACTCGCCTGACGCGCGGATGGGCGCGGCTCTTTGAACGGGGTCTGGACGAACAACAGACCAATCACCACAAACAGGTAACTGAGGCCATTTGCCAGAAAAGCCCAGCCTTCCCCGTTGCGTTCCACAAAGACCAGAAACGGTGCGGCGACCATTGGCCCCAAGACGCGCGCTGCGTTGAAGATAGTGGCCTGGAGTGCAATTGCATTTGGGAGTCGTTCTTTGCCAACCAGTTCGATGAGCATGGACTGGCGGGCAGTGATTTCGATGGTGTTGGCAACCCCCAGCAAAAATGAAAGCACAATCAGATGCCAGATTTGCACCTGTCCCGAAAGCGTCAGTGCCGCCAACGCCAGCGCCTGAAACATCATGATGGTCTGCAAGACGATGACCGTTTTGCGCTTATCAAGCCGCTCGACCAAAACGCCGCCCGGAAGTGCCAGTAAAAACGTGGGCAGGGTTGTGGCAAACCCAATCAGCCCTAAATCGAAGGGTTGGCCCGAAATGCGGTAGGCCAGGTAAGGCTGTGTGGTGCTTTGCATCCAGGAGCCAATCAGCGAAATGAATTGCCCAACCCAAAAGATGGCAAAATCGCGCGAGCCGAGAGCGGGGAAACGCCGAATGATGGATTCTTGAAGCGGCATAGGTGGATTACTGGGGCAGAATGAGTTCGGGACGGTCGTTTTCGGGGCGGTTAACCAGGGTAGAGACGGGGTAAGCGGTCATTTCTTCGGCAGGGTATGGGGCAAGAAGCGCTTGCAGGGTTTCCGGTTTATGCGGTGCCGGGTCCAGCCACTTTTCGCGCGCGGCTGAAGGTAGAATGACCGGCATCCGTTCGTGCAGAGTGCTCATCAACGCATTCGGGGTAGTGGTGATGATGACGCAAGACCGAATCAGCGAACCATCGGCAGCGTGCCATTCGTCCCATAAGCCAGCAAAGGCAAAAGGCTCTCTGGTCTTGAGACGGATGAAGTAGGGCGTTTTGGCTTTCGTCCCTGGGGTGGTTTTCCACTCGTAGAAGCCATCCGCAAAAATGAGACAGCGCTTGTAGCGATAAGCGCTCCGAAAAGAGGGTTTTTCGGACAGCGTCTCGGCGCGGGCGTTAATGAGTCGTGCGCCCATGGCAGGGTCTTTAGCCCACGAGGGAATCAAGCCCCACAGGAAATACTCTGCCTTCAAGGCGGGCGTATTCGGAACAGCCAAAACCGGCTGACCCGGTGCAATGTTGAAGCGTGACTTTGCTTCCGCTGGAAAGGTGTATTGCGGAAAGGCTTGCTGTAAATCGGTGGGTTGAACGGTCAGGGTGAAACGTCCACACATTACGGTCTCCTTATAGCTGGCTGACCAGACTACCGCCTTTTCGGCGTGGGGCTGGGCTGAAAGCCAAACGGTGTAGGGGTTAGCGTAACCACACGCGGGGGGATAAAGAAAAAGAATTCCACCGTCTCACCGTTCTGACGATAGGCGCTCTCTGGATTAATGACCTGATAGAAGGTGACACCCGGTTGAAGCGGGATGGGGTTACGGTCTTTATCCACCAGTTGAATCGGCTGGTCGAGCCGGTCTCTCAGCCAGGCACCCAAAATCATACGCCCCTCGCGGAAGATATACGCCGTTCCTGCACCCACCAAACGGATGTTGAACACCTGGTCGGCACGGTCGAATTCGTTGTTGAATACGTGCGGCACAACCAGAACGACCACATTTTGCGCTGAAATCTGCTGACCGTTCCACTGGTCAATATGCGGCTGATACACTTCGTTCACAGCAACGGCTTCGGCATCCTGTGCATCGGAAAACCGCCAGTATGTATAGTTGGTCGGGTCATACTCCCAATAGTTGTAACTGAATTCTGAATAGTGGGTGAAAATTTTGGTGATGACCGGATACGCGCCGGGCGAGAGCAGCGGCCCAAACGTCGTCTGTCGCAACTCTTGCCGGGAATTATCAGTGATTTTTGCACCCACGCCCGAAGTATCCACAAAGACGTTGTTGTACCCACGGATGGCAGTATCGCGGCAAAGGGGTGGACAATTTTCGGGACGCGGAAGAAACAACAACGGTCTCAAGTCGGGCTGGTCTATCAGATAGGTTTCGACGCGCTCATCGGCATTGACAAACACCAGCACGGCATGATACATGCGCATAATATGCTCATCGAAGTACCGCCCGGAACGTACCGGGCCAGCACGCAGGGCATTCTGTCCGTAGAACACAGCGGCGAAGCGCGTCAGACCATCTTCAATGTAGTACTCATACACCACATCGGCCAGGCTCAGACCCGATTGATAAGCGCGCACGCCACGCGGGAATGTGCTGATTTTGACCGCCACTGGACGACGCTCCAGCAAATTTGGGTCGGCTAGCAGACCGGTGAGCGGGTTGGCGTTGGCAGCCGCATAAAACTGAGCAATCGAAAGGGTGGGAAACGGTGTGGCAGTGGGGGTAATGGGAGTAGGCGAAACCGACCTGGCGGTGGCCGAGGGAAGGTAAATCACCTGACGAAACGGGGTGGGCGTGCGCGAGGGCGTAACGGTATAGAGCGCCCTGTGCGGAGTCTGGGCTGCGGACTGGCCCCACGTCGTAAAAATTCGGTCTTGTAACATGAAGACAGCGGCCAACATCATCCCACATAACAGCACCCCTGTCCAGATGACCGCCGCAAGCAATCGGAGGCGTGACGTGTTCATCGCCAGGATTATAAACCGTTTCGTAGCAAGCAAACCTGATAAAATAACTCCTGCATGTTCATTCTGATTTCTTTAAGTATTTTGCTGGTTGCCTCGCTGGGAATGGGAAGTCTGCGCCTGACGCGCCGTCCAACAGCGCTTGCCTGGATAGCAGCAGCCACAGGCGCGCTGCTGACCTGGGTCAGCCTGCCACTCTGGCAGATAGAACTCCCCGCAAGTTTACCGCTGGAGCCGTGGATGCCGCTCACACTGTTCCGCCATACGCCGGTTTTCGAGGCCGATGCGTATGCCTGGCTGTATGCCTTCAGCCTGAGCGCCCTGGCAGCGGCTGTCATCCTGACTTCACCGGCGCGCGTGGCCGTGCTGAGCCCAATCTCATGGTTTGGGGCCATTGCGCTGGCGCTGGTGGCCTTGCTCGCCGTCATGGCCGATAACGTCCTGACGCTGGCGCTGGTCTGGACGGCGATTGACCTGCTGGAATACCTGAATACGTTACGAATAGCGCGCACGCCCTCCGTCAATGAACGGGCAGTAGTTTCGCTCTCGTTTCGCGCCGCTGGCACCGGTTTTGCGCTGTGGGCTGCAGTGGTTGGTGCGGCAGAAGGAGGCCTTGCCTCGCTTCAGGAAACCTCGTCCCAGGCGTGGCTGTTCCTGCTCCTGGCGGCAGGCTTGCGGTTGGGCGTCATCCCCCTGCATTTACCCTATCGGGAAGACCCTGCCTTGCGGCGCGGCATCGGCTCTTCGCTCCGGCTGACGGCGGCGGCCACCAGCCTGGTGGTGCTGGCGCGCTTGCCAGCAGGCACGTTAGAAGGACCGCTGCTGTTATTTTTGCTCTTTCTGGTTGCGTTAGCCGCTTTATATGCCGGCTGGAAGTGGCTCTCTCTGCCCGATGAACTCAACGCACGCCCATATTGGATTATCGGCATGAGCGCTCTGGCACTGGCCGCAGCATTGCGCGGCAACCCACAAGGAAGCGCCGCCTGGGGCGCGGCGCTCGTCCTGTTTGGCGGGCTTTCGTTCCTGTACTCTTCGCGTCAGGTCTGGTTCACACGACTGCTGGTCGGCATGTCTCTGTTTCTGCTCTCGCTGCCCTTCACGCTGACTGCCTCCGGCTGGACAGGAAGTTTTCCATGGCCGGGCTTGTTCTGGCCGCTCTTCGTGAGCGCACATGCCATGCTGGTCGCTGGTTACGTTCGGCATCTGTTGCGGCGCGGCGATACGTCCTTCGAGGAACTACCACGTTGGGCGCAAGCGGCTTACCCCATCGGACTGGGGGTGTTGATTTTGACCATCCTGTTGACAGGACTATGGGGCTGGCCGGGCAGTTTACAAATCGGCGCATGGGGTCTCTCTCTTTTATTGACGGCGCTGGCCACTCTGGTTGGGCTGGCATTTTGGCGGCTCGGCCGCTTTGTGACCGTTCCCCAAGAAGTACCCTCTCCAGCGACCATTTCGCGCTTCGACCAATTCCAGGAATTTATGGCTGCCTGGTTATGGGGCCTCTACCGCCTGTTCGGTCGGCTCAATGGCTATCTGCTCGCGCTGCTGGAGGGCGATGGCGGCCTGCTGTGGACAATCCTTTTGCTTCTCATCTTTCTGACCGCTTTGCGAGGTCTGTGATGCCTGGCGCGTTCTTGTGGTTCATCGTCTTCCTGCTCATCGTGACTTCCACCGGCCTGCTGGTCAGCCGGGAATGGCGTTGGAGCATTGCCCTGCTGGCGGGTCAATATGCGGCTGCCTTCTGGCTGGTAGAACAGCACTGGCCGCTGACGATGGCTGCAGCAAAACTCGTCACTGGCTGGATGGCCGCTGCCGTGCTGGGTATGACCCAAATCAACGTCAAGTCGTACCCGGCGGTTGAAACCTCCTGGCCACAAGGACGCACCTTTCGTCTGTTCTCCGCCGGGCTGGTTTTACTGGCAGTTTTCACGGTCTCTCCACAGATGACCGGCTGGCTGCCTGGGCTGGAACTTCCCAACGCTGCCGGAGCGCTGGTTCTCATCAGTCTGGGGCTGCTCCATCTGGGGATGACAGCCAACGCCCTGCGTGTAACGCTGGGATTACTGACCCTTCTCCTGGGCTTTGAGACACTTTACGCAACGGTCGAAAACTCGGTGCTGGTGGCGGGCTTGCTTTCTGCGGTGACATTAGGGTTAGCCTTGACCGGTTCGTACCTGGTGACTCTGACGACGGCGGAGGACGGTGCATGAACGCCCCCCTGCTCTGGATTGGCTTGCCCCTGGTGCTCTCGGCACTTTTCTTCCTGCTCCCGCGCGAACGGTGGATTACCTGGCTCAGCACGCTGACTGCCCTGACACTGGCGGCATTGGCGTATTGGCTTCCTCCTGGCACAGCCCAACGCATCGGTACTCTCTCCCTGCGCATCGAACCGTCCTTCAGCCTGCTTGGCCGCCAACTCACACTGGATGCCGGCGACCAGACCTTGCTCCTGCTGGTTTATGGCATGGCAGCCTTCTGGTTCTTCGGCACGCTAGCCGCAGGAGGTGCACGCCAGGTAGCCGGGCTGGGACTGGCAGTCATTGCTTTGCTGATGGCTTCACTGGCTGTACGGCCTTTTCTGTACGCCGCTCTTTTCATTGAAGTTGCCGTGCTGGTCGCCATTCCTCTGTTAGCGCCGCCCACCCCCAAGCAACGGGCAGGCCCAATGCGCGGTTTGCTCCGATTCCTGATTTCTCAAACCTTTGCCATGCCGTTCATCCTCCTGGCCGGGTTTTTGCTTTCCGGAGTTGAGGCCGGTCCCGCCGATGTAGCGCAGGTAGTGCAAGCCGGCATTTTGCTGCTCATCGGGTTTGCCTTTTTGCTGGCAGTCTTCCCACTCAACACCTGGATTCCGCTTCTGGCCGAAGAAGCCTCCCCCTATGCGCTGGGATTCCTGCTGACAATGTTGAATACTTTCGGGCTGATTCTGGCATTGAACTTTATTGACCGCTTCTCCTGGCTGCGCAATTCGTCCCAGTTGCCCACCGTCCTGCAACTGGTCGGCATTGTGACGTGCGTCACCGCGGGGGTGTGGGCAGCTTTTCAACGTCACCTTGGCCGTATCGCCGCTTATGCCCTGATTGCTGAGACCGGTGTTTCTCTGCTTGCCATCAGCCTGCCCGACCGCCAGACCGGCCTGCAAATTCTGTTCTATCTGTTCTTACCACGCGCCCTGGCGCTGGGAGTGTGGACGATGTCTATCAACATTCTGCAAGCAACAACAGGCGACCTGCGCTTTTCCGCCGTGCAGGGACTGGTGCGCCAGTATCCGGCGGCTACGGCAGGGGTGGTGTTTGCCAACCTGACACTGGCCGGAACGCCCTTGCTGGCCTCCTTCCCCGTGCGGCAAGCCTTGTGGGAACATCTCGCCGCGCAATCCCTGCCGCTGGCCTTCTGGTTCGGAATCGCCAGCCTGGGCCTGTGGCTGATGGCCTTTCGTTCATTGGCTGTTCTCACTCTGGATTCCTCTCAAACAGAGTGGAATTCGCGTGAAAGCTGGCCTGAGCGCATTTTGATAGGGCTTGGGTTGCTGGCCTTGTTCGTGTTGGGGCTTTTCCCACAGCTGGCTCAACCCTTACTTCACGGTTTTCCGGCGATGTTCGATTTTCTGGGCAAGTGAACACCGGAGAACGCCTTTGAGTATAATCACCAAAAGATTTCGTATCTGGAGCGTGCATGATGGAACTCGATGACCTTGCGAAGCGGCTGGATTGGCTCGAACGCGAACACCGCAAAGACCATGCGTTAATTGCAGATTTGCAGAGCAAACTGACTGCCTACGAAGGAGAAGTGGAACGCCTGAAAGCACAAATCAAAGAAACCGGCAGCGAAATTGCTCGCCTGACCCCGCTTTCGGCCCGTCTCGACCAGTTCGATGGCCTGGTGACGCAATACCGCAGTGAATTCAACAAAGCCATTGACGAAGTCGAAAAACGCCGGCTCAAACATGACCGAGAGGTAGAAGACCGCCGCCGCGCCGAAGTGGAAGCGCTCAACAAGTCCATTTACGAAATTCGCACCAGCCTGGAGGCTTTCAATGAAATTCGGCGTGCGCTTCAAGCACGCGCCGAAGAAGATAGCCGTCTGGCGCGCCTGATTAGTGACCTGGAGAAGAAAATCAAAGACTTCAACCTGGTGGATGACGAACTGCGACGCGGAATTCGCATGGCAGAAGACGCGCGCAAACAAGACGCCAAACGCATTACCGACTTGCAGGGAGAACTGGCCGCCATCCGCAAGCGCGCCGATGAAGCCCGCGAACGCGCCGACCTGGTTGCCGATACCATTCGACAGCTCGACGCCCGCATCAACGAACTGATGGCTTCCGAAACCGACCGCCGCCTGGCCCAGATGCAGTTCATCGAACAACAAAACCTTGCTCAGGTAGACCGCGAACGCGGCTGGAAAGAAATGCAGCTACGCTTCGAGGCCTTTGCCCGTCAGACTGCCACCCTCGACCAGCAATTGCTCGTCCTCGAAGAAACCCAACGCTCCGTCAAACGCTCTCAAGAAGCCTTTGATGAGATGAACACCCGCCTGGAACGGCGCATCAACGAAATTACCGAAATGCAGCGCCTGGCCGAAGAACGCTTCCGACAGGAGTGGGTCACCTTCAAGGCAGATGACCAGAAGCGCTGGACGAACTATACTCTGACCCAGGACGAACTCAACAAAGACCTGCATGAGGAACTGGAAAAACTCAGCCAGCACCTGGCCGCACTGGATGACGCCAACCAGACCATGCAAGACTTGTTGCAGCAAACCACGGAAGCCACCGAAACTCAATTACAAGAACTGATGAACTGGGCGCACGCCTTTTTGACGAATTACGAACGTATCATGGGACGCACCCGACCCACCCGCTAACGCAGTTACGACGCCTGTCTGGCTGTTCCAGCCCTCAGCCACCCCTCCAAAACAACTCTGCAGGAGAACCATGCGCGTTATCGGCACTGCCGGACATGTTGACCACGGCAAATCTACCCTCATCGCTGCCCTGACCGGTGTTCACCCCGACCGCCTTAAGGAAGAACAGGCGCGCGAGATGACCATCGAACTCGGTTTCGGCTGGCTGACCCTGCCTGGCGGTGAGGAAGTGGGCATGATTGACGTTCCCGGCCACCGTGATTTCATCGGCAACATGCTGGCGGGGGTGGGCGGCATTGACGCTGCGTTGCTGGTGATTGCCGCCGATGAAGGCGTGATGCCCCAAACACGCGAACACCTCGCCATCCTGGACTTACTGCAAATCTCCAAAGGCGTTATCGTCCTCTCCAAAACAGACATGGTGGATGATGATGGATGGCTTGCGCTGGTCGAGGAAGACATCCGGCGCACGCTCACAGGCACCTGTCTGGAAGGCGCGCCGATGGTGCGCGTTTCGGCGCGCACCCGCACCGGGTTAGACAATCTGTTGCGGGTGCTGGAGCAGGTTCTGGGTGAAACCGCACCACGCCCCGACTGGGGGCGTCCGCGCCTGCCGATTGACCGCGTCTTTACCATGCCCGGCTTCGGTACCGTGGTCACCGGCACACTCAGCGATGGGCGTCTCTCCCTGGGCGACGAGGTGGAAATTCTCCCCTCCGGCAAGCGAGGGCGGATTCGCGGCCTGCAAACGCACAAGAAAAAAGAAAATGTTGCCATTCCAGGCAGCCGCACAGCGGTTAACATCAGTGGAATCGCGGTTGAAGAAATTGCGCGCGGCGATGTGCTGGTCATCCCGGGCCACTATCAACCCACCCGCCGCCTGGATGCACGTTTTCGCCTGTTGAAAGACGTTTCGGCTGCACTCACACATGGTACGGAAGTCAAAGTCTTTCTGGGCGCGGCAGAAGTGATCGCCACGTTGCGGTTACTGGGGGTGGAAGCACTTCATCCTGGGGAAGAAGGATGGATTCAGCTGGAACTGCGCGACCCCCTGGTCGCCACGCGCGGCGACCGCTATATCCTGCGGCGTCCGTCTCCTTCCGAAACGCTGGGAGGCGGCCAGGTTGTGGACGCGCACCCCAAACAGCGGCACAAACGCTTCGACGCGAACGTTCTGCAGGGGTTAGAAATGCTTGCCCAAGGCACCCCGGCTGAAGTTTTGCTTGCAGCAGCCAACCGATTAGGGGCGGCTACCGCCCGCGAGATAGCCGCCAAAGCACAGCTGACGAGTGAGGCCGCTGCCAGCGCGCTGCGAGAGTGTCTGGAAAACGGCTTCTTGATTGCTCTTGAAGACGGCGAAATCTCCCCATCTGCTGATGTCTTGCTCATTTCCCACCCTTTGTGGATGGCGCTGAAGGATTCGGTGCTGGCGACGCTCTCCAACTACCATAAAGCCTATCCGCTGCGACGTGGCATTCCGCGCGAGGAACTCAAAAGCCGCCTGAAACTGCCTCCCCGCCTGTTTCAGGCGGCGCTCAAGCGGCTAAACCTGGCCGAAGGCGGCAACTGGTCGGCCCTGCCGGACCATGAAATCCGTTTTTCGGCAGAACAAGAGGCAAAAGTCAGAGCCTTGCTCAAAAAATTTGCCGCTCAGCCGTATGCCCCGCCCTCGGTCAAAGAATGCCAGGCCGAAGCAGGCGAGGACGTGTATGCTGCACTGGTGGAATTGGGCGAACTGATACCGGTCTCTGCCGAGGTGGTCTTCCGCAAAAGCGATTACGACCAGATGGTCAACGCCGTGCGCGGCCTGCTCATGCAACAAGGACAGGCAACCGCTGCCGAAGTGCGTGACCTCTTCCAAACCAGCCGCAAATATGCCCTTGCCCTGCTCGAACATCTGGATTCGATGGGCATCACCCGCCGCGAGGGAGATGTTCGGCGGCTGAGGTAGAATGTTCTACAGGAATTGTGCTAAACTACCCACATGCCTCTAGACCCTACTTTGTTCAACAGCATTCTGCTTATCGCCACGGCCTTTGGCGGCGCATTTTTGGCTGCGCTGTGGCTGGCGCTGGTTATCTGGACGTGGCGCGACATCCGTTCTCGCGCACGCGACCCGCTGGCGCACGTGTTGGCCGTGCTGGTAGTGGCGGCGCTCAATTTGCCGGGCATTCTGGTTTATTTGATTTTGCGTCCACCACGCACGTTGGAAGAAGATTATCAGCGCACGCTGGAAGAGGAAGCTCTGCTGGCTTCCATCGAAGACCAGGCACTCTGTCCAGGCTGTGAGCGCAGAATCCGCGAGGATTGGCAGGTTTGCCCGAATTGTCATACCCGTTTGAAAAAGACCTGTCCACACTGTGGAAAGTTGATGGAATTGCCCTGGAACATTTGCCCCTACTGCGGCACGCCCGCGCCAGGGCTGAAACGAGAAGCGGAAGTGTAGCAAACCCTATGGAAGAAAGACTGCAAAAGATACTGGCACAGGCCGGGCTGGGTTCCCGGCGCGATTGCGAAGAACTGATTCGCGCCGGACGGGTGCGCGTGGATGGCGCTGTGGCTGTGCTTGGACAAAAAGCCAATCCGGTAAGCGCCAAAATCACAGTGGATGGGCGACCGATTCAGCCGCCAGAACAAAAAGTGTATATCGCGCTGCATAAGCCACGCTTTGTGTTAACCACCGTTGAACCAGAGCCAGGTGATATGCGCCGCACGGTGCGCGACCTGATTCCGGTTTCGGAACGTTTATTTCCGGTCGGTCGGCTGGATTTCGACAGTGAAGGGTTGGTGCTGATGACCAACGATGGCGCGCTGGCTCAAAAACTCACCCATCCCTCGCACGGACACGAGAAGGAGTACCGTGTTCTGGTCGCGCGGCACCCCGACCAGGAGCAATTGGAAATCTGGCGACGTGGGGTGGTGTTGGAGGATGGCTATAAAACCCAACCGGCGGAGGTGCGCGTCGAATCGCAGGCCGGGAAGGGTATGTGGCTGCGGGTTATCATGAAGGAGGGTCGTAAGCGCCAAATCCGCGAGATTGGGGCAAAGCTGGGGTTGCCGGTCGTCCGCATTTTGCGGGTACGGATTGGGTCGCTGCGGCTTGGAACGTTGAAACCCGGAGAATGGCGCTACCTGACGCAACAGGAAGTTGCGGCGTTGAAGGGGGAACCGCCCGAGGGGCGAACCCGCGCAACACCGGCAAAACCACCCGTGACCAGACCCGTGTCCCCCAACGAAACGGTCACCCTGCGCAGGCCACGCCGCACGCCTGGGCGCGGCGAAACGCCCGGGCGCAAGACATCCGAAAAGAAGAGATAAAAAAACGCTCCCGAAGGTTGGTTCCTTTCGGGAGCATTCACACTTCAGGCGCGGATGTCTATGATTTGTTTGACGAGCGGTTGGAGGGTTTCGCGCACTTGCTCAGGCGTCAGTCCTTGAATTTTGCAGGTGAGCAATTTGTCGGCGGGCGTTTCGCCGGCAATCACGCCAAAGGCCACGAAGTTGCCACGTTTTTCGGCCACTGCTTCGGTGAAGCGCGCCAGTTGACCGGGTTTGTCTTCGATAAGCGCAGTGACGCGTACACCGGTTTCGCGCGCGCCAAGCAGTTCCAGGAAGATTTTGAACAGGTCGGTTTCAGTGATGATGCCAACAACGTAGCCATCACGCATGACGGGCAGGCCGCCGATTTTGTTGTCGGCCATGATACGCGCCGCCTGTTCAATGGGGGTATCTTCGGTCACGGTCAGGACGTTTTTGGTCATCACTTCGGCAACTGTGATTTTGCTCAACAGGTAATTCATTTCCCAGATGCTCAGGGTGGTGACGGGCGAGGGCGAAGCGTTGAGCAGGTCGTCATCACACACAATGCCAACCAGTTTGCCGTCTTTGACGACCGGCGCACGGCGGATGCGCTCTTTTTTGAGCAGGTTAATGGCTTCGGGGATGGGTAAATCGGGAGAGATGGTGATGACGGGTTTGGACATTCGTTCGCCGACGAGCATGGGAGCCTCCTTAATGGAATTTTGCGTTGAGTCAATTATACTATCCAGTCAACCAGTTCAGGGAAAAGGAACCGGCAAAAGCGATGAAAGTCATTTTGAGAACCTGTGCAGCCCATACGGCCAGGAAGAATTTCCAGAAGGGCATTTTCAGGGCCCCTGCCGCAATGCCAGCCAGGTCGAAGACGGGGTTTGGAATGGCACCCAGCACGAAGATGGCAAACGGTCCATACTTGACGATTTGGGGTTTGACGCGCCGGTAGAGGTCCATTCGTTCGATGACGGCACGCCCGCTGATGCCAGCCAGGTAGGCCGAGATTTCTCCCACTGCTGCGCCACTGCCAGCAGCCAGTGCCACGCCCAGCGGATGCAAAATTCCGCCCATTGTAAAGACGATTGCCAGACCCGGTCCAGGCACCAGGACGGTGGCGCTGGAAATCATGGCTGTTACAAAAATGCCCGGGTAGCCCACCCCGGCCAGTTGCTGAATTTGGGCGCGCTGTTGCAACAAGAAAAGGCTGACGATGACAACCAGCACCAGGACGAGCAGGCGCAACAGGTTGATTTTCCATCCGGCAGGCTGTTCGGACGGGGGAGTGACCCGGACGATGGCGGTGATTGGGGCAGGCGGGGTGGAGTCACCGGTGGAGGGTTCGTTCATAAGATGGTTTACCTGTAAATATCTGCGCAAATCTCCAATTTACACCGCTATTTTGCAAATTCTTTCAGCACTCGCGCCATGTGGCGGGCATGTTTCAGATATAAATCCAGGCGGATGTTTTCATTGGGCGCATGGGCGCGGGTATCGGGGTAGCCCAGCCCGGCGGTGGCAACCGGCAGGTTGAGTTCATGAACGAAAGGATAGTTCGGCCCACTTCCACCGACCATCGGAATCAGTTCCATCGGATGTTCATAGACTTCTTCGGCAGTGGAGACGACCAGTTGAATGAACGGGTCATCAGGGTTGGTGCGCGCCGCCGGGCCGCCGCCCAAAAATTCGATGTGAACATCTGAGAAACCTTCCTGGTCGAGGTGCTGGCGCAGGAGGGACAGGCAGCGTTCAATCGTCTGTCCTGGAACCAGGCGAAAATCTACTTTTGCCGAGGCCCTGGCGGGCAAAACCGTCTTGGAGCCAGGACCCTGATAGCCGCTCGTCAGACCGCAGATGGTGCAGGTTGGTTCAAAGACTTCCTGCATTGCCAGTTCCACACCACCATGAACGCCTTTGAGAAATTCACGCACGCCGTAGCGGTGCCTGTATTCTTCAGCCAGGTCTGGCTGACGGGCAAAGAGTTCGCGGTCGCGTTCGGTGGGAGGCAGGATACCCTCGTACCAGCCAGGAATGCGGATGCGCTCATCGGGGCCTTTGAGGGAGTTGAGCGCCCAAACCAGTCGCCAGGCGGCGTTGGGAAAGATGCTCCCGCCCAGGCCACTGTGAACATCGGTTGCGGCGGTTTCGACCGAGAGTTCTACATAGCAAATCCCCCGCAGGCCAAGATACTGCATCGGAACTTCGCGGTGGTCCACCCCGCCGAATTCCCAAATGCAGGCATCGGCGGCCAGTTTTTCCTTGTTAGCGGTGATGAAGGCGGGCAGGTGAACGGAACCGGTCTCTTCTTCGCCTTCGATGAGGAATTTGACGTTACAGGGCAATTCGCCTTCGGTCTCCAGCAGAGCATCGAGCGCAAACAAGCGGGCGGTGATGTGGGCTTTGTCATCGCTGACACCACGTCCATACAGTTTGCCCTCACGGAGAGAGGGCTCAAACGGCGGCGTTTCCCACAATTCCAGGGGTTCGGGGGGTTGCACGTCGTAGTGGTTATAAAAGAGCAGGGTTTTTGCGGTGTTGCGGCCTTTCCGCTCACCCAAGACGACCGGCGCGCCGCCAGTGGGGAGAATTTGCGTCTCGAAACCGCGTTTTTGGAGCAGTTCGGCCACCAGGGCGGCGCATTCATCCAGCCCCCAGTTTTGTGCTCCAACCGAGGGCTGTGCCACCAGGCGGGAGAGTTCGGCGATGGAATGGTCGAGATGGGAGGTGAGATAAGAATCGATTTCTGCGTAAGACATTGGTTCTCCTTGTCTTCGGCTGCCTGGTTATCAGAACTGGATAGCCAGAGAAGGTTACTTCATCAACCAATCGAAAGAGAGCGCTCCGGCATAGGCAAACAGCATCATCTTCAAAATTTTTCCAATCGCGCAGGGGAGCAGGAACTGCCAGAGCGGAAGTTTGAGCGTGCCGGCGGCAAATCCGGCAACATCAAAGAGGGGGTTGGGAATGAAGGCCAGCACCAGAATAGCAAGCATGTTCAGGCGCGGGTGGGTTTGCATCCAGGCGGTCAGTTTTTCGTAGAACGCGGTTTTTGCCACGATGCCCTGTCCGCTGAACCCCGCCAGATAGCCGGAGAGTTCGCCCAAAGCGGCGCCCAGCCCGGCTGCCACCGCCACACCCAACGGATGAAAGATGGCTCCCATTGCTGTTGTAATTGCAACTCCTGGCAGAGGGATAATAATGGTGGCATTGGCAGCAATAGAGAGCAGAAAAATGCCAAAATAGCCATATTGCTGGAGGGATTGTAACTCTTTGCGGTAAATGAATAACAAAACAATCAGCGCCGCAACACCAAACAGCGCCAGCAAGCGCAACAAGGTGTCGCGGCGCTCAGGGGTCATGCCGGCTTACTCACTTTCGGTGATGGTGATGGTTTTGATTTTGACACCGGGAGATTCGGGGCGCATTGGGTCACGCGGGGGGATGGAGAGCAAAACATCCATACCGGAGATAAGTTGCCCAAAGACGCTGTGTTTGTTATCAAGCCAGGGGGTAGGGACATGGGTAATGAAGAACTGCGAGCCGTTGGTGTTGGGGCCGGCATTTGCCATCGAGAGAATGCCGGGTTTGTTGTGCCGTAAAGAGGGATGAAATTCATCCTGAAAGCGGTAACCGGGGCCGCCGCGCCCCGTGCCAGTGGGGTCACCGCCCTGTGCCATGAAATCGGCAATCACACGGTGGAAAATCGTGCCGTCATAAAAGCCCTCGCGCGCCAAAAAGACGAAGTTGTTGACCGTGATGGGGGTTTTATCGGCAAACAGTTCCAGCACCATGTCACCCTTTTCCGTAGAGATGGTGGCGGTGTATTTCTTTTTGGGGTCAATTTGCATGGCGGGCGGGGTGTTCCATCGTTTCATATCTCACTCCTGTGGATGAAAAGGGCGCGCCCGAAGCAGGGAACAGGTTCGTTTCGCATCGGGCGCGGTGGAGACGGAGTTCATCGCAGCATCTCTTCGATACGCGCTACAACCATATCGAGCGCAGGCAGATTGAAGCCGCCTTCGGGGATGATGATGTCGGCGTAGCGTTTGGATGGTTCGACGAACTCCAGGTGCATGGGTCGCACCGTCTTCAGGTACTGGTGAATGACCGACTCGGTGGTACGTCCGCGTTCGGTCAGGTCGCGCTGAAGCCGGCGAATGAAGCGCAAATCAGAATCGGTATCTACGAAGATACGGATATCGAACAGTTTGCGCAGTTCCGGTTCGGCGAAGATGAGAATGCCTTCGACCATGATGACGCGCTGGGGTTTGATGAGGATGGTTTGGGTCGTGCGGGTGTGAACGGAAAAGTCGTAAACCGGCAGTTCGATGGGTTGATACTGTTTGAGTTGCAGGACGTGTTGAATGAGCAATTCCGTTTCGAGCGCGTTAGGATGGTCGAAGTTGACTTCAGCACGTTGAGCCGGCGGCAATCCGCTCAGGTCACGGTAATAGGCATCGTGCGGCAGGTAGGCGATGCGCGCCGGGCCCACACGGTTCAGAATTTCCTGGGCTACCGTAGTTTTGCCGGAACCGGAGCCGCCCGCAATCCCAATGACGATGGGCGTAGGCTGAAGAGTCATGCGGAGTATACCTGCTACGCGCCGGTCTGATAGGCCAGGCCAATTGTGCCGGGGCCGACGTGCGTACCGATGACCGGGCTGAGTTCGCTGGTGAAAGTCTCAGCAGGCCGCAGCTGCGCAGCGGCTTTTTGCAGCACCGCCTGGGCTTCGGCAGGAGAATTGGCGTGCAAGACGGCCAGGCGCTTCAGGGGACGGGCGTTTATTTGTTCGGTGACAATTGCAACCAGCCGTTCTAAGGCTTTGCTTTTGGCGCGCACGCGTTCAACCGCTTCGACTTTTCCGTTTGCAATGGTGAGTATCGGTTTAAGATTCAACGCTGTGCCAAGAAAACGCTGCGCCCCACCAATTCGACCGCCGCGATGCAGGAATTCGAGCGTATCGAGAACAAAATACACGCCGCTTGTCTGGCGCGCCTGTTCCGCAGCCTGAATACACTCCTGCACCGAGGCACCCTGCACGGCGGTTTGGGCAGCGGCCAGCACCTGAAAACCCATTGCCATCGCGGTTGTCTGACTGTCGAAGATTTCAACGCGCCGGGTATCCTGCCCCAGCATATCGCGCCCCTGAATGGCCGATTGCACAGTACCAGAGAGTTTGGATGAGATGAAAATCCCCAGTACGAATTCGGCCTGTTCGAGCAGGCGGCTAAAGGCTTCTTTCATCGCTCCAGCAGAAGGTTGAGACGTGCTGGGCATCACTTTGGCGCTCTGCAATTTCTGGTAGAACTCCGATGGCTGAATGGTCACACCATCAAGAAAAGTCTCTTCCCCCCAAATCACTTGCAACGGGATGGTGGCAATTTCGTACCGGGCCAGCACTTCGGCAGAAAGATAGGCCGTGCTGTCGGTCAGAATAGCAACGCGTTTCATCAGGAAATCTCCTCGCTCGACAGGATAGTTCTCAGATTATATCAATACTGAATAACAACCGGCGTTCCAACTTCAGCCCAGTCGTACAAGAGTTGGGATTCATACGTTCCTAATACCACACAACCATACGAAACCGGTGCGCCGAGATAACCCGCCCAAAGCTGTTGACCGTTGGGAAGAATGGGCAAAGCATGAATGCCATTTTGCAAATGCCCCGACCAGTAAATGCCCAACCAGTTGGGCATCCAGATGTCCCATGTGGAGCCATACGCGTTGGGGATTTTGTTCAGCACACTGAAGGTGCCAACGCGCGTGCCGCCGTTCATGCCAGTCGAGACGACGAAGGTGTATATCAGTGTTCCGTCTTCGTAAACGTACATGCGCTGTTCGGAAATATCTACGAGGATGAGTTTGCCGCTCTCGTAATTTGGGGTGGGTTGTTGCGGGTCGGGTGTATCGGTGGGCAGGGGGGTCGGCCACACAGCCGTCTCTTCCGATACAAACGTGCTAAAGCGGGTCGTCTCTTCCGGCACAGGAGACGAAGCATAGAACGGCGAGGCTGCAACGGGGGTGGATAATCCATCGGTTTGCAGCGTAGCGGCAGTTGCGTGCGGCGTCTCTTGCGGAGAGGCCAACCTGCTGCCTGCGTTGAGAAATCCACGCGCCGGGGTGACCCGGGTAAGGAACAGGATACTCAGAAGCCCAAAAAGCATCAGAAAGGCCACGGACACGAATCGGTTGGAAAACCAGCGCTTCAACAGGCCAAAGCCATCGAACCGGCTTTGTTCGGCGCGCGAAGCGATGCGCGGGGCTTCAGGGGCAGGAGATGCGCCGCGCGAGGGGGGAAGATTCACGCTTTGACTGGGAGAATCGGGCGCAGATAGGGACGTTCCCGGCGCGGTGGGTGCTTCATCCAACCGCCGACGCGCCCACTCCAGGCCGCGTCTGGCGCGCTCACTGTTGGGATTGACCTGCAGCGCGCGTTGCAAGAACGCGATGCTGGCGCGCGGTGTTGAGACGGCGGCCAATAACAGCCAGGCTTCTTCCAGGTCGGCATCCTGCGCTAAGGCGTACCCGGCCCAGCGGCGGACGGCGCGCTTGTCTCCCCGTTTCCAGGCCTGTTGTGCCTCTTGAATGGCTTCTTCTACCGATGATGCACGCATATCTGCGCGCAATTCTACGCCAGAATACGTGAAAGAAACAGAGTGGTTCGCTCCAAAAACGCTTTGGCGTGTAATATAATCTCCAGCGTCCGAACAGGCCGGTTTTTGTATCAGGCAGGAGGTAGATATGCAAACAACTGGCAAATTGGGGTTTGTGTTGGTCTGGCTGGCTGTGTGTCTCAGCGCCTGCGGGCTGCCCGGCACGAACCAGGAGAACGAGGCGCCCAACAGCCGCCCGCCGCTGGTGATTGCAGTCAACCCCTGGCCGGGTTTCATGCCGGCAGTGCTGGCAAAAGAAAAGGGGTTTTTCGAGGCCGAAGGAGTGAATGTCGAATACAGTCTGAACGAAAACAGCCGCCAACAGCGGTTGGAGTTCGAGGCCGGCGCGTATGACGGCATTACGCTTTCGCTTGGTTCGCTGATTGCAGTCGGCGCCAAAGCACCCGATACACGTATCGTCATGCTGACCGATATTTCCACGACCGGAGACGCAGTAGTAGCACGCCCGGAAATCCAATCTGCTGCCGACCTGAAAGGCAAGCGCATTGTTTTGGGCGCGGCAGGATACGGCGAGGTGGTGGTGAGCGTAATGCTGCAAAAAGCAGGAGTGAGCGCCAGCGAGGTCATTTGGGTTCCAATGCAGACCGAAAAGGAAGCCCTGCAAATGCTGGCCGATGGGCGGGTAGATGCGTTCCAGACGTGGGAGCCGTTCGTTTCCCGCGCGGTTGCCAACGGGGCGCGAGTCATTTTCACAGGGGCCGATGTGCCAGGCCTGATTCCAGATGCCGTTGCCTTTCATGAACACGTCTTACAGAGTCGCCCTGAAGACGTGCGCGCCTTTTTGCGCGGCTGGTTCCGCGCGGTAGATTTCTGGCTCGCTCACCCACAAGAGGCTGAGCAAGTGATTTCGCAGGCCGTAAATCTGACCCCCGCCGAACTCTCTCTGGAAGGGCTGGAGTTGCTGACGCTGGAGCGCAACCGCCAGTTTTTCCGCAAAGGGAACGATTTTTCTTCGGTCTATTATTCAGCGCAAGTGTATGTAGATTTTTTTCTCAAAAAGGGCGTGTTGAGCAAAGCGCTCAACCTCGATGAGTACATCGTTTCGTCCTTTCTTTATTCCTTACCCTGAAACTTCATGCGGCAATCGCTTCGCTTCAAACTCATCCTGGTCTTTCAACTGATGGCGCTCATTCCTCTAACGGTAATGGGCCTGTTGTATTTCGATACGCTCTACAAAACCCTGCTGACCTCGGCAGAGCGGGAATTACAGGTCGGCGCGCAGCAAACCGCCTTGTGGCTCGATACGTTCTTCAACGAAACGATTGTGAATTTACGCTCGCAGGCGCAACTGCCCATTTTTTCGTCTTTCCTTACCCGCAGTAAGGAATATCGGCAGATAAGCGAACCCGCCTTGAGCATTTTGTTCAAAGCATTGGGACGAACGACCAACCAGGCTTACATTCAATCTTATATGCTGATTGACCGCCAGGGCGAGGTGGTCTATGACCAGACCCGTCTAAACACCCATCAAAACGTTGCCAAAGAAGCGTTCTTTCGCCAAACCATCCAGAGCGGAGAAGCACGAATCATAGTTACCGAACCGGACGAATCCGAAGCGCGTTTCATCTACTTTGCCGTGCCGGTTTGGAGCGAGGGCGGAGAAGCCGTCGGCGTGCTGGCGCTGCGCTACAACCTGTCCGTGGTGCAATTACTGGCGTGGGAATCGGTCAATCTAGCCGGGCAGGGTTCCTTCCCAATCGTAGCAGATGAAGCCGGACGGGTGCTTTCGTGGAAACGGGAGGTCATCCCCTCCTTGAAACAAATTGACCTGCATCTGTTGCAGGATACTCCCACCATTCGCCGCACGCAACTGGCCGGTTGGACGTACGCCGTCGCGCACCAGCGGTTACAGGGTGCCCCCCTGCATGTGTTATACGTCCAACCAGAAGCCGACATCGAAACATACATTGTCTCTCACATTTCGATGGTGCTGTTAATTTCGGCAGGGATACTGGCAACAACGCTGCTGGTGGCGCTGTGGGTAGCAAACCGCTTCTTCCATCCCATCCAGCGACTGACCGAAGCCGCCCGGCAGTTGATGAACGGAGATTTATCGGCGCGCGTTCAGGTCACGTCAGACGATGATGAAATTGGCTTGCTGGCGCGCACCTTCAACCAGATGGCCGCAGGCTTGCAGGAGGAGTTACAGGAAGTGCGGGCTGCAGAAGAACGCTACCGCCAGTTGAGCCTTTCGTTGGAGCAAATGGTCGAACAACGCACCGAACAGCTTCAAAAAGCCAACCAGGAATTGGAGTCGTTTTCGTATTCGGTCTCGCACGATTTGCGCGCCCCTCTGCGCGCCATTAACGGCTTTTCAGCCATTCTGGAAGAATCTGCCACGCTGGACGAGGAAGCGCGCCGGCACCTGGCATACATTCGCGCGGAAGCCAGCCGCATGGGACAGTTAATTGACGGTCTGCTGGCACTCTCGCGCGTGGGCCGTCACACCTTGCGCATCCAAACGGTGACTTCGGAGCAGCTGACCGACCTGGTGAACGAAAGCATCGAAAATCTGCGTTCGAGCGAACCCCACCGCCTGGTAGAGTGGAAAATCGGCTCGCTGCCTGGCTGCGCTGCTGACCCCACCCTGTTGCGCCAGGTGTTCATCAATCTGCTGAACAACGCCTTTAAATACAGCCGCGAACGGTCTCCGGCGGTCATCGAAATCGGTTTTCAGGATGGGGCGTATTTCATCCGCGATAACGGCACCGGCTTCGATATGCGTTATGCCGACCGGCTGTTTGGCGTTTTTCAGCGCCTGCACACCGGCGACCGCTACGAAGGAACGGGGATTGGCCTGGCAACGGTCCGGCGCATCATCGAGCGGCACGGCGGACGCATTTGGGCGCAGGCCGAGCCAGGACAGGGCGCGCAGTTCTGGTTCACCCTTCCGCCCGATATTTCTACCTTCGAGCAGTTGTCCTGAATGATATGAAAGCCTATCGCCTGGTTTCTCCTGCTCCCATCGAACACAAGCCCCTGCTCCCCGCTGACCTGCCCCTGCCTGAACCCGCGCCGGGGCAGGTGCGGATTCAGGTCAGCGTATGCGGAGTCTGTCACACCGATTTACACATTGCCGAGGGCGATATTCTCCCGCCGCGTTTGCCGGTTACGCCGGGGCATCAGGTGGTGGGGATAGTGGACGCCCTGCTGCCTTCGCCCACTCCCGGCAGGAAAGGGGAAGCCCCTGGCTTGAGAGTTGGAGCCAGGGTCGGCGTCCCCTGGCTGCATTGGGCCTGCGGCGAATGCGATTTTTGCCGGCGCGGCATGGAAAACCTGTGTCCGCAGGCGCAATTCACCGGTTTCAGCGTGGATGGCGGCTTCGCCGAGTACCTGCTGGCCGATTCGCGCTACGTCCTGCCCATCCCCGCCGAAATCCCCGCTGAACAGGCCGCGCCGCTTTTGTGCGCAGGCATCGTCGGCTACCGGGCGCTTAAGAAGGCGGAAATCCAGCCCGGCGAGCGGGTGGGATTGTTCGGATTTGGGGCCAGCGCGCATTTGTGCATTCAAGTTTTGCGTCATTGGGGTTGCGAGGTTCACGTCTTCACGCGCTCGGCTTCGCATCAACGGCACGCGCTGGAGTTGGGTGCGGTTCGAGCAACGGAAGCAGGCTCCAGCGCGGCCATGCTCGATAAGGCGGTAGTCTTTGCCCCGTCGGGAGAAATCATCGTGCGCGCGCTGGAGTCCATTCGCCCCGGTGGCATCGTCTCTATCAACGCCATTCACGCGAGCGATATTCCCTCCTTCCCCTACGCCACATTGTGGGGAGAACGTCAACTGCGCTCGGTAGCCAATGCGACGTACCGCGATGGCGTGGAATTCCTGGCGCTGGCCGTTAAGGCGGGCATCCACGCTACCGTGCAGGTCTATCCGCTGGAGCAGGTGAACCAGGCCCTGGATGACCTGAAGCATAGCCGTTTTGATGGCGAAGCGGTGTTGGAGATGACAGGTGGCTAGGTGTCAGGTTGCAGGAGGATGCATGTCAGGTGTCACTTTGCCCGACGATTTCAGCATTGTATAATCGGTTTATTCGTACCCCAGAGTACGTCGCGCCTGAAAAAATGAAACCAGCCAAACGGGAGCCTGCTTTGCCTGAGAAAGCCCCGCTCCCTGGCGCGACGCACACTGTATTCAGAGAGGATACCACCATGACCGCCCAACTGATTGACGGCAAAGCAATTGCCCAGCAAGTGCGCGAGCAAGTGGCCGCCGAAGTTGCCCGACGCACTGCGGCAGGCAAATCCAGGCCCACCCTTGCCACCGTCCTGGTCGGCGACCGGGTGGATTCGGCCACCTACGTTCGCGCGAAGAGAAAAGCCTGCGAGGAGTTGGGGATGGGGTCGGTGCATCACCATCTGCCAGCGGATGTTTCGCAGGAGGAACTGGAAAAACTCATCAAGAGCCTGAACCGCAGCAAGAAGGTCAACGGTATCCTGGTGCAGTTACCGCTCCCAGCCCACCTGGACGAGGAACGGATTTTGAGCCTCATCAGCATCGAAAAAGATGTGGATGGCTTCTCACCGCTCAACATAGGCCGTCTGGCCCAAAAGGGACGCGAGCCGCTCTTTGTGCCTTGCACGCCCTTTGGCTGCATCTACCTGCTCGAACAGTCTGGCGTCAAAATCGAGGGCGCCAATGCGGTTGTTCTGGGCCGCTCGAACATCGTCGGCATGCCCGCCGCCCTGCTCCTGATTGGCAAGAACGCCACTGTGACGGTCTGCCACTCGCGCACGCGCGATTTGCCCGGCGTGGTGAGGCAAGCCGACATCCTGATTGCCGCCATCGGCAAAGCCGAATTCGTGCGCGGGGAGTGGATTAAACCCGGCGCGGCAGTGATTGACGTGGGCATCAACTCCAAACCGGATGAGACCAAAAAGAGCGGCTACCGGCTGGTAGGCGATGTCAACTTCGACGAAGCGAAGGAAGTGGCCGGTTGGATTACCCCCGTCCCCGGCGGCGTGGGGCCAATGACAATTGCCATGCTGATGAAAAACACCCTGCGCGCAGCGGAGATTCAGCAGTGAGCAGTAATCAGTAATCAGTAATCAGTGAACAGTGAACAGTGAGGAGTGAGGAGTCACTGTATGCTAATGACTGATAACTGATAACTGACAACTGATAACTGATAACTGATAACTGATAACTGATTACTGATTACTGATGACTGACAACTGATTACTGATAACTAACTTCCACCGGTTCAATCTCATCCGCCGGAGAGAAGCCGAAAATTTTCGCGTAAAAATAGAACTCCGCCTCGAAGGCGCGTCGGATGTTTTCGGCTTTGCGGAAGCCGTGCTGTTCACCCTCAAACAGGAGATAGGCGGTTGGCACGCCGCGCGCTTTGGCCGCCCGAAACATCGCTTCAGATTGGTTGGGCGGTACCACCGGGTCAGAGTCGCCCTGTAACAAGATGATGGGCGTGGAAAGACGGTCGGCATGGTGAATAGGGGAACGCGCGAGATACAGGTCTCTGCGCTCCGGGTAGGGGCCAACCAGGCTGTCGAGATAGCGGCTCTCAAATTTATGCGTATCTCTGGCGAGGGCTTCCAGGTCACTGACGCCGTAATGACTGGCGCCAGCAGCAAAGACATCCTTGAAAACCAGCGCCGCCAGCGTAGTGAACCCGCCCGCGCTGCCGCCGGAAATCGCCATGCGCTTGCCGTCCACCAGCCCCTGCGCGGCCAGCCAGCGCGCGCCGTTACAGCAATCGTCCACATCCACAATGCCCCAGTTGCCGTTCAGGCGTTCGCGGTAAGCGCGCCCATAGCCGGTTGAGCCGCCATAATTGACATCCAGCACGGCAAAACCGCGGCTGGTCCAGTATTGAATGCGATAATTCAGGACGGCGTTGGTGGCAGCAGTTGGCCCGCCGTGACTGATGACGCGCAGAGGCGGCAGTTCGCCTTCGGGCGCGCGAAAATCGGGGTTGGTGGGTGGATAGAACAAAGCGTGCGCCGTCTGACCGTTTTCAGTAGGAAATTCCACCGGGCGAGGCGTGGAAAAGTAGCCGCGCGGAATCTCCGGCGCAAAGGAGAGTTTCAACGCCTCCAGCGCGCCGCTGCGCGGATGAAAGCGCCAAACGCCAAACGGCTGTTCGGGCGAACCGGCCAGGAAAACCACCGCTCCCTCTCCCACACAGACATCCGAAAAGGCAGTGAAAGGCAGGTCGAACGGCATGAGCGCTTTGCGGTCGGCCTCCAGGCGCGCCAGCGTCCATAGGCCGTTGCGGGTGAAGGCGCACGCCAGCTCGCGCGCGCCAAGAAAAGCATACGTCCGCATTCCAAAGACCCACTGGGGCATACCGAACTCAGCCTCGGCGGGATAGAGCGCTTCAGCCTCGTCCCCGTTCAGGCGGTAGAGATTCCACCAACCGGTTCGGTCGCTGACGAAGTGCAGCACGCCTTCGGGAGACCATTCCGGCTGAAAGATGGATTCGGCCTTGCCCCCTGCCACCGGTTTCGACTGCCCCAGCGCGCCGTCTTCCCCTATCCGGGCCACCCACAGCGTGGTGCCATCCCAGGGCATGTTGGGATGATTCCAGGTCAGATAACACAATTGCGTTCCATCGGGGCTGAGACGCGGGTTGGAGAAAAAGTCGAAGCCGGAAACCAACACTTCGCCGCTGCTCCCCCCTGAGAGCGGAACGGCAACCAGCGTATTGACCGGTTCCCCACCGCCGGTATGGTCTTCACAGACGCAAATCAGGCGATTGCGGGCGCGGTCGAGCGCGAAATCAGCGTAGCGATAGCCTTCGGCGGGGGTCAGGGCTTCGGGCGCGCCGCCTGGCGTCAGCCGGTAGAGCCGCTGGTCTTTGAAATTGACGAAGAAAATCACGCCATCGAACACCGCATAGGCCCCACCGCCATATTCATGGACTCGCGTGCGGACGTTGAACTCCGGCGGCAGGCATTCCACCGGTTCCGCACCCGGCACAGCCTTGACCAGCGCATTGCGCCCGCCTTCGAGCGGACGGCTTTCCAGCCAGTACACGTCGTTTCCATCGAGGCTCGCCTGCATCAGTCCGATGGTTTTGGCGGTCATCACTTCGGTGGTGATGGGAGATTTCCAACTTCCGTAAGGAGCAATTTGGGGCATGTTTCCTCCGTTTTCCGACTTTCGCAATCACTATCTGGCGTCCATCACCCCCAGCCATTCTCCCTGGGAAAGCGGGGAGAAATTGGCCGGATTTGTGCTATTTTCGGTCACAAAATTGCTGCCTGGCAGCCGTTCTCCTCTCCTGCTTGCACTCGCAGGGGGCTGCGAGAGGGTTAGGGCGAGGGGGGAGAGTTACCTTTCGCACACAAAATGACTCAAAGAGAGTAAATCTACCTGGCTAATTATAGTCGGGAAGGATGGCCTGCACACAAGCAGACTGTGTGCTAAAATTAGAGTTATGGAGTCCGTTTTTCTCTCCGCCCTCTTGCGGCTGCACGCCGTTCCCGAAGTCCTGATTGACCGCGAAGCCTGACCCACCCGGCGCCACTCTGGCCTGCCGGGTAACGTGACCGTAGGAATCTCTCTTGAGGCTCCTGCGGTCATTTGTTTAGGTTGGTTCTCAGGTTGTTCAGTCATTCGTTTCTTTCGTTCCCCATTCGTTTCCCAGAAAGGAGCCACCCATGTCCACTTTCTTCAAAACCGCTGAAACCTTCATTCCCGGCGAAATGACCCTGCCCCAAAAATACTACACCTCGCCCGAAGTCTTCGCCCGTGAAAAAGAGCGCATCTTTGACCGCTACTGGTTCTGCGTTGGGCATCACAGCCGCATTGCCAACCCGGGCGAATACTTCCTGCAAGACATTTTGGGCGAAAACCTCATCATTTTACGTGACCGGCAGGGAGAAATTCGCGCCTTCTTCAACGTTTGTCGGCATCGCGGCACGCGCGTCTGCGAACAGCCGGAAGGCCGCTTCAAGAACAGCATCCAATGCGATTATCATGCCTGGACCTACGCTCTGGATGGCAAACTCATCGGCGCGCCGTTCATGAAAGACGTGCCGGGCTTTCGTTTCGAGGACTTCCCCCTGCGTGCAGCACATGTGCGTTTGTGGGCAGGCTTCATCTTCGTCAACACCAACCTGCAAAGCGAACCGCTGCCTTTCGATGAACTCTTTGCCCCCTTGCAGGGAAAACTCGACCGCTGGAACGCCCCCACCCTCAAGGTCATGCACCGTGAGCGTTACGAACTGGCCTCCAACTGGAAATACATCTTCCAGAACTTCAATGAGTGCTACCACTGCCCCACCATTCACCCGATGCTCAATCAGTTCACCGACTATACCAGCGGAGCGAACGACCTTATCGAAGGACCCTTTCTCGGCGGCTACCTGGAATTGACCCAGCAGAGCATGACCGTCACCGGGCGGATTTGCGCCCTGCCGCTCGGTGACCTGACCGGCGGTGATGACAAACGCGCCTACTACTACTCTCTGCTCCCCAACCTGCTGCTCAACATCCATCCCGATTACATCATGTATCACCTGATATTCCCCCACGACCCCGGCCATAGCACCATCATCAGCGAGTGGATGTTCCACCCCGAAGCCGCCTCCCGCCCCGGGTTCAACCCACAAGACGCCATCGATTTCTGGCACCAGACCAACCTGCAAGACTGGCACGTCTGCGAACTCAGCCAGCGTGGCGTGGAATCATCGGCCTACACTCCCGGCTGGTACACCCCGCGCGAAACGCTCCTCGCCGCCTTCGACCGCGACTATCTGAAGACGATGGGCGGGTAGCATCGCATTCTCTGTCGGTTCTCTCAAACTGCCTCTTGACTTTTCTCACAAACGTCCTAAAATAGAATTAGAATTCTAATTCTGTTTTAGGGCGTATTATGTCTTCCTCCCCCTACCTTGTTCAACAACCCCAACAGGCCCGCAGCCGCGAGACCATGACCCAAATCCTGGACGCGGCAGCGCGCATCCTTGAGACCAAAACCTTCGAGGAGTTGACCATCTCCGAAGTCGTCCAGCACGCTGGCACTTCGGTCGGGGCATTCTATGGCCGCTTCAAGGACAAGGAGGGCCTGCTGCACGCCCTCGACGAGCGCTTCTTCGAGGAGTTCGAGCGCGGGGTGCGCGAGGTTCTCTCCCGGCCGGGCTTCCGGCAAGCGCCGCTTCCGCAAGTCGTGCGCGAAGTGACCTTCTTTCTGGCAAAGACCTACCAGCGTCAGCGCGGTCTTTTGCGTTCGCTTCACTTGAAGGCGCGGCTCTATGGCGATTCGCGCTTCAAAGAACGCGAGCGGCGTGCCTGGGACGAGTGGTTTCCCCAATTGCAAGACATCCTCTTACAACGTCAGGCCGAAATCCACCATCCCAACCCCGCTCTGGCGACTCATCTCGGCTTCCAGCAGTTGTTCTTCGCCCTGCGCGAGTTCCTGCTCTGGGAGCCGCTGCGCGCCGGGCAGACCTACCCGCTGGACGTGCTGGTGGACGAACTGACCCGCGCCTACCTGGCCTACCTTGGCATTCAGGAGGAATGACATGCCGCCTTCCCGTCCGATTTTGCGCCTGGGCGCGTTGGGCGCAACGCTTGCGGCCCTGCTCTTGCTTGCGATGGCCTTCGTCAGCCTGCCTGCCGGAATGTTCTACCCCGGCCTGGAAGCCCTGACCGGAGGCCTTTTGCTTTCCCCCGCCGAACAATCCGCTTACCTGACCGGAATGCGCCTCTTGTTCGTGCTGGATGGCCTGTTCCTGGCCGGCTGGGTGCTGGCCTGGGTGGGAATTGGCGAACTCGTCCGCGCCCGCCAGCCGCTGCTGGGCTGGCTGACGCTCATCTTCGGTCTGGCCGGGGCGCTGTTCGATTTCAGCGAAAACAGCCTCATTTTGGGCGCGCTGCAAACCTTTCAGGCCGGGCAATTCATGAGCGCGAACTGGGTCATCGCCTGGAAAGCCGTCCAGCATATCAGCTATTGGCTGCCCTTCTTGGCGGCGGCGCTGGCCGCCCCTGCCCTGTGGCAGGGCCGCTGGCCCGAAAAAGCTGCCGCGCTCACCGGTTCGCTCCTGCTCGTCCCGGCGGCCTTTGGCCTGTACTTCCCCGACCTGATTCTGCTCTCCGTCCTGTGGTTCCTGGTCTGGTTTGCCTTCAGCGCCCTGTCGCTCTGGCAGAACGCTGGACAACATGTTCCCCGCCCGATAGAAAGGAAGGTTTCTATGCCTGCATCAAGCGTTCGTCCGTTACGGTTGTCCCTGTTTGCCGCCGTGTACTTCGTCGAGGGCGCAGTTCTCACCTACTTTTCGGCCTTCAACGTGTTGTATCTGCGCTCGTTTGAGTTGTCGTTTTCGCTCATCGGCATCGTGGGGGGCATCACGCTCCTGCCCTTCATTCTGAAAATCTTCGTCGGCCTGCTGAGCGACCGCGTCAATCTGTTCAAGCAGGGACACCGCAAGCCGTACATCGTGCTGGGGCTGGTTTTGCAAACCCTGGCCTTTGCGCTCATTCCACAGTTCAACCCCAGTCTGCAATTCGGCGCCTACCTGACCCTGATGGTGCTGGCGGCTGTGGGCATGTCCACCTACGACACCACCACCGACGGCCTTTCGATTGACACCACGCCCGAAGCCGACCGGGGACTGGTGCAGGGCCTGATGGTCGGCGGGCGCGCCGTGAGCGCCGTCCTGACCGCCGCGTTGATGGGAGTGTTCTCTCAAAATGGTCAATGGCCGTTGATTTTCTACATGATTGCCGCCCTTGGCCTGATGACGCTGATCCTGGCCTTCCTGGTGGAGGAGAAAAAAGAGCGCGCCCCCGAAATGCAGTTCTCCAAAGCCGCCTTCCGCGCTTTCAAGGATAAGGCTTTCCTGCTCTTCCTGGCGGTTGGAGTCATCTACCCGCTGGCGCTCTACAGCGCGCAGGGCATGGTCGGCGCGTACCTGAACGAGGGGTTGAACATCTCGCTCGGCATGGTCGGCCTGTACACGTCGGTCTTTGGCATCGGCACGGCGCTGGGCGGGCTGGTCGGCGGCCCGCTCATGCGAAAGTTCGGACAACGGACCAGCATCCTGGCGGCCTTGCTCATCACCTCAGCGGCGACCTTCATCCTGGCGCTCACCAGCTCCGCCGGGCTGATGTGGGCCATCGTCTTCCTGTTTGGTTTTGCCTTTGGCTACTACGAGACGGTGTACTTCGCCCTCGGCATGGCTTTCTCTGACCCGCGCATTGCCGCCTTCATGTTCTCGGTCATCATGGCGGTTGGCAACTTCGGTATCGCCGGCGGTCAACCCCTGGCGGGCGCGCTGGTCGATTCGCTCGGCTTCCAGCCCATGTTCATGATTTTCGCCGCCATTCATCTGCTGGCTCTGCCGCTGGTCTTCGTCATCTTCCGCGTCCGCAAACCGGCTCCAGTCGTGGCCTGATATGCGCATCACCAACCTGGAAATTTCCCCCCTCGATCTGACGCTGGAAACTGCCCTGACAGTAGCCTACGGCAGTTACCCTGTCCTGAACTACGCCCTGCTCAAAATCGTCACCGACGAGGGACTCATCGGGCTGGGCGAAGCCTCCCCCGACCCCGAAGTGACCGGCGAGACGCAAGAGACGGTGCTGGACGCCCTGGAGCGGGCGCGCCCGCTGCTGGTGGATGCCGACCCGCTCCAGGTGGAGCCACTCCTGCGCCGGTGCCGCGCCGCCATTCCAGCCTTCCCCGCCGCGCTGGCCGCGATAGATATGGCGCTCTACGACCTGCTCGGTCAGGCGCTCGGCGCGCCGGTCCATCAATTGCTCGGCGGACTGGCGCGTCCTGCCATCGGCCTCTATCCGGTCATCCCACTGGATGAACCGCCGGTGATGGCCGTCATGAGCGCCAGATTCGTGGAGATGGGCGCGCAAATCCTGAAGGTGAAACTCGGCTCATCCCCCGACCTCGACCTGCTGCGGCTCAACGAGATTCGCGCGGCTGTGGGCGATTCCGTCCTGCTGCGCCTCGACATCAACCAGGGCTGGCGCGATGCCGAAACCACCCTCTCGGTGCTTCGCCGCCTGGACGGATTCAACATCGAGTGGATTGAACAGCCCGTCCTCGCGGCCGACCTGACGGGGCTGGCCGCCGTCGCCGCCGCCACCGACATCCCCATCATGGCCGATGAGAGTTGCCACACCGCCGCCGACGCGCTGAAAATTGCCTGTCTGGGCGCGGCGGATATGCTCAACATCAAACTGATGAAGTGCGGCGGCCTGAGCGAAGCCCGCAAACTGCTGGCGGTGGCCGAATCTGCCGGTCTCCCCTGTATTCTCGGCTCGATGGGCGAGAGTTCCATCGGCAGCGCGGCGGGGCTGCACTTCGCCGCCGCGCACCCCTCCATCGTGGCCTGCGAGGTGATTGGGCCGCTTTTCATCACCAACGACCCGGCCGCCGGATACCAGGTCGAAATGTCCACGTTCCAGGCGCAGGTCTCGACTGCGCCGGGGTTGGGAGTGACGCTGAAATGATTGACTGGGATGCCCTGACCACCGAAGCCGCCCAACTGCTGAGCGGCTACCTGCAAATCCAATCGCTCAACCCGCCGGGCGATGAGCGCGCTGCCGCCGCGTTCCTGGCCGAACACTTGCGCTGGCGCGGCTTCGCGCCCAAAATCTACGAATCGGCCCCCCACCGCGCCAACCTGGTGGCGCGCCTGCCCGGAGACGGGACGAAAAAGCCCATTCTGCTCTACAACCACATGGACGTGGTCGAAGCCGACCCCACCCGCTGGTCGCACGGCCCGTTCAGCGGTGACATCCGCGACGGGTACGTGTACGGGCGCGGCGCAATTGACATGAAGGGCATGGGCATCCTGCAACTCCTGGCGCTCGACCTGCTCCGCCAGACTCATCCCCAAAGAAGCCGCGACATCATCTTCTTCGCCGCCGCCGACGAGGAAAAGGGCGGCAAATTCGGCGCGCAGTGGATGATTGAACATCACTGGCCCGAACTCGAAGCCGAATACGTTTGGGACGAGGGCGGATTTGGCCTGCGCGATTTCTTTGGCCCGCAGCCGGTTTTTACGGTCTCGATAGCCGAGAAAAAAGACCTGTGGCTGAAGATGATTGCTCACGGCGACCCCGGTCACAGCGGTATGCCGCACGAGAACAACGCCATCAACATTCTCTTGCGCGCACTCGACCGTCTTCGCAGCCTGGAAGCGGCTTATGAACTTCATCCCATCCCGCGCCGCATGTTCCGTGACCTGTCTGAGCGCATGCCTTTCCCCAAATCCTTCCTGCTCAAAAACCTGGACAACCCGCGCTTCTTCCGCCTGGCCCTGCCTGCGCTTACGGCCAATCACACCATTGCCGCCATGCTCAAAGATACGATGAGCATCACCGTTTTGCAGGCCGGCGGCAAAGAGAACATCATCCCGGAACGCGCCGAAGCGACCCTTGACCTGCGCCTGCTCCCCGACCGCGTCCCCGCCGAGGTGGTGGAAAAACTGAAGCGGCTGGTGGACGACCGGCGCATCGAGTTTCAAATCCTGCAAGCGCCCGAACCCGCCGCATCGTCGGACCCCGATTCGGAGTTCTTCCGCGTCCTCTCCGAGGTCTTGTTTGAACTCGTGCCAGATGGCCTCACCACTCCCATGCTCAGCCCCGGCACGACCGATTCGGCCTTCTTCCGGCAGAAGGGAGCGCAAAGTTACGGCCTGTTCCCCATCATCATCACTCCCGGCGAACTGGCGCGCTTCCATGGGATAGACGAGCGCATCTCGCTCGACAATCTGCGGCTTGGACTGCAAATCACCTACCGCGTGCTGGAGACGATGACGCGGATGTAGCGCAAATCGGAGACTTGCGCTACAAATTTTCAAGAAAATGAGGCAACTTATGCTGGAACGACTCTCCAAAACCCTGCATTCCTTTGCCAGAGGCTGGCTGGTGCTAGTCTTGCTCGCGCTGACGCTCTCGTTCGAGGGCTTCATCTTCCCCGCTCTCGACCAGGCGATAACCGCCGGGGGCGCCGGCCCGCTCGATTTGCTGTTCTTCTACACCCCGCAGCAGGCGTATGAAAGGATAGCCGCCTACGGCCCGGCCGGCCGCGCCGCCTACCGCCTGACCGAACTGACCGCCGATGTTCTCTACCCTACCGTGTACAGCCTGTTTTTGGGCCTGCTGCTCTCCTGGCTGTTTCAGCGCGGCTTCCCGGCGCAGACCCGCATTCAGCGCTGGAACGTGATTCCGCTGGGCGCGTGGCTGTTCGATTTGCTCGAAAACCTCGGTATCGTCACCCTGCTCACCATCTATCCCGCTGCGCCCATCGGGCTGGCCTGGGTCACGGCGGTCTTTACGATGATGAAGTGGTGTTTTGTGGGTATCAGTTTTGGCCTGGCTCTCGTTGGGGCGGCAGCGGCGATTTGGAAGGCTGTCACGCGTTCGTTTACAGTGGTCTAGATTCTAACCCTTCCTGGATGACTTGGACAACCATGGCTGGTAGTAAATTCTCTCCTGAAGGTCATCTCACCTGCGGGACGGTTTCATCCAGGGCGGGTCGAGCCGCGCCACCTCGGCATAGACCGGGCAATCGGGCGAGTGCGCCCCCGGCAGGTAGCCGGTGCTCATCAGGAACTCGTTCACAATCTCGCCGCCGGTAAAGACGAAAGTTTTTTTGAACAATTTCGTCCACGCCTCCTTCGTCAGCGGGTGGTGCGCGTCCAGCCAGCCCCGGAACGAGCCATAGTGCGGGTACAGCGCCAAAATCCGGCGCGCGTTTTCGATGGCCGCATTCACCTTCAGCCGGTTGCGGATGATACCGGGGTCGGCCAACAGCCGGGCGCGCTCGGCCTCGCCGTAACCGGCCACCGTTGGCAGGTCGAAATTATCGTAGGCGCGCCGGAAATTCTCCGCTTTTTTGAGAATCGTAATCCACGACAACCCGGCCTGATTGATTTCCAGCACCAGCCGCTCGAACAGCAGGTTGTCATCGGTCAGCGGGAAGCCGTACTGCGTGGCGTGGTAAGCGTGGTTGAAGGTATCTTCGGGGTGCGCGTTGCAGTAATCGCAGTAAGTGGTCATTCCAGCAAATCTTCCAGTCTTTGATAAATGGGGATGGATTTTTCACCCGCCCAGGCCTCGATTCCCTCCCAGAACCGGTCGGCGGCCCGGGCAATTTGCGCGGGACTCTCCAGCCTGCCGCTGGTTACCAGTTCACAGAATTGGTCATAGCCTGAAGGTTTATCCGCTAAAACCCGGCTCTCGCTGAACATCGTCGCGGACGAAGTGTACAACGTCCGGTTCGCCAGCCCAATCAGGTACGCGCCGTATTGCGCCATCTCTACCGCCAGCGCGGACAGGTTTTCCGTTTCCCCGCTCGCCGCCGCATTGCGGATTTTGCCCAGGAACTCGTACAACTCCCCAACGATGACCCCGCGAATCAAGTCGTCGTACTCCTCGTCGGCGTGGTCGAAAACGTAGCCCTTGAGCGACTCGAAAAAACGAGTCGGGTCATACAGCGGAAGGATGTTCACGCAAGACCCGTGCGTGAGCGGCCAGAACTCATCCAACTCGGCGGCCCAGGCAGTTAAAACCTCCGGGCTTTGGACGTTGACCTCGGCCTTCCAGTCGCCTTCCGACCATTCGTAATCCTCGTCAATGCCCTCGCCGCGCACCACGCAGTACATCTCGATGTCGCTGAATGGCCCATCGGTGCCGCGCGCCAGCGAGCCGTACAGACCAATCGCCAACACGTCGAAATGCGCCCGGAATGTTTCGGCAATTGCGCGGGCGCGGGACATTCTTTCAGCATGGGAGCAGGGTTGGGGGCCGGGCATAGGGTTTTTCGTGGCGTGATTTGCCAAATCGCGTTACTGACCCAAAAATTCATCCAACCGCGCCAGCGCTTCGGGCATATTTTTGCGCGCAAAGCCCAGGCGAAAATGGTGGTTGAGCGCAGTCGAGACAGGGTTGCCGGGGTGGTCGTACAGCGTTCCGGGCAGCAGCAACACGCCGCTTTCGTGGACGAGTTCATCGCAGAAGGTTTCCACCTTGCCGGAGAGCAGTTTGGGGAAACCGATTGGCCCGGCGTGGGGGCGCACCCACAAAAAACGGTCGCTGTGGCGGGCGAAAAAGTCATCGAGCAGGGCCAGGTTGCGGTGAATTATCCCCAAATTGCGGGCTGTCAGTTCTTTCCGATGGCGCAGGGCCAGTTCGGCCAGGAATTCGCTCGGCGCGCTGTTGCAGATGGTGGTGTAATCTTTGAGCGCGGCCATTTTTTGATAGATGCTTTCGTTGCGCGTGGCAACCCAGCCGATGCGCAGCCCGGCCAACCCGTAGGTTTTGGACATCACCCCCAGCGAGACGAAGTTTGGGTGCAGGTCACAGGCGGCGGGCAGGCGGTCTTGCGGGTCGTATTCCAGTTCGCGGTAGACTTCGTCAGAGAAGAGCAAAATGCCCCTCTCGCGGCAGACAAGCTCCAGCCGGGTCTGTTCCGCGCGGGACATTAACCAGCCGGTGGGATTGTGCGGGGTGTTGACCACAATCAGGCGGGTATCAGGCCGAATTATTCTTTCCAATTCATCGAAATCGAGCGCCCAATTGTTTTCCGCGCGCGCTTCCCAATACGAGATTTCCGCGCCCAGGCTCCTGGCAATCTCGAACAGCGATTGGTAGCACGGCCAGTGGACGATGACGTGGTCGCCGGGCTGGAGCGCGGCCTGCATGAACAGGGTGATGGCTTCCTGCGCGCCCGCGTGGACGAGAACGTGTTCGGGGGCGATGGTTTCGTAGATGTTGGCAATTTCCCGCCGCAGAGAGGGCGCGCCGAGCGATTCGGTGTAGCCCAGCCAGTGGTTTTTGAAGGCCGTCTCCGCACCGGGTTCGAGGGCCAGCAACTCGGCAATCGTCAGCGATTCGCAGTCGGAACTGCACAACAGGTAGCGGGCGCTGAATTCGTAGCGGGCAAAGTAGCGCTCAAGGAGGAAGGGGGATGGGAGGAGCATGGTAATTGGTGAGTGGTAGTTGGCTTGCTTTTTAGGCGCAACGTTACCTGAAAGTAGCCGCGCTGACGATAGAAAAAATATCTGCTCCATCGCGGATTTTTTGAAACAAATCAAGGTTGATTGTTCCACTTGGGTAGTTGGTTTTTTCTTGAATCATAATCAGTTCAGTCAGTACCAGCAAAACTCTACGGAATATTCGCCATACTGGCTGAGCTTCTGAAATCGGGTTACATCAGAAGGCTTAAAAATCTGCAAAGACGGCGGGAATGTATCGGCTGGGGCAACTTTCAGGATAATATTTTGAATAATATGGTCAACCAGCGTATTTGTAAGCGTCAGATTGCCTGTTCGTTTTGCAAATAAGTCCACAACCAGATGAATATGCTTGGGTGTTCTTAATCTTTTGTTTGGTTCACGATATTTGACAATAAAATCATAAGGAGACTTGCTGCCACGTTCAACATGGATTTCAACCTGGTTGGAAGTAGTATAGACGATTGGCATTTTTACTCAGTTCTGGTTGGATGACAGGAAATGTGAAATGGGCTTGCCGTAAAGTTTCGCAAATGCTTCAAGTTCAAAAATATCCAGGCGGCGCTTACCTGTTTCACAGCGCGAAACATAAGATTGAGTCTTATGCAGTTTTTCGGCAACTTCGCCTTGACTCAATCCTAGCGTCTCACGTAGTTCACGAAGTTTGGCGGCAATTTGATTATTCGTGTCGCTCATGGCAAGACCTTATGCAAAAACTGCATAAATAAAAAATCGCCCCTTATAAGGAGCGATTTTTGAGAACGGTGATAAGTCAGGTATTTTACGGCGCATAATTGATAACCACCAATTCGCTAATTTTTCCGCGCTTTTCTGGATTTGAATTAATGGCGCGAGAGGCCTTTACTTCGATACAAGTGAAGTCTTTGTACAAGTCTAGAACAGGTTTTACCCAAGAATTACTCAACATCACTTTACAGCCGCGACTATCTAATTGACGAAAAAGCGCAGCAAGTTCTATCTGTTCTCGCTCACCAAACGATTTTTCGGTGTAACTTGTAAAACTAGATGTTTTCGATACGGGCGCATAGGGCGGGTCGAAATAAATAAAATCACCCGCTTGCGCCCAATTTAATGTGTCTTTAAAGTCACATGCAGCCAGTTCAACATCTTGCAAAGCCTGGCTTGCTGTTACCAACTCGTCAACGTCAAAAATCGCAGGGTCTTTGTAACTTCCCATTGGCACGTTAAATTGACCAGAACGATTAACGCGATATAAACCATTAAAACAAGTTTTGTTGAGATAAATAAAACGCGCCGCTCTTTCAATATCTGTAAGTCTGCCGGGGCGTAGAGAACGGATTTGATAGTAATACTCTTTATTGTGACTTTTACGATGCGCTGCAAGGAGCTCTATCAATGCTCTTACATCGTCACGGACAATGCGATAAGTATTAATCAATTCTGCATTGCTATCTGTAATTCTGGCAGAGGTAAAACTAAGTTTTCCTTTTTCTCGCAGGCTAAAAATATGCCAATATACGGCAGCGCTTCCTGCAAATGGCTCGCAATATCGAGAAAAATCTTTAGGAAAAAAGTCAGTCAGTTGATCTATTAACTGGCTTTTCCCGCCCGCCCATTTTAGGAATGGTTTAGGAAAAATTCGTTTGGTCTGAATTTCAAATAATAAAGGCTGGTTGATTAACATATCACTGCCTGTTTTATGCAATTATCGCATAAAGCCTGTTTTCTTACAAACGCTAAATTGTCGAAGAGGGCAAGTCAACGGTTGGCTTCATCGGCGGGCGGGGGACTTGGCGGGAAAAAGCCAAAGGGCGAACCCGCCAAAGGCGCCGAATCCCCTCGAGCGGGGCGAACGCCCCCGCCCGTCTGGGTGCAAGCGGTGTTGGACGCGTTTTGAGGTACCAGAACCTATGCCCTTTACTGTTGTGCTTGCTGACCAGACGATTTTTGATGCCTTACATGTGCTTCCATATATGCTCGAAGTAAGGAATTTATGCGCGTTTGATAGCCGCGCCCTTGCGACTTGAACCACGTCAAGACATCCTGGTCAACCCGAATTGTTAACTGGGCTTTATTCTTTTTCACTTTCAAACCGCGCTTGACTACGGCTTTTGCAAACATTTCTGGAGTTAATTCGGGAATATCGGACAAATCAATATTCTCATCATCCATTGCTTCAAGCCGTTCCCAATCAGTTTGAGATTTGTTGGAAATAGTAGATTTGCTCATTTTTTGTCGCTTTTCTTGCCGAGATGATACGGATATTTTCGCCGCGTTCCGTATAGACTACGACAACAACCGTGCTTCTCAAGATGCCGATAACAATAAAACGGTTTTCGCCATCGTCGAAACGCTCATCTGGGATGGTCACTATATCGCCGTCAAAGATTTCTTCGACATCGAGAAAATCAATACCATGCTTTTTGATATTGATTTGGCGTTTTTGCTCATCCCATTCGTAACTCATATTTATATTGTAAGTATTATGTGTAGTTACGTCAACTAATTGCGCCGAAAAATCGCCCCAATGGTTTGTAAAGGTTCGCTATGTTTTACTGCGCCAGCGCCCAACATTAATTTCGATGGCGTAGGGTTTGTGGCGGCCATGCCAGCCGAAGGATTGCCAGGTCCAGCGGACGAGCGGCAGGAAACTGGCGGTGAGCAGGTAGTTGTGGTCGAGGATTTCGCCGATGCTCCACGCTTTGGGGGCCGGGCGCTGCCAGATTTGGGACTCGCTCAATCCGTTGAGCGTGGCGAAGGCAGCCTTGCGCTGGCGGTCGAGCAGGTCGAGGTAGGCGGGAACGACAGTTTGCATCACGTTCTCCTGATGAATGACAATGGACGATAGACCATTGACCACCGTCCATCGTCTATCGTCCATTGTCTGTAGTCTGTGGTCGGTTCTACCCCACCACGCGGATTTCGCGCGGCAGGTCGCTGAGCGATTCGGAACCAGTTTCGGTGATGACCAGGTTATCTTCGATGCGCACGCCGCCTTCGCCAGGCAGGTAGACGCCCGGTTCGACGGTGTAACACATGCCCGGTTCGAGCAGTTTTGGGTTATCGCCACGCATGTAAGGTTCTTCGTGGCCTTCCATCCCGATTCCATGCCCGGTGCGGTGCGTGAAGTACGCGCCGTAACCGGATTTTTCGATGACTTCGCGAGCGGCTTTGTCCACGACGGCACAGGGTAGGCCAGGTTTGCCAGCGGCGCGCCCGGCGGCGTTGGCTTCCTGCACAATTGCGTGAATCTGCTTCAGTTTGGGGTCTATCTCACCGACGGCGAAGGTGCGCGTCAGGTCAGAGATGTAGCCTTCGTATGCTGCGCCCCAGTCAAACAGGAGCAAATCCCCGGCCTGGATAGCGCGTTCCGAAGGCGAAGCGTGCGGATTGGCGCTGTTCGGCCCGGCGCATACGATGGGTGAGAAGGGCATTTCGGGCTGGGAACCGTGCCGCAGGAGTTGAATGACCAGTTCGTTGGCCAGTTCCTGCTCGGTCATCCCGATTTTGACGAGAGGGAGAGTGGCTTCGAGCGCGTCTTGAGCGATTTTGACGGCCCGGCGCATTTTTGCGATTTCGTCCGCATCTTTGCGGATTCGCAAGTCGGTCAACGCGGCTTCTGCCGAAACGATGTGCGCGCCGGGCGCGCCGTATTCCAGCAGACGCAATTCCAGCACACGCAGGGCGCGTGGTTCGACCCCAATGGTGCGTCCGAACAAATCCAGGCTGTGCAGGGCTTTACGGAAGACCTGCGGCCAGGTTTCGGGGGTTTCGCCATACGGAAAGACGTGAACGGGGTAGGGCAGCGCGTTCACTTTCGGCAGTTCCAGTTCTGGCAGAATGAAGGCCGGTTCTTTGCCGGGCGCCACGACCAGAACCACCGGACGCTCCATCAAATGAAAATGGAGGCCGGTCAGGTAGGTGAGGGTTGGGCTGGGGTTGAGGGCCGCGGCGTCCAGGTCATTGGCGGACAGCAGGTCGGCCAGGCGGGCAAGGCGTTGTGGATGGAGGCTCATGGTAAGTCCGGTGTTTCAGGGGTTAGCGATGGTACTTCTGGGTAAAGCCGATTTTCATTATCCAATCAACCAGCCAGGGCAGACGGTCATCGGCCCACAGGACGGGGCGAATCCACCAGGGGAGGATGAGACGGCGGCGCGGGCGTTTGGCGACTTCGACCACTTGCCTGGCAACGTATTCGGAAGACATCGTCACCCAGGAGGGTTTTTGAAACAGGGCGTTCTCTTTCTGTCCGGTGTGCAGGCCAAATTCGGTGGCTGCCGGGCCGGGGTAAATGCCGCTGACGTGGATTCCGTACACGGAGACTTCGCGCCGCAACGAATCGGTAAACCCCCGCACGCCAAATTTGGTTGCTGAATAGATGGAATACATTGGTATTCCAATCCAGCCTGCGACGGAAGACATGTTGATAATGTGGCCGGAGCGTTGGGCAATCATGAAGGGCAACACGGCGCGGGTGACTTCAATGAGGCCGGTCAGGTTAACGGCAATTTGGGTTTCGATGTCACGTTCGGGGGTCAGGTTTTCGAGCCAGTCGAGCCGTCCGAACCCGGCATTGTTGAAGAGGATGTCCACGCGCCCATAGTTTTCCAGCACACTCTTGACCATGTTTTCGATGTCGGCGCGGTTGGTCACATCCACCGGTGTGGCCATCGCTTCGCCGCCCTGGGCATGGATGCGCGCGACTTCAGCCTGCATGCGCTCGATGCGGCGGGCGGCCAGCACCACCGAAGCGCCTTCCATCGCAAACAACCTGGCAGCATCTTCTCCAAAGCCTGACGATGCGCCGGTAATGAGAACGACTTTTCCTTTGAGTTCAATTGCCATAGTTGCTCCGGCAAGATGAGATGTTTCTAATTTTACATGATGTTTCGCATATTCCCTCAGATTCCGCCCAGAGATGTGGCAAAAAAAAGCCCGTGAAGCGCTTCACGGGCAAATCGTTTCTTACAAACTGGCGTTGACGGAACTGAACAGATTTCTCACGAGCGGGCCCATAGCGGTCAACGCAATAACAACGACAACTGCAACCAAAACGAGAATCATGCCGTATTCCGCCATCCCCTGGCCTCGTTCTCTGAGAAAGAACAACATGGGTTTCACCTCCTTTCCGGGAAAATTGGATGCCCCACAACTGGCCTCAATTCATTATATAACACCGCCGAAGGAACGCAAATCGTGTAATCTACCACGTGTGGATTTTCGCACGTTTGATGAGCGTTTCTTGCAAATTGATACTTGAAATTGCGCAAAAACTTGCTACAGTTGCGATTGATAACGATTGTTTTTGAGCGAATATCTCTCTGCAAATGCGCGCGCCGGGTGCGACAGGTTTTGCGTTGAGTGAAACCAGGGCCAATGTTTCTTTCCAATCAGCCCTTCTCGCCCTGCTGCACGGGGTTTTCTCCAGGCGTTTTTGGCAATCAAGGCTTGCATCAAGGCCTGCTCAGGCGCACTTCCAAAGGCAGAACAATGTTCTAAATCAGGGATACCGGCAAGATAGCCGCCATCCTCGTCGCTATAAAACATATTTTTGAACCGGAAAGAACTTTATCAAGAATTTTCTTGAACGTCGTCATCGAAGATATGATACAGCCAATCTTGACACCGGAGTTTTCGTTATGACAACCCTCTCCATCGGAAAGCTACGCGGCTTGCAAACCTGTGCTTCCCCGCGCGGCACGTTCACCTTCCTCGCCCTCGACCATCGCCAGAACCTGCGCAAGGCCAATCCGCGCTTCCAGGACGATGCCGAACTCAGCCGCTTCAAACTGGAAGTGACCACCGAACTCGCGTCCCACGCCACCGCCGTCCTGCTCGACCCGGAAGTCTCCGCCGCGCAGGCCATCGCCGCCGGCGCGCTGCCCGGCGACCGGGGGCTGGTGGTCGCCCTCGAATCGACCGGCTACACCGGCGAGCCAACCGCCCGCCGCGCCCAAATCATCTTCGGCTGGAGCGTAGAAAAGGCCAAACGCATGGGCGCGCAAATGGTGAAACTGCTCGTCTACTACCACCCCGATTCGCCCGCCGCCACCGAAATCGAAAACTTCACCGCCAGCGTAGCCGTCGAATGCCAGAAGCACGACCTGTCCCTGATGCTTGAACCGCTCTCCTACCCGCTCGAAGGCGACAAACTCTCCGCCGCGGAGAAACGCCGCGTGGTGGTCGAAACCGCCCGCCGCCTGACCGCGCTCCCCGGCGTGGATTTGCTGAAGGCCGAATTTCCCCTCGCCGCCGACTCGCCGGAATCCGAGTGGGCTGCCGCCTGCGCCGACCTGAACGCCGCCAGCCGCGTTCCGTGGATTGTCCTCTCCGCCGCCGTTTCTTTCGACCGGTATCTGAAACAGGTCATCGCTGCCTGCCAGTCCGGGGCGAGCGGCATTGCCGTTGGCCGCGCCGTATGGCAGGAAGCCGTTCCCCTGGAAGGCCAGGCGCGTCTCGACTTTCTGCGCAGCGCAGCCCGTGAGCGTCTCCAACGGCTGAATGCCCTCTGCGCAGCGCTGGCGCGCCCCTGGAGTGAATTCTTCACCGCCAAGGCACCGTTCGATTGGTACAAGACGTATTAATGCTTTATGTTCTTACCTGCCCATGTTTTGAGCGATGCAACGCAAAAATTGTAACCAGCCTGTCTCACCCCACCAGGCAGAGAGTCAGGGTCAGGAAAATGAGCGGCGCATCAATCCTTCAGGCCGAATTTTTTCGCAATCTCAAGCGTCTCTGGTGAAAATGCGCTTTCGGCACGTTTGAAAACAGCGGCAACCATATCACGCGAGAGTGTGTTACGGGCATACTCAGTCAGCGCATCGAGAATGCTCCCATAGACGTTTGGTTCAGGTGAGCGTTTTACTTTGATTGTGCCGTGTTTGAAGGAAAGCAAAGCGTTTTCCTGGCTTGCAGACGCTTGAAACAGGCTCTCAAAAGCACTCGCGACTGTGTTTCCACCCATTTCGGTCAACGCCACATACAGCGCATAGACTATGTGGCTGAAATAATCCAGCAGTATCTTGTGTTCCTGAGAGTCAAACATCAGCGTGCCATGCGAAATCAGCAATCGCTCCCGTAAGCCCGCACTTGAAGCATTGGGCGACCGTGACTGTAACTCACAGACAATATCCGCTCCGGTATATTCCCGCAAGTCATTGAAATTGGCCTGTCCGCGCAGCCAGCCTTCAATCTCTACACCATCCTCGCGGTATTCAGCAAGATACTTTTCGATACGCCCGCGTCGTGCGTTGTGCAGTTCGGTCAACAGCGCATGTTCGTCCTGACTGGAAAGCCCCAGCGTGTCTCCCAGGGACATCCCTGCCACGCTGGTTTTTGCTTCGCGCAATAGCCGCAAAAGATTTTGGTTCGCAAACACCACCTTATCAGCAGAGTCGATGAAAATCATCACCTTTTGCGCTTCCAACGGCACATTTTCTTCCTGAACAAACGATTGATTGGGACTGCCTTTACCGGAGAGCAACCGTTGATTGAGCAACATGCCATGAGCAATCAAAACATAAGCGAACAGATTGCTCATATCCACCAGCGCGGTCAGCCAGGTCAGATGTCCATCAGGGGTATAGAGACCGTTGGCGTCAGAGTAAATAAATAAAATGTCGGAAAGAGAAAGCGTCGCCAGGCCAGCGGCAAGCACCTTCCAGGGGGTAGAAAATCGCCCTCCGGCCAACGAAAGCGCCAGCATCAGCGCGGCAAACAACACCATCAAATCAGCAATCGGATAGAACAGATTCAACAACAACACCAGCAGGCTTTCGGCCCCCTGCAGCAGGACAGGCACAATAACCAGCACAAAAACGGCCAACAAAATCAACAAGAACGCTGCCAGCAAAACACGGCTTCGTCTCGCATTCCACTCAATGCGGAATGCGCGATAACGCATGGCAGCAGAGGCAATGATCATCACGTAGCCCGGGACCCAAAACGCATCAGCAACCGAAGGATAGGGCGTTTCCCGCAAGGTGTAAGATAAAAACGCCCACAACAATTCGGCCATTGTCCATAATCCAATGCCAACACTGAAAAGCGTCCATTCTCTGCGTCCGGGGTCGTTTTCTGCAAGCAACATCCACCCTGAAATTGCCAGCCACGTTGCCAGGAGCGCAAACCCTGAAGTCAGCAGGTTCGTTTCAGTCTCAACCGGGTTGGGTTCGCCAATGTGCAGAAGATAGACGGTGGTCATGCCCCCCACCAGCAAAATGCTCACGGCCTCGAACAACGCCACCGGCCAGTTCTGCTTCCAGTTCATTCTGGCCTCATTCGCTTTCTGAATGCCCTTTCAGCCTGGCTTTCACGCTGGCAACTTTATCGGCCATGCGTTGGGGCTTATCGGTGCGCGTGCCGAGCTTGATGACCGTGTACAGGCGCGGCGCACCTTTGGCATGCAGGGTTTCATGGCATTGACGGATGACGCCAAAAACGGTCTCCCATTCCCCCTCCACGTTCGTCCCGTTGGCGTGAAGTTCGTAATTTAGCCCCGATTGTGCCAGGATGCGCTCGCACTCGGCCACGTATTCCGAAAGGGATACTCCAACCCCGATAGGAACAATCGAAAATTCAACGATGACATTCATAAGATTATTTTACGAAAAAGTAGCGGGTTGGTCAATTCGTATTTTGTTCTATGCGAAGTTGCCGCTCAAGTTCGGCGCGCACCACCTGGGGATTGGCGCGCCCGCCGGCTTTTCGCATCACCTGTCCAAACAGCCAGTTCGATACGGTCACCTTTCCGGCACGGTAACTTGCCACCTCGTTGGGGTGTTCGGCCAGAGTTTCGGCCACCAGGCTGGAAAGGAAATCAGCATCCGAAACCTGTGTCAGTCCTTTTTCCGCCACAATCGCCGCTGCCGATTTGCCGCTCTCGAACATTTCGCCCAACACAGTTTTGCCGGTTTGCTGGTTGATTTTGCCCGCGCGCATCAGTTCCAGCAGGGCAGCCAGTTCTATTGCCGAAACGGGACAGGTCTCGAACCCTTTGCCCGATGCGTTCAGAAGCGACAAGAGTTCGCCCATGACCCAGGCATAAACCGTCCGAACCCCGCTGGAGCCGGCCTTCAGCGCCGCTTCAAAGTACAGCGCGGCCATGCGCTCCTGCGCCAGTCCCCACGCTTCGGCGCGGCTCAAGCCGTATTCGTCCACAAACCGGCGATAAATTTGCCAGGGCAATTCAGGCAGGTTCTCCCGCACACGGTTCATCCAGGCCTGGCTGACCACCAGCGGTGGCAGGTCTGGTTCGGGAAAGTAGCGGTAATCGTGGGCATCTTCCTTGCTGCGCTGGCTGAAGGTTGCCTGGCGGGTTTCATCCCACCCCACCGTCTCCTGCGCCACCGTGCCGCCTGCTTCCAGAATGGCGATATGACGCTTGATTTCGTAAGCCACTCCGCGCTCGAGGGCGCGAAAACTGTTGAGATTTTTAATTTCGACCTTGGTTCCCAGCGCACTCTCTCCCATCCGCCGCACCGAGATATTCGGTTCGATACGCATCACACCTTTTTCCAGGTCGCCGCTGTTGACGCCAAGGTAGCGCACCAGGGCGCGCAACTGCTCGGCATACGCACGCACTTCCTCAGCAGAACGAAAATCCGGCTCGGTGACGATTTCAAGCAGTGGCACGCCCGCCCGGTTCAAATCTACCAGGCTGTACGCTGTTTGTGAGGATGCGGTTGCTTCGTTCCTCCGCTCCTCTGCTTCCCCATTTGCTTCCACGTGCGTCAATTTGCCCGTATCTTCTTCCAGGTGCACGCGTCGAATACGAATCACCTTCTCGCCCTGCGCGGTTTCGATGGTTATTTTGCCGTTCAGGGCCAGCGGTTGTTCGTATTGAGAAATCTGATACCCTTTGGGAATATCGGGATAGAAATAGTTTTTACGTGCAAAGATACTGACCGGATTAATCGTACACCCCAGCGCAATTGCCACGCGCAAGGCATATTCAACAGCCTGTGCATTGACCACCGGCAAGGTGCCAGGGTGCCCGGCACAGATGGGGCAGACGGCGGTATTCGGTTCAGCAGAGACCGAATCCACCACCGGACAGGCGCAAAACATTTTGGATTGCGTCTGCATTTCGATATGAACTTCCAGGCCGATGACGGGTTCGTAAGTCATTGTTTGATTGAGAGATTGAAGGTTTGGAGCATTGAGAAGGCAAAGCGCAGAAGAAAATTAAAACTTCGGCGACCTTTTTTCCAAAAAGGCCGCTATCCCTTCCCGGTGTTCGGGGCTTTTAGAGGCAATTTCCTGGATATGTGCTTCGTAATCGAGCATTTCTTCCAGGTTGGGCAGCACAGCGTGGTTGAACAGGCGTTTCGATAACCCAAACACCCCAACCGCTCCGGCGGCCAGATGCACGGCGGTTTGGCGTGTTTCGGCCATCAAATTATCGAACGGAACGATGCGATTGACCAGTCCCCATTCGAGCGCTTTTTCGGCAGAAAGGGGTTGATTGCCGAACGTCAGCTCGGTTGCACGCCCCAAACCAACCAGCGCCGGAAGCAACAAAGAGACGCCCGAATCGGGCGCCAGGCCAATTCCGTTGAACCCGACCACAAATCTGGCCGAATCTGCCGCAAAGCGCAGGTCACAGGCCAGGGCAATGCCAAGCGAAGCGCCGGCGCAGGTGCCGTTAATGGCGGCAATCACCGGTCGGGGAAGGTTCCGGATTTGCAAAATGAGCGGGTTATAGGTTTCGAGCAAATGTCGGCGATAGGAAATGGTCTCGCCGCTGGCTTTCATCTCGGTGATGTCTTGTCCGGCACTGAAGACTTTCCCTGCTCCGGTCAGCACCACCACGCGCGTCTGCGAATCGCGCCCGGCCTGACGAAAGGCAGAGAGCAGTTCTTCAATCAACGATAGGTTGAACGCATTCGCTGGCGGGCGTTCGATGGTCAGGGTGAGAATGCCTTCGCGCAGGTCGGTGTTTAGAAAAGGCATCGCTACCTCCGCAGGCACAATCAAGCCTGCATATAAAAAATGCGTAATCCGCCGTCAAAACGGATTACGCACGGGCAATCATGTTCCCGGTTTCACTCCATCAAGTCCATGTCATCATCCGCCGCATCGTCATCGCGGGCATTGATTTCCAGTTCCATGTCGCTGCGTTCGATGTGCAGCCATAACAACAAGACCTGCCCCTCATCGGTTTCGACCGAACGGGCAGCCAAAATGGGAGCTGTGGCCTCCAACCCCATTTCGTCGCGATAATGCAGTTTGATGGATTGATTGTTGCGCCAGCGACGGTAACATCGCTCCACCAGGCCTGGCCCGTTGAAGGTCCGCAGGCGGGTGAGCGCAGTATGCGAAAAACGGCGGGTTTCGTTCAACCCAAGCGCCCAGCCATCCTGCACGGGTTCGAGCAGGGGGGTGGGACCTTCGATGATGGTAATTCTATCTTCCATAAGGCATTTCCTGAATGAATGCCCAAATCATACCATAACTGCTGCGCGCTTCCAGGTGAAAAAGGTGGGAAAAAGGTAGGAAAAAGATTTCTACCCGAACTTGTAAGAAACCCCATACCCACCGCGCGGCAGTTTCCAGAACACGTTCCTGGGCGGACACATCACCCGGCAAGTACCGCATTCCACACAGGCCTGATAGGCAATCTGCACAGTACCGCCTTCCTGCGCCTTATAGGCTCCCACCGGGCAAAAGTTAAGACAGGGTTTATCTTTACAGGCAATACACACCTGGGGGTCAATGATTTTCAGGTGTGCTTCGTGTTCATCCGCAAAGTATTTGAGCGACATGAGAATGTCGTCAATGTACACTTCCGGCAAGTCACTGCGGTCAATTGTTTTCGCGGTCATTGTGGTTTCCTTTCCGATAAAAGCCATCCGGTCGTGTTTTGGGGCGGCGCTAAATCCCCATGACCGTTCTGCCGAAGGCCACCAGGTCGCCAACGGCTTTGACCAGTGGACGGCGGCTGGTGAGCGATTTCAAAATATCGCTATACAGTTGTTTTTTGGGTTTGCCAAAGCCAGTGAAGAACATGCCCAGCGCATCGTTGAGGAAGTTGGGGTACACATCCATAAATTCGGGGTGGTCGTGCAGGAAGCGCGACATGTTACGGTACTGACGTAAATCTTTCAGGACGAAGGTGTTCTCCAGCCGTGTGCGGTAGGCTGCGAGCGTGCGGGCTGAAAAATCGCCCTTCCGGTGTGCTTCCACCGCCGTCTCTCCGGCAGCTTTGCCGGCGGTAATTGCCATGTTGGTCCCTTCCCAGTGCATGGCATTGACCATCGAAGCAGCGTCTCCGGCCACCATTGCACCATCGGTATACAGTTGTGGCATGGTACTCCATCCGCCTTCGGGGATGAGGTGTGCGCCGTATTCCATCAATTGCCCACCGGCAATGAGGGGGGCAATCATCGGATGTTTCAAATACCGCTGGAGCAGTTCATACGGCTTGATTTGGGCTGCCGAGAGCGCATCCAGCGTGACCCCCACGCCCAACGAGAGCGAATCTTTGCCGGTGTAGAGGAAGCCCAGGCCGGGCAATCCCATCGAGACATCTCCCACAACCGAGATGGCCAGGCCTTCATCGCTGCTTCGCAGGCCGAGGCGGGTGTTGATGGTTTCGGCAGGCAGAGAAATCAATTGCTTGACGGCCAGGGCAGTGGCGTTGCCTTTGAAATCGTGTTTGATGAGGCCGAGTTTTTGGGTCAGCAGGTTGTTGACACCCTCACAGATGATAACCACAGGTGCGTAAATTTCACCCTGCGCGCGGTCGGTGACGACGCCCACGACTTTGCCGTTCTCGCGGATAAAATCTACCACCACCGTTTTCGGGATGAGGAAAACGCCCTCTTTGCGTGCCTGTTCGGCCCACCAGGCATCGAATTTGGCGCGCTGGGCTACGTAGGCATCAATCGGATTGTTGTTAACTTTGCCGCCCTGCACGGTCATGCGCACCATGCCATCTTTGGAGAGGAACCAGAAGCCGGTTTCCGTCACCGGACGTTCCAGCGGCGGTTTTCGGTCGAAGAAATCGGGATAAATATCGAGCAGGGAATGGGTATAAAGCGCGCCGCCAAAGTAGTTTTTGCTGCCCGGGGCGACACCGCGCTCGACCATGACCACGTTCAAGCCGCCGCGCGCCGCCGTCACTGCTGCGGCTGCGCCGGCCAGCCCCGCGCCAACGACAATCACATCAAAAGTGAGTTTTTCGTTCTTATCAACCATGTTTTGCCTCTTTGCGCGCCCGGATTTCTCGAATCAGCGCCGGAATGACTTCGTACAGGTCACCGACAATCCCCAGCGTAGCGACTTCGAAAATAGGAGCATTCGGGTCGCGGTTGATTGCCAGAATGAAATCGGATTCTTGCATGCCCACTTTGTGCTGAATGGCACCCGAAATGCCCGCAGCGATGTATAGTTTGGGGCGCACGGTCTTGCCGGTTTGACCGACCTGGTGCTCATAACCAATCCAGTGAGCATCCACGCAGGCGCGGCTGGCACCCACCACGCCGCCCAATTCATCTGCCAGTTGTTTGATGAGTTCAAAGCCTTTGGGATTGCCCAGCCCGCGTCCGCCGGCTACGATGACATCGGCGTATTCGATGTTGACGGTGGAGGCTTTGTCGGTCAGAAATTCCACAATTTCGGCATTGACCATGTCCGGCGTAATGGCGATAGGTTCGCGGACGATTTGCCCGCGTGGTTCGGCAAGGCGTTCGGGCATGGAAAACACGCGTGGGCGCACAGTTGCCATTTGCGGGCGGTGATTGCGGCACAAAATGGTCGCGATGACGTTGCCGCCAAAGGCCGGGCGGGTTGCCATCAGGAGCTTCTTTTCACCTTCTTTGGGTGACCCCATTGCCAGATGGGTGGTATCCGCCGTCAGCCCGGTGCCAACACTGGTCGCCACCGAACCAGCCAGGTCGCGCCCCAGCGTTGTGGCCCCCACCAGCATCACTTCCGGCTGATATTTTTTGACCAGCTCCGTGACGACGGTGGTGTAAGGCTTATTGAGATAGTGTTTGACGGCCGGGTCGTCCACATAATAAACCGTATCGGCGCCGTAGTGCAGGGCTTCACGCGCCACACTTTCCACGTTATGGCCGACGAGAATTCCCTCCACCACAGCGGTATCGCCGCTTTTTTGCAGTTCGTCTTCGATGTCTTGGACCAGGCGGCGCGCCACCCCCAGCAATTCCCAGGAAACCTGGTGCGGTTTGCCGTTTTCTTGTTCGATGTAAACCCAAAAACGCCTTGTCATTTCGCTACTCCTAAAAGGGAGGCCATGCCTTCGGCGGCCAGAATTTTGTCCAACGCAGTTTTGACGGCGTTCTCCACGCCCAGTTCAGCCGTTTTGATGACCTCGCCGCCTTTGTGCTTTTCGGGTGTGCCGGTTTTGAAGACGGTGGTGGGAGAGCCGCGCAATCCCAGTTGGGAGGGGTCGAAGGTGATGGGGCCTTCGGTCGTCCACAACTCCGGTTCATAGCGCAGGGAATACACCAGGTCGGGCAGGGAGGCGTAAGGAATTTCGGCAATCTCTTTTTCGCAGGTGAGCGCCGCGGGGAGAGACGTGCGAATAACCTCGTTGCGGCTTTCGGTTTTGCGCTCGATGACGACTTTACGGTTTTGTAAATCTACCTCGTGAATTTTGACCGCGTAGGTGACAATAGGCAGGTCGAGCCGCACAGCCACGCCCGGCCCCACCTGGGCGGTATCGCCATCAATGGCTTGCTTGCCGAAGAACACCAGGTCAACCGGTTCCTGGGCGTGAACGGCTTTGATGACTTCCGAAAGGACGTAAGAGGTCGCCCACGTATCGGCCCCGGCAAATTTACGGTCGGAAATCAGGATAGCGCGGTCAGCGCCCATCTCGATACATTCGCGCAGCGAGGTGACTGCCGAGGCGGGACCCATCGTGATAACAGTCACTTTGCCGCCGAGTTTGCGCTTCCACTCCACCGCTGCTGCCACCGCGTGGGCATCATACGGATTCAGAATGGTGGGCACACCCTGACGAATGAGATTGTTGGTTTCCGGGTCAATGCGGATATTGGTCGTATCGGGGACTTGTTTGATGCTGACAAGGGCATGGAACACGGGGCATTCCTCCAAATCTACCGCGCACAGGCGGCCACTTCTGATGTTGTTCTTATCATCTACCGTTAGAATTCTGACCGGATTCTATTATTTCACGCAATCGTTTCAAAGTGAGAAAAGACACATTTATAGTGATATTTGTCATACTTTTCCCCTACAAACGTCACATGCCCTATGTTATACTTTGTTCGTTTAGTCACGAATGCCGGAGAATCTCATGCTGCTTGAATATGCTGCTATTGCTACGATGATTCTGGTCACAGCCCTGGTGGCGGTGATTGCCGTTGTTTTGGGAAGTTTATTTGGGCCCAAGCGCCCGCATGCCAGAAAACTCCTGCCGTACGAATCGGGCATGACACCGATTGGGCCTGGCACCCGCCGCGTGCCGGTACGTTTTTATCTGATTGCGGTTCTTTTCATCTTATTCGACATCGAAATCATCTTTTTCCTGCCCTGGGCAATTGCGTTCCGTGAATTGGGTTGGTATGGCTTTTGGGCGATGGTCGTGTTCAACATCCCTATTTTGATTGGTTTCATTTATGAGTGGAAGAAAGGAGGTCTGGAATGGGAGTAGAGCAGAAATTAGGGAACATGGGCATCGTGACCCTGAAACTGGAAGAACTGGTGAACTGGAGCCGCGCCAATGCCATGTGGCCGATGCTGTTTGGCCTGGCCTGTTGCGCTATCGAAATGATGTCGGCGCAGGCTTCGCACTACGATATGAGCCGCTTCGGGATGGAACTGATGCGCGCCAGCCCGCGCCAGAGCGACCTGATGATTGTCGCCGGGCGCGTCACGCGCAAGATGGCGCCGGTCGTCCGCCGCTTGTACGACCAGATGCCCGACCCGAAATGGGTGATTGCGATGGGCGATTGCGCCTCCTGTGGCGGCGTGTTCAACAACTACGCGGTTGTGCAGGGCGTGGATGAAGTTGTACCGGTGGATGTGTATGTGGCCGGATGTCCGCCCCGCCCCGATGCACTGATTCACGGAATTCTGACCCTGCACGAAAAAGTGCGCGGCGAAAAGTTCAAGGATTGGGCATGAGCGACGTTTTAGGCACCTATCAACAACGCCTGTTGGATACCTTTGGCGGTTCGACCACTGAACACGCCGGTGAAACCACCGTCATCCTGCCTGCGGCACGTATGCTGGATGCAGCGCGGATGATTCACGATGAACTGGGGTTCGATTTCCTGGCCTGTATCACTGCGGTTGATTATTGGCCGCAGGAAAACCCACGCTTTCATGTGGCATACGTCTTCCGCTCGCTGGGGCAAACGTTGACTTTGCAGGTGCGCGCCCCTGTATCTGGCATCGAACCCTCGCTGCCGAGCATTGAATCGGTATACCGGAACGCCAACTGGCAAGAGCGCGAAGTGTACGACATGTTTGGCATCCGGTTCGAGGGCCATCCCGATTTGCGCCGGATTCTCATGCCCGCCGATTGGGTTGGACACCCGCAACGCAAAGATTACCCGCTCGGTTACGAAGAGCCGCAGTATTCGTTCAACTTCGATGAAATTCGGGCGCGCAAACCCGCCCCCAAAGAATAGACCATGACCCAGATTCAAGAAGTCACCCTCGATGAAATTCGCCATCTGGTTTCGGAGCGCGCGCTGACGGGCGAAACCATGCTCCTGAACATGGGTCCGCAACATCCCTCCACACATGGCGTCTTGCGTCTTTTGTTGGAACTGGATGGCGAAACGATTGTCAACTGCATCCCCGATATTGGGTACCTGCACACCGGCATTGAAAAAAACATGGAGGCCAAAACCTACCAGAAGGCCGAGGTGATGACCGACCGAATGGATTATATGAACACGGTCGGCAATAACTTCACCTATTGTCTGGCAATCGAAAAGCTGGTCGGGCTGGATGTGCCTCCGCGCGCACAGGCAATTCGCGTCATTCTGGCTGAGCTGACCCGCATCCAGTCGCACCTGGTCTGGCTGGGGACGGCGGCGCTGGATGTGGCGGCGATGTCGGTTTTCCTGTACTGTTTTCGGGAACGTGAGATGATTCTGGACATCATGGAACTGGTCTCTGGCCAGCGCATGATGACCACGTATATCCGCCCCGGCGGTGTGTGGCGCGACGTACCAGTCGAGTTCGAGGCCGCCGTGCGCGAGTTCCTGAAGATAATTCCACGCCGCATTGACGAATACGAATCTATGCTGACGAAGAACCCGCTGTTCCTGGACCGGACAGTGGGAATCGGTAAAATCTCTGCCGAAGAGGCCATCAACTGGGGTCTGACCGGCGCCACGTTGCGCGCTTCCGGTCCGGATTATGATGTCCGCAAGTTTGCGCCGTATTCGGGCTACGAGCAATACGATTTCGACATCCCCACCCGCACCGAAGGGGATGTGTATGCCCGTTATCTCCTGCACATCGAGGAAATGCGTCAGTCCATCCGCATCATTCAGCAGGCGCTGGATAAAATGCCGCTCGGCCCGGTGCGTTCAAACAACTATAAGTTCGTCCCGCCGCCGCGCTCGGAAATCGGAACCAGCATGGAAGCCCTGATTCACCACTTCAAATTGTGGACGGAGGGCTTCAATGCTCCCAAAGGTTCGGTATATGTAGCCACCGAGTCGCCGCGCGGCGAATTGGGCTGTTTCCTGGAAGGAGATGGCGGCCCCAAGCCTTATCGTGTCCACTTCCGCGCGCCCTCGTTTGATAACTTGCAAGTCTTGCCCAAACTGGCAAAAGGTCATTTTGTGGCCGACCTGGTAGCGATTATCGGCTCGATTGATATTGTACTGGGCGATATTGACCGGTGAGTCAGTAATCAGTGCGCAGTGAACAGTTTTCAGTCGGTGGCTGTGTGGAAGTGGAGAGGAAAGTCGTCTGACTTTTGAGCAAAATCAAGAGGTTGCGTACTCCGTTTTCTGGCAACAGCACCGCTTCATCGGAGAATCCATGCTGACAGAAAAATATCCAAGTGAAATTCAGGCGATTTTCGCCAAATATCCCGTCAAACGTTCGGCAGTGATGCCGTTGCTTTACCTTGCACAACGCGAGGAAGGGTACATCACAAAAGAAAATATGCAGGAAATTGCCAACCTGCTCGACCTGGACGTGACCGAAGTGGCCGGTATCGTGGGCTTTTACACGATGTTCCACGACGAAAAAGCCGGCAAATATCGCATGCAGGTTTGCACCGATTTGCCATGTGCGTTGCGCGGGGCCGATGCGTTTCTGGAAGCGTTGTGCGACAACCTGGGCATCCGCGTCGGTGAGACTACGCCCGACGGGCTGATTACGCTTGAGGAAGTGAAATGTCTGGGTGGATGTCACCGCGCGCCGCTGTTTCAGATTCAGGAGGGCGATATGGTTGCCTTCCATGAAAATATGACGGTCGAAAAAACGATGGAGTTGGTGGAAGCACTGAGAAAGTCAGTGAACAGTTCGCCGAGAGCCGCGACAGCATGATTATCGAAATTGCCCGCCGCGAAGGGCAAATGAGTGCATTCGCAGAGTGAAATTTCGATGACGCAGATTGATGTTTCCAGACACGTTGCTCATTGGCGCGAAGGTGCAACCGAAGCCCTGGCTGCTGCGCGCGATATGATTCTGCGTGACCGAAGAACGCTGTTTGGGCTGTTTTTCCTTCACCTGGCAATGGAAAAGGTTCTCAAAGCGCATGTTTGCCACCAAACCAGAGAGTTGCCGCCGCGTATTCATAACCTGATTCGGTTGGCCGAAATTGCCAGAATTGAACTGGACGATGAACAAATCAGAGTGTTGGCTGCCCTCAACGAATTCAATCTTGAAGGCCGGTATCCCGAAGCCTGGTCTGCGCCACCCAGCGTGGAAGTCGCGCAACAGTACCTGGAACGTTCTGAAAAGGTATTCTCATGGTTGATGAATCAATTCTAAGAGCCATTAAAATGTACCTCCGCGCCGTGCAAAAAGAAGGAATTCCGGTTAAGGCTGGGGTGTTGTTTGGTTCTTATGCAACCGGCAAAGCACACGAATGGAGCGATATTGACCTGGTGGTGATTTCACCCAAATTTGATGAACAGCGCGACCGCCGCGATATTGACCTGCTCTGGTACATCGCTGCCAAAACCGATAGCCGCATTGAACCAATTGCAGTCGGCGAAAAGCAGTTCGCCGAGAGCCGCGACAGCATGATTATCGAAATTGCCCGCCGCGAAGGGCAAATGATTCTACTGGCAGATTGAGAAATTCTTATGGCCTATCTCTTGCTCCGTCACCGAGACATTCCCGGTCTCGAAAATATCGAAATTTACAAGCAAAACGGTGGTTTTCGCGCTCTGGAAAAAGCCGTGACCACCCTGCAACCCAAACAGGTCGTGGAAGAAGTAAAGGCATCCGGTCTGCGCGGACGCGGCGGGGCAGGCTTCCCGACCGGAGTCAAATGGTCGTTCCTGCCTGATACCATCTGGCCACATTACGTGGTCTGCAATGCCGACGAATCTGAACCCGGTACCTTTAAAGACCGCGAAATCATGGAAGGCAACCCCTATCAATTCCTGGAAGGCGTTGCGCTTGCCTGTTACGCAGTTGGCGCGGCAGAAGGGTATATCTACATTCGCGGCGAGTATTACCCGATTGCAAAACAAATCGAAGCCTGTATTGCCGAAATGGAAAAACAGGGCTACCTGGGCGATTCTCTCTTCGGCACGCAAACCTCCATCCGCCTGAAAGTGCATCTCGGCGCGGGCGCTTACATCTGCGGCGAAGAAACCGCCCTGCTCGAATCGCTCGAAGGCAAACGCGGACAGCCGCGCCTGCGCCCGCCCTTCCCGGCAGTCGTGGGACTGTATGGCAAGCCGACCGTCATCAACAACGTCGAAACGCTCACCAACCTGCCCTTCATTGTGGAACATGGCGCAGCCGCCTTCCGCGAATTCGGCACCGAAAAAAGTCCTGGCGTCAAAATTTTCTCGCTTTCGGGCAACGTAGAGCGCCCCGGTAACTACGAACTCCCGCTTGGCACCCCCTTCCGCGAATTGATTTTTACACACGGCGGCGGCATTCCCAACGGACGCAAACTCCGCGCCATCATGCCCGCCGGCGCCTCCTCATCCATCATCCGCGTAGATGACTCGAACTTCGACCGGGTCATGGATACACCAATGGATTACGAAAGCGTTCCCTCGCTCGGCTCCATGCTCGGTTCCGCTTCTGTCATCGTCATTGATGATGCTCATCCAATCGATTGGGTCATCAAGAAGACCATAGATTTCTTCCAGCACGAATCCTGCGGCAAATGTACCCCCTGCCGCGATGGAAACTACTGGATGAAGCATCTGACCACGCGCATTCACGCCGGAAAAGCCATCGCGGCCGATGTCAAACTGCTCGATAATGTAGCCGCGCAGGTCTACGGCAAATGTCTGTGCGCGCTGGGCGATTTCTCCACCATGGCCGTGCGCTCCGCAATTGAGCGCTTCCCGGAAGATTTTGAGAAGGTGACTGGTAATTCGTAATTGGTGATTGGCAATGAGCGGCGAGCGCTTGATGGTCTTTCGTGGAGAACCTGAAGGCGGATTTCCTGTGCTGGTTCCGTCTTTACCGGGTTGCGTAATCTCAAAAACACTGAAAGAAGCCCGGCAAATGGCAGACCAGGCAATCGCATTGTATTTCGAAAGTATCGAAACGCAGCAAAGCAGTCAAGGACCGGAGCAGAAGAAACTTCGCGCTCTCTGCGGTAATTTCCTGGAGCATTATGGCAAAACTTATTAACCTGAAAATCAACGGAAAACCCGTCAGCGTTCCCGAGGGGACGATGGTGGTAGATGCCGCCAAAAAAGCCGGCATAGACATTCCAGTTTTTTGCTACCACCCCAAGATGGAACCGGTGGCAATGTGCCGCCAATGCCTGGTCGAAATTGGCCGCCCGGTCATAGACCGCGCCACCGGCCAGCCCGTTTTAGAAGAAAACGGCCAGCCCAAACTGCAATTTGGCCCCAAACTGGAGACCTCCTGTTCCACGCCGGTTTCCGAAGGCATGGTCGTCATTACCGATAGCGAAAAAGCCAGAGCTGGACAGCGTGAAATTCTCGAACTTCTGCTCACCTCGCACCCCCTCGATTGCCCGGTGTGCGATAAAGGCGGCGAGTGTCCCCTGCAAAACCTGACGATGAAGTTCGGGCCCAAAGAGAGCCGCTTCCTGTACGACGAAAAACACCACGCCGAAAAGCATTTTCCGCTTGGCGACTTGATTTTCCTCGACCGCGAACGCTGTATCCAGTGCGCGCGCTGTGTTCGCTTCCAGAGCGACATCGCCGGCGAACCCGTCCTGGGCTTTTCCCAGCGCGGACGCCACACCGAAATCGTGACGTACTCCGACCCCGGCTTCGACTCGGTCTTCAGCGGCAACACCACCGATATTTGCCCGGTCGGTGCGCTCACCACTGCCGATTTCCGCTTCGGCGCACGGCCCTGGGAACTCAAATCGTCTGCCTCCATTTGCTCACAATGTCCGGTCGGCTGCAACGTCACCTTCAACGTGCGGCGCGAGGTCAAGGCTGGTGGCGGATACGTCATCAAACGCGCCATGCCGCGCCAGAACGAACAGGTCAATGAGATTTGGATGTGCGACAAAGGCCGCTTCGCGGGATACCAGTACACCGAGGCGGATTCGCGTCTCAAGCTGGATTCCCCCGAACTCGACCAGGCACTCAGCCAGGCTGCCGTTAAACTGGCCGAATCCGCATCCCAGGCCGTTTTCCTGGCCGGTGGGCGACTCAGCAACGAAGATTTCTACACTCTCAAGCAGTTCGCCACCAGACTCGGCGCAAAGGCGTACCTCTACACCCGGCACGGCGGCGGGGAATACACCACGCGCTACGGCCTGGCGCCCGGCTCAAACCTGGGCAACCTGGGCAAGGGTGATACCGTTTTGGTGGTGGCCTCTGACCTTTACCACGAAGCCCCCCTGTGGTACCTGCGCCTGAAAGCCGCCGCCAAACGCGGCGCAACGCTGATTGTTGCCAACGCTCGCGCCACCAAACTGGACGAATTCGCCACCTTTGTGATTCGATATTCCTACGGCGATGAAGTCGAGACGGTCAAAAGCCTGTCCTCCAAAGAGAAAGTGGGCGAAGCGATTAAGAACACCCATCATCTGGTCATTTTCTATGGCGCAGATGGTCTTGGGCTGACCGGAACGACTGCCCTGGCCCAGGCCTGTGCCGACCTGTTCACCAGTTTACCGGTCTCCCAAACTGCACCCAAAGCGAACAACGGACTTATCGGCGTGTGGTCTACCCCCAATCAGCAGGGTGCGCTCGAAATGGGGTTTGCCCCCTGCGCCGATTTGGCTGCTGAACTCAAAGACAAAACCGTTTACATCCTGGCTGCCGACCCAGCCGGTGATGACCCAACGCTGGCCGAAGCGCTGAAAGGCGCAAAAGCGGTCATTGCACAGGATATTCTCGAAACCGAAACAACCCGTCTGGCCAACATTGTATTGCCCGCTGCGGCTTACACCGAGCGCGAAGGGACATTTACCAGCGGCGAGCGGCGCGTCCAGCGCTTCTATCCCGCCGTCCCTGCGCGGCCCGGCACCAAAGCAGATTTTGCGCTGATAGCGGAACTCGCCAAACGTTGCGGAATCGACCTCGAAGGGCGTTCCGCGCTGCTGGTGATGAATCAAATCGTGGCGAATGAACCCGCCTTCAGCGGAATTACCTACGCCAAACTGGCTGAAGTGACCGAGCAATGGCCTATCATCGGACGCAGCGACCTGTTCTATGGCGGGACAGGGTACGAGAATAAGCAGGGCCTGGGAGTAACGCTTTCCCTCACCCCTGGCGTCTCTCCCCAAGGAAGAGACAAGCAGGCAACCCTTTTGTCCCCCTCGCCTGCCGCAAAAGAGATGAGGGGTGAAGGCCTGCGCCCCAAAGAGGACGAACTCCTCGCCGTCCCCATCACCAAACTCTACGATAACGGGACGACCGTCGCCCCGGCGAAACTGCTCGCGGCGCACATTGCCCGCTTCGACGGCGTATTCGTGAACCCGGCTACAGCGAAGAAATACGGCCTGGAAAACGGAAGCCAGGCGCGGGTGAGTCTGAACGGGGTTACGTATTCTGCCAGCGTGTTGTTGGACGAATCCATCTCAACCGGGGTCGTCCTCATCCCCCGCAGTTTTGGCATTCCGCTCGCTGAGCCGGCTTTTGTCCTTTTGACCGCCCTTGAACCCGCGCAGGAGGCTTGACGCGATGGATTGGACGCTGTTCCTGGAGTGGCTCATCAAGAGCCTGATTGTTGTGCTGATGTTGCTGGTAGGGTTTGCGTATCTCACCCTGTTCGAGCGGCGCGTGCTGGCGTTTATGCAGGTGCGAATTGGGCCAAACCGCGCTGGCTGGCAGGGCGTGTTACAGCCAGTGGCAGATGCGATTAAGTTGATTTTCAAAGAGGAACTGACGCCCGGTCAGGTCTTTCAGCCACTCTTCACGCTGGCGCCGATTATCACCGTCATCCCGGCGGTAGTGGTCGCTGCGGTCATCCCCTGGGGGCCCGATGTGGAATTGTTTGGGCGCACCATCAAACTGGCGGTGGCCGACCTGAACCTGGGGACGCTGTATGTGGCAGCAGTGGCTTCGATTGCGGTTTATGGCATCGTGCTGGCGGGCTGGTCGTCCAACAACAAGTATGCGATGCTGGGAGGGTTGCGCTCTTCAGCGCAGGTGATTTCGTATGAGTTGAGCCTGGCCTTGTGCTTCGTGCTGGTGACGCTGATGGCCGGCAGCATGCACGCAGGCGAAATCGTCGAAGCGCAGCGTGGGTTATGGTTTATTGTTTTGCAACCGGTGGGCGGTATCGTCTTTCTGATCGCTACCCTGGCCGAAGTCAATCGGGCGCCTTTCGATATGCCCGAAGCCGAACAGGAATTGACCGCCGGCTATCACTCAGAGTATTCCGGCATGAAGTTCGCCCTCTTTTTCATGGCAGAATATATCAAGATGATTGCCATTTCGGCCATTGCGGCGACCTTCTACTTTGGCGGTTACCGCGAACCCTGGTTCCTGGCCGGCACCTGGCTGAGCGTGGATGTGAACTGGTGGCTGGGCCCAATTTATATGCTTATCAAAGTGACAGCCCTGTTATTCTTTATGGTCTGGATTCGCGCTACCCTGCCGCGCATGCGGTATGACCGGCTGATGGCCTTTGGCTGGAAAGTGCTTTTGCCTTTGATGCTGGTGCTGGTGTTCGTGACGGCAGTCGGAATCCTGGCCGAAGCATGGTGGCTCATTCCCGTGCTTTCGCTGGCAGCGGGTGCAGTTGCTGTTTTCCTGGTCAATCAGGCGCTGACAAAGAAGTGGCAGAGGAGGTAAGATGATTGTAGAACTGGCGCGCGGTTTATGGACCACTCTCCGCGCTTTGATTTTCGAAAAAAAAGTAACGGTACAGTATCCCGAAGAGAAGAAGCCGGTCAAACAGCGTTTTCGTGGACGGCATTATCTCGACCGCTACGAGAACGGCCTGGAGAAGTGTATCGGTTGCTCGCTGTGCGCGGCAGCCTGTCCGTCGGATGCGATTTTCGTCGAATCGGCAGAGAATACCGATGAAGCACGCTATTCGCCCGGCGAACGGTACGCCAGCACGTATGAAATCAACATGCTGCGCTGTATCTACTGCGGTTTCTGCGAAGACGCCTGCCCAACCGAAGCGATTAAGATGGGCGATAATTACGAACTCTCTTTTACCGACCGGCGGCAGGCTATTTACACCAAAGAAATGTTGCTGGTGCCTGTGCCGCCCGGCGGCAAGCCTACGCCGCAAGTCACACCCCCGGGTGTTTACACCCGCTCCGTACCAGAGATGAAAGACCCCGTGGATTAGGTATGTCCCTGGAACTGATACTTTTCTTCGTACTGGCTATCATAGCCATTGCAACCGCGCTTGGGATGCTGCTCAGCCGCAGTGCGGTGTATTCGGCGCTCTATCTGGTGGTGAACTTCGTCTCGGTAGCAATTTTTTACTTGCTGCTCGATGCGCCGTTCATTGCGCTCTCGCAAATTGCCGTCTACGCCGGTGCAATTATGGTGCTGTTTCTGTTTGTCATTATGCTGATTGGCCTGGAAACGCTGGGCGGCGAGTTGAACTGGCGGCAACTGGTCTGGCCGCTGGCAATGGGCATCCTTCTGCTCGTGCAGGGCGTTTTTCTGGTCATCCAGCGCGTCGGGCGGGATGTGTACATCGGCCAGACCGGCACGCAACTCTCTGACCCCTCGCTGATGGCGCGTGTCTTATTTACCGATTATCTTCTGCCGTTTCAGGTAACCGCGGTACTCTTGCTGGTGGCGATGATTGGCGCAATCGTCTTGAGCAAGCGCGAAAAATCTAACCAGGAGGCCTGACCAGATGGTGCCTGTCAGTTATTACCTTGTTCTTTCAGCCATCCTGTTCTCGCTGGGCGCGCTGGGCGTCCTCATTCGGCGCAACTCGCTGGTGATTTTCATGTCCATCGAGTTAATGCTGAATGCGGCGAACCTGGCCTTTGTAGCGTTCACCCGTGTTCATGAGACGTTTAGCGGCCAGATTTTTGTCTTTTTCGTCATGGCCGTTGCTGCTGCTGAAGTGGCCGTTGGGTTGGCGCTGATTGTGGCCATCTATCGCTCGCGCCAAAGCGTGGATATTGACCAATTGAGCAGTTTGAAAGGGTAGGCAGTGAACAGTCCTCAGTGTTCAGTGAACATTAAACTGTGTGCAAGCCTGAAGCAGAGCGCGGCGCGCGAAGTGGAGAGGCGGTCAAAGGAGCAATTATGCTTTTGAGTGAAGCAAATCCCGCGGCTGGATTGTTTGTTCTCGTCCCCTGGATTGTGTTTGCCCCCGTCATCGGCCTGCTCATCAATGCCTTTGCAGGCAAACGGCTGGGCGAACGCGGCGTGGGGTGGGTTGCCAGCCTGGCTTCGGGCGCAGCGTTTCTGGTATCGGCGCTCCAGTTTTATGCGCTGACGCTTCATCCCGAAGGCGCACAGGTCAAAATTGCAGAATGGATTCGCATCGGCCAGTTATCGCTCGACTGGACGTTCCGAGTGGATTCGCTTTCGGTCACGATGATGCTGGTCGTCAGCGGTGTTGGCACGCTGATTCACATCTACGCCATCGGCTATATGCACGAGGATGTGCGTTTCAAACATGACCCGGCACGCTTTCCCCGTTTCTTCGTCTTCCTGAATTTATTTATCGCCGCGATGATGATTCTGGTGAGCGCCGATAATTACCTGATGCTGTTCGTCGGCTGGGAAGGCGTAGGGCTGTGTTCATTCCTGCTCATCGGCTTCTGGTACGACCTGGATACGCTCGGACGCTCTTCGTGGGCCAACTCGAACGCCGCCAAAAAGGCCTTCATCACCAACCGCGTCGGCGACTTTGGCTTTCTGATTGCAGGCTTTCTCATTTTCTGGTACATGGGCAGTTTTGCGTTTAGCGAGGTTTTTGCGGCTGCGCCCGAAGTGGCAAAAACCCATCCATGGGTCATCACGGCGATTACGGTTTTCATGCTGGTCGGTGTAGCAGGCAAATCGGCGCAGATTCCGCTTTACGTCTGGTTGCCCGATGCGATGGCCGGCCCAACGCCCGTTTCGGCCCTTATCCATGCCGCTACGATGGTCACCGCGGGCGTGTACCTGGTGACGCGCTCCTTCCCGCTCTTCGGCCTGACGCACGATGGACAATACATTGTCGCCACCGTAGGGGCTGTGACCGCTCTGTTCGCCGCCACCATCGCCGTCGGCCAGTACGACATCAAAAAAGTCCTGGCCTACTCCACCATCAGCCAGTTGGGCTTCATGGTCGCCGCAGTTGGCATGGGCGCGTATGTGGCCGGGATGTTCCACCTGGTCACGCACGCTTTTTTCAAGGCTTTGCTCTTCCTTTCCGCGGGTTCGGTTATTCTGGGACTGGAACGCGGACACCATCACGGTCATCACGCGCCCTCCTCCCCGGTCCTACCCCCACAGGGGGCAGGGAATTCCCTCTCTCACGGGGAGATAGATCGGGTGAAGGAGGAAGTCTTCGACCCCGGCGACATCCGCAACATGGGCGGCCTGCGCGCGCGCATGCCGGTCACCTTCTGGGTCTATCTCATCGGCGCGCTGGCGCTGGCAGGCATTTTCCCACTGGCCGGGTTCTGGTCGAAAGATGAAATTCTGCTCGACGCCTTTCTCCACTATCCGCACGTCTACTGGCTTTTGACCTTGGCCGCCTTCCTGACCGCTTTCTACATGGGCCGACAGGTGTGGATGGTCTTCTTCGGTAAGGCCCGCCACGAAGCCGCCGAACACGCTCAAGAGTCGCCGTCCGTTATTACCATTCCGCTCATCATCCTGGCTGCTCTTTCGGCTTTTGGCGGTTTTATCAACCTGCCTTTCAAGGGTTTCCACCAGTTCGGCTACTGGCTCGAACACACCCTTGGCGCGATTGAGTTCCCACCTTTCAACTTTATGGTGGCAGGTGTCTCGACCGTGCTGGCGCTCGGCGCGATTGCGCTCTCCTGGTTCCTCTACCAGCGCAAGCCGCTCGAACACGGCCAGACTGACCCCCTGGCGAAGCCGCTCGGCCTGGTCTTCGTCGGCATGGAGCAAAAGTGGTTTATTGACGAGGCCTATCAGTTCTTGTTCGTCCAGCCGTATCGCGCCCTGGCCTCCTGGCTTGCCCAAAAAGTAGATTGGGATTTCTGGCATGAATGGTTCCACGATTCGGTGCTGGTGAAAGGCTTTGTCACTCTGGCGCGCCTGCTTGCTGACCCGGTTGATTTGGGCTTCATTGACCGCGTCTCCTACTGGCTGAGCGATGCCATCCGTGCCTCTGCCGAAACCCTGCGCAAACTGCAAAATGGCTTTGTCCGCTCCTATGCCCTGTCGGTGGTGCTGGGCGTGGCAGCAATTTTGGGATATTTGTTGTTGAAATAACTGTCCACTGATTACTGAACACCGAACGAGGTCTCTTCCCATGAACTTTCTTCTCGAACCCCTTTCGATTGTGACCTTCTTCCCCTTACTGGGTGTGCTGGTGCTTCTATTCCTGAAGCCAGAGCAAAAAAATGCTCTGCGCTGGACAGCACTGCTTACCAGCCTGGTGACGTTTTTTATTTCGCTGTGGGCTTTCTTCTTCAGCGGCCTGTACAACCCGGCCAACGGCGGACTGCAACTGGTCGCCAGATACGACTGGATTAACGTCGCTGGATGGCAAATCCGCTACTACCTCGCCGCCGATGGTCTCTCTATCCTGCTCATCCTGCTGACCACCTTTATCACGCCGCTTGCCATTCTCTCTACCTGGACGGCGGTCGAAGAGCGCGTCAAAGACTTCATGCTCTTCTTCCTCTTGCTCGAAGTCGGCATGACAGGCGTGTTCGTTGCCCAGGACTTGTTCTTGTTCTACATTTTCTGGGAATTTACGCTCGTGCCGATGTACTTCCTGATTGGCATTTGGGGCGGCCCGCGCCGGCTGTATGCGGCGGTCAAGTTCTTCCTTTACACGATGGCCGGTTCTATCCTGATGCTGCTTGCCATCTTGTGGCTGGGAATCAACGGCGGCACCTTCTCCGTGCCGGATTTGGTGGCTCAGGGCAACATCCCCGCAAATGCGCAGACCTGGCTCTTCCTGGCATTTGCTGCCGCCTTCGCCATCAAAGTCCCGATGTGGCCGCTGCATTCCTGGCTGCCCGATGCGCACGTCGAAGCCCCAACGGCTGGCTCGGTCATCCTGGCAGGTGTGCTGCTCAAGATGGGCACCTACGGCTTCTTACGCTTCAACCTGCCGCTCTTCCCCCAGGCGGCCGTGCAGTTCGCCCCGCTTATCGGCTGGCTGGCAGTGATTGGCATTCTCTACGGCGCAGCGGTTTCCTTTGCGCAAAAGGATGTCAAGAAACTGGTGGCATATTCATCGGTCAGCCATCTGGGCTTCGTGATGCTTGGGCTGTTTGCGTTGAATGCCCAAGGGGTGGCCGGCGCAATTTTGCAAATGGTCAATCATGGCTTAAGCACGGGCGCATTGTTCTTGCTGGTCGGCATGATTTACGAACAGACTCACACACGCGACATCCCGGTCTACGGCGGCTTGTGGAAAATCACGCCCATTTTCGGCACGGTCATGTTGATTGTCTCGCTCTCTTCGATGGGTTTGCCCGGCCTCAATGGTTTCGTGGGTGAGTTTACTATCCTGCTCGGCGCGTTTGGCGCAGGGATGCAGGGCGGCGTGTTTGCCGGAGCGGGCGGCTTCTGGCTGGCCGGTCTCGCGGCAGTCGGCGTCATTCTGGCCGCAATTTACATCCTGTACATGTTCCAGAAAATGTTCCTCGGCCCGGCGGGTGAAGTGACCCATCATCACGAACTCAAAGACCTGAACTGGCGCGAAATCGTCACCCTGCTCCCCATCCTGGTCTTCATCTTCTGGATTGGTCTCTACCCCAAGCCATTCTTCGACCTGATGATGCCCGCAATTGAAAACCTGCTCGTGCCGTTTCAAACCATCTTGATGGCTGCGCACTGATATTCTCACCCTGCCCTTTCCGAAATTAAGGAGAGGGAAAAGTTATGAAATTATGACCATCACCGATTTTTCCGTCATTCTCCCTGTGACTTTGCTCACAGCATGGGCCAGCATCCTGCTCCTGGCCGAGTTATTCCTGCCACGCGCACAGCGTCCGTTCCTGGCATTGCTGGCGGCACTGGGATTGGCGCTGACGCTGGGCATAAGCCTTGCCCAGAGCGCTCAAGAGTTTGCTCCCGGCTTCGGCGGGATGGTTGTGCGTGACGGATTCTCCAACTTCCTGAACGTACTGTTCCTGCTGACCGGGTTGTTCGGCGTGGCGCTCTCCTATCGCTACAATCAACGTGCGCAAATTGAGCGTGGAGAGTATTACCCGCTGCTCTTGTTCAGCGTGGCTGGCATGATGCTGATGGGACAGGCCGCCGACCTTATCGTGGTCTTTCTCGCGCTGGAATTGCTCTCGTTTCCGCTCTATATCCTGTCGGCATTTGCTTACCCCAGGCCCCAGTCCGAAGAAGCCGGTCTCAAATACTTTCTGCTGGGCGCATTTGCCAGCGGGTTCGTGGTGTATGGCATTGCCCTGACGTTTGGCGCCAGCGGCTCCACCGACCTGGCACGCATCGTTGCTTCTGTTGCGGCGGGGTCTGCCAATCTCCCGTTGTTAACGGCTGGAGCCGGTCTACTGCTGGTAGGGTTTGGTTTCAAAGTGGCCGCGGTGCCATTCCACATGTGGACGCCGGACGTTTATCAAGGCGCGCCGACTTCGGTAACGGCCTTTATGGCCGCCGGTGCTAAAACTGCCGGTTTTGCCGCGCTCCTGCGCGTGTTCGGCGCGGCCTTCCCGGCGCTCGCCGCCGACCTATCGCCGCTCATGGCGATTCTCGCCGCAGTCACCATGCTGTTCGGCAACCTGATTGCGGTAGCACAAACTGATATGAAGCGGATGCTGGCCTATTCCAGCATTGCTCAGGCCGGCTATCTCCTGATGGCGTTTGCGCCCTTTGAAATCGAAGCAGCGCGCACGATGGCTGTGGCAGGTGCGTTGTTCTATTTGCTTGCTTATACGTTAGCGTCCTTCGGCTCGTGGGGCGTAGTGATTGCGCTCGAAAAAGACCTCGACCGCCACCTGAGTATCGGCGATTTTGCCGGGTTAGCGCGCCGCTCCCCCTGGCTGGCTGCGGCAATGACCGTCTTCATGCTTTCGTTGACTGGTCTTCCACCCACATTGGGCCTGGTGGGCAAAATCTACCTGTTTCGCGCGGTCATCGAAGGCGGGATGGTCTGGTTAGCAGTCATCGGTGCGCTGACTTCAGTGGTTTCGGCATTTTACTACCTGCGGATTGTGGTGAATATGTTTATGCGCGAGGGGGAACCGGCAGTCGAACGCGAGTGGTGGCTGGAATTTGCCATCGGCGCGGCAGCCGTGGTGACGGTAGTGGTCAGCCTGTGGCCGTTCCCCCTGTTTGAGTGGGCCGAGTGGGCAGTTATGAAGCTGTTTTAAGGCCGCCAGGATACCCTGCGCTACCCTACCAGCCTGGAAAATCCATCATACGGAGCGAGCGGGATGACCTCGAACGCGACAAGCCCGGCCTGTACCAGCGGTAGGGCTTGCAAAACGTCGTGTGCTTCTTGCGGAGTCAGGCACTCCAGCATGAGAACCGATTCACGCTGTTCGGCGCGGGTGTAAATCTCACGCACAATGCCTTTCCGGGTCAATTCCATCAGGCGGCGCGTTTGTGCCGCCTGATACGCCTCCAGAAGGTCTGGGTCAGCAGAAGGAAGCTGGTATTCCAGCGCAAGGATTTTCATACCACCCACATTCTACCAGTCCACCCACGTTTAACAGTTTACAACCTGCCTTCAATTGTACCCAAAGTCACAGACAAACGCATGTCAGGGGACTAAAATATCTTCCGAAAGGAAGATATTCGATGTCCACGCTCCCCTCATCTCAAAAATTTTCCCTGCTCCATCTGACCACCTTCCAGGACGGCGCAATCGTTAGCCGACAAATCACCAAAACCAAAAGCGGCAACGTCACGCTGTTCGCTTTCGATGCCGGTCAGGAACTGAGCGAACACACCGCCCCGTTCGATGCGCTGGTTCACATCCTGGAGGGGGAAGCCGAAATTCGCATTTCCGGCCAGGTTTATCGGCTCTCGGCGAGTGAGGCTATTCTCATGCCTGCAAACGAACCCCATGCCGTGCGCGCCACCCAAAGGCTCAAACTGCTCTTGACGATGCTTCGGACGTGAAACGCGATGGTCGTTTCACGCACAGGCTCCAAAAAGCTTGCGGCCTTTAACTTTCAGTTTTGTGCGTAGTGATGTTTGGATTTGACCAGGCTGGCAATCATTTGCCGCAACACACGGTGACGGCGGGCAACCACCAGCGCCATGAACAGCATGAGAAGCAGGTACAGGATATCAAAATTCACCAGCGCGGTCTTTTGCGTGCCGATGAACACATAATGATACATGGCAATCATCAGGTGAATGGCAGCGGCAATCAATAAAATCGTGGCATGCGGTTTCAGATAGAATTTCTCCACCAGCAAAGAGAGCGTCACCAGCACAATACAACCTGTTACCAGGATGAAAATGCTCCTGCCGGGCAATGCGTCTATGGACGCATTTTCCGGGAACGCGAAAATTTTGTAAACAGCGCGGAAATACACCAGAACAATTCCTGCCAGCACGCCATACGTGTAAACCCGCACAACCACCGGCAGAACGAGATTGTCGTGTCGGCGGATGCTGAGCAGCGAAACTACCCACCCAGCCAGATACGTCAATCCCACAATCAAAAGCGGCGCCTGGATGGCAAAACCCGCCCTGGCATCCTCCCACAAGTAGCGATAGGCCAGATAAGCGCCCCCTAGCAGCGCCATCGTGAGGAGAGTCCATCCAAAAGCCATCAGCAAGGTGCTGCCGAAGCCGTCCTGCACCGGTCGCTCGGCATCTTTATCAGCCACAGGGGAAACTTTTCCGCTCATCTTTCCTCCGCGCAGAAAACGTTGCGATTTCGTTACAATCATTTTACCACTTTCAAGCACGCATCAAACATTCGTGGATGATTTTCTCCGCCGTGCAGGGCTTCCCCTTCCATCTCTGCCAGGAGCAGAAGAAGACAAATCGGTTATAATTTCCAATTATCTACCCTCACCCTAACCCGTTTGCATATCGGTGCTTTTACAATTTCTGCCCTCTCCCAGAGGGACAGGGCAGGGAGTGAGGGAGACCAGATAACTACGATAATTTTTCATCTATGAAGCGACCTGTTTTTTGGCTTACTTTTCTGGTAACTCTGCTGCTTGTCGTGAGTTACTCCTTGACCGCGCACGCCTCGGCGCCTGCTCAAGGAAGCGCGTTTTCGACCCCTACCCCCTTGCCCGATGGCCGGATTATCTACATCGTTCAAGAAGGAGATAGCTGCTTCCGCATCTCCGCGCTGAGCGGCGTTCCCATCGAACAAATTCGCTCCCTCAACCGGCTGGGAGAAGATTGCGCTTTGCGCGTTGGACAAGAACTTCTGCTTGGCATTGGCGGCCCGAGCGGCGCAACCCCCACCCCCGAAACAGCAGCCACAGCAACCCCCGAACTGCAACCCTCCCCCACACCGCCCTTCGCGGGTGAAGCGCGCGTATGTGTCGTATTTTACGAAGACATCAACGGTGATGCCCTTCGGCAGGATACCGAACCCTTGCTGGCAGATGGTGCGTTGAGCATCAGCGGTGCATCGGGCCAGTTCTCGCAAACCGCCAACACCCCCGGCGGAACTGACCCGTTGTGTTTCGAGCGCGTACCCGAAGGCAATTACAACATCTCCATCGCCCCGCCGGAAAACTACAATCCCACTACCCAACTCAACCACACCCTCACTATCAACGCCGGCGAACAGGTAGAAATCATTTTTGGTGCCCAGAAGGCGATGGCCGAACTGCCGGCTCAACCTGGAGAGACCCGCACAGGCACGGGGAGTTTGCTGGGCATTCTCGGTGCAGGATTTCTGCTGGCTGGAGTAGGATTGGGCGTGTTTGCCTGGCGCTTTTATGGGCGCAAGTCCATCCCATAACCCCAAACATCATCCCGAAGGCCGCTCTGCCTTCGGGAAATTTTTCCCCATGCACCCCGAAACTGCCCGCTTGCTGGTCGAACTCAACCGCCGCTTCTACGCCGAATTTGGAGAGAATTTCTCCGCCACGCGGCGGCGCATTCAGCCAGGCGTTCGCAAAATCCTCGCCAGGCTGGCCGGAGACGAACGCATTCTCGATTTGGGATGCGGCAACGGGGAACTGGCGCGCGCCCTTGCCCAGAGCGGCTTCCACGGCGAATACCTCGGCCTCGATTTCAGCCTGCCTCTGCTGCGAGATGCCGGGGTCCAGCCCGGAACCTTCCCCGTCCGCTTTTTCGCCGTTGACCTGACCTCCCCCGATTGGTCACTGTCCACTGCTCACTGCTCACTGCTCACTGCCTTCGCCGTCCTTCACCACATTCCCTCGCATGAATTGCGCCTGAACCTGCTGCAACAGGCTCACCGCCTGCTGGCACCCGAGGGACACTTCGTTCACTCCAACTGGCAATTCCTCAACAGCGACCGCCTGCGGGCGCGCATCCAGCCCTGGGAAACGATTGGACTTTCAGCGGCGGATGTGGACGAAGGAGATTACCTGCTCGATTGGCGCGCCGGCGGCAGCGGCCTGCGCTACGCGCACCACTTTTCAGAACAAGAACTCGCCGAATTGGCCGCCGAAACCGGCTTCCGCGTGGCAGAATCGTTCCTCTCCGATGGCGAAAACGGACGGCTGGCGCTCTATCAGGTCTGGAAAAAGGTCTGACGCGATGAAATCTTCTCCCCACAAATGGCTCCTTCCTGTCTTTGCGCTGGGACTGTTCCTGCAACTGGCCTGGCACGGCCTGCTCCTGGCACAAACCGCCGGGACGGGGGAATTTCTCAAGGATATTGACTTTCGCATTATCTACACCGCCGGGCAAATTGCGCGCGAGGGCGATTGGAACGCCATCTACGACCTGGAACGCCAGCGGCAAACGCAGGAACAAATCACCGGCAGGCCGTTGAAACTGGCCGACGTACTGCCCTTCAACCATCCGCCCACCCTGCTGCCCCTGCAATGGCTGCTTGCGCTGACCCGGTACCCCATGGCCTACCTGCTCTGGGCGGGCATTTCGGCCTTCGTCAGCCTGCTGAACGGTTGGCTGGTCTGGCGGCTGGCGCGAGGCGCAGACTGGCCGGGCATGCCTGCCGCGCTGCTGGCCGCGCAATCGTTTTTATTCTATCCGCTGTGGGTCAGCATCAACAAAGGGCAAGATACGCTCTTCGCGCTCATCGGGCTGACGGTTCTCCTGCTCGGCTTGCAGGCCGGGCGCGAGCGGCTCTCCGGGCTGGGGCTGGCCCTGCTCACCCTGCGTCCACAGTTTGCCCTGCCGCTGGCCGTGCCGTTCCTGTTTCGCCAGCGCCGCATCTGGTGGTGGTTCGTGGGAATGGCGGCCCTGCTGGTCGGATACAGCGTTCTGATGGTGGGCTGGAAGGGCGTGACCGACTTCCTCCACCTTCTGACACTGACCTCCAGCGGCGAAACCGTCCTGATTCACCACGCCGATATGTACAACCTGAAAGGCCTGCTGCTGCGCCTGCTTCCACAGATGAGCATCGAGACGGCTTCGGGCATCTCGTGGGCAGCGTTTGCGCTGGTTCTGGCCTGCCTGTGCGCATGGTGGGCGCGCGCAGAACGGGTGGGGTTTCAGCATATCAGCCTGGCGGTGACGCTCAGCCTGTTCGCTTCGCCGCACCTGCACTATCACGATGTCAGTTTCCTGCTCATCCCCACGCTCGGCCTGCTGCTCACGCTCACGGAGAGCAACCGGCTCACCCCCTGGCAGGCAGCCTTCCTCCTGCTCGGCGAATCGCTCTACCTGGCCGTCATTCACCTGACGCCATTCCACAAGGCAGGCGTGTACCTGCTCATGCTGGGGTTGGCCGTCCTTTGCGTCTTTCTCATCAAGAAGGACAAAGGTCAGGCCGCGCACAACCTGAACGAGGCTTTAGAAAGACGATGAAAGCCAAACTAACCCATTTCCTCGAACGCTACTGGATGGCACTGGCTTTGCTGGTCATGCTGCCGGTGTATTGGAACATTGCCGTTCTGAACGAACAGCGCGTGGATTACATCAACAACGGCTTCTTCAAGTTCTGGCTGGCCGGACACATGACCTGGACGCCCGAACACCCCTATTCGCTGGAAGATTGGGACGCCGGCCACAAACGCTTCGGCGCAACCTGGATGGACGAAAAACGCTTTGCCTACCCCCTGCCGCTCGCGTTGATAGTGGCTCCGCTGGGTCTGCTGCCCATCCCAACCGCCTACATCCTGTGGGATTTCCTGGCACAAATCCTGATTGCCCTGTGCCTGCTCTGGCTGGCAACCCGCTGGGAGGGGTTGAACCGCCGCCTGTACGTTCTCTTTTTGCTGGTGGCAGCCACCCTCAATGGCAACATTTACCTGGGATTGATGACCGGCACAATGGCCGCGCTCTTCCTGGTTTTTCTCACCCTTTCGTTATACTTCATGGAGAAGGGGCGCGACCTGCTCTCCGGCTTTGTGCTGGCTTTCGCCATCCTCAAGCCGCCGCTGGTGACCATCCTTATCCTTTTGGGCTTGTGGCTGCTCTTCAGTCGCCGCTGGCGCGTCATCGGCGGGATGGCGCTCGGCGGCTTGACCCTGCTCGTGGTTGGCCTGCTGCAAGACCCCCAGTGGCTGACAAAATTTCTCGGCACGGGCGATAGTCTGCTCGGAATGCGGCTGGGACATCAGCCCACCATCCTGAGTTACACCCGTCTGGCCTGCGCGGGCGACCTGACCTGCGCCATGACCTGGTACGCAGTCATTGCGCTGGCGCTGGCAGCCCTGTTTGCCTGGATTGTCTGGAAAATCCACGCCCGGCTTACCCCGCTGATGGCCTTCAGCCTGGCCATTCCGCTCGGTTTGCTCCTGCCGCCCTACATCTGGTCTTACGATTACACCCTGTTCATCATTCCAATTGCCTATATCGCTTTCGAGTTGATACAGCGCTACCGCACCTACATTTTTGCCACTCTGTTCCTGCTCGCCCTCACCGTTCTGGCGATGGTTGGCCTGACTCTGTTCTGGATGAACCCGGCCAGCACCGCCCTGACCATTCAGCGCGATATGTGGAGCATCTGGACAGGTGTGTATATGTGGGCGGTATCCTGGTGGGTCGTTTTGCGCGCCCCTGCAGCGATAAGTTCTGCCTCTGCCTGAGAGCAGAAGAAATAGCGCCAACGGAATTTTACCCTTTTGCCAGCAATGTCCGAAGGTTATTGACAAAAAAGCATCAAAAGCGCCTGTTTTTTGCCGAAAATAAAGCGCGCGCGCCTGTCAGTGTGATTCGATTAAGAAATTCAATCGAAATATGATTCCCCGCAACCCTTTACAGTGCGGGGGATTGTTGTATCATTCACGACCGTTGGCGTTTTCTGGTTTTTTCCAAACCGGGGGACGCTGATAACTTTTAACTCGTCGAAAGGATGTTTTATGAATGTACGAACAGCCGAGCTCCTATCTTTCGCCTAAAATCCAGGCTCGCCCGAAAGCCGATGGCAGTGGAAACGGCATTTTTGCCCAGGAACCCTTGAAAAAGGGTGAACTCCTTGCCGTTTTCGGGGGCGTCGTTTACGAATGGGACGCCTTCATTCACCTCCCTGAACGGGAACGCAGCCTGTGCATCCAGGTCGAAGAAAATCACTTCCTGGTGCCGCGTCCGATTGGGGATGGAGATTATGTCAATCACAGTTGCAATCCGAATGCCGGGCTTTCGGGACAGATAGCGCTCGTTGCGATGCGAGACATTCAACCCGGCGAAGAAATCTGCTTCGACTACGCGATGAGTGACACGCGCCCCTACGATGAATTTCCCTGCAATTGCGGCGCGCCCAACTGCCGAAAGTACGTCACCGGTATGGATTGGCAGTTACCCGAACTCCAAAAACGCTATGCGGGTTACTTTGCGCCGCACGTCCAGCGCAAAATTGACGCCCTGCGGGCTGCCCGCCGGCTGGAGCGTTATCAATACGCCGGCGCAGCCCCGACGCCCGTCCGCTACGAATAAAGTCGAAGACGCAAACCCAAAAAGGACAGCCGCTTGAGCGGCTGTCCTTTTTCCATCATCCCAAGATTATCCGGCTCGTCAGGCCTTGAACTTCCAGGCATAGAAGCGATACAGGAACGGCAGGTACACCCGGTCCAACGCCTGCGCTGCCCGCCGCACCTGACCGCCGAATCCACGCTTGAAGCGATAGACGCCCCACAGCCCATCCTGGCGCGTCTCGAATTGCGCTTCAAGCGTTGCCTCGTCTTCATCTGGCACGCCCCACAGGTCATATTCGGTGCAGTTGCGCGCTTTGGCCCATTGCATTGCCCGCCACTGGAGCAGATAGGTGGGCATGCGGTTACGTTCCTCGTCGGTTGAAGCGCCATACAGATAATACGCGCGGCGGCCAACGGCAAACACCATCAGCGCCGCAAGCGGGCGACCTTCGTATTCTGCCAGCAGCAGTTCGGCCATCCCCGCCGGGTGGAATAACGCATACGCTTTGCGGTAATATTCCGCCGAATGCACGCCGAACCCATCCCGTCCGCCGGTGATGGTCATCATGCGGTGAAACCCGTCCAGGTCATCCCATGCGCGGACAGTGACACCCTTTTTCTCGGCCAGACGCACGTTGTAGCGCGTTTTTTGCTTCATGCGCGCCAAAAGGTCTTCCTCTGTTCCTTCCAGTGAAACGACAATCGTTCGGGGCGGCTGGATGTTGTGTTTGCTCACGATGAATGCGGAAGGAGCAAAGCTGAGCGACGGATGGTCACCCCAGCAATCCGGCTCGATTTTGAGAAACACAGCCCGCTTTTCGCGGCAAACCGCATCGATTTCACGCAAAAACAACTCCCACCGCTGACCCTCTCCTGAAACCTGCTCACTGTTCGCCGATGACTGATGACTGAATACCGGCCTGGGCGCATAGGCCACTGTAAACCCCAGCGGCAGGCGACGGAAGAGAATTTGCACCCCCCAATCGCCGCTTATCAGCCGTTCAACCTGCCATCCAAAAGCGCGCTTTAACTCCCCCCATTCTGCCGTCTGCAACAAATGGGGGTTGGGCTGTTGAGCGATGAACTCACGCCACGCATCGAAAGAAACTCGCGGCATAAAATGCTTGCGCCTCCCACTCACACCACATCCATCAAATCTACCTTAGTGCCTGTAATGGCTGCACCGGGGATAATTTCATCGAGAAAACGGGCAATCCCCTCGCCATCGTTGGATTGCGCCAGGGCTGTGAGCCGTTCTATCCACTCATCGAGCAAAGCGGTATCATCACGGCCATCACCCAGCCGAAAAATATCGGGGTGGGCGGTTGGTTCCAGCGGCGTCCCCGGCTCCCACAGAGATTCGCTTAACTTTTCGCCGGGGCGAATGCCGGTAAAAACGATTTCGATGTCGCGGCCAGGTTCCAACCCGGAAAGGCGGATTAAGTCTTCGGCCAGGTCTACAATCCGCACTTGTTTGCCCATGTTCAGGACAAACACCTCTCCGCCTTTGCCAAAGGCCGAGGCCTGCAACACCAGATACACCGCCTCGGGGATGGTCATGAAAAAGCGTTCCATGTCAGGATGGGTCACCGTCAGCGGGCCGCCGGCGGCAATTTGCCGTTTGAAGCGTGGAATGATGCTGCCGCGGCTACCCAACACATTTCCAAAACGCACCACCGTAAAGAGTTTGCCAGTGCGCCGCGCCGCTTCCAGCACCAGCATTTCGGAAAGCCGCTTGGTAGCGCCATACACATTCGAGGGAGCAACGGCTTTATCGGTCGAAATCAGAACGAAGCGCTCCACGCCAAAGCGGTCTGCCACTTCAACCACGTTCCTGGTGCCCAGGACATTGTTGGTGACGGCTTCAGCAGGGTTGGCTTCCATAAGGGGAACGTGTTTGTGCGCTGCCGCGTGAAATACCACCTGTGGGCGATGTTGGGCAAAAATGGCTTCCAGCCGCGTTCGGTCACGCACATCAGCAATCAGCGGGTGCAGTTCCAGACTCGGAAAGTGTTCTCCGAGCTCAAGCAGGGTCTCGAAGATGGAGTTTTCTCCATGCCCCAGCAGGAGCAAACGCGCAGGATTCCAGCGGCTGATTTGACGGCAGAGTTCCCGCCCAATGGAACCGCCCGCGCCGGTGACCAGGACGGTTTTTCCGGCCAGTGTTTCCCCAATGGCTTCGTCATACAGACGGACAGGTTCACGCCGCAGCAGGTCAGTAATTTCCACTTCGCGCAGACGGCTAACGCTGACTTTGCCGCCCAGCAATTCAAAGATGCCCGGCATGGTGCGGAAGGGTACGCCCTTCAACCGGCAGACATCCGTCACCAGGCGCACCACCCGCCCCGGCGCCGAGGGGATGGCAATAATGACCTCGTCCACCGGGCGGCTATCCAGCACGCGCGCCAGGTCGGTCAACTGCCCGATGACCGGCGCGCCCAGCAGGTTATGGTGCTGTTTGGCAGGGTCATCATCCAGAAAGCCAATCACCTCCATGTTCATCTGGCGGTTCTTTTGCAGTTCTTTGGCAACCAGGGCACCCGCCGACCCTGCGCCAATGACCAGAATTTTCTTGCGTTTGCCTTGCACCTGCGCCTGGTTCGATTCCGCCAGAATCCGCAGAGTAAAGCGCGTGCCGCCGACGAACAGGAGCGAAAGCAGCCAATCAATCGCCAGTGCTGAGCGCGAAAAGCCCGGCCCAAATACGCCCAGAGCAAACAAAGCCAGGTTCAGGCCTGAAACGACCAGCGAGGCTGTCGTCACGGCTGCAACGACCAGTTTCAACTCACTGACACTGGCATACACCCACAAACGCCGATATAGCCCGAACAGCGCATAGATGGCCGGTTTGATGACCAGTGCCGTTCCCATCAGCCACAATCCGGCTTGAAGATAGTAACGGAAAAAGTCGCTTGCCAGCTCCAGGCGCAGAGCATAACTCCCCAACGCGGCAACGACGATGAGCAACAAATCGGCCAGCAAAACAAAACGATTACGAGTCGGCAGCTTCATCACCTAATACGCATTCCGCATGTGTTCCACAACCGCCTGCAAACCCTCTTCCAGCGGTGTTTGAGCGCGAAAGCCCAGCCATTCGGCGGCTTTGTGGGGATTGCCGACCGAGCGGTAAATATCACCGGCGCGTGGTGGGGCAAACTGCGGAGCCGGCGCGTGGGGAAACAGGCGCATGAGCGTCTCCACCAGGTCTATCACGCGAAGTTCCTGGCCGGTACAAACGTTGAACACCTGCCCCGGCGCCGCGGGGTGTTGGCTGGCGAGCAAATTGGCACGCACCACATCACCCACGTACACCAAATCGCGCGTCTGGCCGCCATCTCCGTAAATGGTGACGGATTTTCCATCCAGCAAGCGGCGGGTAAAAATCGGCACGGCAGCGGCGTACATACTATCGGGTCGTTGACGCGGCCCGTAAACGTTGAAATACCGCAGCGCAACCACTTCCAGCCCAAAAGAACGGGTGTAGAGTTCGGCATACAGTTCGTCCACCCGCTTGGAGACCGCATACGGCGAGAGCGGTCGTAGGGGGCTTTCTTCGGCAAGCGGCAAGGCGTCCGAATCTCCATACACTGCCGCAGAGGAGGCCAGCACAACCCGTCTTACGCCGGCTTTGCGTGCTGCTTCCAGCACAATTTCCGTGCCGCGCTGGTTGATGTCGAAACAGGGCAGCGGGTCTTCCATCGATTGCGGTACAGAGACGAAGGCTGCTTCGTGAAAGACATATTCAATGTCCTGCATGGCGCGTGCTACCGTTTCGGGGTCACGAATATCGCCCTCGATTATTTCGGCCTGGCGCGAATTGACCAGTGGGGTTACGTTTTCCCATTTTCCGGTGGAGAAGTTATCCAACACGCGCACGAAACCGCCCTGCTGGAGCAGGGCGCCAACGATGTGTGAACCGATGAATCCGGCTCCACCGGTGACGAGGTAATTTGTCATCTCTTATCGTCCTTTTCTTCCAAGAACTGTGCCAACCGTCCGCAGGATGATAACCAGGTCCATCAAAATCGAACGGTGCTTGATGTAGTATAAGTCATATTCCAGTTTCACTCCCGTATCTTCCACTGTGGCGGCATAGCCGTAGTTGATTTGCGCCCAGCCAGTCAGGCCTGGCTTTGCCAGCAGGCGCGCCCGGTAGAAAGGGATTTGCTTTTGGAACTTGTTGACCATTTCCTCGCGTTCGGCGCGCGGGCCCACCAGGCTCATCTCGCCGCGCAAAACATTCCAGAACTGCGGAAGTTCGTCTAGCCGGGTGGCGCGCAAAAACGCTCCCACCCGCGTCACGCGCGGGTCATTTTCTGCCGCCATGCGCGCTTTGCCATCGGCTTCAGCATCCTTGACCATCGTCCGCAGTTTGAGCATTTTGAATGGCACACCACCCTTGCCCAGACGCGGCTGGGTGTAAAAAATCGGCCAGCCGTCATCGAGCAGGATGGCAATTGCCAGGAAAGGCAATAAGGCCAGGAACAGCGTCAGCCCCACCAGCGCGCCGAGAATATCGAGCGCACGCGATGCGATGAGATAAAATGCACTGACGCGCGCTTCATCAATGAACGAACGTAACACCCAATCGGACTCGAGGTGGTGAATCGGCACGCGGCCCAGCAAATCTTCGTACAGTTTTTGCATACGGGTCACTTCGATGCCCTTTTCCTGCACATCGAGCAGGGTTTGGAAGGTTTGTCCGCGCATTTCGCCGGTGATGGCGACCACGACTTCGGTGATATTCAACTCCTCGATAAAGCGCAACAACTGGTCGCTGCTGCCATACACCCGAAACCCCTCTACTTCTGTGCCAATTTTCTCCGGGTCGTCATCAATATAGCCCACCAGGTTAAACGGCGGCGGTTTGAGGCCAAGATACATCTTTGCCAGCGAATGCCCGTTGGCGCCTGCCCCCACCACCAAAACGCGGCGGCTGAGGCCCTGAGCGGCATACATGCGGATATACAACCGCCGCCAGAGCAGCGTCAGAACATAGACCAGCAGCAGAAAGGCGGCAAACGTGCGGCGGTTGATGAAACGTGGGTCATCTTGCAGGAAGAAAACAACCAGGTACACAATACCGCCCACCATCGCCGCAATCGTCACCCCGCGCAGCGTGCGCTGCCAGTTGGCGGCGCGGTGCAGGTCGTACAGGTCAATCAGTAGCAACATCCAGGCGGGGGGCAGGATGTAAAACCAAAAAGGCGCGCGGGCGATGAAAAACTCGAAGAAGTTGAAAAAATCAGGGTCCACAATGAACCAGAAGTAAATGCCCCCCAGCAGGGCAATGGCGCCCATCAGTAAATCGCCCACAATCAAAATGGCGCGGTGTTCGCCGGGCGTCAGGCGGAATCGCGGTCGTTGAATTTCAGCCATGTGTCAGGCTCGCTTCTCGTTTAGAATACTCCACAAAAACCCGCTTCCCCACGCCAGGTGCATGACGGCGATTGCCAGCGGCAGCCCCCAAACCAGAGAGGCTTCGCGTCGCTGCAACGCCGTGCGCACGCCAGCCAGCAGCAAAGTGCCAGCATACGCCGCCAGTTCAAAGGCCAGCAGCCACCCAAACAACGGCCAGACCAGCCCCAGCACGAGATTGACCAGCAAACTGGCAACAAACAGCGGCGGAAGCGCCTGCCGCCAGCGCAGGGTGCCAGGATAACGGCGCAACATACGGAATTTCCAAAAGCCATAGCGCCCATATTGCCGCGCCAGTGCCTCTAGCGTGGGACGTGCGAAGTAAATCGAACGGATGGACGGGTCCAGCCAGATGATGCCGCCGCGTTGACGAATGCGTGCGTTCAGTTCGTAATCTTCATTGGAAAGCAGGGATTCATCGTACCCGCCAATTTGCTGCAAAAACGAACGCTTCCAGGCGCCAAATGGCACGGTATCTACCGCTGCCGCCTGCCTGGCGTGGCGATAGAGGGCATCACCCACCCCCAGCGGGTGTGCAGCAGCGACGGCAATCGCGCGCGCAATGGGCGTTTCCGCCCCGGGGCGGATTTCCCACACCCCGCCTACGTTTTGCCCCAGACCTGCCTCCAGTGCAGCAACCACCTTCTCCACGTAATCAGGATACGGGCAGGAATGTCCATCCAGCCGCACAACCACCTCTCCATGCGAAGCCTGAATAGCCCGATTGACGCCCGCCGGAATAGTGCGGGCGTCGTTATCAATCACCGTCACACGCAAATCGGGGTGTTCGCGTTGAAACTGGGCAATGATGGCGCGCGTTTGGTCGGTGGAATGACCATCGGCGATGGTCACGTCTAGCAGGTGGCGCGGGTAGGTTTGCGTAAAAATCGCATCCAGCAAAGTGCGGATGCGTTTTTCCTCGTTATAGCAGGGGACAACAATCGAAACAGTTGGCGGCATTCAGGCGTTCGGAAAACGAAAACAGAATCGACAAAGCAGGTCGAAAGGAACAACAAAAATACGGCCCGGCTTTGTTTCGGGGCTTAATTTTACCACCGCTTTGGGAGCGCATTTCGTCATCGGAGGCCGGTTTTCTTTTCTGGTAGTAACTGCCTGACCTCTCTCATCCCACCCTGCGGGGCTTTCTTCGGACGCTGTGCGCTTCGCAGTCCGATAGGGGAGGGGAAATTATCCAGACTTTCGCCGTTTTCGTCCGCAAAATCGCCGCTTTGCGGACGCTTCCCTCTCCCCTGCCAGGACAAGCGTTACGGCATCACCAGGTGTGTCTTCTTTTCGGCCAGACCAATCGAAGCAATTGCCCCGGCATTGAATGCCAGAAAATCAGCCTCAACCCCATCGCTAAAGATGACACCCCCCTCCGGCATTTCGGATTCGAGAACAAGCGGAGAATCCGGGGTAATTTGCCCGCAGGTGATGGAAGCGCCCGAAGTTTTGCTGATGAATGGCTCACGCACCACAAAGACCAGCCGGTCGGCTTCCCATTCCAGACGCACAGGCGAAAGCGGCTGACCGGTGGAGGAGAATTCGCTCAAGATGCCGTTTGCCATATTGAAGAGGCTGCTTAACCAGCCAGTAGAACCAGCGCCAGTAGAAACAATCACTCCGCTGGAAGAATGCCGCTCTTGTTGCTCGCCCAGCCGAATGCGATACCGCGCCGAAACGTGGGTGCGCGCACCGATGAACAGGTCGTTGAACGCCAACAGGCGCTGCCCATCGTTCAGGCGTGCTTCTGCCATGCTGATTTGCCGCACGCGAAACATGCCTTTTTGCACCTGCGCGGCAGCTGCGGGAGCAGTTTCAACCGTGAATGGCAACAAAACACCGTCAATATGTGCCGGGTCGGGGTTGACGGCGATGAGCGGTTGACCGTTCAGATATTTGGCCGTGTTTACCACCAGGCCGTCTATCCCGATGGTGACCACCAGGTCAGTTTCAGCAAAGACGAAATTGGGCAAAAATCCGCGCTCAATTTCCTGTGTTTTGGCAAGACGCGAGAGCGCAAGACGCAATGCACGAACAGCGGCGTAGTAGGTTTCATGTTCACGTTCGTAGAAGGAAAAGTCTCCGCCGCTGTGTTCAAGATAGAATTTGGCCTGTCCGCGCGTGTTAAAGCGTTCTACCAACCCATCCAGACGGGTTTTCCGGGTGACCAGGACAATTTTTTCGTATTCCACATTACTGTTCCCTCGCTGGTTCACGCTGCTGCATCAGAAGTTGCAACAATTCGGGAGAAAGGTTGAGATTGCCGATTTTTTCGGCATTTTGGGCCAGTTCTTTGAACGCCAGGCTGAGCATTTTGTGCGGGTCGGCAGATTGCACCGCCAGCATTTGCAGCACACCAGCAGGCAGGTCTTTGAACGCTTTGAGCGAGGCTTCAAGAGCGTAAGCGTTGGCATCCGCTTCGGCACGGATATTTTCCGCGCGTGCAGCGATCAGGGTCTTGCGCTCATTTTCCAGCGCAATTTCGCCTTGCAGTTTGGCACGACGCACTTGCTGTTCTTTGGCCTCCACCGCCAGGTCGGCTTCCACTTTTGTTTCACGGATTTGACGTTTCTTCTCTTCGATGGCAATTTCAGTGTTGAGTTCGTTCTCTTTGATGCGCCGTTCCTGTTCAACGGCGGCATTGCGACGGTCATAAATTGCCTGGTCGGCACGGCGCAACAGTTCTTCGCGTGCTTCGGCTTCCAGGGCGCGCGCCATTTCAGGTGCAGGACGGATAGCCTGAATTGAGAGCGCCAACAGTTCAATGCCCATCGCTGTTAGCGCTTCGCTTTGGGCAAATTTACCAAACACAGCAGTTGCAATCGCTTCGGAAGCATGAATGGCCTCCCGCATCGGCAAGCGCTGAATTTCGGCACGTACCAGCGTTTGCAACAGGTTAATCAGGCGCTGAGGCAGTTTTTGCGGGTCTTCGGAAATGTACCGCTCTGGCGCACCGTTCACGGTGTAATTGAGCAGTTGCGCCAGTTTTTGCGGTTCACGCACGCGAAAAGTCAGTTGCCCCTGAATGGTAATGGCCTGAAAATCGCCGCTGATTTCGTTGAAGATGAATGGCACATCGGCACTGGCAACCGGGACGATGACCAGCGAGGTGGACGGTTTGAAATAGAAAAACGCTAGCCCCACGCCAGCGCGTACCAGTTTGCCACCGCTATAGTGCATGACGTAGTGAGAGGGCGGCACTTTGATATAGTTAACCCCAAACATGCTATTCCTCCTTTTGAACGTTTTGGTCATTCAATCTCTCAGTGCATTTGCCGGGCGTTGACTGTCGTGCAGGCTGGCAAAGCGGCGTTTGAGCGCCGCTTCGACATGCGGCGGCACCATGCTGGAGACATCGCCATCCAGGGCAGCAATTTCCCGCACGGTGGTGGAGGAGAGAAAAGTATGCTCTTCGTGCGTAATGAACGAGACGATTTCGATATCCGGCGCCAGACGGTGGTTGGCAAGCGCCATGCGGAACTCAAACTCGAAATCGGAAAACACGCGCAATCCGCGCACAATCACCTGCGCATTCAACTGGTGACAGGCGTTGACCGTCAGTCCGCTGTAACCGACCACGCGAATTTTGTTGTGGTCTTGAAACGTTTGCCGCACCAGTTCGATGCGCTCTTCGGGGCTGAAGAGCAGGTTTTTGAGCGGTTTATCATACACGGCAATCACCACTTCGTCGAACAGGCGTGCAGCGCGTTCGGCAATATCCATGTGACCGTAGTGAATGGGGTCGAACGTGCCGGGAAAGAGGGCGCGCACCATGTCAGCTCACATCTCCTTTGCCCTGGCCCCAGAAGCGGGCAAAGGCCTCAGCCAGCAGAGCATGTTCGGGTTGGGTCAGTTGCGGGTCGCGGGCAAAGAGTTCGGCAGCATGTTTGCGCGCTTTTTCGATGAGCCCTATATCGGTCAGCGAGGCCATTTTCAGGCTGGTGACATGCCCGGCCTGAGCCGTACCTAAAAATTCACCTGGCCCGCGCTGTTGCAGGTCGAGTTCGGCCAGTCTGAAGCCATCGTTGGTTTCGGTCATGGCACGCAGGCGCTCGTTTTCGGCAGAATCGGCGCGGTCGGGGATGAGCAGGCAGAAGGCTTCGCCGCCACCGCGCCCGACTCTTCCGCGCAGTTGATGCAATTGCGCCAGGCCGAAACGGTTTGCGCCCTCGATGAGCATGACTGTGGCATTCGGCACGTCCACCCCAACCTCGATAACAGTGGTCGAGACCAGGATGTGGTATTTCCGGTCACGAAATTCGGCCATAATGCGGTCTTTTTCATCAGGACGCATTTTGCCGTGCAACAGTCCCAGGTTCAGGTCAGGGAAGATTTCTTTCGAGAGCCGCTCATGGTCATCTACAGCCGCCTTCAGGTCCTCCATCTTTTCGCTTTCCTCAATGAGCGGATACACGATAAAAGCCTGCCCTCCGGCCCGAATTTGGGAGCGGATGAGAGAATAGGCGCGTTCTCGCTCTTGTGGGGTGAGAACGAACGTACTGACGGGTTTCCTGCCTGCAGGCATTTCGTCCATCACCGAGACATCCAGGTCACCGTACAGGGTCAACGCCAGAGAACGCGGAATGGGTGTGGCGGTCATCACCAGCAAGTGCGGATGTTCGCCTTTCCGGCGCAGGGCAGCGCGCTGTTCCACGCCAAAACGATGTTGTTCATCAATGACAACCAGCTGTAAATCCTTAAACTGCACGGGGTCTTCCAAAAGTGCATGAGTGCCGATGAGGACTTTGACTTCACCCGATGCCAGGCCGGCATGGATGGCCTCGCGTTCGCCGTTGGCAGTATCGCCAGTGAGCAGGCGTATCTGCCCTTCCGAGAGCAGTCCTTCGGTGAGCAAAAAGCGCGAGAAATTTTTGAAGTGTTGTTCGGCCAGGATAGCAGTGGGCGCCATGATGGCTGCCTGCGCGCCGGCGCGGGTAATCATCATCGCGGCCAGCGCCGCGACAACAGTTTTACCGGAGCCAACATCTCCCTGAATCAGGCGGTTCATCGGGCGGCCTGAACCAATGTCCACGATGATGTCATCGAGCGCGCGTTTTTGGGCGCCAGTCAGCGGAAAGGGCAAAGCAGCAATGCGTTCGTTCAACCAGTCTTCGGGGACGTCGAAGATACGCCCGACGACAGATTGATACTCCCGTTTCTGACGCAGAACGCCCATCTGCAGGTAAAAGATTTCATCGAAAGCCAGCCGCTCGCGCGCGGCTTTGAGTGTTTCTTGCGAATCGGGGAAGTGCGCCTGTTGAATGGCTTCGCCCAAAGGCAGCAACTCTGCCGATGCGCGAATCGTCTCCGGCAGCGGGTCGCTCAGGCGCGGCGCCCAAAAGCGCACAACCTGCTCCATCTGTTTGCGCAGCCAGTTTTGGGTGATGTTGGCAGTGAGCGGGTACACCGGCACAATGCGGTTGGTACGCAAGTGTTCAGTTTCAACCGGTTCCCATTCGGGGCTGTTCATCACCAACCGGCCCAGATATTGCTCAATTTTGCCTGCCACCGCAATTGGCATGCCCTCTTTCAGCCGGTTCATCAGCCAGGGCTGGTTGAACCAGGTGATTCGCAGCCCGCCCGTGCCATCGGTGATGATGCACTCGATGACGCTCATTTTTCCGCCGCGCGCTTTGCGCTCGTACAGGTTTTGCACCTGACCGATGACAGTAACCACCTCACCATACACCAGACTACGAATGGGTTTCAGGCGGCTGTAATCATCGTAGCGGCGCGGAAAGTTGTAGAGCATATCGCCCAGCGTGTATAGCCCCAGTTTTTTGAGTGCTTCGGCGTTACGCGGTCCCACTCCTTGCAGCACGGTGAGGCTGGCCTGCAGGGCGATGGGGGTTTGTGCAGATTGCGCGCCAGCATACGCAGAAGAGCGCGCAGGGGCCGGGCGACGGCTGGGAGCAGGCGCCGATTCTGGCTGGGGGCGCGCTTTGGGGGCAGGACGCGGCTCTTCAGCGGGAGACGCTTCGTGTCCGCCTGGTTGCGGGACGGTTTCCTGCTGATAGACTGGTTCAGGCAAAGGGGCATCTCCCTGTCCCTGAATCCGTTTCCACACGCCTTTGAGCGTTTCGGCGCGCGAGGCAGGGGTCAGGCGATGGTAGTCGCGCAGGCGCGAAGAGACAAGTTGGATAATTTCTTCAGAGACGCCTTCATTGCGGGCTTCGGCTTCCCAAAAGTCCAGAATTTTCGCCAAACCACCGATGACGGCAGTGTTGGCATATTTATTTTCGGCTTCAAGACGGAAAAATTTGCGGAGTTTTTCGAGTGAGGATTGCATAGGTTGTTATTTTATCAGAGGATTTGTGGTAAAACAGGCTCATGACCCCTGAAGAAACCCTCCGGCTGACGGTGGCTTATGTCAAAGAATCGTTTTCGCGCGATTCTTCCGGCCACGATTGGTGGCACATTTACCGCGTATGGAAGACTGCGCTGACGCTCTGGCGCGCAGAAGGCGGCGACCGTTTTACGATTGAACTGGCAGCCTTGCTGCACGATTTGGATGATTGGAAGCTGGTGAAGAATGCAGCCTGGCCGCCGCTTTCTCCGGCAGAGAAACTGGAAAATCCGGGCACCCCACTGCGCGCACAGGCCTGGATGCGCCAGATGGGAGTGGATGCCGCCATCGAAGCGCACGTGTGCGAGGTGATTACCGGCCTGTCGTTCAAGGGTGCGCTGGTCGAGACGCCCATGCGCACCCTCGAAGGCCAGATTGTGCAGGATGCCGACCGGCTGGATGCAATTGGTGCCATTGGGATTGCGCGCGCTTTTGCGTACGGCGGCCATAAGGGACGGTTGTTGTACGACCCCGATACGCCGCCGCAACTGCATCCCAGTTTTCAGGCATATCAAAACAGCAACAGTGCCACCATCAATCACTTTTACGAAAAACTGTTACTGCTCAAAGACCGCATGAACACGCCGACGGCGAAGCGCATCGCCGCCGAACGTCATGCCTTTATGGAACGCTTCCTGGCACAATTCATGCAGGAATGGGAAGGGGGCTAGCGTTCATCCCCCTCCCCCTGGATGGTCCCACGCTGCAGGCGGGAAAACAGCTTTGTCAGATTGGCCTCGGCGACCTCTTGCAGCGACAGGTCGAGCTCGGTGGCAATTTGGGCCAGATACCACAACACATCGCCCAGTTCGTACTTCAGGGCTTCGCGGTCTTCGGGGGAGATATGGCCGCCCTTATCGCGGAAGATTTTTTTGACCTTGCCGGCCAGTTCTCCGGCCTCGTTAACCAATCCCAGCGTGGGATAGACGATGGGATGGTCGGTATGCACCAGGTGCCAGGTTTTGCGCGATTCGCGCTGATAGGCTGTAAAGTTTTCCAGTTTCATCAGGGCAGACGGGTGATAACGAAATCATCGAAGGTAACATCGGTGCCGCGTTCTTTTTCATCGTTCCAGGCGAACAGGCCGACAGTGCCACTGGTATAGGTGGAGTCTTGCACGCTATCTATCTTTTGTCCGTTGACAAAGAGCGTCAGCGTGCCGGTGCCGCATTCTGCCGCGATTCGGTAGGAATCGGCATTCTTGGGGATCAGGCTGGAAGAAGCCCACTCGTTTTGATTCGTCAGAAACAAATCTTCCTGTCCGGTAACGGCTTTGGCAATGGCATAATCTCCATTCGGCGAAATGGCGAAGTAATACATATCTTCGGTCAGCGTCGTTCCCTGATGGCACAGGATGCCAAAGGCCGCCAGCGAATCGCTGCTCTGATTTTTGGCCGTGACCTCGATGCGGATATTGCTGTATTCTTCCTGGTTGGGGCTGCTCCAGATGAAGTAGCCCGTGCGGAAGACCTGAAAACGCAAACCGCCATTTTCGTATTCTACAGCGCTATCGGTATCCGTCCCGGTACCCCAGTTTTTGCTGAAGCCTTCAAAGTCATCTTTGAGAAGAGAGCCATCCGCGCCGGGCAAGCCGGGGATGGAGGGCAGCCCACAGGCCAGGGTGGCCGCTGCGAGTGCCAAAATTGCAAGAAGGGTGACAGGTGAAGGTTTCATAAAAAATTCTCCTCTGCCTCTTTATACAATGCATCTGCCAAAAACGAAATAGGACTTTCGCACTCTTTTTTGTCGGTCATCTCGGCGCTGCTGCCTCTCTCATCCCCTGTTCATTCGTGTTGGGTATAATCGCCCTATGAGTTGGCTGACAAGAGTTTCTGATTACCTGACGCTTGCCCTATTTCTGTTTGTTTTTCTGCGCGGCAGTGACGTGCGCCTGACCAGCACAGCCGACCGGCTTCATATTCTGGCTTCGGGGTATGCCTTCGACCTGACCGGCTGGATGAGCGCTTCGGCCTGGCTCAAACTCACCCAGAGCGCCATTGCCTCGCCCCGCTATTTTACCCTGCCTGCGCAGCGCGAAACAGTGCTGGAATATCTGAATCTGGTAGAGGAGATACAGCGGGTTGAGGGCGAAATCCGCCGGGTATTTAGCGACCCCAACCAACCGGACCCCTATGCGGCTTCGGCAGGCTTGCGCGCCGACCTGGAGCGGCTGTATCAGCGCTACCACGCCGTGGCTCCGTTTTCCGAATCGGTGCTGGAGATGCAGGTGACGACGGTGCTATCGGAACTCGGCCTGACGGCAGGCGGTCAGCCGATTCCCTGGGTGCTATACCACATTACCCCCCTGCCCAAGAACCTGGTGCTTTCACCGCGCGAGGTCATTCGCCAGGAGACGAGTTACCTGCTCCAGCCAGAAATGACACTGGAGGAAATCATCCGCATCGAAGATACGGTCAGCCAGCGGCTGGGATATTCGACCCTCGTGGTCGAAATCGGCGGGCTGGCGGCATATCCCACGATGATCATGCGCACCACTGCTCTGGGTTGGCTCTCCAACACCATCGCGCATGAGTGGATTCACCTGTATCTCGGCCAGAGGCCGCTGGGAATGAATTACGACCGCACCCCGGAACTTCGCACCATGAACGAAACCACCGCTTCGATTGCTGGCGATGAAATTGGGCGAATGGTGATGGAGCGTTACTACCCTGAACTGGCCTGGCGCCATCGGGAAACGCTACAACTGGCCTCACGGCAGGCTGCACCGCTGCGAAATTTCGACTTTCGCGCCGAAATGTATAAAACCCGCGTCCGCGCCGATGAATTGCTGGCGCAGGGCAAAATCGAAGAAGCCGAAGCCTATATGGAAGCGCGACGTCAGTTCTTTTGGGAAAACGGTTACGCCATCCGCAAACTCAATCAGGCATATTTTGCGTTTCACGGTGCGTATGCCGATACGCCCGGCGGCGCAGCAGGCGAGGACCCGGTCGGTCCGGCTGTGCGCGAGCTGCGCGCCCGCAGTGCGACGCTCACCGATTTTCTGGAACGCATCGCGCAGATGTCTTCCTTTGAGGAATTGCTGGCGGCGCTGCGCACGTCTCCTTGAATGACTGGGGGTAACTATCCACTTCTCAACCTCTTGAGCCTCTCTGGGTAGGAGCGGGAAGCAGCCGCAAATCGGCGATGTCGCTGCCAAAAGCGGCAAAAATCTGGGCCATTTCTCCCCTCTCCCTACGGGAGAGGGGCCGGGGGTGAGGGAGGCTAGATAGTTAC
>JANWWK010000017.1 GCA_025056175.1 Anaerolineales bacterium
CCAGGGACAATTCGTCGTCGCCCTTGCCAAAGCCTCCCGCTACATCTACGAACTCGACCGCGCGCGCGGCCTGGACTACCTGAAGCGCGCCGCTGCCGCGTATGAATTCCTGACCCGCGTCTGCCAGCCTTCCACCCTGCCCCACTTCTCCGCCCAACTGCACGGCGCGCCGGAGTCATACTCCCCTCTCCCTGTGGGAGAGGGCCGGGGTGAGGGCCTCCCCCCTCTCCCTGTGAGAGAGGGCCGGGGTGAGGGTCTTCCCCCTCTCCCTGCGGGAGAGGACCGGGGTGAGGGTCTTCCCCCTCTCCCTGCGGGAGAGGACCGGGGTGAGGGCCTCCCCCCTCTCCCTGCGGGAGAGGGCCGGGGTGAGGGCGTCTCCCCTCTCCCTGCGGGAGAGGGCCGGGGTGAGGGCGTTGCCCCTCTCCCCCTGGGCGTGGGCCAGGGTGAGGGTCTTCCCCCTCTCCCTGCGGGAGAGGGCCGGGGTGAGGGCGTCTCCCCTCTCCCTGCGGGAGAGGACCGGGGTGAGGGCCTCTCCCCTCTCCCTGCGGGAGAGGGGCCAGGGGTGAGGGAAACCGGCTTCATGACCGCTGACCTGCTGATGATGGTCTGGGGCGCGGTTGAACTCGCCAAATCCGGCAAACCGGAATATCTCGGAGAAGCCATCCGCCGCGCCGACCAACTCCTCAGCCGCCAGGTCAGACCAGAAGCCCCCGAAGGCGAGTTTTACGGACACTTCTACACTTTCGATGACCATCTGTTCACCGAAAAAGCCTTCGTCCACCACCACGTTGGGCATGATACCAGCCTGATGTTCAATCACTACCTCGTCCCCCTGCTCGACCTGTGCGAACTGCTCCCGGAACATCCCGAACAACCCCGCTGGCGGCAGGCCGCGCGCGATTTTGCCTACGGCTACTTCTTGCCTGCCTGCCAGAAAAATCCGTTTTACCTGCTTCCGCAAGGCTACTATGCCGGACAGGGACTGCTCTCCTTTGGTGGCCCCTGGCACGGATTCAACGTGTGCTATGGCTACGCCGCGGCGCAGGCCATCCGCTTCGAGCTGGCCTTTGGCGACCCGGCCTTTCGACCGATTGCAGTCGGCAACCTGCAATGGATTGCCGGTCTCAACGCCGGGCTGACGAACGAGTCGTTCGAGGGCAGCGTGATGTGGCGCGAAACTTTGCCCGCAGGGCAGGCCGTCCCCTTCAGTTTCATTCACGGCCTTGGGCGCAATTCCGTCCGAACCTGGTCACGCATCCCCGGCAGTATTGGGAATGGGCTGTGTACCAACCGCCAGTTCCACATGGAAGTCGAACCGACCCTTGAAAACGACCGTCCCGCGCGGTATTCTGATGAAGACTGGATTCCCCACGCGGGCGGCTTCCTCAGCGGCCTGGCGCATCTGCGCATGGTGATGGGTTGGTCGCCCAGGTAGCACGGATTTCACGAATGAATACTACAGCGTAAGGAAAGTTTTTCGCAATTTGTCCTCACCCCGGGGTAAGCCCTAAAGTGGATTAAACCCCTCTCCCACCGGGAGAGGGGCAGGGGTGAGGGCGAGAAGTGTAACACGAAAATCTTCAAAAAAATCGTGAAAATCCACGTAATCCGTGTCATCCGCGCATCAAAAAGGAGTACAGATGAATAAAAAAATCGTTGTCATCGGCAGTTCCAATGTGGATTTCATCATGAAGGTCGCCCGCCTGCCTGAAAAAGGCGAAAGTATTACCGACGCAACCTTCGTCCAGACCTTTGGCGGCAAAGGCGCGAACCAGGCGGTGGCCGCCGCGCGTGCCGGGGGCGATACCTGGTTCGTCAACTGCATTGGCACGGACCCGTTTGCCCCGGCGCTCAAACAGGCCCTCATCGAGGCTGGCGTGCATGTGGATTACGTCTTCACCCGCGAAGGCGAAACCAGCGGCGCGGCCATGGTGATGATTGGCGAAGGCGGCATGAACTACATCACCGTGGCCCCCGGCGCGAATTACAGCCTGACGCCGGAGATGATTCGCGCGCTCGAACCGCTCCTGCGCGAAGCCGCCATGCTCGTCCTGCAATACGAAATCCGCGCCGATACGCTCTACGCCTGCATTGACCTGGCCTACGCTCTCGGCCTTCCCACACTGTTCAACCTGGCGCCCGCCCGCCCCTTCGACCCCGCCTGCCTGCCCAAAGTGACTTACCTGGTCGTCAACGAGACCGAAGCCCAATCGCTGTGCGGCTTCGCGGTGGATACGCCCCAGGCGGTCGAACAAGCCGCCGAATCCTTGCTTGCCAAAGGCGCGGGGACGGTGCTCCTCACGCTCGGCGCGCAGGGCGTTTACCTGGCCTCCGCCGACCTGCGCCAGCACATCCCCGCGTTCAAAGTCGAAGCAGTCGATACCACCGCCGCCGGGGATGTTTTCTGCGGCGCGCTGGCGGTCGCGCTGGTGGAAGGCAAACCCCTGCCCGAAGCCGCCCGCTTTGCCTGCGCTGCCTCCGCCATCAGCGTCACCCGCCTGGGCGCGCAGCCCTCCGTACCGGGACGCGCCGAAATTGAGCAATTTTTGGAAGGAATAAAAACCCGCAGCGCAAGATAGTATCTTGCGCCACCCACTGGAGAAACTTATGCAAACCCGCGCCATTCTGTTCACCGCCCCCAACCAGGCGGCGTTGGAAAATATTGAAATCCCCGCGCCTGAAGCGGGCGAAGTGCTGATTGAGAGCCTGTACACCCTCATCAGCCCCGGCACCGAGTTGCGCTGCCGCGCCGGCAAGCAGGAGGGGGTGGTCTTTCCCTTCATCCCAGGCTACACCATGGTCGGGCGCGTGATTGGGCGCGGAGCGGGCGTTTCCCTGTCCGAAGGGACGCTCGTCTTCTGCGGCGGGACGAGCAAAGCCAGCGTTAACCTGGCCTGGGGCGGGCATGTGGCCCACGCCATCCAGCCCGCCGGGGGCGTGTACCCCCTGCCGGAGGGGATGAATCCGCTCCATGCCCCGGCGGCCAAACTGGCGGCGATTGCCTATCGCGGAGTCCGTTTGAGCAACCCGCGCCCTCACGAAACGGTAGCCGTTATCGGCCTGGGAGCGATTGGTCTGCTCGCGGCGCAGTTGCACGCCTTAAGCGGGGCGCGCGTTGTCGCGGCGGATTTGTCCCCCTACCGCGTCGCCAACGCCCAAAAAGCCGGGCTGGAAGCCTTTGTGCCGCAGGGCAATCTGGGCGAGGCCTTTCGGCAGTATTTGCCACACGGCGCGGATGTGGTGGTGGATGCAACCGGCGCGCCCGCCGTGCTGGCGCAAGCCATCGAAGTTGCCCGCGAGAAAGCCTGGGACGACTCGTCGGAGTTGGGCGCGCGGGTGGTCATTCAGGGCAGTTACGCCGGGGCGTTCAGCCTGCCCTACCAGGCGGTCTTCCTGAAAGAACTCTCGTTTTACGTCCCGCGCGATGTCCAGCCGCGCGATATTCGCGCCATGCTGGATGTGATGGCGCGCGGAAAACTGAACGTGGAAACGCTCATCAGCGCAGTGCGCGCCCCCGAAAGCGCGCCAGAGACCTACGCGGCGCTGGCCCAGCCGGACGCGGAATGGATTACCGTTGCGTTTAACTGGCAATAGCGCAAATTTTCAAAGCCTCCCCCCCTCTCCCTGCGGGAGAGGGCCGGGGTGAGGGCCTCCCCCCTCGCCCTGCGGGAGAGGGCCGGGGTGAGGGAAAAGGAGATTCTCATGACTTACAACATTGGCATTATCGGCGCAGGCATGTACGGCAAAGTGCTGGGGCGCGCGCTCTTGCGGGACGAACGCGCCCGCATCACCTGGGTCAACAGCGCCAGCGAGGGAACAACCCGCTCCGCCGCCGAAGAACTCGGCGCGCCGAAATGGTCGCTCGACTACCGCGACGTGCTGAACGACCCGGCGGTGGAGGCGGTCATCATCGCCACGCCGCCCTACCTGCACGCCGAACAACTGTCCGCCGCGCTCGCAGCGGGTAAGCACGTCCTGCTCGAAAAGCCAATGGCGGAATCGCCCGCCAGCGTGGAAAAAATTGTCGAAACAGCGGCCAGGTATCCGCGCCAGTTGGTGCTGGAGGCCTCCTGCCGTCACACGCGCCTGACGCGCAAATTCCAGTTCCTCAAAAATCTCATCGAGAGCGGCAAACTGGGGCAGGTTTACCACATCCATCACAACCACCTGACGCGCGGCACCTTCATCGAGTGGAATCCCAAAGGCGCGTGGGCGATGAACAAAGCCCTGGCGGGCGGCGGCCCGTTCATTGACTGGGGCGTGTACGACCTGTCGTTCCACCTCGGCTTGCTGGATGACCGGCACGAACTCGTCTCGCTGCGCCGCTTTGCCCGCAACGACCTGCGCGATGTGAGCAGGCTGGTCGCATTCAGCGACATCGAACAGCACGGCGCGGCGTGGCTGGAATTCAGCGGCGGCCTGACCTATTACTACGAGCGCGGCGCGGGCGTGCATGCCGAAACGCCCAACGAAACCCGGCTCTACGGAACGAAAGGCGGCCTGCGCTTCCAGTTCCCCAGCTGGGACAGCAATGACGTGGAGTTTTTCTACGTCGAAAACGGCGAACCCCGCAAAGAGACCCTGACGGTAGATACGACCGGCGCGGAAGACGATAACCAGGCCATCGTCCGCCACTTCCTCGATTGTCTGGATGGAAACGCCCGCCCGTTGATGACGGTCGAAACCGCCGCCAGACACCTGCGCATTTTGTTTAAAATTGTAGGGGAGCAGTGAGCAGTTGGAATTCCGGCAGAGAGGCGCGGTCGGACAACTCGTACGAGTTGTCGGACAGGTCATAAAAACGTACGGATGAGGGCGGCCCAGGGTTCGGGCAGGTCGGAGAGGTCCACCTGCGTATCGCCCCTCATCAGGCGCTGGAGGGTGCGCCCCAGGGCGCGCAGTTCGGCGGGGACGGCGGGGTCGGCGGCCAATTGGCCGAGGGCCTGGTAGAGCTGCTGGGCTTCGGGGCGCCGCTCGCGGGCGGCGGTCAGGGCGAGCGAGATGAGCTGCTCGGGGGTGAGCGCCTGCCCCTCATCGGGAGAAGGGGGCGAGGCCAGCCATTCTGGAACGGGCTGGCCGGTCACTTTTTCCCACAGGGGGTCGAAGGCCTCCGGCCCCATCTCCCGCCGCCAACCGGCGAGGATGCCGGCCACCGTTTGGGCGTC
>JANWWK010000015.1 GCA_025056175.1 Anaerolineales bacterium
GAAATTTTGCAGAATTTGTTTGCCGTGTTCGGTCAGAATCGATTCGGGGTGAAATTGCACGCCATAAGTGGGATGCTCTCGATGCTTCAAGCCCATAATTTCCCCCTCAGCGGTTTGAGCGGTCACTTCCAGTTCTTCAGGGACAGGTTGTTCGACAATCAACGAATGATAGCGAGTGGCCTGAAACGGGCTGGGAATTCCGCTAAACAAACCCTGCCCGTTATGAAAGACCGGCGAGGTTTTTCCGTGCATCAGACGCGGTGCGCGCGTCACCCTGCCGCCGTAAATGGCGCCCAGACACTGATGCCCCAGGCACACCCCCAGCACAGGAATTTTGCCACTAAAGTAGCGCATGGCGTCGGGCGAAATGCCGCCATCGGCCAGGGGTTCGCCCGGTCCTGGCGAAATGACCAGGTGTGAAGGGTTGAGCGCAATCAGTTCCTCCAGGCTGACCTGGTCATTCCGAAAGACGCGCAGTTCCACACCGAGTTCTCCAAAGTATTGGGCCAGATTGTAGGTAAAAGAGTCGTAATTATCAATCAGGATGAGCATAGGAGCGCCTCTCTCGTTGGGATTATCGTTCCTCCGCCATTTCAACGGCGCGCAGCACAGCACGCGCTTTGTTGAGCGTTTCTTCATATTCTTTGGAGGGGTCTGAATCGGCCACCACGCCGGCGCCAGCCTGAACACTGACGGTCGTTCCATGACCAACCAGGGTGCGAATGGCAATACAGGTATCCATATTGCCATCGAAAGAGAAATAGCCAATGGCGCCAGCATACGGACCGCGCGCATCCGGTTCCAGGTCGGCGATGATTTCCATCGCACGTACTTTGGGCGCACCAGAGACCGTTCCCGCCGGGAAAGCAGCGCGCACCAGGTCAAAAGCGGTCAGTTCCGGGCGTAAAATGCCTTCGGCGTGCGATACGATGTGCATTACATGAGAGTAGCGCTCAATGGTGAAGAATTCTGGCACCCGTACCGTGCCAAACTCACACACCCGCCCCAGGTCATTGCGCCCCAAATCTACCAGCATGAGATGCTCGGCGCGTTCTTTAGGGTCTGCCAGCAACTCAGCGGCCAGCGCCTGGTCGGCGGCGGCATCGGCGCCGCGCGGACGGGTACCGGCAATCGGGCGCAGGCTGGCTTTGCGTCCCTCCAGGCGGACGAAAATCTCCGGTGAAGCACCGATGATATAAAACGGCTGGCCTTCCAGGTCACCGAAATCGAAAAAGTACATGTATGGAGAAGGGTTCAGGCGGCGCAAAGCGCGATAGATGTCGAAAGGGTCGCTATTCGTGCGGCGTGAAAGCCGTTGCGAAAGAACAACCTGGAAAATATCGCCCGCAGCAATGTGTTCTTTGGCGATACGCACAGCGTGTTCGTATTCGGCGCGGGTGAGATTGGAGGTGAATTCGGTGCCAGTGGGCAGAGGCGCAACTTCCCGCGGATGCGGCAGGGGCGCACGCAAACGCGCTTCAATAGCATCCAGACGGCGATGAGCGGCCTCCACATCTCCATCGAAAGCGTAAGTAATCAGGTCGAGGGTGTGCCGGGCATGGTCAAAGGCCAGAATCGTATCGGCCAGTAAAAAGACCGCCTCCGGCAAGGAACTGTGTGCCAGGCGCGGATGCAATTTCGGCTCGAAGTAGCGAACAGCTTCATAGCCCAGATAACCTACCAGTCCGCCAATGAAACGAGGCAGTCCTTCCGGGCGTTCGGGGCGAAAACCAGCAAGCTGTGATTCGAGAAAGTGCAGGGGGTCTTGTCCATCGGGAATAGAGAACAACTCGGTCGAATTTGCCGAGCGGCGCTCAACGCGCTGGCCGGTAATGCGGTATGCGTAACGCGGTTCAACGCCAATAAAAGAGTAGCGGGCAACACGCTCGCCGCCCTGCACCGATTCGAGCAGAAAGGAAGGGCCTGCTCCCCGCACTTTGAGATAAACACTGGCGGGGGTATCCAGGTCGGCAGAGACACGGCGCACAATCGGCGCAATTCGGGTAGCAGTTTGGATGAGTTCCATTACCATAGCAGTATCCTTTCCTGAAAGAAAACGTCCCCTTCGCCCGTTGGGACGAGAGGGGACTCCCGTGGTGCCACCCAAATTACGCCTGGTTTCCTTAAGAAAACTCCCCGTTGTGATGCAACAGGGAGTTAGAAGCCAGCGTCACTCTTTGCGGACACGGCGCGGATGCACGCGCTTATGTCCTTGCTCTGTAACGGGAGTTCCCGGATTGGGCTACTGCGGGAAAGGAAGTGCGGTCATCCGCTTCCCGGTTTGCCCGCTCAACTCGGTGGTCCATTCAGCTCCTGCGCATTTACCGGATTCACACCAACCGCCGGCTCTCTGAAAACCGCCTGGGAGCGTACTCGTCCACGTCATCGTTTTTGGGTATCTGATTGGGCGTGATTATATGCGGATGAGACGATTTGTCAAGACATCATTCTCTTCTCTAAACGCACTGGCACAAGTCATCCTGCCAGGTCAGCGATAGGTTATAATTCTTAAGATAACATACCCCCCTCATTTTGACGTAAAGAAACGGACGCAAACCAATGACCAACCAGCCTTTCATGACACTCGAACAAATGGATGCCGCCGCCGATTTCGTCCGCGCCCATAGCCGGCACCGCCCCCGGATTGCTCTGATTCTCGGTTCCGGGCTGGGCGGCCTGGCCGATTCGGTACAAAACGCCGATGTGATTTCGTATCACGACATTCCCCACTGGCCGCAATCTACCGTAGAAGGACACGCCGGTCGGTTGGTGGTGGGCGAATTGGAAAATCACACCGTGCTGGTGATGCAGGGACGAATTCATTTCTATGAAGGTTACTCGATGTCTCAAGTGACCTTTCCGATTCGCGTCATGCAGCGCCTGGGCATCCAGATACTGGTTGTGACCAACGCCGCCGGCGCCATCAACCCGGCGTATGCGCCTGGCGATTTGATGCTGATTACCGATAACCTGAACCTGATTGGGATGATGGGTTTCAACCCCCTGATTGGTCCGAATCTGGATGAACTCGGCCTGCGCTTCCCGGACATGAGTCAGGCCTACGACCGTGCGCTGATGGAGCTGGCACGTCAGGCGGCGCGCGAACGCGGCATTTTGTTGCACGAAGGCGTTTACGTTGGCCTGAGCGGTCCTTCCTTTGAAAGCCCTGCCGACTTGCGCTTCCTGCGCGCCGCCGGCTCCGATGCGGTCGGCATGTCCACCGTGCCAGAAGTCATCGTTGCGCGCCATGGTGGCATGCGCGTACTGGGTATCTCTGGCATCAGCAACAAAGCCAATCTCGATGGCAATACCACCACCTCGCATGAAGAAGTACTGGAAGCCGGACGAGTGATGGTTCCTAAAATCGAAGGGATTTTGCGTGGCATGTTACAACACCTGCCCTAGCCTGGTGAAATGGTAGAGGCCCTGCTTCGTTTTCTCAAGGAATACGAAACCGTTCTCTATCTGGTGCTGGGAGGCGGCGCGTTCATTTCGCTGCGCGCGCTGATTTTGGCCTGGAACGAGTGGCGGTTGGCGGTATTCGGTCTGGAAAAGGAACTGATTTTCCAACGCATCCGCCTGTGGGGTTCCTTTTTCATCCTGGTCGTTCTCATCGGCCTGTCGCAGTTTTGCCTGGTTTCGTTTGTCGCGCCATACCTGCCGGCATCTGCCTTGCTGGCAACGCCTACGCTCAGCCTGACCCCGCCCTCTGGCATACCAGCCCCAACCACGCCACCAGATGGCAAAGGAACTGCTTCGCCTGCCCCGCCACCCGGCAGTGTTGGATGCCTTCCCAACCAATTCTTGTTCACTTTTCCGCAACCTGGAGAGCAGGTGAAAGGAAAGGTTGCCCCACGCGTCACCGTCAACTTTTCCGATTTAGGCTTTTTCAAATACGAATATGCGCCCGCCGGCAGCGACGACTGGCGCACGATTGCCGCAGACAATCAAATCCGCATAGATTATGAGCTCAACCCCTGGGATACGACCGCATTGACGCCGGGTGACTATCAACTTCGCCTGGTGGCAACCAACAACCTGGGCGAAACCCTGCCTCCCTGCATCATCCCGGTGCGCGTGCTGGCCCCCTGACTGCTTATGGCCGAAATCGAGATTCGCAACACCGTCTCCACTGACCTGCCCCGTCTAACGGCGCTTGACCATTCCATCGAAACTGATTACGTCTGGCAATTAGACTTACGCCGTGAACCAGGGCAGATAGAAGCACTCTTGCGCGAAGTACGCCTGCCGCGCACTATCCGGCTCGATTATCCCCGCCCGGCGGTTGAACTGCCCGATACCTGGCATCTGCGCCCGATGTTCAGCGCCATGAACGGCATGGAAGCCGTGGCCTACATCCGGTTTACCGATGCCTTCGTGCCACACGCCGTTTGGATTACGGATGTGGTCGTTGGACGCCCCATGCGCGGGCAGGGATTGGCACGCAAACTGATTACCGCCGTCGAAAAATGGGGCATTCAACGCGGCCTGCGGCGCGTCATCATTGAGGCGCCCTCCAAGAACGCGCCGGCCATCCGTATGTTCCACAAACTCGGTTTTGAGTTCTGCGGGTATAATGACCAGTACTACTTCACCAGAGATGTAGCACTCTTTTTCTCGCGCGCGCTTTAGAGACCCTTATCTTTGGAAGGCAAACGATGAGCGGTTGGTTCGATGGCTTTTTGGCAGGGGTCAAAACACTCAACCAGATTGTTACGGCGGGGATTGCAATTACCGCCTTTTCCTTGCTCATTTACGCGCTTACCTTCAACCTGCGCGACCGTGTGGCACGTTCGTTTGCCATCGTTTTGCTCTCTGTAGTGGTCATCTTCACCGCCGAATCCATCCAGAGCGCGGTGGAAACGCCCGACCTGATAGAACTCTTCCTGCGTCTGGAGTGGCTGGGAATCGTCTTCCTCCCCGCTTCCTACATTCATCTCTCCGATGCCCTGCTGGTGACGGCAGGACGTCCCTCGCGCGGCAGGCGGCGGCTGGTCGTGCGCGCACTATACCTGGTCTCTGCCGCTTTTTTGGGAATACTGGTGGCAGGCGAACTGGTCGGACCTCTGGTGGTGACCGCCCGTACCGCCCCTTATCTCAGCCGCACCATTTGGACGGAAATTTTCACCCTGTACTACCTGCTGGCGATGCTGGTGGCAGGCTTCAATTTCCTGCGCGCTTATCGCCGGATGTTGACTCGTTCAGGCCGCCGCCGCATGTTCTACCTGATGGCCGGCGCCACCGCCCCCGCACTGGGTTCTTACCCTTACATGCTCTTCGGCTATCACCTGGCCGAACAGTATCCCCTGGCCTTCTGGACTCTTTCCACCCTCATTAACATCGCCGTCGGCATCCTGCTTATCATCATGGCGTATGCGGTGGCTTTTTTTGGTGTCTCCTGGCCCGATAGAGTGGTCAAAAGCCGTTTGTTCAAATGGATTATGCGCGGCCCGGCCACTGCTTCGCTCACCCTGGCCGTCCTGACCCTGGTGCGGCGCGGCGGCGAGTTGTTTGGTCTCACTTACAATGCCTTTGTGCCGGTGGCGGTGGTGGCAACCGTCTTGCTCATGGAGCATCTCATCACCGTCCTGGCCCCGCTTTGGGAACGCGCCCTGTTCTTTGGCGGTGATAAGGCTGAACTGAGTTTTCTGCAAAACATCGAAGAACGCCTGCTGACCCAGGGCGACCTGCGCCAGTTTTTGGAGGCCATTCTCGCCGCCGTGCGTGACCACATGCAATCGCCTTCGGCCTTCCTGGCCGCTCTGGATGGCGCCGAACCATCCCTGCTCATCACCGCCGGGCGGCCTTTTTTGGAACGCGGCAACCTCCCACAGGCCTTACAGGTCGTCAAGGCAGAGACCGGGCGCAATGAATTCCTGTGGAACGATTACTGGATTTTGCCCCTGCGCGCCCGCCGCACGCGCGACCTGCCTCCCGACCAACCACCGCCCCTGATTGGCCTGTTGGGCGTGGCGCGGGTTGCCGGGCAACAAACGTTGGAAGCCGACCAGCGGCACGCCCTGTGGCTGCTGGCCGACCGCGCGGCGCTGGCCCTCGAAGACCGCCAGTTACAACATCGTATTTTCCGTTCCCTTGAAGAGATGGAACCACAGGTCGAGGTCATTCAGCGCATCCGTGCGATGGGACGTTTCGACGCGGCCACTGCCCTGACCGAAGACTTCCCTCCCGCGCCAGATGTTGCCGAATGGGTGCGCGAAGCGCTCAATCACTACTGGGGCGGGCCAAAACTCACCGAATCCCCGCTCATGAACCTGCGGATTGTGCAGGAGACCGCCCGTGAAGAATACGACGGCAACCTGCCGAATGCCTTGCGCGCCATCCTCAAGCGTGCGGTTGAACAAGTACGTCCAGAGGGAGAACGTCGGTTCACCACTGAGTGGATACTCTACAATATTCTCGACCTGAAATTCATCGAAGGCCGTAAAGTGCGCGAGGTCGCCAGCCGCCTGGCTATGTCGGAAGCCGATTTGTATCGCAAACAACGTGTTGCAGTGGAAGCCGTTGCAAAGGCTATCCTTGAAATGGAATCCCAAAGAAACTCTGTAAAAGGAGGCTAGTCGTTAATGGTACTTACCGCCAGACCCCTCACCAAAGAAGAACCCACCGAAAGCCTGGATGAAGGCTGGTGGGAATCGCTCCTCGCCGATGAAGAACGATTTTTATCGCTCCAGCGTCCACAGACCGGGCAGTGGTCGCCAGAAAAACAACCATCCGCAGCTGTCATATCCTCCTCCACTTCAACCGCGCCTCCATCCGCCTCCGCCGTTTCCCAATCTGCAGTGCCATCATCCGACTCTGTCGTTCCATCGTCTACTATAGATTGGAACTACGCCGAAGCAGTTTACAAACAAGACCAGGTGGTCAGCCTGCTGGTTACGGGCTACAACCGCGGTGGTTTGCTGGTGGAGGGCAGCCGGCTGGCGGGCTTCGTGCCATATTCTCATCTGGTGGATATGACCTGTCAGAATGACGTGCAACGAGAGCAGTTTCTGACCGGCTATGTGGGCCGCCAACTCGCCCTGAAGGTGATTGAATGCGTTCCCGCTGAAAGCCGCATCGTCTTCTCGGAACGCGCCGCCCGCGCAGGCGCCGGACGCCGCGCCCAGTTGTTCTCGCACCTGCAGCCTGGTGCGGTCGTGCAGGGTGAAGTGACCAACATCACCGATTTCGGCGTATTCGTAGATTTGGGCGGCGTGGAGGGTCTCATCCACATCTCCGAACTTTCCTGGGGCAGGGTGATCCATCCAGCGCACATCGTGCAGTTGGGACAGCACCTCCAGGTGCAGGTGATTGACATGCTCCCAGAACGCTGCCGCATTGCCCTGAGCCTGAAACGGCTGCAACCCAACCCCTGGCAAACGGCGCACCTGCGCTACGCGATTGGCGATGTTGTTTCAGCCACCATCACCACCATCGTCTCGTATGGCATTTTTGCCCGACTGGATGAAGGCCTGGAAGGCCTGATTCACAACTCCGAAATCCCCCCAGAGAACATCCCGGCGCGTAAAGCGTACAAAGAAGGCCAGCGTATCAACGTCCGCATTTTGCACCTGGAGGCCTCGCGTCAGCGTCTGGGCTTGAGCCTGAAACTGGACGGAAAATAGACCCCATGCCCCGCGAATCTGCTGACCGTGTGCCACCACCGGCCTCGCTGGATTGGTTCGACTGGTTGGAACGCACCTACGCTCACTTTGGCCGCTTTGCCTCCGATGCCGCAGGCGTCATCCTCCTGGCCTTCTCGCTGATGACTCTGCTGGCACTGATTGACCTGACCGGCGGCCTGTTGCTCACCCCTTGGGCCAATCTGCTGTGGAAATGGCTGGGGTGGGGCAGCGCCTTCGTGGTCATCGCCTCTGGTCTGGCCGGGCTGACCTTTCTGCGCCAGCGCGTGCAGGGAGATGTACGCATTCGCTGGGGCCAGGTGATAGCGTTGGAAATTGCGGCCTTTAGCGCCCTGGCCTGTTTTGCCCTGCTGGGAGGCGTTTCCATCGAACGCGCCGCACACGGCGAAGATGGCGGCTACCTGGGTTGGGCGCTGGCCGAATTAACCGGCATCCTCCTGACGCGAGTATTCGGCAGTGACGTGCTACGCGCGCCCTTCATCGTTTTGACATTGTTGCTCTCCTTATTTTTCGGTTTTGACCTGCTGCCCAAACTGGAACAGAAACTGTGGCAAATCGCCGGAGAAACGCCGCCAGAATCCCACATCTCTGCGCCGGAAGTGGTCGTTTCTTCGGAAGCTGAACCACAGCCAGCGCCATCGAAACCAGCCCCTCCCCCCAAAAAACCAGTTAACCTGCCGCCCCAATTCCGCAAGAATTTCAAAATCCCTGAGCCCACTGCCGAAAAAACCACACCGCCCCCGCCGCGCAACGAACGCCTGCCACCGCTCAACCTGCTGTTTGGCGAACAAACCGTCCGTCCTGACGAGCGCCACATCAACCAGACGGCAGGACTCATCGAAAAAACGCTCTCTGAGTTCGGCATCCCCGCCAAAGTGACCGGGTTTCGCATTGGCCCAACCGTCACACAGTTCGCAGTGCAGCCGGGCTTCATCAAAAAACCGGGCGCCTCAAGCGAAGAAGAAGCGCAACTGATGAAAGTGCGCGTGGCGCAAATTGCCGCCCTGCAAAAAGACCTGGCGCTGGCACTCTCTGCCGAGCGCCTGCGCATCGAAGCGCCTGTGCCAGGCCGCGCGTATGTAGGCATCGAAGTTCCCAACCAGCGTTCGACGGTGGTACGGCTGCGTCCCCTGCTGGAAAGCGAAGCCTTCCAAAAACTCGGTGCGCCTCTGGCAATTGCGCTTGGGCGCGATGTCTCCGGTCAGCCGCTGGTGGCCGACCTGGCGCGTATGCCACACCTGCTGGTCGCCGGACAGACCGGTTCCGGCAAATCGGTGGCAATTGCTGCGCTTGCCACCTGTCTGGCGATGAACAACGCCCCCGAAGACCTGCGCCTGGTGATGATTGACGCCAAAATGGTGGAGTTGATTCGCTTCAACGGCCTGCCGCACCTGCTCGGCAAGGTCGAGACGGATGTCCAGCGCATACTCGGTGTCTTACGCTGGCTGGTGGTGGAGATGGAACACCGTTATCGCCTGCTGGAAGGCGTTCACGCCCGCGATATTGCCGCCTACAATCGCAAAGTCAAAAAGCCTCTGCCGCGCATCGTTGCCATCCTCGATGAACTGGCCGACCTGATGATGTCGGCCCCCGACCAGACCGAACATCATCTTGTTCGCCTGGCGCAAATGGCGCGCGCCACCGGCATTCACCTGGTGGTTGCCACCCAGCGCCCCAGCACCGATGTGGTGACCGGCCTCATCAAAGCCAACTTCCCGGCACGTCTGGCCTTTGCGGTAGCCTCCAGCGTAGATAGCCGTGTGATTCTGGATACACCTGGCGCCGAATCCCTGCTGGGGCGCGGCGACCTGTTGTTCCTGAACCCCGAAGTGGGCAACCCCATCCGCGCGCAGGGGGTGATGGTCACCGACCAGGAGATTGAACGGGTGATTGCCTTCTGGCAGAAGATGTCGCCCAATCCAGTCGAGACGCCTCCCTGGGAAACCCTGCTAACCGAGCCAGAAGACGGCGAAGATGGCCTGCTCGAACAAGCCATCCAGGTGGTGCGCTCCACCCAACGGGCCAGCGCCTCTCTCTTGCAACGGCGGCTAAAAATCGGCTACCCGCGCGCCGCACGCTTGCTGGACCAACTCGAAGAAATGGGCATCGTCGGCCCCTCCCAGGGCGGTGGACGGGAGCGCGAGGTACTGGTGGAGCGCGAAACAGACGACGAAGACCTGAACGAATCGTAAACCCCGATTGCAGAATTGTAGTTTGTTTGTAATCTCGCATTTAACCGGCGGGGTTAGAATTTGAGAAAGGACATGCTGTTACTCATGGAAAAAACAAGCGGAACGACCCGACCAAAGACCTTCACCGATTTCATGCGCGGCTGGTTCAAGGGCATTCTCGACCCCATCGCCGCTTTTTTGAACCGATTGGGTATCACCCCGAACATGATGACCCTGCTTGGTTTGCTGGGCAACATGGCCGGTGCCTGGTTTCTGGCGCAAGGAAATATGGTACTGGGAGGAATTTTCGTGCTGATTTGTACGCCCTTCGACGCGCTGGATGGCACGATGGCACGTTTGCGGGGCGAAGCCGGCGAGTTTGGCGCGTTCGTCGATTCAGTCACCGACCGCTATTCGGAGTTGTTCATCCTGGGCGGCTTGCTCTATCACTTCCTGCAAATCAATGACCACCTTTCCGCAATGGCAGTCTATGTGGCCGCAGCCGGCTCGGTGCTGGTCTCCTACGTCAAAGCGCGCGCCGACTCGCTCAAGTTCGACGCCAACACCGGCATTCTCACCCGGCTGGAACGCTACCTGGTGATTGCACCGCTCCTGGTGCTGAATCAGCCGGTCATCGCCGTCTGGATTGTGGCCGTGCTGGCAAACATCACCGCCTTACAACGCATCTGGAAAGTGCGCGCCCAGTCACATCGAAGCCGCTAACGGAGCATCACCGATGAGTTTCGAGTTCGAAGGCATTCACTTCTTCTTGTTCGGATTCGAGTTCGTCCTGTACTATTACGGCCTTATCATCATGAGCGGAGCGCTGGCTGGCGGCTGGCTGGCCACACGGCAGGCCGCCTGGCGCGGACACGACCCCGAAATCGTGTGGGACCTGCTCATCTGGCTGGTGATTGGCGGCGTCATCGGCGCACGTCTGTGGCACGTCTTCACCCCCTCGCCTTCACTGGTGGCGCAGGGCATAGACACGATGTATTACCTGACCCATCCCTTCGACCTTATCAACCTGCGAAAGGGCGGGTTGGGGCTTCCTGGCGGCGTCATTGGCGGCGCGGTGGCGCTCTACCTGTTTGCCCGTCGTCACCGCCTTTCGTTTGCCGAATGGACCGATATTGCCGCCCCCTCCCTTGCGCTCGGCCAGGCCATCGGGCGCTGGGGCAACTACTTCAATCAGGAACTGTATGGCGCCCCCACCAACCTGCCCTGGAAGCTGTACATTGACCCGCAACACCGCCTGCCCGGTTTTGCTCAGGTGGAATACTACCACCCCCTCTTTCTCTACGAATCGCTCTGGAACCTGGGCAACCTCTTTCTGCTCTTATGGCTGGGACGGCGCTTTGCCGACAGATTGAAACCCGGTGATGTCTTCCTGGCCTACCTGGTTGTCTACCCGCTGGGACGCTTTTTGCTCGAATTTCTGCGGCTCGACTCAGCCCAAATTGCGGGCGTCAACGCCAACCAGACCCTGATGCTGCTTGTCATGATAGGCGCAGCCGCCGCCTTGCTCTGGCGGCATCCACTCGTCATGCGAAAGCCAAAAACCAATGATTGAATGTGAAGACCTGACCAAGCATTTTGAAACGTTCAAGGCCGTTGAGGGCGTCACATTGACCGTGCGTCCCGGCCAGGTGTTGGCGCTGCTGGGACAAAACGGCGCCGGAAAAACCACCACCATCCGCATGTTGACCTCCGTCCTGCGGCCTACCCGCGGCTGGGCGCGGGTAGCCGGCTACGATGTGGTCAAACAAGCCGGCCAGGTACGCGCTTCGGTGGGCGTGCTGACCGAAATGCACGGCCTGTATGGGCGCATGACCGCCGAAGAGTATCTCGATTTCTTTGGCCAGGTGTATGACCTCGACCCCATGCGCCGCAAACGCCGCACCGAAGAATTACTGGAATATTTTGGCCTGACCCATGCCGCTCGCCGCCGTTCGGGAGAGTACTCCAAAGGCATGCGGCAAAAACTGGCGCTGGCGCGCGCTCTCATCCATGAACCGCCAGTTTTGCTGCTTGATGAGCCGACTTCCGCGATGGACCCGGAGAGCGCCCAACTGGTGCGGCATGAAATTGCCCGCCTGCGTTCCTCGCATCGCAGCATCATCATCTGTACCCACAACCTGACCGAAGCCGAAATGCTGGCTGACCACATTGCCATCATCTACAAAGGACGGATTGTCATTCAAGGAACGCTGGACGAACTCCGCCGCCAGTTACTCGGCCCGGAAGAATACCTCGTGCAACTCTCCGGCGGCTGGCGGCCTGAAGCCATACGCTGGCCACAGGGCGCACGCCTGGTGCGCGCCGAAGAAAATGGTTTCGTCTACCAGTCGGAGAATCCCGCAACGGACAATCCACTCATCATCCGGCAACTCATCGAGCAACAAGCCCAGGTCATCTCCGTGCAAGGAGTGCCGCACACCCTGGAGATGATTTATCTCGAAGCCATGTCTCAAGCAGCAAAAGGAAATTTATGAAACGCTTCGATTTTGTCTGGCTGATAACAAAACGGGAACTGATAGACCAGATGCGCGATTGGCGCATTCTGCTCCCGATGGGTATTCTGATTCTGTTCTTCCCGTACCTGATGAACGTGGCCGCCCGCTACGCGGTGAATTACATCAACCAGTTCGGCGCGAACCTGATTGCCGAACGTATGCTTCCTTTCCTGATTTTAGTGGTAGGCTTCTTCCCGGTGACGGTTTCGCTCGTAGTGGCACTGGAAGCCTTTGTCGGCGAAAAAGAGCGCGGCTCCATCGAACCCCTGCTCTCCAGCCCGCTCGAAGACTGGCAGCTCTACCTGGGTAAACTTATCGCCGGGACGCTCGTTCCACTCACCGCCAGTTATTTGAGCATTGCGCTCTACATGTTCGGGCTATGGTGGCAGGGCATCAAATGGCCGGCATGGAATTTCATCATCCAAACCCTGGCACTCACGGCAGTCCAGTCAGTCTTGATGGTGAGCGTGGCAATTGTGATTTCGACCCAATCCACCTCCGTACGCGCCGCCAACCTGCTGGCTTCGTTCATCGTCATTCCGGTTGCCCTGCTCATTCAGGGCGAAAGTCTGCTCATGTTCTGGGGGACGAATGATGTCTTGTGGGTCGCCGTGTTGGGCGTTTCTATCTTGAGCCTGCTCATCATTCGTCTGGGGCTGGTTCACTTCCAGCGAGAAAGCCTGCTCGGACGCGAAATTGACATGCTCAACCTGCGGTGGATATGGAATACCTTCCACCGTGCTTTCACCGGTTCAGAGCAACCCCCTGCCCTGGTGCAATACCTTCACCGCCTGATACAGCGCATCCGCTCACGCGGAGCAGAAACCAGCCATGCCACACCGCCCATCGAAACACCCCTGACCTTTGGGGCTGCCCTGTGGCTCGATTTGCGCGGATTGCTGCGCTGGTATCAGGTGCAGGTGTTCGGCGCGTTGCACGCCATGCGTCCAGCGATTGGGTTGACCCTCACCATTGCAATGCTGGGCCTGCTTGTTACGTATTGGTATATAGATGCCAATCTACCGCCTGTTGTGATTTCGTCGAACGAAGAAATCCGCGAAGCCGCGCGCGAACTGCGTACGCGGCTCATTGACAACCAACTGCTGAATAATTTATCGGCTGAGACTCTGTTCTGGCACAACCTGCGCGCTATGCTGCTGATACTGGTCATCGGCTTCTTCTCCTTTGGCGTGCTGGGTCTGCTCATCTTTTTGGTGAATATCGCGGTGGTAGGCGGCGTGCTGGCAATAAGCAAGTTGGTGGGACTTTCTCCGTTGCTGGTCTTTGCAGCCGGCATTTTGCCGCACGGCATCTTTGAACTGCCCGCACTTATCCTGGCAAGCTCGGCAATTTTGTATTTGGGTGTGCGGCTGGTCACGCCTCTACAAAACAAAACCATCGGCGAGACAATGATTGAAACGCTCGCTGATGTTATCAAAATCTTTTTGGCTGTTTGTGTGCCTCTGCTCCTGCTGGCCGCCTTTATCGAATTCAACCTGACCCCGGCTATCTTGCGGGCCGTCTTTGGAAATTCTCTCAACGGACAACCGTAATGTCTGAGCTGGTAATTCTGGGTGCGTCAAACGCCATCCCCACGTTAGAAAGCGAAACCACCCACCTGGCCGTGTGCGCGGGTGAACAGGTTGTGCTGGTAGATTGTGGCACGAACCCGCTCGTGCGGCTGGAGCGTGCCGGCCTGAATGTCCAGAACGTCTCCGACCTGATTTTGACCCATTTTCACCCCGACCATGTCAGCGGCCTGCCGCTCTTTCTGATGGATCTGTGGCTGGTGGGGCGCAAAACGCCGCTCGTCATTCACGGGCTGGCCTATACGCTCGACCGCGCCGAGCAGATGATGGCGTTGTTCGGCTGGCAAGACTGGCCAGATTTCTTCCCCCTATCCTTTCGGCGCGTGCCAGAAGAGGAACTCTTCCCCCTGCTGGAAACGCCCGCGCTGCGCATTTTTTCGTCTCCTGTACAGCACATCCTTCCCAACATCGGCTTGCGCTTTGAGTTTGTGCGTGAGGGCAAATCGGCGGCTTATTCCAGCGATACCAGCCCTTGCCCGGCGGTGATTCGCCTGGCTCAGCAGGTAGATGTGCTCCTGCACGAAGCCAGCGGCTTGTTTCGGGGGCATACATCTGCCGCTCAGGCCGGACAGGTGGCCGCCGAAGCCAGCGCCAGGGCGCTTTACCTGGTTCATCATCCCTCCGGGCGCTTTCTGCACAATGACCCGGCCCAGGAAGCCCGTCAGACCTTTGCCGGCCCGGTCATTCTGGCGCAAGACGGTATGCGGATACCCTTCTGAAATTGGTTGACGCACGCTGTCGACTGTGATAAAATCCGCATTCGCAAACGGGCGTGTAGCTCAACGGTAGAGCAGCGGCCTTTTAAGCCGTTGGTTCAGGGTTCGAATCCCTGCACGCTCATCAAAAAACCTCCCGTGTGTGGGAGGTTTTGTTTTTTACGTTCACGATGTTTTCAAGCCTGCCAGCAAGTTCTCCAGCCGTGCATCTTGTAGCGAGGGCAAAACAACGTGCGCCCGTCCGACCCGCGTCTGTGGGCCCAGGCCAATCGTCCAGAACCCACCGGCCAGCGCAGCCTCGATACCGGCGGCGGCATCTTCGACTACCACGCACTGCCAGGGAGAAAGTTGCAACTGCGCTGCGGCGTGCAAAAACAGGTCTGGTGCTGGTTTCTGGCGTGTGACACTGTTGCCATCAGAAACAGCATCGAGCAGGGGGGCAATCCCCAGCCGTTCGATGACTTCGCGGGCGTTTTTGCTGGCCGAGCCGAGCGCAGATTTCAACCCGGCGGCACGAATCTCTTCGAGCAGCTCGCGTGCGCCCGGCAGGACATCTGCCGGAGAGATTTCGCGGATGTATTCCAGGTAGTAGGCATTCTTACGCGCCATCCATTCCTGCAATTGCTCTTCCGTAGCCGGGCGGCCTTTGAGCAGGGTCAGAAGCGATTCGCGGCGCGGGATGCCGCGCAGGGCTTCGTTCTCCTCGCGGGTGAAGGGAATGCCCAATTCATCGGCCAGGCGCTTCCAGCCGCGATAGTGGTATTCGGCGGTGTCGGTCAGGACGCCATCCAGGTCGAAGATAAATCCACGAATGCTCATGCCTGCTCTTCGTTCCGAATTTCGACGTGATGGGGTTGACCACGGAAGGTAAAGCGGAAAGCGAGACGTTTCCAGTGCCGGGGCAGGCGCGGCTGGGTCTCCCAGCGACCATCCGGGTAGATGCGCAGGCCGCCAAAACCAAACACCACCGCCTGCCAGATTCCGCCCGCCGAAGCCGCATGGATGCCATCGCCAGCATTCCCGCGCACATCGCGCAGGTCGGCGCGGGCGGCACGCAGGAAATGTTCATAGGCTGCTTCTACCTCCCCCATCTGGCAGGCGACGATGGCCTGCATGGAAGGCCCAAGCGAGGAACCGTAGGTATGGTCAGTGCGAGGGGTGTAGTAATTGTAGTTAACGCGCACTTGTTCGGGCGTAAAGCGTTCCGGCAGCAGGTAAAGCGCCATCAGCACATCAGGTTGTTTGAGAACCTGGTAATGGTTGGCAGCTTCGATGCCAAAAATCTCGTGCATGGATTTCGTTCGCGGTTCGTAGTCGTCCAGGTTCACATCGTGAAGGGCAAAAAAGCCATCGAACTGCTCAATCAGGCCATCCGGGCCGACGTTAAGAATCATCCGCTCGGCCACGTTGCGCCAGTGTGCAAGGCGTTCGGGTGTCAGGTCGAGCGCTGATTGAAGCGCAGCAGCGCGCGGCGGGTCATGGTGTTTGAGCCACTCAAGAGTTTCGAGCGCAGTTTCCAGATTCCATTTTGCCAGGATGTTCGTATACGCGTTGTTGTTGACATGGTCGTGATACTCATCCGGGCCAATCACATCCCGATAGCCATAACCGCCGCGTTCTTCCAGCCATTCGGCGCGTGCGGCGAAGAATTTGGCGGTATCCAGTACCAGTTCTGCACCGTAGCGGGCATACCACGCATCATCCCCTGCGGCGCGCCAGTATTGCCAGGCGCCGTAGGCTACATCGGCGGAGATGTGAATCGCCAGGTCACCCGTCCACACGCGCGCCAGTTTCTTTTTATCGTGAAAATCTGGCACCCAGGTGGGGGTCACTTCTTCACCGGTATCGGCGCTTTCCCAGGCAAACCAGGCGCCTTCATATCCGGCGGCGCGGGCTTTTTCGCGAGCGGCGGGCAGAGTGTGGTAACGATACTCCAACAGGTTGCGAGCGATGTGCGGAGACGTGAAGGTGAAGAGCGGAAGCATGAAGATTTCCGTATCCCAAAAGGCGTGTCCGCGGTAGCCAAAGCCGGAGAGGGTCTTGGCACCGATGTTGACGCGGTTATCGCGGCGCGGGGCGGCAATCAGCAACTGGAAAATGCTGAAACGCACGGCCAGCTGGGCTTCTTCGTCACCTTCGATATCCACTTCACAGCGCTCCCATTCCTGTTCCCAGGCCTGTTTTTGCGCCGCGAGGGCTGCCTCCCAACTGACGGGGCGGGCGGCGTGTTCCAGCGCCAAAACCAGCGGATGGTCGCTATCGCGCGAGGTGGCAATGCCCACAAATTTAGTGAGGGTAATCGCCTGCCCTGGCCGGGCGTGGATGCTCTGGCACAAGACAGGCTGGCCTTCGGCATCCCAATACTCGAAAGCAGCAGACTCGGTGGAAAGCAAGCGCATGGCGAGCGCCAGGCCAATACCACT
>JANWWK010000035.1 GCA_025056175.1 Anaerolineales bacterium
TGAAATGCCCGCCCACCGTGTGCGCCTGGGCGCCTACCGCATCGCCCGCTGGCCGGTGACCGTGGCCGAATACCGCCTGTTCCTGGAAGCCGGCGGCTATGAAAACGATGCCTACTGGCAGACTGCCGAAGCCCGCCGCTGGCGCGACGCCCCCCTGCCCTTCGAACAAAGTTATACGGCGCGTTACTTTGCGTATCTAAAAGAAAACGAAGCCCAAATCTTGCGCCAACTCTCAGATTGGGAACGTCGCGGGGTTTATTCCCCGGCGCAAATCGAGGTTCTCCGTGAGGGGTTGCGCGCCCGCGCAGACGACCTGCGCGCCGAATGGGAACGCCTGGAGGCCCAAAAGCGCGCTGCGCATGGCCGCGCCGCCCGCCCCTGGCTGTGGGGCGATGAAGAGATGCAAGTCGAAAACGGCCCGGTGGTGGGCGTCACCTGGTACGAGGCCTGCGCCTACGCTGCCTGGCTGGAAGCTACCCTGCGCGCCCTGGGCCGCCTGCCGGCGGGCTGGCAAATCCGCCTGCCCACCGAAGCCGAATGGGAACGCGCCGCAAGGTATCTCCCCCCTCACCCTATCCCCCCTGCCCCCCTTTCCCTCTCCCCTGGGGAGAGGGAAAGGGGAATGTGGCCCTGGGGCAGCCGCTGGCATCCCGATTGCGCCAACACGCTGGAAGGGCGCGTGATGCGCCCCTCGCCGGTGGGCGCCTTCCCGCGCGGCGATTCCGCGGCCGGGCTGTGGGATATGGCCGGCAACGTGTGGGAATGGTGCCTGGATGCCTATGATAGCCAGGCGTATCGAAACCGCCCGAATGGGGTTTTCTCTCCTGAAGTGCAGGATGGAGACCTGCGCCTCCTGCGCGGCGGCTCGTGGAACGACAATCGAAACCACGCTCGCTGCGCCTACCGCAACAGGGACGTACCCGATTTCTTCATCACCAACCTCGGGTTTCGTTTGGTGTGCGTCCCATCCTCCCTATCTCTGCACTCTGACTCTCTGTGCTCTGATTCTCTGATTCCCCCCTCCCCGCCGTAAGGCGGGTCGCGTTAAAAAAAATTATGAATACCCTTCAAGAACAACTTTGTGCATGGGAAAACCTGCGCCTGGCCTACGACAAAGCGGCGCGCGGCAAGCGCGGGCGCGGCGCCACAGCCGCCTTCGAGTACGATTTGGCCGATAACCTGCTGGCTATCGAGCGCGAATTGCGCCGGCAAACCTATCAGCCCGGGCCGTATCACTCATTTTATATTCACGAACCCAAAAAACGTCTGATTTCTGCCGCTCCTTTCCGCGACCGGGTGGTGCATCACGCCCTGTGCAACGTTACCACGCCCCACTTCGAGCGTTTGTTCATCGCCAATAGTTTTGCCAACCGGTCAGGGAAAGGCACGCATCGCGCTCTGGATACCTGCCAGGCTTATGCGCGGCGGTATCGGTACGTTTTACCCTGCGATATTGTGCAGTTTTTCCCCGCCATTGACCATGCCATCCTGCTCCAAACCTTGCGCGCCATGCTGCCGGATGAAAGTGTCCTGTGGCTGGTGGAGCGCATTCTGCAAAGCGGGCAGGGTGTACTTACCGAAGAGTACGACATGGTCTATTTCCCCGGCGATGACCTGTTTGCCGTTCATCGCCCACGCGGTCTGCCCATCGGCAACCTGACCTCGCAGTGGTGGGCTAATGTCTATCTCAATCCTTTCGACCACTTCGTGCGCCGCGAATTGCGCTGCAAGGCGTATCTGCGCTATGTGGACGACTTCCTGCTCTTTGGCAACGACAAAGCGCAATTGATGGATTGGCGGGATGCCATCGTCGAACGCCTGGCGCGCTTGCGGCTCACCCTGCACCGCGGTGCAGCCCATCCGCGACCGGTAACGCAGGGCATCCCCTTTCTGGGGTTTATTGTCTTTCCCACGCATCGCCGTCTGAAGGCACGCAAAGGCTATGCCTTCCGACGCAAAATGCGCGCCTTGCTGCGTCAGCCAGGGATAAGCCAGGAAAAGATACGTGCGTCCGTGCAAGGCTGGTTGAATCACGCGCGCTATGGCGATACCTTTGGCCTGCGCCGGAGCATGCTTGCCGAACTGGGGTTGCTGTATGTCTGAAGAGATGGTCATCTTCACCCGCACTTATGATTTCATCACCTGGCTGATACCGGTCGCAGAGCGCTTCCCACGCAGCCAGCGCTTCGTCATCACCCAACGTCTGCAAAACGCGGCGTTGAATTTTCAGGAATTGCTCATCGAAGCCAATGCCCGGCGCGGCGCTCAGCGCGCCGCCTTGCTCAAGCAGGCAGATGTCGAACTACGCAAGGTGCGCCTGTACCTGCGCCTGAGCGAAAAATGGGGCTGGTTGACGAGCGGGCAATACCGCCATGTCTCCGAAATGGTGGCCGAAATCGGTTGTCTGCTCGGCGGCTGGCAAAAAACCGTCACTGCCGCGCCGGAAGGCGCGTTGCCGTGAAGGGGCGGCCTCCAGGCGCGCGGCGGCACGTGGAACAACAATCGAAACAACGCACGCTGCGCCTACCGCAACAGGAACGAACCCGATAACTTCAACACCAACAACGGGTTTCGTTTGGTGTGCGTCACATCTTCATCCCTGCCTGCCGGAAATGCAGGGCGGGGCAACCTGCTCTGCCGAGGCATTGGAGGATGGCCGGGCCGGCCCCCGCCCGCGCCTTTTGGCCGGGCAAATACACAACCCGCCCGCGGACTGGGAAGCCTCCCCGCCGCGGGCGCTGCTGTAGTCCTTGGACTTGGCCTACAAGATTTCATTTCCCCAACGTAACTATCTAGCCTCCCTCACCCCCGGCCCCTCTCCCTACGGGAGAGGGGAGAAATGGCCCAGATTTTTGCCGCTTTTGGCAGCGACATCGCCGATTTGCGGCCGTTTCCCTCTCCCTTTGGGAGAGGGTTAGGGTGAGGGTAGATAGTTACTCCCCAACACTGTCTCGAGAAAGTCGAGAATCAACTGCATCGGCAGCGGGTCGAGCTTGGGAGCGAGGAGCATGTTTCCATGCCCGCCGCCGGGGATTTCGATGGCGCGGTAGTTCTCGGTTGCCGCCGATTTGGCGTTGGTACATACACGGATTTCCCTCTGGTCTGCCAGGCACCAGAGATGCGTTTGTGGGTTGCTTTCATAGGCTTTCTTGACGGCGTCGGTATACGTTGGCCCAAGATAATCGCCCGGCGAGAGCGAGAGCGCGCCGGCGCAGCCAATTTCTCCACAGCCGATGACCACGCCATCGGCCCCAATACTCGAACCAATCGCAACAATGCGGTTCGGGTCTACCCCGGGCAGTTTTCTGGCTTCAATCATCGCTATCATCGAATCGGAGAACCACTTCTCCGGCGTTATTTTCGGGCAACCGCCGGGCTGGCAGCCACTGTAGGTGAAGGTCAGGACGGCGTAAGAGCGCCCCTCGGGCATCGGCGGAAACCAGGACGGGTCCCACCAGGAATTTGAGCCAGGATTGGGGTAGGGGTTCTTCTGTCCGCGGTTTTGCAGCCAGACGGCGACTTCGTTCCAGTCGTTCATGTCGCCGCGCACCCAGTGCATCAGCACCACCAGCGGGGCCGGGTTGGTGGCCGCCGGATAGTAACGGGCTGGTAAATTGCCAAAATTGCCAGGAATGACGATTTCCCGGGGCGCCGGCGGCAGGCCAGAGGGAGTGGGCGTCAGGGTAGGCGCTGGGGTGGGCGTTTCGGTGGGGACAAGAACGACTTCAGGCACGAAACCGGCGTCCCAGTCCGCAGCGGACTGACCGGCAGCGAGGGAGATGACCGCCGTCCTGCCGGTGGCCGGGTCTGGGTCGCTGTCGCGGGCGTCGTCATGCTGGTCGGCTTGCGCAAGGGAGTAGCCGGAAGGGGCAATGAATTCGAGGGTGTAGTCGCCCGGTTGGAGACCCTCAAAGGCATAGCGGCCGTCCGCGCCGCTGCGGGTTTCGGCCACGAGCGTTCCGGCTGCGTTGTACAACCGCATGGTGACGTCGGCCAGCCCTTTCTCGTCCGCATCCTGCACGCCATTCGCGTTCGCGTCGAACCAGGTCAGGTCGCCCAGCGATGACCAGGCGGCTGGCGTGGAGGTGGGTGGCGGCGTCACCGGGTTGGGCTGACACCCGTTCAGAAAGACAAGCATTGCGGCCATCCCCAAGAACCAGAAACATCGAATCATAGAGCGCATTGGTTTCTCCTTTCTCTGGAAAAAAGTGAGACAATCACGCCAGCAGGCCCTGGAACACCAGGTCGAAGGCCTGGCGTATCCGTTCGCGCCGCGCGGCCTCCTGCGACTCTGGCAGCAGACGCGGCAGGTTTTCGAGCAGGCCATCGTAGAGCGAAAGCAGGGTCAGCGCGATGATTTCCGGCGGGGCAGGACGCAGTTCCCCGCTGCTCATGCCACGCTCAATGAGCGACAGAAGCAGGTCGAAATACTCTTTTTCAAAGACAAGCAAACGCGCGCGCAGGTGTGGATGACGCGCTGCCGCGGCGCGCAATTCCAAACCGGCATTCAGAAAGCGCATTTCTGCCAGCAAATGCTGCTCAAAATACTCCCACAAACATTCACGCACGCTCTTTCCACATTGAAACGCTCGCGCGGTGGTTTGTAAATCGGTCACAAAAAGATGTTCGAGCAGGGCCTCGAGCAGAGATTCCTTATCCGCAAAGTAGTGATACAAAATCCCCACGCTTAACCCTGCTTCGGCGGCAATATCTTTCATGCGCGTTTGCGCGAAGCCCTGACGGTCGAACACGCGCAGGGCGGCTTCGAGAATTTGCGCCTTTCGTTCGACGCTGACATCCGGGCGCGGCATCGCAGAACCTCGATAATTGAATTTAAGTTCAATTATTTTTAGATACGAAGAGTTTGTCAAGTCCCTTACAAGTTTGTAAAGCAGGTCAGGGGAGTAGGCCATTTGTTGGGTTGACTGCCGCCGAACCGTGTGCAAAAATGCGCTGGTTCTTTTGCCCTGCCGAAACATTTCGTGTTTTGAGGAGATATAGAAAATGAAAAATCTTGTCCGCCCGCTCGTTGCAATTTCGTTGGTCTTTCTGACGCTCGCCGGCTGCGGCCTGCTGCCCCAGCCGGCGCCGACTGCCGCGCCTCAGCCCACGGCGACCGAATCGGCGCCGCCCACTGCGGCACCCGAACCCACCACTGAAGAATCCGCGCCCACCGCCGAGCCTGCGCCGGTTGCGCCCTTCCACGCCGGGTTCGATTACAACGGGGACGCGCGCAGTGACATCGTCCTGTTCACCAAAAACGGCTGGCAGGCCGCGCTCTCTTCGGGCGCCGGGTTCGATGCCCCCTCCAGCGGCCCCTGGACGGCCAACCTGGGCATGTGGGGCGAAATTCCTTTTGCCGGAGATTTCGATGGCGACGGCAAAACCGATATTGCCGTTTTGAACTGGAATGGAGAGTTCTGGGTGGGGCTTTCCACCGGTTCTTCCTTCGATGCAGAAGGCAGCGGCCTGTGGGCCTCGCCCGCCGGCTTGTGGGGCGGCATTCCGCTCTCCGGCGATTTTGATGGCGACGGGCGCGATGATGTGCTGGTCTTCACCGAAAAAGACGGGCTGCGGGTCGGTCTGTCCACCGGACGCAGTTTCGACGCTCCCGGCAGCGGACGCTGGAATACTCCCGCCGGACTGTGGAGCGAACAACCTTTCACCGGCGATTTCAACGGTGACGGCAAAGACGATATGGCCGTTCTCAACTGGCAGGGGCAGGTATGGGTCGGCATCTCCTCCGGCGCAGCCTTCGATGCGGCCGGCGGCGGGCAGTGGGCGGTCAAAGAAGCCCCCTGGGGCGGCATGCCGCTCTCCGGTGATTTCAACGGGGACAGTAAAACCGACCTGGTCGTTTTTACTCCTGAAAACAAGTGGAAGGTCAATCTGTCCAGTGGGACATCCTTCGATGCCGAAGGCAGCGGCGACTGGAACTCTGCCGCCGGGCTGTGGGGCGAACTACCCACCGCCGGGGATTTCAACGGTGACGGGCGCGCCGACATTGCCCTGCTTAACGGCAACAGCGAGTGGTGGTTGGGACTTTCCAGCGGCGCCTCCTTCGATGCCTCCGGCAGCGGACGCTGGCAATCTGCCGCCGGCGCCTGGTGCGATGTGCCGCTCAACGCCGCCGATTTCTGGCGCTTCGACCACCTGACGCCCAACATGCAAAACCTGTGGGAAGGCCGCTTCCGCCTGTCTGGGTGCGGACAGTAAGACCAGGCCTGTCTGGCTCTGGTTAGCGGCTCAAACTGGTCAGGGCATACGCGCCGGGCGCATCGCGTCCGGCGCGATTTTGTCCGTCCCGGTCGAGGAGAACGTCATTGTCGTTGACGCCGGGGGGAACGCTCAACTCCCAGACGAAATCTGGCAGGGGAAACAGCGTCACAGTTTGCGCCCAATCCCCTGCAGGGTGAAAATCGCCCCCGGCTTCATCCACAAACAGCGGGCGGACGGTGTTGATGGCATTCTCGGCGCGCAACTGGGCCTCGTTGCAGACCGGGTTGGCGGGAGCGCAGCCATTGCCCTCGCCCTCAATTCCCAGCGGCATGTTGGCATCACCGTTCCAGATGAGATTGCCGCGAATCTGGAGATTCTCATCGGCGGCGGCATACGGGATGTTGCTCCAGGCAGGGTTCTGCCGCGCGGCAAAGATGGCAAAGTGCTGCCAGGCGCTCTCGAAACCGGGCGGGTTATAGACCAGATTGTTGTAGATGAAAACGTTCTTGTTGGGAATGGCGATGTCATTCGTGCCGTCATCCACTTCGGTCGTCCCCCAGCCGCCCTGCTCCAGGTATTGCTGACAGCGTTCCCGCCCCGGCTCGCCCGGCTCCCCATCGCAGGAACGCCCTCCAAAGACAACCTCGATAACATGCGAGCGGCGTCCCACGCGAATCAGGGTGTTGTAAGCCATCAGGATGTTGTATCCGCCGTTGACTCCCAACCCTGCGCCTTCGGTATCGCGGATGAGATTGTTCACAACGGCGATGTCATAGGCTTCATATTGAATCCAGGGCGGGGTCATGAACTGAAAGCCCGTCCCCTGCCCGGCAGTGAACCCGCCCGTGCCGCAATCGTAGATAAGATTGGCCTCCACGCGAAGATACGCCGAGCCGCCCTTGACGTAGGCGCACCAATCGCCGCCACCGTGAATTTCGTTCTTGCGAAGATGACCGTATTGCACTGCCACGAAGTCAATCACGTTCTCCCACGCGCCAGAGAGGTCGCTGTTTTCGATGTAGATGTGCCGGGATTGATTCACCTTGACGGTCTCATGCGCCGCCCCGCCGCCATCCAGAACCACGTTTCGCAACAAAATGTGGTCACACTGCTCACAGTGGAAGACATCCCCCTGCGTGCGAATGGTGAGATTCTCGAAGTAGAGATAATCGGTGTCGAAGATGTTCACATAGCCCTGCAAAACCACGTCTTCGGGCGCGCTGCCTTCCCCGCGAATCCAGATGGGGGCCTCGAACGCGCCGTGACGCGACTCCCAATAATTCGGCAGGGATTCTGGCGGATAGTCGCCGGGCTTCAGGCGAATGAGTATGCCCTCTGTCAGAGAGGTGTTCATCGGAATACTCCGCCAGGCGGCTGACAGCGTGCGAAAAGCAAAAGCGCCATCGCTGCCATCGTCACCGTTTTGCGGGTCCACCCAAATCTCGCGCAGGGCTGGCTGACCCGGGGCGTAATCTCCTGACGTGGAAAAAGAGGGGGGTGGAAGAGAGGGAGAGGTCGCCTGGGGCGGGAGCGTTGCAGAAAACGGCGTTTCACCCGCTGGCGCAGGAGACGCGGGAGAGACCGTTGGCGCAGCGCAAGCCGACAAAATCAGCAGCGCGCCTGAAACGGCTTTGAGCATGTTTCTCAGATTCATAAGAGTCCCCTTTCTGCGAAAAGTCTAATCGCTCTGCACCGTCACCGTCCCCAGCACATTCCAGCCCCGTTCAGCATCCCAAACGCCTTCGTTAGCGAAGCGAATCGCATAGCGCGGGTCATCCCGCAGCGAATCAGACGGGTCGGGCAGCCAGAGAGCCAGAGGGTATTCGCCGGGCAGCAGGTCAGGCGGCAGGGTAACCACCGCTTCGAGCAGGTGTTCGCCCGGCTCCCAGCGGCGGAGGTCGGTTTCCAGCGGCAAGATGGTATCTTGACCGATAAAGACGAGAGAGACCGGGCGCGCGAGCATCGGCGCGGCAAAGCCGGTATTTTGCAGGCGGATTTTCAGGGGCAAGGGCTCGCCGGGGCGCGCTTTCGCCGGGAAAGAGGCTTCGAGCAGGCTCAGGCGGTATCCCAGCCGTTGACGAATCTCGTCGTAACAGCCCTGCTCTTTCCAGGATTGGATAACCTGCGGGTGATAGCCCTCGTTGAGCGCCGACCAATGCAAACGTTGCAGCTCGGCCAGGGCGGTGGGGCAATCGGAACGGGGTGGGTTGGGGTTGCAGGTTTCGCCGCTCATTGGAACGAAGCGCGTCATCTGAGCGATGTAGGTTTTCCACGCTTCGATTTGGAGCGTGCCATCGTAATCGTAATACGTTCCCCAGTCGTCTTCGCTGGCGAGAAAACAGTCGTTGTGATGCCCGGTACGCGCCTGGTTCGAGCCGTCGAAGGCCTGCGCGGCGGTAAGCGGCTGCGGATACCAGCGGATAAAATCACCAGGGTAACGAAAAACGATGAAGCGGTCTGGCGGAAAGTGACGATAGAGCGCATCGCGCACCAGGTCTTTGTTTTCCAGGCTATCCAGCCTGCTGGCGGAGGTGTGCCATTCACCCCACGCGCCAATGAACCCGGCCTCAAACCAGGCAATCACATCTTTGTTCGTTTCCAGCACGGGCGCAAGCTGCTGAATGTGCCGCACGACCTGTTCCGGCGAGGCATCGGGCGCGGGCGCGGGGTAGGTTTCGCCATTGTTGTAGTTAAAACGAACGATGAGTTTCAGCCCCGCGCGGCGCGTTACGCAAAAAAAATCTTCCAGCGAAGCGAGAAATTCGGGCGTCAGGTCGCGGGTGCGGTAGTCATCCAGGCGCGCATACAACCGCAACAGAGTTTGTCCGGTCGCGGGCGTGTACCAGGTCAAATCGGTTTCGCCCAGCGCCACGCCGCCGTAAAAACCACGTTCCGGGTTGGGGAACTCCTCGAACGAAGGGCGAAAAGAACGGCTGACCAGCGGTTGGTACGGCGTGGGCGTGCCGGTGGGGGCAGCCAGCGGGGTAAACGGCACAGATGTGTCCGAAGGCGCAGGCGAAACCGGTGGATGAGAGGACGGCTCCGGCAAAAGCGGCGTGCAGCCAAACAACAAGAATGCCCAAAAGAGCAAAAAAGGGGAAATCTTCATCTCGTTGTCAGTGTACGCCCCTGCTGACAAAACAAAAATCCCCCATCGGTTGCGCCGGTGGGGGAGAACAGACGGCTCATCAGGCGTTCTTCTGCGCCTGTCTGCTCATTTTCTTCTTGAGGAAGCCCATCACCGCCTTCCAGACCGGGCAGCGGTCATAGACGGCGCTGAACAACAACGCCCCGCTAAGGAGAAGCAACAACCCGTTCTTATCGAACGAGAACCAGGCCAGCGCCGCAACCAGAACCGCCAGCGCAACCCGCAAGACGCGGTCGCGCGCCGAGAGTGGGGAAGGGGTGCCGCCTTTGGCGAGCGTCTCGAACATTTCTGCCAGCGTGGAGGCCGGTTTCGCGCCCACGTGGCGCAGCACTTCTTCCCCATTGCGGAAGACAATCAGGGTCGGGATACCATAGATTTTGAGTTCCTGAAGAAGGTCCTGGTTCTCATCGGCATTGATTTGCCATAAATCTACGCGTCCTTCGTACTGTGTGGCAAGTTTTTCCAAAATCGGCTTGACCATCCGACACGGGCCGCACCAGGGCGCCCAAAAATCCACCACCACCGGGCGCGGATTGCGCTTGAGTTTGGAGTAAAAAGATTCGAGATTCATTCAAATTCCTTTGGAGACAGGTTCTCAAAGAGTTAGATGAGAAGAAGCAGAAAAAGTGACGCTCAAGGCGCAAACACGCACAAAACCTGTCGGGGAATGGATTTGCGTATTGAATTGCAGGGCTGCCTGGCGATACAATCAAGGTGAGAATGGATAGTTCTCCGAATGTGTTCCTCCTGCGCCTGGCAGGCCGCCTGGCCGCCACGCTGATGACCCTGACCACCTGCCTGTGGACGTTTTGGGGCATCTCCGAACTGTACTACGAGGGCTGGGGATTGCCATTTCCCGAACCGCTGGCTTACCTCGTCCCGGCAGCACTGTGCCTGGCCTTGAGCCTGCTGGCCCTGCGCCATCCACGCCTGGGCGGGTGGATTCTCTTCCTGGGCGGGGCAGGATTTACGCTGCTCTGGTGGGGACTGGCCTGGCGGCGGCTGGGCGCTCCAACCCCCGCGGCGCTTGTGGGGATGATTCCGGTCAGCGCCCTGCTGTGCGTCACCGGCGGGTTGTTTCTGCTGGAGGCACGCTACCGCGCCCAAAGCGGCACGGTGGGCGTCGGCGGGCGAACCTGCCTCGCGCTGACGGGCGGCCTCCCCCTGCTCATTGCGCTGACTGTCACGCTGCTGGAACTGCCGCCCCTGCTGCGGCGCTACGATGACGGCGGGCGCGGTCTGCGGCGCATCAGCGCGCCAGGCGTAGATTTGCTCTGGGCGCCGCAAGGCCCCGGCTGGAACTGGAAACAAGCCTGGGGCGGCTACCCCTCCTGGAACGACCTGGCGCTCTACGGGAAACCGCCGCGCGGCCTGGAGGGAAAATCTGGCCTGTGGGCCGATGCCGGCGATATGCAAAGCAGCGGCCTGTGCGCCTATCTCTCCGCCGACGGCCTGACCCTGAGCGAAACGCCGTTGTACATCTGGCGGATGCCAACAGTCGAGGAACTCGTCGGCTCCCTGACGCGAAACGGGCAGAGCGCCGCGTGCCTGTGGAACGGGGGACTGGGGCCGGCAGCGTGTGCGCTTCGCCCGGATAAAGAAACGCCGCTCTGGGACCCCTCCGCCCCACCAATTTATTACTGGGCGGCAGAGGAATTCGACTCAGAGCAGGCGTATTTCGTCAACTATCGCGGCGTGGTCAACATTCAGCCCAAAGACTTTGGCAATCCGCGACATGGCTATCGCTGCGCGCGGGCGCCATAACAGCTCAAGAGAACAGTACCTGAAGATCTTCTCTGGTCAGCGATTTGAAAAAACTGCCCTCAGCAGAAATCAATTGCTCCACCAGGTCGCGCTTGCGTTCCTGAAGTTGTAAAATTTTTTCTTCCACTGTATCACGCGCGATGAATTTGTAGATGAAAACCGGTTTGTCCTGCCCGATACGATGTGCGCGGTCGGCCGCTTGCATTTCAACAGCAGGATTCCACCATGGGTCAATGTGCAGAACATAATCGGCGGCTGTCAGGTTTAGCCCAACTCCTCCCGCCTTCAGGCTGATAAGAAAAAAAGGAACGTCCGGGTCGGTTTGGAAGCGGTCTACCTGCTCCTGCCGATTCTGGGTCTGACCATCCAGATAAGCATACGCCATGTGCCGCGCGTCCATTTCTTTGCGCAACAGGCCAAGTGTTTGCACAAATTGAGAAAAAATAAGTGCTTTGTGGCCTTCGGCTCGCAAAGTTTCCAGGATCTCAAGCAAAATCTCGAACTTGGCAGATTCGCCGTGATAACCCGGTTCGACCAATTGCGGATGAACGCACACCTGCCGCATTCGCAAGAGACCTTCCAGAATTTTGAAGCGAATATCGTTGATATCACTACCTTCATTCAGCATACCCAACAAAAGACCACGATAGTAATCGCGAATTTGTTGATAAAGTTTACGTTGAGCAGGTTCCAGGTCAGCATAAATGATGCGCTCAGTACGGGGCGGCAGTTCCGGCGCCACCTGCTCTTTGGTGCGACGCAACAGGAAAGGATAAATCAACTTACGTAAAGTCTGGATTGTGGGTTGAGCACCCTCATCCCGTCGTTCGATGGCGGCAGCAAATCCACTCTTAAAGTATTCCAGACCGCCCAGCAAGCCCGGATTGAGAAACGCAAACTGCGACCATAATTCATAAACGTTGTTTTCAACCGGTGTACCGGTAAGACACAGGCGGTGTTCCGATTGCAACAAGCGGGCAGCCTTGCTGCTCTGTGACAGCGGATTCTTGATAGCCTGTGATTCATCCAGGATGACGTAAGAGAAGCGATATTTTTGCAGAAATTTGATGTCTCTCAGCATTGTACCGTAAGTGGTCGTAACAATATCATAATTCTCGAAATGCGCGGGGTCTTTCTTGCGGGCCTGCCCTTTGAATTGCAACACTCGTAAGCCGGGAGTAAAACGCTGAGCCTCCCGCTGCCAGTTCACCAGCAAACTCTTCGAAACAACCAGCAACACCGGGCGGGAAAGTTGCCCACGCTCTTTGAGGGATTGCAGAAAAGCCAGGGTCTGCACGGTCTTCCCCAGCCCCATGTCATCGGCCAGGATTCCGCCAAAACCGTATTCATACAGGAAATGTAACCAGTCATATCCAGCCTTCTGGTAATGGCGCAATTCACCGCTAAAACCCTGCGGCAGGCTTTGTTCGGCAATCCGATCGAAAGACTGCAAACGTTCGAGTCTGGCATGAAATTCGGGCGCGATATTCTTCGTTTCAGCCTCAGCCAGCAATTCATCGAGCAGAGAAATCTGTAGATCATTGATTCGCAAGCCATTCGCAGTTTCTTCAGCCAGATTGAAGAGGTGTTTGTACTTCTCCAGCCATTCCTCAGGGATTTGGCCGACCGAGCCATCGGCCAGTTTGATATATCGTTCTCCCCGCCTGAGAGCACGCCGAATTTCACGAAAGTCCACCTGCTGGTCACCATACTGGACAACCGCGTGTATGTCGAACCAGTCAATGCCACTGGAGATGTTCAGACTAATCAACGGCTTGTGGCGATTGATTTTCATGATGTCTTGTTCGCCGTAAATCTCAAAGCCGGCCGCTGTAAGTTCCGGAATACATTTCATGAGGAAATCCAGAGGGTGCGTGCGAGCGCGAATCTGGAAGATACCAGGCCGGTCTACACCAGCACGCTTCAGGCCGTAGCGTGGGTCGGTCAACAGGTCATGCCACCTGCGTTCGGCAGCCGCATCACGCAGAACTTTGATTCCACCCCATTGGCCGGAGATGTCCAGGATTTCATCGTAAACAGACCTCGTCCCGCATGAGAGGAACTCATGTTCACGATAACCAAAGCGCAGTTCGGCCTCAATCGACGTATCATCTTTTTTGACCAGATACAAACGCGGCACCGGCTGGCTCTGCACCACTTCCCAACGTACTGTTTCACCCACCACTGGTAAATATCTGCAAAGTCGGTTGAAATATGTTTTGCGAAAGAATTCCCCGGCCTCTTTGGGAATCTGGAGAGGAAAGAAGGACAACAAAGAAGTTACATGTGGATTGGCAATTTGCACCAGAGTCTGTCCGGCCAGCGCCCACATGGGAGAGCTTCCAGGGAAAATTTTTAAGTTGCGTCCACTAAGCGTATAAGTTTTGTCTTTGAGTTTTAAACCGACTCCCAGAGTGTACGCATCTCTGTCTTCGCTAAGCAATGCCTGAAGAGTGACAGCGTCAGGATACACCTCCAGCGGATGTAAAATCCATTCTTCCTGCCACCCAAACAATGGAATGCCAAAATGGCTTAACAAGTTCAAATGTTCCAAATCAACCAGAGCAAAAACATTTGGGTAAAGATTGTGTTGTTTGTGAAAGAGATAATTTTCATAGGAATATGAACTCTTAACCGCCAGTTTCAACCACGCCTGCGCTTCAAAAGATAGGTTAATCGCCTGGATTAGCGCATCGCGTGAATAAGGCTCTGCCTTGCCGTACCAATCCTGACTCTGTATTAATAATTCCCGCGCGGATTGAGCAGGGTGGTCGCTTGCAGCCACTGTACTGACAACACTCCATTTTTGCTCGGAAATGAAACCAACTTGCAAAGTGGCACTATAGAGTGGGGATTTGTGCAGCTTTTTGGTAATGAGGACAGCAAATACGACCGCCCGCGATAACGCAACCGAAGTTTGCGCCTGTTCAAGTGGTGGAGGCGGAGCCTCTTCAAACATCAACTCTGTTTTATAGCGCCAGTCTTTTTCGGCAACGTTTTTCAAGTAATCACGCAAGGCATGAAACGCCGCGAAGATATGACGACAATGGTGTGAGAAATATGGTGCCGATGATTGACAAGAACAAGTATATTTCAAACTCGATTTTGTAGCCGCAAAAGTGACAAGATGGTCACAGTTTTTATCTTTCACTGCAACAACAGCATTTGCACCATCAAAAGAGCTGATGCGAGCCTGCCCTTTTTCATATAGCAAATTGCCTTTCTCAAGTTCTCTCCGGTCGATAGAGTAACGGAGTTGATTGAAATCTATTTTTTTATAAGTGATGAGCGACATTCTGACCTCATATCAGTAGAAAAACTCGCGCCTCAAGCGCAAAAAATGACACTCCAAAGAGACTGGAACCGCTAAACGACCTCTACCACTACCACCCGCTTGTTCAGCCGGTCCAGCACTTCGAGCAGGCGTTCCTGCCAGTTTGGCTCTTTCAGAAAACTGCACCAGTAAGCGTTTTTGCCGCCGCGCACGCCCGCGCCCAGGTCAGAAAGCGTGCGCTGGGCCATGTTTTCGGTCAGGGCCGGGTAGCGCAGTACGATTTGGCCGTTTTCGACGCTGACGGAAGCCAGTCCAGCCGCGTCGGCGCGCAGTTTGACACGCATTTGGTAGAACAGGTTCTCGAACATCGGCGGCAGTTTTCCAAAGCGGTCGGTAAATTCGGCCATCAGCGGCTCCAGTTCATGTTCCTCACGCAGGGCGGCAATGCGGCGGTAGAGGCGCAAGCGTAAATCCTGGCTGGGAATGTACGAAGGCGGAATCCCGATGGCAAGTGGCAAATCCACCGTCACCGGTTCCTTGAGTTCCATCTCAAAGGCCGAAAGCGGAAAGACGGGCGCGCTGATGGCAGCCATTTTCTCGTCTTTTTCGGGCAAACTGGCCGCCGCCTGGCGCAATTTTCGGACTTCGGCAGCCAACATACGGGTATACAGATGAAAGCCCACTGCAGCAATGTGCCCGCTCTGGCGGTGTCCGAGCAGCTCGCCGGCGCCGCGAATCTCCAGGTCGCGCATGGCAATCGAGTAGCCCGCGCCCAGTTGCGTGTTCTCGGCAATGACTTCCAGCCGCTCCTGGCCTTCGGCGGTCGGCATCAGTTTGCGGTGACGGAAAAAGTAGGCGTAGGCCCGCGCCGCGCCGCGCCCCACCCGTCCGCGCAGTTGGTACAGTTGCGCCAGGCCAAAGGTATCGGCGCGGTCTACGATGAGCGTGTTCGCATTAGGAATATCAAGACCGCTTTCGATGATGGTGGTCGAGAGCAAAACATCTATTTTGCCTTCGGTGAAGTCGTGCATCACCTGCGCAAGTTCACGTTCATCCATTTGACCATGCCCCACACCAATTCGCGCCTGGGGGACGAGGTGTTGCAAGTGCAGCTTCATGGCGTGAATGGTCTGCACGCGGTTATGGACGAAAAAGACCTGCCCGCCGCGCTCCAGCTCGCGCAGGATAGCCTGGCGCACCAGTTTGGGCGAATAGGGCCCGACGTGCGTGACAATCGGCAGGCGCTCCTCGGGCGGGGTATTCAGGGTAGAAATATCGCGCACACCAGAAAGCGCCATGTACAGAGTGCGCGGGATGGGCGTGGCCGTCAGCGTGAGAACATCCACTTCAGTACGCAGTTTTTTGAAGTGTTCCTTGTGCGTCACGCCAAAGCGCTGTTCCTCGTCGATGATAACCAGCCCCAAATCTTTGAACTCGACATCCTGCGAAATCAGGCGGTGCGTGCCGATAACGATATCCACCTTGCCAAGCAACAGGTCACGGAGAATCTCGGCTTGCTCACGCGGCGTGCGGAAACGAGAAAGCATCTCAACGGTGACGGGAAACGCCGCCAGGCGCTGGCGAAACGTTTCGTAGTGCTGCTGAGCCAGCACAGTGGTCGGCACCAGCACGGCTACCTGTTTGCCATCCTGCACGGCTTTGAACGCTGCCCGTAGAGCGACTTCGGTCTTGCCATAGCCCACGTCACCGCACAAGAGACGGTCCATCGGACGGGGAGCTTCCATATCACGCTTAATTGCGGCAATCGCTTCAAGCTGGTCGGGGGTTTCGATGTAAGGAAAGCTTTCTTCCAGTTCCTTCTGCCAGGGGGTATCGGGACCAAACGCATAACCGCGCACAGTTTGCCGCCTGGCATATAGTTCCAACAGTTCTTCGGCCACCTTTTGCACGGCTTCTTTGACACCGGCTTTGGCATTGGCCCATTCCTGCGTTCCGAGACGGGTGAGAGCGGGCGCACCATCGGCGCCAACGTAGCGCGTCAGGCGGTCGGCCTGAAACACCGGCACGAAGACCTGCGCCCCGCCTTCGTATTCCACTGCTAAAAATTCGCGCTCATGCCCCTCCAGCACGCGCCGCACCAGCCCGACAAAGCGCCCAATGCCGTAATCCACATGCACAACGTAATCCCCGGCCCGCAAGTCCCCAAATGCGGCTTCGGGAGACTCGGCAACCTGTTTTTGACGGGCGCGCGCGACCGGGCGTTCCCAGCCGAAAATTTC
>JANWWK010000013.1 GCA_025056175.1 Anaerolineales bacterium
CTCCGAACGCGCTTCCCTTTTCAGCATCGGCGTCTTTTCCAATCGGTGGATGCAGTACGCTGTTGGCGCCTCGATGTTGCTCCTGATTCTGGTGTGCGTCATCCCCTTCCTGCAGCCCATCTTCAACACGCATAACCCCTCGTTGCAGGAATGGACGGTTGTTCTCGGCCTGGCAATTCTCCCCGCAATAGCCGAAGAAATTACCAAATTCTTTTTGAGACGACAAAACACATAAGCACTCCCCAGAAGCCCGCAATATGAAAAGTCTGGCCTGGCTCGATGCTGCCCTCTTCATTCCGCTTACTTTTTTCCTGTTTTTGATTGCCGTCACTTCTGGCATCACAAACATTCAGACCGATGCGATTGATTACTATGCCATCGTCCAGCGCCTGGTCAAAGATACGCCACCAATTTTGCCAGACCTGCCATTTATCGCTCAGCGCTCTCCGGGCTACCCACTGCTGACCCTTCCAGTCTATGCCGCGCTGAGGCTGGCACCCGAAGGACAAATAGAGCCTGCGCTTTCACCCCGCGCCGGACAGGAGAATCAATTCTCAAGCGAACAAGTTTTTTTGCCGCCCCATCCGCTACGCCTTAACGAAATCTTCTTTAGAAACTTCAATCTGGGCGGAGAGGCCGGCATTTTCCGCTGGCAGATTATTACTGCAATGTTGTTCACCAGCTACGGCCTGTTTTTTAGTGGGCTTTTTGCAATTGCGCACCTGCTTGTCCGTCTATATCATCCTCTGCCAGGCTATAGCCTGACACCGCTGACAGTGATGACCTCAACGGTCTTCCTGCACAATTGGGTGCAAACACCTTCCTACGCGACATTAACGGCGTTTGGCGTGGCCTGTTGGGTCGTGTATGCGTGGCTTCTGGCCTGGAAGACCAAAACAGCATGGGCACAGGCAGCCAGCGGCGCAGCAATCGGGATGCTGGTGCTGGTGCGGCTTGAAACCATTGTCCTGGTGGCAGTGGGTTTTGTAAGTATATGGTGCATGCGCCAATGGCAATTCTTAGGATGGTTTATCGCAGGCGGCCTGATACCGCTTGCACTGCTGATTACGTATAACAGCCTCTTGTTTGGCAATCCATTTCACGCCGGCATTTTACGTGGCAATTTGAACATCTTGGTTCTGGAGCCGAAATACGTCCTGGCGGGACTGGTGGGATTAAAATCGGGGTTGCTCTGGCATTCGATGCTGATTATGGCAGGGCTGGCTGGCCTTTTGACAAGTCGGCAGGTACACCTGCAAACGTTGGGATGGGCGGGAGCGGCATTGGTTGGCCTGGTGCTGTTGCGCGTGCCAGTCATGTATTTTTGCATTGGACAGGGAACACAAGTAGTAGAAGGCGTTCTCATCTCCTGCCCACCGAACTGGGAGGCTTTTCTCCAACTCATTCGTTGGGATGTCAACCGATATGTCATTCCTCTTGCGCCCTTTGCAGTGCTTGGATTGCGGGAAATGATACACCTCCCGTCTCAAATGAGAGAGACGAAAGTATAATTTCGCTATATATCGATGAAGAAGAGGTCGTTATGCAAGCATTAATTCTTGGCTTGATTATCGTCATTTACCTGATAGATGTAACCGTTACCATCATCAATGACCGTCACAGCCGCCAACCGCTGCCTGAACACGCACGCGGAATTTATGATGACGCACAATACAACCGATGGCTGGCGTATTCGCTGGCAAATTTGCGCCACAGCCTGCTTGCAAAAACCGTGTTGACCGGTCTATTGCTGGTGCTTTTGGCATCGGGCACGTTCGGCTGGCTGGAACGGCTGACTTCCTCGTGGTTCCAGCAGCCTCTGCTTCAAACGCTGGCTTTTTTGGGTGCGTTTGGGTTTCTGAACTTCATCATCAGCCTGCCATTTAATTACTATCGCATCTTCGTTATCGAAGAGCAGTTCGGCTTCAACAAGACCACCCACCGAACCTTCATTTTGGACATGCTTAAGAGCATTGCTCTGGCAATAGTGCTGGGGGGCGGGGTTATTTCCCTCTTATTTTTGCTTTACACCACCTTCTCGGAACAATTGTGGCTGTTCATCCTGGCTGCATGGGCCACGCTTTCGCTAATTATCGTGGTTTTGTTTGCCTTGAACACCAGAATCTTTGTTAAGCTCTTCAATAAACTCACTCCTTTGCCAGAGGGCGAACTGCGAGACGAGATAGAAGCACTGGCTCGGCAGGCCGGCTTCGAGGTACGCGCCATCTCGGTCATGGATGCTTCGAAGCGTTCCTCCAAATTAAACGCTTTCTTCAGTGGTTTAGGCCGAACGCGCGAAGTGGTCTTGTTCGACACCTTGCTGGAAAAGCTCAAAAAAGAGCAAATTCTCTCCGTGCTGGCACACGAGCTGGGACACGCCGTCCATAAAGACGTGCCGCGTCTGTTGGGCATGCAAATTGTTGTGTTAGCCATCTATGCCGTGCTGATTGGGTTGATTCTACAAACGCCCGCGCTGGCGCAGGCCTTTGGACTTTCGGGCGTTCACTTCGGTTTCAGCCTGGTCTTGTTTGGAATCCTGGCTGAACCGCTCGACCTGCTCCTGAGTTTTCCTGTCAACGCCATCAGCCGCCGCGCCGAATACGCCGCCGATGCCTTTGCCGCGCGCCTGGCCGGCACCGAACCTACTGCCTCAGCCCTGCTGATTCTGGCGCAGGAAAACCTGGCAAACCTCAACCCACATCCACTCTACGTACTGCTGCATTATACCCATCCTCCTATCCCTGAACGGTTGCGCGCAATTAACAGACAGGCGTGAAATCAAAAATCAAAAACAGCATCGGGAAACATTCGTTTACAAAGTCTTAATGATTTGTTGCTGCAACGATAACGTTTGGCGTGTATGCTAGGGTTACTCCAAATGAAAGCAGGGACACGCCATGTTCAACTCCATTCTCGTTACCGATTTTCGCTGGAACCGCTTGCAAGAACCGGCCCGTCCATCCACTCACTCTGCCGACCTGATGCGTCTGCTCTCCGCACTGGATACCGGCTGGAAGATTCTCTCCCCCGTGCGCGCGCTCGATTGTCAGGATACACATGGCGGGCAAGCCCTGGAGATTGACCTGTATCAACCCGCCACCGGAGAACTGCGCCAACTCCTGCTCACCCGCCAGATGAGTGTAGAACGGTTTTTGAACGAAGAGGGCGTAGTTGTAGTGTAATTTGCCCTGAAATATACCAAAGTCCCGAAGAATTGACTCTTCGGGACTTTGTCGTTCTCCAGAACGTTTTTTACTGCCCAGATGGACCACTCTGGTAATAAGTACCGGTCTGCAGCAGGGACGGGTCATTGGCAGCCTGAGCGGCTTTCATCTGCGCCTGGCGCGCCAGGTTGGTGGCTTCGGCCAAAATTTTCAGCGCGTATTCCGGGTTGTGGAAGCCCATCGAGTTCTCGGCAGAGACGTAATCCCAATAAAACTGCGCCTGGCGATGAAGCAGGCGGGCTTCTTCCAGCAAAGCCGCGTCACTGTTCGGGTTCGCCGCAGCCGCTTTGATGGCGTTGATGGCATCCACAATTGCATCTTCGGCAGCAATTTTGGTTTTATAAGTCTGCTCCTGAATCAGGTTGACGCGACGTACCACCGCCTCAGTATCGGTATGGCACTGTCCACAAGCACGTTGGGGATTGAGCATGGGGCTGTGGATGTTGTGGGAGGAGTATTTGGCCGCGCCCTCACGCACATACGGCATGTGGCAATCGGCGCAGGCCACGCCCGCGTTGTAATGCGTGGACCCGGCGGTGTACATCTCATATTCGGGGTGTTGCGCCTTGAGCATGGGTGTCTTGGTATCAGGATATTCCCAATCCTTGAAGCCGATTTCCGTGTAGTATTCCCACATCTCCTCGACCTTCGTGCCTTTTTCCCAGGGGAAGGTCAGGTACTTGCTTTCGCCAGCAAAGTAGTATTCCACATGGCAATTGGCGCACACCAGCGAGCGCATTTCCTGGCGGGTAAACGTCTTCCAATCTTTGCCCTGCGCCTGGAGCGCCTCTTCCAGAGCCGGGTTGGTGACAATCAAACGCATGGTACCGGGTTCGTGGCAGTTGGCGCAGCCAATCGAGCTATCTACGCGCGGAGTCAGGTCGCCAAAAAAGGTTTTACCCACGCCTTCGAGGCCCATTTCAGCCCACAGACCAGGCATATTTGCAGATTTACAAGAATAACAGGTGCCGGGCGTGCGCTTGGGGTTTTCCTTGTCGAGGTTGAGGCGTTTGGTCTTGTTGACATCCGTCAACGCCCATTCATGGCCGCGGTCTTCGTTGTAATCCTTGCTAAACGGCATGCCAGCGAACAAAATTTTCTGGCGAGGGTCTTTCTCCAGGTGCGAAAAATCGCTGGAGCCGCCGTAGGTGGTGGCGATGTTGTTGTCACGCGTCTTCAAAAACGAAGCGTATTGATTGGGAAAATTGACGCCCCATTTGGATGAATCTGGCTCCATTGCGGCGACTTCGGCCAGCGGCTGAATGGCGCGCTGCTGCACCGGCTGGTTATTGACGAAAATCAACGTACCAGCCAGCAAAGCAGCCAATACGATGACCAGTCCGGCCAGGATGAGTGTGGTATATCGTTGCATAAACATCTCCTCGGTGATAATTTATTTGTGAACAGGGTAAAGCGCAGAATCCTGAAGGGGAAGTAGAGACAAGCCCCGCGCGCCGTGAGCGACGTTCCGATGACATTCCCAACAGACACGGTCATTTCCGTGTGGACTGGCGATGACCGCATCTACGGTGCTTTGATGGCAGCGCACACAGTTAGACTGAATGATTCGCTTGCTGTGTTCAGTCGCGCGGATGATTTCGGGCGTCTGCCCTGTGCTGAACACGTAGACATCGTGAAACCCCGTGCGTGCCTTTTCGGCATAATAAGCCACGACATTTTCATGTGGAAGATGACAATCTACACATTCGGTGACGTTCTTGTGCGGCGCATGGAACCAGTTTTCATAAGCATCATCCATCACATGGCAATTCGCGCACGTCGCCGGGTCACTGCCGGCAAACGCCACCGCATCGGTCACATAAGCAAACAGACCGAGAGCAACGACAGCAAAAAGGATAGCAATCGCGGGAAGGGATTTGGTCATGACGTTTCCTTTTCCGATTAATCTCTGCTTAATCATACCGGACAGGCCAGAAAAAAATAGTGACTTTCGTCACAGAATGGCATGGAAAATAATTATGAGTAATCTGCACCAAATTATCCAGTTTTGCGATTGGTATGGAAAAAGGATTCTCCCCTCAAAAGCGCTGTTGACCGCAGAATTGCACTATACTTACCAGTAAGTGAAGCGCATTTGCTGAAAGGTACCTCGATGTTCGCTTTTTTGAAAAAGTGGATATTGCCTCCTCGTTTTGATGACGAAGCACGCACCGTACTGGCAGCGCGGCTGTTCCGTGTTCTCCATGCCGTTCTTTTGCTGAGCATTGCCTTTTCTATTCCGTTCACCTTGTTTCCCAACCTGCTTGTTTCCCGGTTTACAACAATTGCAGGAATGGTGGTACCCTTCGTCTTGATTCTGCTGGAAGTTACACGCAGAGGCTGGGTCCAGGCAGCCAGCATCAGCCTGTTGGGATTGTTGTGGGTTACCGTCACGTTGGGGGCAGCCACCGCTGGTGGTGTGCGGGCGCCGATTTTCATGGGGTATCTGGTCATCATCGTGATTGCGGGGTTTCTCATGGGCAGCAAAGCACTGCTCACCGCCTCGGCGCTCAGCATCGTGAGCGGGTTTGGGTTGGCTTACGCAGACGACCAGAGATTGCTGCCGCCTGCGAGCATTGCTTACACTCCCTACGCGGTTTTCTTGATTTACAGTTTTTTCAGCCTTTCGGTGTTGATATTGCAGCAAATGAACTGGCAGACGCTGCAATCCACGCTCACGCACCTGCAAGACGAACTGCGCGAACGCCAGCGAGTCGAACACCACCTGACACAGCGCGCCCGCGAAATGTTCCTGCTCTATCAGATGGGAAAAGCGCTCACCGGTGGAGAGAATCTCTACCAGGCTTTGCGCGCATTGGTGGTCGAGCTGAAACAACTCATGACGGTAGATGCTTTTTGTGTGGGTCTGTATAACGAAGACCGGAACGAAATCTCCTTTCCGCTCTACATCAGTGGAGACCGGGAGATAAGCGTCTCCCCTCGAAAACTGGATGGAAGCCGCAGCCTTACAGCCTACGTCTTACACACCCAACGCACGCTGCATCTGCCGGATGTACAGGCCGACGAAGTGCGCACATCCTTCGAGATTGTGGTCATCGCCAACTCAGACATCCGTACCTACATTGGCATTCCGCTTATCAATGAGGGGCGCATCCTGGGAATTCTCTCCGTGCAGGCGCGTCGGGAAAACGCTTATACCGAAGAACAGGTGCAGATGCTGGAGACGCTCGCTTCGCAGGCGGCCATTGCGGTCGAGAAATATAACTTGCTCAGTCAACTGCAAAAAGAACTGAACGAGCGCAAGCAAATGGAAACCGCCCTGCGTGAGAGCGAAGCCCGGCTGCGGGCGATTATCAACCAGTTCCCGTATGATTTATGGGTTTGCGATGCCCAGGGACGTTACCTTCTGTTCAATCGCGCCAGCGAGAAATCTTATCCGTCTTCGCCCGGAAAAACCGCCCTGGAAGTGGAAGGCGTTCCGCTGGAAATACGCCTGCGTTGGCAAGACGAGCACGAGCGCGTGCTGCGCGGCGAAACCATCCGCAACGGGCCTTTCGAGGAAGTGGTGAACGGAGAACGCAGAAGTTTCATCGTCACGATTGCGCCAATTGTGGTGGATGAGAAAATCATCGGGCTGACCGGGCTGAGCGTGGACGTGACCGAGTTGCGGCGCGCCGAAGAAGCCGCCCGCCAGCTCAACGCTGAGCTTGAACAACGAGTCGTTGAACGCACCGCCGCACTGGAAGAGGCCAACCGCGAATTACAGGCGTTTTCCTACTCAATTTCGCACGACCTGCGGGCGCCCTTGCGCGCCATTCGCAGTTTTGGGCAAATCCTGAAAGACGACTTCAGCGGTCAACTCGACCCCCCGACCAGAACTTACCTGGATAAAATCTTACAATCCGCCCAGGAGATGAGCGAATTGATAGACAGCCTGTTGGTCCTGTTTCGGATGAGCAAAGCCGATTTGCGTCCCCAACCACTGGATTTGAGCGCCGAAGCCCACACGATTCTGGAGACGCTGCAACGTACCGACCCGGAGCGCATCGTGCGCCTGCGCGTGGACGAGGGTTTGATGGTGAATGCTGATGCCTCCCTGATGCGAAACGCGCTGGAAAATTTGCTCGGCAATGCCTGGAAATACACTGCCAGAACGCCCCAAGCCATCATCGAATTCGGCGCGCAGACGGTTAACGGAGAGAGAGTCTATTTCGTGCGCGATAACGGCGCCGGGTTTGACATGCGATACGCCGACAAACTCTTTCAACCCTTCCAACGCCTGCATCGCGCCGATGAATACCCGGGTCATGGCATCGGCCTGGCAACCGTCCAGCGCATCATCCAGCGGCACGGCGGGCGTATTTGGGCCGAATCCAGCCCCGGTCAGGGGGCGACATTCTACTTCACTTTGGGAGCAAACTGATATGCCAGAACAAATTTACGACTACGTCATCATCGGTTCCGGTTTTGGCGGTTCGGTTTCGGCCATGCGCCTGGCCGAAAAAGGTTACTCGGTGCTGGTGCTGGAGAAAGGCAAGCGCTTCCGCGACGAGGATTTTGCAAAAACCAACTGGCAATTCTGGAAATATCTCTGGATGCCTGTGATTGGTGCGCATGGCATTCTGCAAATCACCCTGCTCAACGGGGTGATGGTGCTGCACGGGGCCGGGGTCGGCGGGGGAAGTTTGGGATATGCCAATGTGCTGGAAGTCCCCTCTGAAGAGACCTTCGCCACCCCCGCCTGGAACCGACCTCTGCCGTGGGGCGAGGTGCTGAAACCCCACTACGAGACCGCCCGCCGCATGTTGGGCGTGGCGCGCAACCCAAAATTATGGAAAGCCGATGAGATTTTTCGCCAAATTGCGGCAGAACGCGGCATGGAACACACTTTTCGGGCAACCGACGTGGGCGCTTATTTTGGCGAAGCCGGCAAAACTGTGCCAGACCCTTATTTTGGCGGCGAGGGCCCGGCGCGCGCTGGCTGCCGTCACTGCGGCGGGTGCATGGTCGGCTGCCGCTACAACGCCAAGAACACGCTGCCCAAAAATTATCTGTACTTTGCGGAAAAGTGGGGGGCAAAGGTAATGGCCGAAGTAGAAGTGACAGACGTCAGGCCGTTGGCGGTTGACAATGGGCGGTCGCGCCTGGTCAACGGGCAGGCGTCCATCGGCGCAGCGCGTTACGAGGTCGTCTTCCAGGCCAGCACCCGCCCCTTCCAACGGAAGCAAGCGGTCAGAGCAAGAAACGTCATTTTCGCCGCCGGGGTCATGGGAACGATGAACCTGCTCCTTCGGCTGCGCGATGTCAAAAAATCGCTCCCGCATCTTTCGCCTCGCCTGGGCGACCAGGTACGCACCAACAGCGAAGCCTTGCTCGGCTCGATTGCGCGCCGTTCAGAAGTGAACTATTCGGAGGGCGTTTCCATCTCCTCGATTTTCAATGCCGATGAAGTGACACGCATCGAACCGGTGCGTTACCCAGACGGCTCCTCGCTCATGCGTTTTCTGGGCGCGCCGCTCATTTCCGATGCCGAAAGCGTCCCGGCCCGAATCGCACGCACGCTGACGTGGGTCTTCCGCCATCCAATGGATTTCCTGCGCGCGATGGTCTTACCGGGTTGGGCGCACAATGCCACCATCATCCTGGTTATGCAACATGTAGATAATGCCCTTCGATTCCGCATTGGGCGTTCATGGTTGACAGGCTTCCGGCGCGGGTTGGTAGCCCTGCGCGATGAAGCGCGCGGCGTTTCCGCGCGGATAGACGTGGGGCATGATGTGGTGCGCGCGTTTTCCCGCCGCATCAACGGCGTGCCGCTCGGCTCGGTGACAGAAAATGTCTTTAACCTGCCCACCACCGCCCACATTCTGGGCGGCGCGCCCATTGGCCGGAATGCCGAAGAAGGCGTAGTAGATGAAAACTTCCAGGTTCACAACTATCCCGGCCTGTACATCATCGATGGCTCGGTGATGCCCGCCAATCCCGGCGTAAACCCCAGCCTGACAATTACCGCCCTGGCCGAGTATGCCATGAGCAAAATTGAAAGCAGGGCGAGATAGTCTCTCGCCCTGCGCTTTCTTTACCAGGCGTAAGCATTCGGCGCTTCGCCGCCAGGGCCGGGGAAGATTTCATCCAGTTTCTTGAGCGTTTCCGCATCGAGTTGGATTTCGGTGGCCCGCACGGCGCTTTCCAGCTGCTCGATGGTGCGCGGCCCGATGATGGGCGCGGTGACGGCCGGGTTGTGCAAGAGCCAGGCCAGGGCCACTTCACCGGGCGGATAACCCAATTCGCGGCACAGGGCTTCGTATTTTTCGAGTTTTTCGCGATTTTTCTCCACTTCCTTCTCGAAGTGTTCGCCCATGCGCCGCCCGGCCTGCGCCTTTTCCAGCGCGCCGCCCAGCAGGCCGCCGCCCAGCGGACTCCACGGAATCAGCCCCAGGCCGTAGTGACGACAGGCGGGGATGACTTCCAGTTCAATCATGCGGTTGTTCAGGTGGTAAATGCTCTGCTCGCTGACCAGTCCCATCAGGCCGCGTTTGGAGGCTTCCTGGCAGGCGGTGGCGATGTCCCAACCGGCAAAGTTGCTGGAGCCAACGTAAACCACTTTGCCCTGTTTCACCAGGCTGTCGAAGGCCTGCCAGGTTTCGTCCCAGGGACAATCGCGGTCAATGTGGTGCATCTGGTACAGGTCAATCCAGTCGGTTTGCAGGCGCTTCAGGCTGCCTTCACAATGCTTGCGGATTTTGTAGGCGGAGAGGCTGCGCCCATCGCTGTTCACTTCTTTGCGGTTGGCCTTGCGCGAGACGGGGTTATACACTTTGGTTGCCAGCACAACCGCCTCGCGCCGCCCGCCGCCCTGCGCGAACCAACGCCCAATGATTTCTTCGGTCAGGCCGTGTTCCACGCTCCAGCCATAGACATCAGCGGTGTCGAAGAAGTTGATGCCCAACTCGAGGGCGCGGTCCATGATTTTGAAACTGTCTTCTTCGCTGGTCTGCCAGCCGAAGTTCATGGTGCCCAGGCACAGGTTGCTGACCAGGACGCCATGCTTACCCAAGCGTTTGTAGATTACAGACATGGTGTGACTCCTTATTTGAAAATGATGTTTGGTGTGTTTCACTGATGGCCGACAATGCGGTGCGGCTGATAGGGTTCTTCCAGGTAAGTCATCTCTTCCTGGCTCAGGCGAACCGACAGGGCGGCGACGGCATCTTCCAGGTGCGAAATCTTCGTCGCCCCAACGATGGGCGCTACAACAGGCGGCTTGTGAAGCAGCCAGGCCAGGGCAATTTGGGCGCGCGGTACGCCGTGTTTCTGCGCCAGTTCGGCCACCCGCTCGACAATCGGGCGGTCCATCTCAGCGGCGGCATCGTATTTCATTTTCTGAATCTGGTCGGTTTCATAGCGCAGAGTCGTCTCAGACCAGTCGCGCGTCAGGCGGCCT
>JANWWK010000067.1 GCA_025056175.1 Anaerolineales bacterium
GAATACGGAATTGCCGAACTGTACGGAAAAACCATCCGTCAACGCGCGCAGAATTTGATTAAGGTCGCTCACCCTGACTTTCGTGATGAATTGACTCGCCAGGCCAAAGCGTTGAACTATTTGTAATTCGGTTTGCTTGGGGTAAAATTATTTATTGAAGCGTCCCGAAGGTGTTCGCTCTTTGCCTTCGGGACGATTTTTGAAAACAGGATTGTGATATGCAGCGCAAAGCTAAAATTGTAGCCACGATTGGACCTTCTTCGGAAAGCCGCGAAATGTTGCAAGCCTTGCTCAAGGCCGGGATGAATGTGGCGCGGCTGAATTTTTCTCACGGCACGCATGAACAGCATGAGCAGCGTATTCGTCGTTTGCGCGAGGTTTCGGCGGAATTGGGCATACCGCTCGGTATTCTGCAAGATTTGCAGGGCCCCAAAATTCGCGTAGGGATTCTGAATCCTGCACTCGATTTGGAGGTTGGAGAACGAGTGGTGTTGTTTGCCGAGGGAACGCCTCCCCCCGATTTGGGATTGAAACGAGTTCCGGTAGCGTTTGTCGAATTGTTCGATTCTGTTGCTGCGGGAGACCGAATCCTGTTGGATGATGGGCGTCTGGTTGTACGCGTGGTTGAAACGCACGCGCGTTCTCTTTTGGCCGAAGTGCGCGTGGGAGGAAAGCTGTCCTCGAACAAAGGCATCAACCTGCCGGGCGTGCGGTTGAATATCCCCGGTTTTACCGAAAAAGACCGCGCTGACCTGGCTTTTGGCCTGGAACAGAATGTGGATTTTGTCGCTATTTCGTTCGTTCGTACTGCGCAAGACGTGTTGAACGTCCGCAAAGCGATGGAAGAACTCGATGAAGGTGGGGCGCGTCCGTTGCTGATTGCCAAACTGGAGAAACCTGAAGCGCTCGATAACCTGGAAGACATTTTGCAGGCTGCCGATGGCGTGATGGTCGCGCGTGGTGATTTGGGCGTGGAAATGTCGCCGGAGCGCGTGCCAATGGCCCAGAAGCGGATTATTCAGGAAGCCAACCGGCACGGGAAACTGGTCATCACGGCCACACAGATGCTGGAATCTATGATGAATAACCCCCTGCCTACGCGCGCAGAAGCCTCTGATGTTGCGAATGCAATTTTCGATGGCACTGATGCCGTCATGCTTTCCGGCGAGACGGCGGCGGGGCAATATCCGCTTGAGGCGCTCAAGATGATGGACCGCATCGTACGGCAGGCCGAAGAGAATTTTGCCGATTGGGGACATTTCAATATCCCCAACCTGAAATCGCATGATGATGCTTTTTCCATCACCCGCGCGGCGCGCGAACTGGCGCACGACCTGAACGTTGCGGCCATTGCCGTCTTTACCCAGACCGGCCACACCGCCAAGATGATGTCCAAAGCCCGCCCGCGCGTGCCGATTCTTGCTTTTACCCCGGTTCAACGCAGCATTGGACGTATGGCGCTCTATTGGGGTGTCACGCCACATTTGGTGCCGATGGCTGCTTCATTGCGCGAGATGGTGAATCAGGCCGATACCGCCCTGACGGCGGCCAAATGGGTCGAGCCGGGCCAGCAGGTGGTGGTCATCAGCGGCTTTCCGGTCAACACCATGCGCCCGCCGAACATGGCATATTTGCACAACGTGGGAGAAAAAATCTAATTTTCGTTGGAAATCAGAATGCCCAACCCAATCAACACGCCGCCCAGCACAAAGAGCGGCGTGATTTGTTCCCCCAGCAGCAACCACCCCAAAAAGGCGCCCACCAGCGGTTGGGCAAAAAATGTGAGCGAGGCTGCTCCCGCGGGAAGCACGGCAAAAGCGTAATTCCACAGGAACATGGCAATTGCGGTGGAGATAATGCCCAAAAAGAGAATGCCGCCGACGACGCCCGGTGTGACGAGGCCGATTCCCTGCGTGAATGTTTCCCACACCCCCAAAGGAAAGGTGACCGGCAAACCGCCGAGCAAGAAGACAGCGGTGACCTGAAGCAAGTCGGCGCCGCTGGTCGTCACTTTGCGCACCAGCACCGAATAGAGTGCCCAGGTGAGCGCCGCCGCCAGCAGGCTCAGGTTTCCCATGAACAGAGCAGAAGATAAATCGGCCTGGCGAGGGTCTATCACCGTCACCACGCCCAGACTGGCAATGCCAACTGCCAGCAGCCGTCGGAAGGTGATGGCTTCGCCGAGCAGCAGGAACGCAAACGGCAAGACGAGCGCCGGTGTGGCGGAGGTCACCAGTGCGCCGTTGGCGGCGGTGGAGAGTTTGGTGCCGACGAATTGAAAACCGAGCGAAATGCCATATCCCACTAGCCCGACCGCCAGCGCCTGTATCCATTGGCGGCGGCTGAGGGTGAAGCCTCCCTTCCAGGCAATTACCAGCCAGAGCGACGCAAAGCCCAACCACAGGCGGGTGGTGAGCAATGCAAACGGTGGAATAACTTCCAAAACAACTTTGCTGACAACGTACATGCCGCCCCAAATCGAGGCGGCAGCGAGACCGGCCAACAGGCCGCGAAACGAAAGTGGAGAACTCATGGTATCAACGCTCGCAGCAATTCTTCTCGCCATGCTTGTGATGCGCGGTCATAGGCACCAAACCCGGCGCCGAATTCCCAATAGGCCCAGGCAAAGCCGCGCGCTTCGGCCTGTTCACGCACATATTGTGTCCAGCGAATGCGCGAGGGCATATCCGCTTTGCTATAGGCGCCGAACTCTCCTAAATACACCGGTATCCCCTGTTGTTTCGACCAGGCTTCGACCAGGGTGAAATGCCTGTTGATTTCGGCTTTTTCCTCGTCTGTACCGTTCCAGGGCGTGCCAAGCCATTGCTGGGCTGCCGGGCCGGCCCATTCTGCGCCTTGATGGGTGAACTCGAACGGCAGATAGTAATGGAATGTCGCAATCAGATGACGGTCATCGCGCGGAAGGGCGAGCAGACGCAACTGGTCGTAAGCATTCCAGGAGACGCCGCCCACGATGAGATTGCGGGTTGGATTGCTCTCCCGAATGACGGCAAGGCTTTCGCGGACAAATTCGTTCCACAGCCGGGCGCTCAGTGCGCCGTTGGGTTCGTTCATCAACTCAAACAGCAGCGTGGGTGGATAATCTTTGTACCGTTCGGCAATCTGCCGCCAGAGTGCCAGAAAACGCTCGCGGTGGGCTTGCGGTTCGGTCGCCATTTCTTCGTAGTGATGGATGTTCAGAACGACGACCAGGTCTTCTTCCAGCGCCCAGCCGATGACTTCATCCAGGCGGGCAAAGAAGGCTGGTTCAATGGTATAAGGCGCTTCGGGTTGAGCGTGGGCGCTCCAGCGGGTGGGCAGGCGGACTGCATCGAAGCCGGCGGCGCGGATAATGCGGAAATGTTCCCGTTCGATGCGAAAGCCCCATTCGCCCTCGCGTGGGGCTTCGAGTGTGTTCCCCATGTTAATTCCGCGCTGCATTTTTTGGATGGCTGCGGAGGCCGGGAAGGCATCTGGGCTGGTTTCGGTTGGGGTGACGGTGATGGTGGCAGTGGCCGGTGGCACAGTGGCCGTTGCAGCGGCAGGAGCAGGTTCGGTGCTGGCTGGTGAGGGCGTGACCGCTGGCAGCCCTGCGGGGAGACACGCAGTCAGTACAGGCAGGAACGCAACGATAATCAGCGTGGATATCGAAGGGCGCATGGTCTTATCCGAGATAGTCGCGCAGGTGGCGGCTGCGGGTGGGATGACGCAGTTTCCTGAGCGCTTTGGCTTCGATCTGGCGGATGCGCTCGCGGGTGACATTGAAATAGCGGCTGACTTCTTCGAGCGTATGGTCTTTGCCATCTATCAGACCAAACCGCAATTCCAGCACCTGTCGTTCACGTTCCGAAAGGGCCGCGAGAGCGTGTTGCACCTGTTCGCGCAGCATATCGCGGACGGCAGCATCCATGGGTTCGGGGGCGTCATCGTCGGGGATGAAATCACCCAACTGGCTGGAGTCTTCATCACCGACCGGACCATCAATCGAGATAGGTTCTTCTGCCGAGCGCAGAATACGGTCTATTTTAGCGGCGGCGCTTTCCCAACGCTGCTGCAGGGCGGGGTCCAGGTCGGCGCCTTCGGCTTTGGCGCGCAAGATAGCCTGTACATCGGCAGCAGAAAGGTAGCCAACTTCGAGCGCGAGTTCGTCGGTGGTCGGTTCGCGCCCGTATTGCTGGACGAGGGCGCGTTGAATTCGCAGAATGCGCGTGATGGACTCGAACAGGTGAACTGGAATACGGATGGTGCGCGCCTGTTCGGCAATCGAGCGGTTGATGGATTGGCGAATCCACCATGTCGCGTAGGTGCTGAACTTGAAGCCGCGGCGCGGGTCAAACTTGTTGACCGCCCGCAACAGGCCCAGGTTGCCTTCTTGAATCAGGTCCAGGAACGAGATGCCGCGTCCCAAATAGCGTTTGGCAACGCTGACCACCAGCCGCAGGTTAGCGCGGATGAGCGATTGTGTGGCGTCTTCGGCGCGTGCTTGCAACAGGCGCAGGTCGTAGGCAAGTTCTTCTTCGGGCGGCAGGTTACGATACAGACTGCGCGCCGCCGGACAGGCCGAACCTTGCGATTGACAGTGCCGCGAGAGCCAGGCCGCCAGTTTGGGCGGCAGGATGTAAAACCCGATGAACAGATTGAAAGCATTTGCGGCCAGGCCATCCCAGTGTGAGTCGCGCCCCCACTGGCCGTTATCCAGAAAGGCACGCAAATAAGAAGGCGCATCGGTTTCCCACCCTTGCCGGAGAGATTGCGCTTCGGTAAGAACCAGACGCATTTCAGGCAGGGGTGCATCCATGCGGGTTACGTCTTCTTCGAGACGTTTCCAGGCCACGAGCATTTCGTCTATGGCGGCGGAATAGAGCGTGGTGTTGGGTTCGGAATCGCGCTTTTCTTTGGGCAGGCGTGGACGCAGTCCATCGAGCAGGCGTCGGGCTTCGATGATGGTGGAAAGGCGGAATTCGCTGTCGGCGTCGAGTAGTTTCACCTGCCCAATTTCGCGCAAATACAGCCGCACCGGGTCTTCAGAGAGCTCTTCGGCCAGTGCCGGGTTTTTTATCAGGTCGAGCGGCTCTTCCAGTTCGACCAGTTCCTCGCCCAGCAATTCGGGGTCATCCACAAGCGGGATTTCATCGCCGTTGATTTCAGTGGGGTCGGGGATGAGGTCTTTGGGCGTTTTGATTTCGGCCTTTGATTTGCGCGGCATGGTTCACTCCCGGCGGGTTTCGCTCATCTTTTTGCGGGCAAGGTCGAGAACATTCAACGAACGTGTATATTCCAACACCGTATGCAGGTAAGCGGTTTCGGGCTGGCCGCTTTGCCTGGCTTCTTCGAGCAGAAAGCGTAACTGGTTTAAACTTTCGCTCAGAGCCTGCCGGCGCAATTGAAGCACCAGGCGGGTGAGTTCATCCAGCAGGCGGTCATCGTTGTCTTTGGGAATCGGGAATGCGCTCAGGGTTTTTAGCACTTCGTGCAGGCTTTCGTCGGCGTGTGCTTGCACGAACTGGAGAAATTCTGCTTCGTCCTGTTCGAGGGCTTTGTGCAGCAATTCCAACAACAACTGATATGCAGTATACCCGAAATCGGCTGCATTGAGGGCTGCCAGCCCTGATTCTTGCAGGCGGCGGTCCAGGCGTGGGAGTAAATCGGGGTGGCTGAGAAGCAGGGCAAGGCAGATGGTTTCCGCGCTGGTTGTTCGAGACGAAATGCCTGCGCCGGGCAACCGGTTCGCTGGCGTTGATGCCGCTCCTGCGGTAGCACGCCTTTCCAATTTCTTGCGAGGTGTCCCTGTCACAGGCCGGCTTCCGGTCAGGGTGCGTTCGTCCACCTTCAGACGTCGTGCCAGCATCTGGCGGTAGGAATCGCGCTCGATGGGGTTGGGGAGGTCTTCAATCAGTGGCAAGACCTGCCGGACAATTTCCACTTTGGTTTTTGGGTCATCCGCGTTTCGGCTGCGGAGCAGAGTCTCCAGCACATGTTCGACCACCGGTCGTGCTTCGGCAATCAGGCGTTTCCACTCTTCCGGGTCGCGTGCCACAATTTCGTCAGGGTCCAGGCCATCGGGCAGGTTGGCCACACGCAGGTCGGCCTGTAGACGGGCTTCCTGGCGCAACAGGCCACGTGCATCGAACAGTCGTTCGTCCTGGCGGTCCATCGAGGCACGCGCGGCTTCCAACCCGCGCAAGATGGCTTTCTGTCCGGCGGCATCGGGGTCGAGCGCCAGCACAATTTTGCGGGTAAAGCGTTTCAAAAGATGTAACTGGTCTTCCGTCAGCGCTGTTCCCATTGGAGAGATAACGTTCTCAAAGCCGGCCTGGTGTAGCGCAATCACGTCCAGGTAGCCTTCGACGATAACTGCCTGGTCGGCGGTGCGGATGGGTTTTCGCGCCCGGTCTAACCCGTAGAGCAACCGTCCCTTGCTGAAAATTGGCGTTTCGGCGGTGTTGATGAATTTTGCCTGGTCTTGCCGGGGGTCTTCGGGGTGAATGCGCGCTCCAAAACCGGCCATACGCCCCTGTTCATCGCGGATGGGAATGACGATGCGGTGCCGAAAGCGGTCAAGAACGCGCCGCGCACTTCCTTCGTCCTCGATAACGCTCACCAGTCCGGCATCTATCAGGTCTTGCTCGCTGTATCCGCGCTCTTTGAAGTGTTGGAATGCGATTTGATGGCCTTGCGGTGCGTAACCCAACCCCCAGGTTTCGATGGTTTGCAGAGTCAGTTTGCGCTTTTGGAGCAGGTAATTGAGCGCGCTCCTTCCGGCAGGCGTGTTGAAGAGGTGATGACGATAGAACTGCACGGCATCTTCCAGCAGTTGGCGCAGGCGCTGGTATTCCTCGCGCTGCTCGGGGTGTTCGGGCTGAAACCGCTCCAGAGTGACCCCGGCGCGTTCTGCCAGACGCTGAAGGGCTTCTTTGAAGTCTATCCCTTCCTTTTTCATGATGAACTTGAAAATGTCACCACCCTCGTTGCATTCGCCAAAACAGCGCCAGGTGCCGCTTTCTGGCCAGACTACAAAGGCTGGTGTGCGCTTGTTCTCATGAAAGGGGCAAAATCCCAAATAGTTGCGTCCGCTGCGGCGCAGTTTTACCCCGGCCTCGTTGACCAGGTCGAGGATGTCTATGCGGGATTTGATTTCATCAATTGAGGACATGCCTGGTACAGCGACAGGAAAGGATGCGCAAATGCGTAGGATATTATAGATGGTTTTTCGTTCTTTCGGGTGATGGGGATTTCACCCAAAAAATCTGTACAAAAGTGCCAGATTTCACAGGACGGGTTGTATAATTTTCACAGATTTCTGTGAGGAGAGTAGAATATGCCGGTCAATTTCGGAATGTGGCGCAAAGCCGCATGGGAACTCATCAAGATGGAAGACAAGCGTGATTGGGATACGCTGGATGTCGTCTCCAAGTGGCTGATTGCCACCCGCTCGGCAGTGACGGCGGTGACGGTTTATTCGTCCATCATTGGTGGTCTGCTGGCCTGGCGGGATGGCTATTTTTCCTTCCTGCCGTGGCTGATTGTAACGCTGGGGCTGTTCATTGCGCATGGAACGAACAATTTATTGAATGATTACACCGATTACACGCGCGGTGTGGATAAGGACAACTATTTCCGCACACAGTATGGTGTTCACCCGCTGGTACAGGGCTTTTGGACCACATCGCAACAAATTCAATGGTTTCTGGTGAGCGGGCTGATTGCTTTTCTCTCTGGCCTGTATGCACTGTGGTACACCGCTTTCAACCCGGTGGTGATTGGACTGTTTGCCTTTGGCGCGCTTGTTCTGCTTTTTTACACCTGGCCGATGAAGTATTGGGCGCTGGGCGAACTTTCGATTTTTCTGATTTGGGGTCCCGTCATGATTGCCGGCGTGTACCTGGTTCTCTCCGGTCAATGGAACTGGATGGTGGCGCTGGCGGGCATTCCGTTTGGGTTGAGCGTGGCCAGCATCAACGTTGCCAAGCATACCGATAAACTGGAAGATGACAAAGCCAAAGGCGTGGGAACTTTTCCGGTGCGCGCCGGGCAAACCGCGGCGCGCTATACCACCATTGCGGCGATTGTGATTGCGTATGCGGTTATCATTTACCTGGTGGCGAGCGGCTATTTTTCGACCTTTCTGCTGCTTGTCTTGTTTGCCGCCAGACGAGCGTTCTACGCCATTGCAGTGCTATCGAAACCCCGTCCGGCCGGGCCGCCAGCAGGGTTCGAGGCCTTTTGGCCGACCTGGTTTTCCGGGTTTGCGTTCTATCACAACCGCATGTTTGGAGGCATGTTCATTTCAGGCGTGCTTCTGGATGTCGTCTTCCGGCAGGTGGCTTTGCCGTTTTCGCTCAACGGAATGGGATGGGTTGCCCTGGCGCTTGGCGTGCTGATTGCAGGGCTGCGTTTCATGCGCGAGAAGCAGAAAGTGCAATAATCTCCAGCCATGCCGGCGGGTTGGGCAAAAAACCTGCCGAGAGTGTGCCATCCGGCCTCCAGGCGGCAAACTGGTTATCTATCCACAGGACGAGACCCAGCGGCCCCTGGGGGCGGATGCTTGTTTCAAACACAACTTCCCCATTGATTGAAAATCGGGTGCCGGTTTCGTCCCACCTCAGGCAATAATCGTGCCATGTAGTGACCTCTACGGGCAACAGTCTGCTCTCTTCGGCAATGTATCTGCGGGCAAATTTTGCGCGTAGCCATTTAGAGAAAAGCTTTATCAACAAAAAAGGAAACCCCAAAAGAGCAGGGAAAAGAAAAAAAGAAGGAACACGCGGCGCAGAAAAGACCTGGGCCAGAAACCCGTTACCGGGGAAGTGGTCTGTAAACGAAAGATAGTTCTGCGGCGAAGCATAAAAGAACCAGGCGCAGTTTGGCAAAACAGGCAGGCGCCGGCCCATGCCTCCCAATCCGAGCGCGAACGAAAATGGGTCATTCCAAAAGCCGAACCCCCATGTGCCAGGCAATTCGGATGCGCTGACCCGTGCGCGCAGGCGCAAGGTGCTCCCGACCTGCCACAGGAAGCGGCGGCGGGGCAGAGGGGTGTAGTCGTCTATTTGGGCGTAACGGTAAAGTGACGTATTGCCTGCGGGCAGGTGCAGGTGCCAGCCGGCTTCCGTCTGTTGAGCGTTTGCGTTTCGAGGCAGGAGCATGACCAGATTTTACCAATTTACCGATTGACCAGATAGACCCCTGCAATCGTTGCTGCCCCACCAAGCAAGGAGACGAACGTCACAGCCTCTCCCAGCAGGAACGCCGCCAGTACCATTGTCACCAGCGGCTCGACGTAGATAAATACACCTAACTGCCCGGCCGGCATGGCTTTCAGCGCATCGTACCAGGCGATATAGGCCAGACCAGAGCCAAAAATACCCAAAATCAGAATGTTTGTCCATCCGTTCAAGGTGAAATGCGGTACCTCGCTCAGACCCGGCCCAAAGCCAAATAGCCAGAGCGCTGCAAATACCCAGCCAGTCAGCATCACGTAGAACATCATCCGCGCTGCCGGGTGCTGTTCCAGCCCGCGCCGGGAGAGAATTGAAAAAGCCGCCCAGTTGACCGCGCTGACCAGAATCAAAAAATCACCGGGCGTGCCGAAATTTCCAGCCGCCAGCGCCGATACGTTTCCCTTGCTCACGATGAGCAAAACCCCAAGTGCCGCCAGCCCAATGCCGAAGACCTGTCTGCTGGTGAGCCGTTCTTTCAGGAACAACCAGCCTAACAACGCCGTAAAAACTGGAATGGTTGCCACAATCCAGGCGGTGGTGGTGGCCGCTGCCGTTTGCAGGCCGGTGGCCTGCAACCATTGATGAAACGTGACGCCAACAAAACCCACCAGTGCGAAATATCCCCATTCGTTTCGCGAAGGCCAGGCAAACTGGCGGCGCAGGAGCACAGCTGCTCCCAAAATCAGGACCCCCATGCCAAAGCGCAAAAAAACGAGCGTTGCGGGCGAGGCTTCCTGAAGCGCCAGTTTCGTGGCGATGAACGTCCCGCCCCAGGTGGCAGTCGCAAACAAGGCTTCCAGGTAGGCAGTGATGGGAATGCGGCGCATGAATTCCGATTATACTCCCGACTCGCGGGTATAATTGCCCCGGAGGTAACGAAAAACTCACATGGAAATCATCTGGTACGGACATTCCTGCTTTCGACTCACCGAGCGCGGCATGGCGAGTGTGGTCACTGACCCCTTCGATAGCGAAGTGGTCGGTTACGAACCCCTGCGCCTGAAAGCCGATATTGTCACCGTCAGCCACGAAGCGCCCGGTCACAACTTCTTGAGCGCCGTTAAAGGCGTTTCGCACCGCATTACTGGCCCCGGCGAATATGAAATTGGCGGCGTATTCATCACTGGCGTTCAAACCGATACCAATGGTAAGAAAGGCGTCGAAAAACCGCGTAACACCCTGTACGTGTTTGACTATGATGGTCTGAATATCGCTCACCTGGGCGACCTGCGCCAGGTACCGACTCAATCCGAAGTCGAAGCGCTTGGCACGGTACACATTGCCCTGGTGCCAGTAGGCGGCGGCAATGGATTAAACGCCGCCAAAGCTGCTGAAGTCATCTCGCTGCTTGAACCAAACATCGTCATCCCGATGCACTATGGCCTGGAGGCGTGCAAACTTCCACTTGAACCACTCTCCAGGTTTCTGAAAGAAATGGGGCTGGCCTCCATAACGTCCATTCCTTCGCTCAAAATTTCTCGTTCTGCTTTGCCCGAAGAGACCAAAGTCATTGTCCTCAGCCCGGCTTCTGCCGCCTGAACCGTTCTTGCCACCGGCTGTTGCTAAGAAACAGGGATTTGCGTATGTCTGTCAAACTCCTTCTCACCTGGGATATTGCTCCCGAACGCGAGCAAGAATACTTCGAGTTCGTCATTGGCGAGTTCATCCCCGGCGTTCAACGGCTGGGACTGGAACCGGTCGAGGCCTGGGCCACCATCTATGGTGAATATCCCCAAATTATGGTGGCTTTGCTCGCCCCCGACTTGCCCGGCGCACAGCGCGTTCTGAACTCGCTGGAGTGGAACGGGTTGCGCGAAAAACTTCAGACCTTTGTCAAGAACTATTCGCACAAAGTCGTTCCGGGCCGGGGCGGGTTTCAGTTTTGATGACCGAATTTGCCCGGCGCATCCTGGCCTGGTATGAGCGTCATGCCCGCGTTTTGCCCTGGCGTGTTTTGCCAGGGCAAGGCGTGCATCCGAACCCTTATGCCGTCTGGGTCAGTGAAATCATGCTTCAGCAGACGCGCGTAGAGGCCGTCATCCCATATTTTGCACGCTGGATGGAGCGTTTTCCCACAATCGAGTCTCTGGCCACTGCCTCGGAACACGAAGTGCTTGCCCTGTGGGAAGGATTGGGCTACTACAGCCGCGCCCGCAATCTGCATCGCGCGGCGCGCATCCTGTTGACCGACCATGGAGGGCAGCTTCCCACCAACCTGGCCGCGTTACGCACTCTGCCCGGCATTGGGCGCTATACTGCTGCTGCGATTGCATCTATTGCCTTTGGAAAAGATACCGCTACGCTCGATGGAAATCTGAAACGGGTCTTTGCACGCGTTTTTGATGTTTCTCTCCCGGCAGACTCCCCTCAAGGTGAGGCTGCCCTGTGGCAACTGGCGGAAAACCACCTGCCGTCAGGTCGTGCTGGAGACTACAACCAGGCCCTGATGGATTTGGGCGCAACCGTGTGCCTGCCCCGCAATCCGCGTTGTTTGCTATGTCCAGTGCGGGAATTGTGCCTGGCACATGCGCAGGGCCTCCAGGAACAGCGTCCGGTTCTCAAGCCGAAAACGGAAATACCGCACAAACACAAAGCCGCCGCCGTCATTGTGGAGCAGGGCAAAGCACTGTTGAATCGCCGTTCTCCTGATGGCCTGCTCGGCGGTTTGTGGGAGTTTCCTGCCGCAGAAGTGGAGACGTCCTCTCTTGAAGCCGTCTCTACGGCCATCCACTCTGCTTACGCTCTACGCGTCATTCCGCTTTCGCCCATGCCCGCCATTCGTCATACTTACACCCACTTCCGACTGACGGAAACCCCCTGGCTTTGTCAACTGGATGGTTCCCCCTCTGCCTCTTCGTTTTGCTGGGTTGCTCTTCCTGACCTGGTCTCTTATCCGATGGGTAAGGTAGACCGCCAGATTGCCCGCCAGCTGGTTTCTCTTCTTTCTTCCTCACGTTCTTGAAATGGAGACCGTATGACGCCCAATCCCTTTTTGAAAAAACTCGGCTTTTCTGACACCGACCGCGTGGTCATCGTCCATACCGATGATATTGGTATGTGCCAGGCCTCGCTCACGGCATTTGAGCATCTCTGGGAAGCTGGCACGATTTCCTCCGGCGCGGTGATGGTGCCGTGTCCCTGGTTTTCATCGGTTGCTCAAATGTGTCGCCAAAACCCACAGATAGATATGGGCGTTCATGCTACCCTGAATTCAGAATGGACAGCGTATCGCTGGGGACCGGTCTCTACCCGCGACCCTGCAACAGGATTGCTCGACCAGGAAGGATATTTCCACCAATGGCAGCCGGCTGTCTATGAACAGGCCGACCCCGGGGCTGTGGCAAGAGAAGTAGAAGCCCAACTCGAGCGCGCGCTTTCTGCCGGGATTGATGTGACTCACCTGGACTCCCACATGGGGACGGTTTTGCACCCGCGGTTTATCCAATCGTACCTCCAGGCGGCGCTGGCGCGCGGCATTCCGCCGATGCTTCCACGCCTGGAGGCCAAAGGGATGGAAGGTCGCCTGAGCGAGGAAGAAAAAGCCGTGTATGCCCCGCTGCTGGCTTCTCTTGAAGCGCAAGGCATTCCTTTGCTGGACGGCATGTATGGGATGCCGCTTGACCCGGAAGGTGACCACCTGGAAATTGCCAAACAATTACTCGCCGAAGCGCCGGTTGGCATTTCACATTTCATCCTGCATCCCTCGGTAGATACTCCCGAACTGCGTGCCATTGCGCCCGATTGGCAGGCGCGCGTGGCAAATTATCACGCCTTCCTGAGTCCCAAATTGAAAGCGTTTTTGAAGAACGAAGGCATTCATCTCATCGGCTACCGCGCCTTGCGTGATGCCATGAAATCATGACGTTTGAGCGGAAATTGAAGATGACGCGCTATTTTTTGGGAATTGATGGCGGCGGTACCAAAACGCACGCCCTGATTGTCTCTGAAACGGGAGAAGCAGTGGGCTTTGGACAAGGCGGCCCGGGCAATTGGGAAGGGGTGGGACTGGACGGTATGACCGATGCCCTGCAAACCGCCTTTTCTGCTGCGCTGAAGATGGCAGGATTGTCTGTTTCAGCCATAGAAGGCGCAGGGCTGGGCCTGGCCGGATATGATTGGCCCTGTCAACGTGAGATGATTCTAGGCGCCATCCACCCATTGGGCTTGAACTGCCCGCTGGAACTGGTGAATGACGCGGCGCTTGGCATCTTTGCTGGCACAACGCACGGCTGGGGCATTTCGGTCGTCTCCGGGACGGGATGTAATTGTCGAGGACGCGGGAAAGACCTGAAAACGGAAGGACGTGTGGTCGGGGGTGAAAGCCACTGGTCGGGTGAATATGCAGGCGGTGGTCACCTGGCGGCGCGCGCTATGCGTGCGGTCGCCTTCGAGTGGAATCGGCGTGGCCCGGCCACCGCACTCAGCCCGGCTTTTTTGCAACTTTCCGGTGCCAAAGACCTGTTCGACCTGATTGAAGGCGTGTATGTTGGCCGGTATCTGCTCGATTCTCGTTACATCTTCAAGGTATTCGAGGTGGCTGCCCAGGGCGACCCGGAAGCGCTGGATGTCCTGCGTTGGGCCGGGCGTGAACTGGGGGAAATGGCTTGCGGCGTCATTCGCCAGCTGGCGCTGGAAAACGAACCGGTGGAGGTGGTGTTAATTGGCAGCCTGTACAACGGCCATCCCCTGATGGCTGAAACCTTAAAGGAAACAGTGCGCGCTCTTGCGCCGCAGGCGCGGTTCATCCGCTTTGAGAAGCCGCCGGTGATTGGTGCAGCGTTATTGGGAATGGAACAGAGATTGGGAGCGCAAGCCTATCACTTGCGCGAGCGAGTCATCGAAACGGCAGGCCAGCTGCTTAACCGGTGAGTGCATCGCGTTGGGCCAGCAAATTTTGAGGCGGTGTTTTATCGGGAATTTCGCATCCCGCTGCGCTGAACAGATACTGACCGCCTTTTTGCACACATTCCTGCGTTGCCATTCGCACCTGCTCCGGCGTTCCCTGCAACATGACCGCTACGGGGTCGAAGTTCCCACACGGGGCTGCGCGCTCGCCGAACAGTTGCATGGCCTTTTCGATGTCCACCATCCAGTCCAGGTCAATGATGTCGGCGCCGCTTTCGAGCATGTCGGGCAAAATGCGGGTGGTGTTGCCGCATATATGCAAGCGTGCCACAGCGCCCATCTCATGCACTGCCTGAAAGATGCGCTGTTCATATGGCAGGGCAAACTGACGATACATTTTGGGGGAAATTTGCGAACAAACGGCATCTCCCAGTCCGATAATGTCGGCGCCTGCTTCAATTTGTGCGTGGGCAAAGGCAATTTCCACTTCCACACACATTTCCAGCAGTTCGGTCAGCCAATCCGGGCGCTGAATCAGGTCTTTCATTACCAGGTACATGCTCCGCAGATCGCACGCTTCAGCCAGTGCGCCTTCTACCCAACCCATGATGGGGATTTGCCCACCGGCTTGCTCTCGAAAGCGGCGGATGGCTTCCAAACGGTCGTTCATGCGGCGTCCTTGTTCAGGCCGGGGGGGCATGAGTTTCTTAAGGTCTTCCGGTTCGGTCAGCAAGGGTTTACGGCTGACTGGCAGACCATCATAAGGAAATTCCACTTCCAGCCCGAAATCTGCTGCTTCGCGGTAAGGGTCCGAAATGGCCTGAAGGATGTCTACGCCGAAATCGGCGGCAACTTTCAGATTGGCTTCCACCAGCACCCGATGGTCCAGGTAGTACCGGGAAAGCGGCTGCTTGATGTAATGCGCTGCGAACGTCATGAAAATATCAAAATTCGGGATTCGGTCAACTGGCTGACCTTTCAAGCGGGCAGTGAAACGTTCGTATGCATTCATGGCTCCTCGTGCGCGCTGCTTCGGGCGGGCAGAGCGCGCTCTTTGCCAATTTTACTTGAATTAACCCAAGTTGCTACCTTGAGATGAGTTACAACAAAAATCCATGAAAATCTGCTACATTTGGGGTATCCCGACCACCAAAAGAGGAGACAATCATAGATATGATGCGTGAAGCTGGTATCGAACTTCTGCCACTACGTAAATCCAATTCGCTTCGCCCGGTACCACCTTACATGACTTATTTGCAAGCCAGCATCCGAAAAATAGTTGAAACCACTGGCAGCCTGATTGAACGCCTGTTGCCAAAATCCATTCATGCTGTTACTGCCAAAGGCTTTGAGTTGAAAGTCGCTCTTTTCGTGCTGGC
>JANWWK010000023.1 GCA_025056175.1 Anaerolineales bacterium
GGCAGTCTCACCCGAAGGCGAGCCGGTTTCGGTGGTGATGGAATCCAAAGCGCGGCTGGGTGCCAGGGATGTGATACGCTGGTCGCAGCGGATGCGCTCTGCCGATTTTCAGAAACGGCTGGCAAAGGCCGGCTACCCGGCCCCGTATCTGGTGTATGCGTATGGGATACGGGTAGATGCGGCGGCACGTCAGGCAGTCCAGGAGACCGGCATCGGGCTGATACGCGGCGAAGGTGAAATCTTCCCTCCGCGGGAATCGGTAGGGAAGCGTTGAGATGAAAAACAGCGACCGAAAACGGTCGCTGTTTTCTCTGGTGGGGTTGGCGCCGAAGTTCAGAAAGGCGCGAAAACTCACTTTGTGGCCACTTTGATGACGCGCGGACGCGCTGATTCGGCCTTGGGCAGACGCAAGGTCAAAACGCCATTCTGGATGTTTGCTTCGGCTTTGGCCGTATCGAGCGCAGAGGGCAGGCGCAAGATGCGGCGGAAGGCGCCGGCAGGCAGTTCGCTCAACAGCGCCTGACCTTCGTGCTGGCTGTATTCTCCTTCGATGCTCACCATATCATCCAAAATCTGGATGTTCAGGTCTTCCGCTTTCAGGCCGGGAACGTAAGCGGTCAGCACATAGGCATCGTCTTGTTCGCGCAGGTCAACGGGCAGCGCGCGGGGGGCATCGGTTTCGACCGGGCGGGCAATCCAGCGGCGCACATACGGACGGGGGGCGGTGGTCATGTATAACATCGGGTCATCTCCTTTTCATCATACCGTTCAGTTGCCCGTATCTTAAGGCCTGCCTGTTGGAAGAAAGGTAGAGAAAAATCGAAATTGTATTAGAAGCGTACAAGCATCCGGTTAGATTCGTCCTCTGGCGGGTATAATCCGCGGCATGTCGAACCCCAAAGTGATTGTTTTGCTCCTGGCCGTTGGCATGGTGACCGGGCTGGTCTGGTACGGATACCGGGAAGTTCGCACGGCGGGCGCGCGTGGACTGACGGTGGGCGCCTTTCTGCGCGACCCGGCCTCTCAAGCAGCCCTGATGATGCGCGCCGGAACGCGCTGTGGAGATGCCCCTTTCGTTTTCCCCACGGATGGATTGATTGGCTTCTTGTGGGATGATTCCTTTCGTCCTGGTCATCGCCATGCTGGCATTGATATTTTTGCCGGCACTGCCCCGGGGGTAACACCAGTCTATGCGGCGTATCCGGGCTATCTCACCCGTCAGGCCGATTGGAAGTCGTCGCTAATTGTGCGCGTCCCCAGTGACCCGCTCTGGCCGGGACGTCAGATTTGGGTGTATTACACCCATCTGGCAGGCCCAAATGGGGAATCGTACATCGTCTCTGATTTTCCGCCCGGCACCCGCGAGCGATACATCGAAACCGGCACCTTGCTCGGCTATCAGGGTAACTATTCTGGCACACCGGGCGCCCCGGTGGGGGTGCATTTGCATATTTCGGTGGTCAAAGACGATGGTTTCGGGAATTTCAAGAACGAACTCGACATCGAAAACACGTATGACCCCTCGCCTTATTTTGGCCTGGAACTCAACGCCAACCGGAAACCCGAAGGAATTCCTATCTGTGGACAACTACCATGAGCGAATTTGCTGAAAAAGTGGTTCTGATAACCGGCGCCGGGCGCGGCGTGGGGCGCTTGCTGGCGCTGGCCTGCGCCGAACGCGGCGCTGTTCTGGCACTGAATGATATTTCTCCCTTGAATGTGGAGCAGGTGGCCGAACAAATTCGCGTATCTGACGGGCAGGCACGCATTTATTTGCACGATGTTGCCAAAAAGGTTGCTGTGCAGACGATGGTCAACCAGGTAATGGATGATTTTGGACGCATAGACGCGCTCATCAACTGCGCGAATGTTTGCCCGGACACTGCGCTGCTTGACCTGGATGAGTGGGACCTGCACCGCGTCTTCGAGGTGAATGCGATTGGGACATTGTTAATGATGCAGGTGGTGGGACGGGTCATGCGTCAGGCTGGGCGTGGTGTGATTCTCAACGTGGTGCGTTTCCCGGCGGACGCGCCCGTCTCTTACCTTGCCAGCCGCGGCGGCCTGGAACTTGCTGCCCGCCGGGCGGATGAGGAACTGCGACCTGATGGCATTCGCGTTTTTTCTGTCAGTGGAGAAGACCCCGCGTCGCTTGCCATCCGCCTGTTGCAGGAAACCTGGCGCATCTAAGCGCCGTTCACTCTCCACACGTGACGATTGCCAGCCGTTCGGGGTGAAGGTACTTGCGCGCTGTTTCGGTCACCTGTTCAGGCGTGACTGCGCGCACCAGTGACTCGTAGCGGTGATAGTAATCTAACCCCAGGTGATAGCGTTCGATGTTGAGCAGCGCGCCAGCCACGCCGCTGTTCGATTCCAGTGAGAGCGGCAATCGTCCGATGAAGTGGCTCTGGCTGTCGGTCAGTTCTTCTGGCGAAACGCCATTCTCCACAAAGTGCTTCAGTTCAGCGTGTATCAGGGCAATGACCTTGTCCACGTTTGCCGGGTTCACGCCTGCGCTTACCTGCCAGGTGCCGGGGCCGTGGCCGGCGGATAAGCTCGAATAGGCATAATAAGCCAGCCCCGATTGCTCTCGCACCACGTTCCCAATGCGTCCCATCATGCCGAACTGTCCCAAAATCGAATTGCCCAGTGAGGCGGGTAGATAATCTTCGGAAAGCCGGCTGGGGCCAGCAGCGCCGACCACGATGTCGGTTTGCGCTTTTTGGGGCAGAGGGACATGCTTTCGTTGAATGCTGGTTAATGGGCGCAAGTCGGGCAGGGGCGGTAAATCGGGTTGACGCGGGTTTTGCCAGTCTCCCAGTGATTGTTCGACCAGTTCAAGTGCAGTGCCTGTTTCGACGCCGCCGACGACACAGATGGTAAAGCCGCGCGGTCCAAAATGCTTTTTATGGAACGCTACAATATCGTGTCGGGTAATGGCGCGAACCGTCTCCGGGTAGCCGTCATCAGGCCGCCGGTAGGGGTGCCCGGCATACACGATTTCCTCGAACGCAAGGGCGGCCATATCGCCAGTACTTTGCGCGCGGATGGCGAGCGCAGTCAATAATTGCGCGCGCAATTTTTCCACTTCTTTTTTGGGGAACACCGGATGGCGCAAGGCTTGGGAGAGCAGTTCCAGCACAAGCGGCAGGTCTTCGACCAGGCAGCGTCCTGTGAATCCCACCCTCATCGTTCCGGCAAAGAAGCCCAAACTGGCGCCGGCTGATTCCAGCCGGTCATATATCTGTTCAAAGGTGTATTTCTCGGTGCCGCGCATGAGCGCAGTGGTGGTGAAATCGGCCAGTCCGAGTTTTTCATCACTGTCAAAAATACTGCCGGCGTTGAGATACCCGCTCACCACGACCGATGGACTGTTGAAGTTAGAACGCGCCAAAACGGTGATGCCGTTGGGTAAAACGGTGCGCTGGATGTCGTCTGGACCGGGCAGGGATGATGGATGTGTTTTAGAGGGCAGGAGATTCGGCATCGGTGTTTTCATGGCAACACCCCTGCATTTTCGCTTTCAACTGGCAGATAGAGCCCGACAACGCGATTCTTGCGGCGCAACCAGGTTTGGGCTACGCGTTGTACCTCGGCAGGCGTTACCTGCGCCAGCCTGTCCAGATAGGTCATGAACCAATCATAACTGGCAAACATTTCCGCATATCCCAGCCAGAAGGCCTGATTTGTGATGTTTTCTGACCCGTAAGCAAATATCGCGCGCGCCTGCTTAATGGCGCGCTCCACTTCCTCAATCGGCGGCGGCGTATCCTGAATGCGGGCAATTTCATCATCGAACGCCGAAAGAGCGTTTTCAATGTCATTTTGCGGGTGGGCGGTGATATTGAAGGTGTACAGAAACGGGTCAATCGTAGCGACGGAGCCGCCTTGCACGCTTACGGCGCGTTCCGTGTCTATTAGCGCGCGGTAAAGCCGTGATGTTTTGTTGGAAATACCGCCACCTCCGAACATGTTCAAATTGCTTGGCCCGGCCAGCAGGCTGTCCAGCACGGCGAGGGCGTGAAAGTCGGGGTGCGAGGCTGCGGGAGCATGGTAACTGATTTGCAGGTAGGTCGTTTCGCCTGGGCCTTCCACCGTCAGACGAATTTCCCCTTGCGGTTCCGGTTCGGGGCGGTGCAGACGCGGCGGGGGCGCAGAAGATGGCAGGCTGCCGAAGCAGGCTTCGATACGCCGGAGCATGGACTCACTCTCGAAATCGCCCGCCATCGTCAGGACGGCGTTATTGGGTGTGTAAAACGTCTTGTAGTGTGCGTACAGGTCCTCGCGTGTCACCGTCCGCAAGTCGGCGGCATCACCGATAACTTCATGGTGGTAAGGATGAACACGAAATGCGGCGGCCTGCACGGCCTCTCCCAGCCGAAACAGCGCCTCGTTTTCGTTCCCTTCGCGCTCCGCGAGAATCACTGTGCGTTCGGCTTCGACTTCTGCCGGGTCAAAACGGCTATTCACCATGCGGTCGGCTTCGAGTTGCAGTGCCAGCTCGATTTTCTCTGCTGGCAGGGTTTCGTAATAAGTCGTCCAATCCAGGAAGGTAAACGCATTCCACACACCACCTTCGCGGGCAATGGCCTTATCTGGCACGCCAGCGGGGAAACGCGGCGTGCCCTTGAATTGCATGTGTTCCACCCAGTGTGAAATGCCGGTTTTTCCGGTCACTTCATCCTTTGAGCCGACGCGGTACCACACCCAATGACTGATGAGCGGCGCAGTGTGAATTTCTTTGAGCAAAACAGTAAGCCCGTTGGGCAGGGTGGTCTTGGTAAACATAGAAGTTGGCACAAATCTGTCGAGCAAATGCGGGTGTTTGCCGGGTAACTATCAGGGCGTGATGAAGAACCATTCACAGAATCCCTGTAACAATCCGCACTGCAAATCGGCAGGGGTTTTGATGCCTGGTTGAAGCAGGTCGTTGAAGGGGCGCACCACATCTTGCAGGCCGATGAAGGGTTGATGCAGTTCGGTTTCGCGCAGGGGAATGTCCACCGGCACGTTGAGGGTCACCGGAATCACGGTTTGTACCGGCACGGTCAAATCCAGTTGAATTGGCAGCTGCGTTCCGGCAGGCAGGGTGACGCTGGTCGGCACGCTCAAGACCCCAACGATGGCATTGCGAATGGTGGTGTTTTCGGTCAGCGTGACGGTAATTTGCTGGCTGATGGGCAAATCGAACGCGACCGGAATGTTGTCTTGCACCGTGATAGTCGTGCGGATGTGGGCAGCATCCATCAACTGGAAGTTTCGATACAACCCGCCCAGCAGGTGGTCGCCGACGATGGCTTTAAGCGCAAAGAGCTCCCGCGCCAGAATCAGGATGACCACAATCAGGATGATGTTGATGATGAAAGAAAGGATGCTGCTCACCCGGAAGAAGGCGTTGGAAAGGTTCTCCGCGCGCATCGAAAAGCCCGGCGTCTGGGGCTTGGGGGCAGGAGCAGTTTGTGCTGGCGGACGAGTGGCCGGGCGCGGTGCTTCGCCTTGAATCGGTGCGGAAGAGTTTCGCGCTGGTTGCGGGGGGGCAACGTTCGATGAAACACGCGGCTGGGCAGAAGAGATACCCGATGTCGGCGGTGGCGCTGCTGGTGGTGTTTTGGTGGGCGGTTTTCCGGCGCCTGGGAACAAAACCCCTTTGAGAATGTCAAAATAGTTCAGTTTGAACTGGGGTTCATTTTTTTTATTTGCGGGCATACGGCCTCCTGTCGAGGGGAATGATATTACTATAGCACAGAATGGAAAAACGAAATTGATTTGCAGGATGTGACTTTTTGATAAGTTTCCCTAATCAATAAAGCGAATCTTATTACTGAATGTATTACGAATGTCACCTTTTGCGCATGAGGTTTGATACAAGTAAATAAAAGAAATTAAGGATATATTAATAAAGTCAAATTCTGACGGAGTTGTCGGATTTATGGAAGGAGGTGGTTCTATCGAGCATCACAGGAGGCAGAAGAGAACGTGGGTAGTTCTTGTTTAGATGGAATGTAAGCCCAATCTCAAGGAGAATGCAACTATGTCGCTCAAAAGACTTCTGATTTTGCTTGGCGTGCTGGTCTTGATTGCCGCCGCCCTGTCGGCCTGCGCCGGCCCTGCCGGGCCACAGGGTCCTGCCGGTCCACAAGGTCCTGCTGGCCCGCAGGGGCCTGCTGGCCCTCCCGGCCCTCCCGGACCTGCCGGTACAATGGCTGACTTGACCTGCGCCGAATGTCACAACGATACGGCCCTCATCACCCGTCACAAAGCCAGCTGGACGACCTCGGTACATGGCTCTGGCGAGGCGCTTGCCTATGCTGGTGAGCGCAAGGACTGCGCTGGATGTCACGATGGCGCTACCTTCAGCCAGATGATTGCTGAGGGCAAGAATTTCAGCCAGGTCGAGTCGGGCAATGCCTCTCCCACGCACCAGGATTGCCGCACCTGCCACCAGATTCACGTTACCTTCACCGCGCAAGATTGGGCGCTTGAAACCAGTGCGCCGGTCAAGTTCGTGGTGAGCGGCGCAACGTTCGATGGCGGTGCTGGTAATTTGTGCGCGAACTGCCACCAGGCTCGCCGTTATCTGGAAAACTTCAAAGACAAGAACGATGCTACCAAGTACACCTCCACCAACCCGCGCTTCAATCCGCACCTGAGCGTGCAAGGGGATGTCTTGATGGGTCTGGGCGGCGCCGGTGTTGAAGGCAAGCCGGGGGTTCACTATACCGGTGTCAAAGATACCTGTGTGGGCTGCCACATGAGCACCGAACGTGTGCATACCTTCAAACCGCAGCTGTCGAACTGTGTCACCTGCCACACAGACGCCAAGAACTTCGATGTGAATGGCTTCCAGACCGAAGTCAAGAACCGCATGGAGGAACTCAAGAAACTTCTGACCGACAAAGGTCTGCTGGATGCCAACGGCGCGGTCGTCCCCGGCACGTGGGATGAAAAGACCGCCATCGCGCTGTGGAACTATGGCGTCATCGAAGAAGATGCCAGCCATGGTGCCCACAACCCCGAATATGTCAAAGCCCTGCTCGATGCCGCCTTCGAGGCCTTGAAGTAAGCGGCAAAGCGAAGCGGAACCAGAAGCGGATGCCAGATGGCATCCGCTTTTGCTTTTAGCCCAGCACGATTTGCGCGAATCTGCGCAGTATTTCCGCTGCGTGCGGCGTTTCGCGGATTGCCTCCAGAAGGCGTGCCGGGTCCTGGCCTTGTGCGAGCAGCCCGGCGCGTTCGGCCTGAAGATAAGCACGGGCGATGTCAGCATCCATCTCCGGGTGGAATTGCACCCCCCAGGCACGTTCTCCAATCCGAAAGGCCTGATTTGCGTCCCAGTGGTCAAAAGCCAGTCGAACAGCACCTGGCGGTAAGCGCAATACCGATTGGGTATGACTGACTTGTGCCTGAAACTCTTCCTGGCCCGGCGCACTCAGGAGTGCGTCCAGGCGGCCTTCGGGGGTCAACCTGATTGTGGTCGTGCCTTCTTGCGTGCCGTTGGGATTGTTTCCCACCTCGCCGCCAAAGGCATAGGCCAGCAACTGGTGACCGTAGCACACGCCCAACGTGGGAATGCCGGCCTGGACGGCATACCGCGTCCAGACGGCGGTGCGTTCACTCCAGGCGAGATGTGCCGTGACCATGTCGTGCGAACCGGTGAGCAAGAGACCGGCGACTCTATCCAACGTGGGGAATTCTGCCCCCGAACGAGGGTCGAAAACTTCCAGGTAGTCGGCATTTCGCCCCAGCGCGGCGATGAACCAGTCCTCGAAATCGCCGCGCCGTTTTGCCAGTTCGGGCAGGGTATCACCCAGTTTGAGCAGAAAGAGTTTTTTCATTTTTCTCCACCTGTTCCCCTGCGCGCTTTTTCCGTGCATTTCCGTCCATTTCCGTGTTGCGTGTGCCTCGGGGAAATTTGAGAGAGCCGTGTTAAACAATATGCGCTTCTTCAAAGAACTGATTATAATCTCAGAATGCAAATCAGTTCTTCTCCCTCCCCCAAACAAACCCGTTTAGAGCGCATGCGTGAACATCGTCAGCGCAGCCGAGAGGCCATTTTCCTCAGTCTGTTTCCGGTTGTTTTTCTGCTTGGGCTTGGGCTGGGGTGGATTCTCTGGGGCGGCAACGCGGATTCTGCGCCGCAGCAGGCCAACCAGGCACCCACCAGCCCGCCCCGCCGATTCGAGGTCGAAGCAGGCGACAGCCCTGCGCTCGGTCCGGCCGATGCCCCCATTACCATCATCGAATTCAGCGATTACGAATGTCCTTTCTGTGCGCGCTGGCATCAGCAGGTCTATTCACGCCTGATGAAAGAATACGAAGGCCAAATCCGCTTTGTGTACCGTGATTTTCCGCTTGAGAACATTCACCCCAACGCAGTTTCGGCGGCCATTGCGGCGCACTGTGCTGGTGAACAAGGCGCTTACTTTCTATTCCATGATGCCTTGTTCAGTTACGAATATGGCTTGAACCGTGAAGCCTACCTGACTTACGCCAAACGCCTGGAACTTGACCTGCGTGCCTTCGAGGCCTGTCTGGACGAAGCTCGTTACGCCGATAAGGTGCAGGCGAATTTGGAGTATGGTCTTTCGGTAGGCGTTTCGTCTACGCCGACTTTCTTTGTCAACGGCATTCTCATCATCGGCGCGCAGTCGTTCGATGTTTTCCAGCAGGTCATCGAACGGGAACTCTCCGGGCAGTAATACAGGAGACGCAATGAAAAAATTTGTCGCCGTCGCCGGAAACATCGGGGTCGGGAAATCCACCCTTGTCCGCTTATTGTGTGAGAAATTAGGCAGCGATTGGCAACCGTTCTACGAACCGGTCACCGAAAACCCCTATCTGGTTGATTTTTATAACGACATGGCGGCCTGGGCTTTCCATTCCCAGGTCTTTTTTCTCACACATCGCCTGCGCGTCCATTACCAGATTTCCCGTCATCCCACTTCGGTCTTTCAGGATAGGAGCGTTTACGAAGATGCTGAAATCTTCGCCCAAAACCTGTTCCTGCAAGGCTATATCCATCCGCGCGATTACGAAACCTACCGTAACTTGTACGAAACGCTCGTGCAGTTTTTGCCTCCGCCCGACCTGGTGCTTTATCTGCGTGCTTCTGTGCCAACCCTGCTGACGCGTATTGCCCGGCGCGGACGGTCTTACGAACGCGCTATCTCGTCGGAGTATCTGGCCGGATTGAACCGTCTGTACGAAAAGTGGATTGCCGGGTTCACACTCTGCCCGGTGCTGACCATCCCAACCGACGATTTGAACTATGTGGCACATCCTGGCCATCTGAATCTGGTGGTGCGCAAAATTCAGGAAAAATTGACCGGCAAAGAAGAAGTGGTTTTCGAGCCAGAAGAAGTTGCCCGTGCTGCGGAGGATTAGCCATGTACGAAGTCCATCTCATTCGTTGGGCGGGGCCCGGCGAACCGAACGAAAACGCCATCCGCAAATTGCTGGATGGCGAAGCGCTGAGCTATTACGCGTGGGGCAACGAGCCACTCGATACCTATGCCGCACACACGCATCCGTATCACAAGGTGCTTTACGTGATTCAGGGCAGCATCACGTTTCACCTGCCGCAGAGTGGGCAATCCCTTACGCTCCGTCCCGGCGACCGGCTGGAACTGCCTGCCGGCACGATACACAGCGCAACGGTGGGCATAGAGGGCGTGCAATGCCTGGAGGCACACCTTCAGGCAGGCTAATCGGTAAAGAGCGGTAAATGTCCCAGCGCAATGATGTGCCGCCATTTGGATTTTTCACCTTCGGTGAAAATGGCAGCCTCGGCAGCAACGGTTGCCCCGGCTTTTTCCAGAATCATGCGCATTCCTTGCAGCGTGGAGCCGGTGCTGATAACATCGTCTACGATGACCACCCGCCGTCCCTGTACCAGGTCACGGTCTTTCTCATCCAGAATCAACACCTGCGGTTGACCGGTTGTAATCGAAAGCGTCTCGGCGCGCAGGGCATCGCCCATATAAGGCTTGTAGGATTTTCGCAAGACGACATACGGTTTGCGGGTCTCTACCGAAAGCGCATAAGCCAGCGGAATAGATTTGGCCTCCGCCGTCACCAGCACATCATACGTGACTGTTTCCAGCCGCTTTGCCAGTTCGCGCGCACAAGCCTGCACCAGTTCGGTATCGCCGAGAATGTTCAGGATGGCGATTCGCAATTTGGGCGCAACCTCGAACAGCCGCAGATGGCGTTCGAGACCGGCCACCTGGACGGTGTAAAATTCTTTTTCGGGCATGGTTTATCCTCCACGAGGAAATTGAGTTTGCCCGCGTAGTGTATCACATTCCTGAACGTCTTTGCGCCATGAAAGCTTCGGAAATCACGCCAGAAATCCGCGCTGCAGAGCGCGCCTTCCGCTTAACCGCTTCTGTGCTGGCTGCGCTCATGCTGGCGTGCGCGGCAGCAACGGTGGTTAGCCTGCTGACTCGCCTGGTCGCCGATTGGCGGCCTGGTTACCTGGTTGGCGTGTGCTTTCTGGTCTCGCTCGATACGTTCTACAACCATCACCGCTTCAAGCAAATCGACCTGTTCTCGCGCGAATGGTTCATGGCAGCAGGGGCGCAAATCGTCCTGCTGCTCATCGGCTTGCGCGTCGTCATTGGCGTTTCACACGGCTTCTCTGCATTTTGGGGCGAAGTGACTGCCGGCTGGCGCAGTTTTCTGGATTCGTTTCTGACCGTAGAATATCTGCTGGCGCTCGGTCTATGCGTTCTGACCTGGATGATAACGTTGGGATTTGCCAGCCTGTTCGATGAAATGGGCATAGATGCGGAACTGATTCGCATGGAAGGCTACGCCATGGCGCCTGGCGAAAGCCGTTCTCCGCGCGAACGGCTCTTGCAGATGGTGTTTGGCCTCGGCACGGCATTGATTGTGATTACCGCACTTCTGCGGCTCGACTTCCGGGCTGCGCAAAGTGGCAATTGGGCCGGCGCTGTGTTGGAGTTGCCCGCCCTCTCAAACGGTGGGGGCAGCACATTGCTTTATTTCCTGCTCGGACTGGCGCTCTTCAGCCTGACCCAATTTCTCGACCTGCACAACCGCTGGAGCATCAACCGTATTCCGGTGAGCGGTGGCATCTTCAGGCGTTGGGCTTTTTACAGCCTGCTTTTTTTGTCTCTGATGGCTGTGCTTGCCAGTCTGCTTCCTACCAGTTATAGCCTGGGTTTTCTGGCGGCACTCGGTTACGCGCTTGACCTGCTGACGTATGTGCTGTTTTTCATTGTGCAATTTCTCGCCGCGCTCGTGCTGCTCGTTTTGAGCCTGGCCGCGTTCCTGTTTGGACACGAACCGCCCGCTGGACGCCCCGAATTGCCGGATTTTCAGCCCAATTTTCTCCCGCCTGAAGTCGCAGCTGGCCCAACCGCGCCCTCGCCGTGGTTGGAACTGGCAAAATCGCTTCTGTTCTGGGGGGTGTTTCTTACAATTTTGTTTTTTGCCCTGCTCCAGTTTGTACGCCAGCACCAGGACATCCTGACTTTTCTGCGCGGACGCCCTCGCCTGGCGTGGCTGGTTGTCTGGTGGGAACGTTTGCGCGCCCTGTGGAAAATTGCAGAAAAAGAAATCCGGCAGACTGTTATGACCGGCCTGGAGCGGCTTCGCTCTGCCCGAAAAGCCGACACTGCCTCGCCAGGTTGGCTCAACCTGCGCAGGTTGACCCCGCGTCAGAGAGTTTTCTTCTACTACCTGGCATTCGTCCGTCGAAGCGAGGAGAGCGGCTTGCCCCGCGCCCCCTCGCAAACCCCGGCAGAGTTTGCTGCTCGGCTTGATACCGTTTTGCCCGAATCCGAACCTGACATCGAGGCGCTGACGGCTGCCTTTGTAGAAGCCCGCTATGCGCCGCATCCGGTTGCCCCTCAAAAAGCCAACCGTGTCCGGGAAGTGTGGGAGCACCTGAAAAAGGAAATTCGCAAGCGGTTGATGTCCCGCAGCGCGTGAACGCTTCGTTTGCCGGTCACGACAGAGAAAATTCCCTGACGGTTTTTGCCAGAAATTGTCTGATTTGTTCTGCCGTCTGCTCCCACTTTGGCTGAAGCCGGTAGCGCTCCAGCGCATTGAGCGAGAGATGGGTCAGCAGAGTGCGGTCGGCGGCCAGGCGTTCCAGCCGGGCAGCCAGCGCCGCAGGGTCATCGGGCGCAATCAGAAAGCCGGTTTTTCCATCTTCGATGATTTCTGCAGCGGCGCCAGCGGTTGTGCCAATGGCTGGCAGGCCAAAAGCCATCCCTTCAAGATAAACAATTCCGAACCCTTCGTACGAAGAAGGCACAGCCAGAACGTGTGCATGGGTCAATTGTTCAACCAGCGGGGTGTTATCGAGCGGTCCATGAAACCGCACGCGGGAGGAAATGCCCAGGTCGCCAGCCTGCTGTTGCATTGCGCGGGCATAGCGCGGCTCGGCAGTCAGCGAGCCAATCACATCGAGAAACACGGGAGCGGTTTTCCCCAGCAGAGAAAGCGCTGCCAGCAACGTGTGCAGGCCTTTGCGGGGAATGACGTTGCCTAAAAACACAATTCGCAGCGGGGAGACCTTTGCGCGCGTGCTGACTTCTGCCTGGTTCAACCCGGCTCCGAAGCGGTCAGTAGGCGGATAGGCCACCAGGAACGGCTTTTCCTGCCGGGCTACCGTGCCAACAACTTGCCGCGTTGTCTGCGAATTAAAAATGAAGGCATCCACCGCGCGTAAATACTGGCGTTCGACCCAGCGATAAAACCGATTTTGCCAGGCAGGGCGCTGTTCGGAGCAGCGCAAATGGTGAACCAGGCCGATGACCGGATACGGATGCTTTCTGCGGTTGGCTGCCAGCAGGGAGGGGTGGTTCAGTTCATCCTGAATGAGAACATCCAGCCCCGGCGGCAGGCGGAACGTCACGTTATCCAGCAAATGCGCAGCGTAATTCCGCCAGGGCAAAGAGATGACTTCGACCGTATCTCCCTGCTGGCGCAGAAAATCCACCAGTTTGCGGTCGTACAGATACCCGCCGCTCAACGTGTTGAGCGAGCCGTAAATCACCAGACCGATGCGCATTGGAGCAGATGCATGATTTCGAAGAGAGTGTTTTTCAGGAAGCATCGGATGGCCGCGCGATTTCATAAGACGCCCAGGCGCTCTCGTGCTCCCACAGCACGACCTTTAGCGTCAGCAGGTTCTGTGCGTCTATACGTTCGTTGAATGTGTGTGCCAGAATGCGGGCAAAATGCTCCAGCGAGGGGTTCAATCCTTCGAACTCTGGCAGGTCATTCAGCATGCGTTCCCGATAGCGTGCTATCGTTTCCTCGAGCAGGCGTTCTATCTGTATGATGTCGGCCAGATAGCCATACTGGTCGAGCGAGTTACCGCTTAAGTGCAATTCTAAAACGTAGTGATGTGAATTCGGCAGGTTTTCGGGACCCCAGTTACCGCCGATCAGGGCGTGACGTGCAATGAAATCGCGTTTTACGGCAAGAGTATACATAACGGTCTCCACAGAGAGGTGCGCAGGATGGCAGGCAGAGCATAAGCGTGGATAGCTGCTCAGGGATATTCTAACAAGATTTGAATGGTTTCTTGTGGATGTTCATCGAGCAAGCGATAGGCTTCATCGGCCTGCCCAAAGGGGATACGGTGCGTGACCCATCGTTGGGGCTGAATTTCCGCAAGTGCTTTCCATGCCAGTCTTAAACGGCGGGTTTTATCCCAGCGCCCACTTAATGCCGGTTGGATAGTGCTGACCTGGCTGGAGAGCAGTTGAATTCGGCTACGGTGGAATTTTCCGCCCAGGGCAATGGCGGCGGTCTTTTCACCATACCACGAGCCGACCACGATTCGACCGGAAAAGGCGGTATGTTCGATGGCGGTATCCAGTGCCAGGGGCGAGCCGCTCACTTCCAGTGTCAGGTCGGCGCCGGAGGGTAGAACCTGGCGGAGCGCCTCCGTCAGGTCGGGACGTGCGGCATCTATGCATGCTGAAACGCCCAATGCCTGTGAGGCAGCACGGCGCAGAGGGTAGAAGTCGGTGGTGACGAGTGTTTCGAGCGGAAACCGCCGCAGGAGCGCTGCCGTCAGCAGTCCAATCACGCCCTGCCCCAACACCAGCGCGCGTTCACCGAGAAGCGGTGCGGCATCCTGCACCAGGTTGACAGCGGTTTCGGCATTTGGCAGAAAGCAGGCGGTCTCTGGCAGCATTCCTTGTGGCAAACTCATCAACGAGGCGGCAGGGGTAATAAAATGAGCGGCATGGGGCTGAAAGGCGAACACCAGTTTCCCTTTCCAGTCTGGGTTCACCTGTTTGCCGACATCTATCACTTTGCCTGCGCAGGCATAGCCATAGGACAGCGGATAGTGAAAAGCATCACTCATCCCGGGAAAACACGCATCTACCGGCATGTTCCTGGGAAATTGACCTCGATAAACCAGCATTTCTGTGCCGGGGCTGATGGCCGAAAGCAACGTCTGTACCAGCACCTGGCCTTCGGCAAGCGGCGGCAGGTCGCGTGTGACGAGTTCGACCCGGTGGGGGGCAGTAAAGGTAAGAATGTGCGTTTTCATCGTTGAATGGCCGCTATCAACAAACCCAGTCCGCCCAGCACCAAATCACGTGCGCGCATGAGCAGGCTCAGGCTGATACCGAGCGCGGCAGGCAATCCAAAGGCACGCAAGGCCAGCACCTGGCTGGCTTCCAGTGCGCCTAACCCGGCTGGCATGGGCATCAGAAAAGCCAGGCGGACGAGGGTCAACGATGCCAGAGACTGGTCGAAATTCAGCGGTGCCTGAAGGCAGGCAAGCATATACAGGTATTCGTACACCATCCCCACCCATACCAGCAGCGAAGCCGCTAACGCCAGCCACAAATATCCCAGGTGCCGGCGGCAAAATGCTCCGGCCAGATGTTCGCTGACGGTCACCAGGCGGACAAAATCGAGCAAAGGCCTCCACACCTTGTCAGGAAACAAAGGGAGGGATAGCCTGCCTTGTTGCGAGGCATGTCGCAGGCGCAAAAAGGGCGCAAGCAAGGCACTGAGCGGATGTTTGTCGAAGTACATCAACAAAATGTGTACAAGCGGCCAGAGCAGGAACAAAACCAGCGGCAGAACCAGCCAGGGAGGTGGTGCGTAGGCGCTCAACATACCAGAGCGTGCAATCGAGAGCAATCCCATTCCCAGAAAGAGAAAATTCGCCAGGAATTCCAGCAGCTTATCCAAAATCACGGCGGACGTAGCACGAGCAAACGAGAAGCCATAGTTGCGCCGCAAATAGAGAATTTGCAGTGGCTCTCCGCCAACCTGTGGGCCCGGCGTAAAGTAACTTAACCCAAAAGCAGCCAGCCGATAGGCTACCAGCGGCGCAAAGGGGATGTTTCGAGTTTCGGCGCGCAGAATCAGCCACCAGCGGGCGGTAATCAGCAAAAAAATTACTGTATTGACCACTGCTAACCAGACCGCTTGCATCAACGTCAACTGCCGCAATTGCGCCAGGATTTCACGCAACGGCGCGTTTTGCAACGCCCAGTAGAGCAAACCAGCCAGTAAGAGGAGAAAGAACGCGCGCCCTGTCCATGGTTTCATGCGCTGACCATCCAGTCGTTCTGTTCTTTCCGAGCGTTGATATGTGGTTGTGTTCGTTTGTTCATTCCTGAATCCGTTTATCTATTCCCACATTCGCCTATCAGTGCTCGCATCCGTTCTAAAACGCGCGCATGCAGGGTAGCCGAGTCAAGACCCTGCGTTTCTTCAGCGCGCAGGGGGGCGCCAAATTGCACCGTCACATGCAGAGGGCGCTTATCCAACACCACGTGCATCAGTAACTGAAATGCTGCTCCCAGCCGTTCACGCTCTTCTCGCGTCCTTTTGATGCGCGTGAGAGGGTGTTTGACAGCCTTATCCCACAGGACACCTTGCACGAACGTCGGAATAATCCACGTTTGCGGCGCAAAACGCAAGAACGCACTTGCCGATTCGCTCCATCCTTGCAGGGCGTCCAGTGCGCCGGGGTACACAGCGGCGTCTGGCTCAATTTTTCCTGCCGGAAATGTGAGCGCTGCGCCCCCGGCTTTCAGATGTGCGGCCGCCTGCCGCACGGCAGACATCCGTTGTGCAGGGGACTCGCTGACGAAAATCAACTGTGGAGAAACGTGCTTGAGCGATTGTAAAAACGGGCGCGCAGCCGCGATGATTTTCAGGTCGGGGCGGCGAATGGCAACGAACAGCGCCAGCGTATCTACCATGCCCGGATGGTTGGACAGGAACAGCGCCGGTCCGGTGGCAGGGATGTGTTCGGCGCCATGCACGCTGAGCGACCGGACATAGCGTTGCAACAAGGCCTGAGCGGCTTCAGCCAGTCCGCGCTCGGCCACTTCGGCATCGAACGTGAGCATTTGTCGGGCAAACTTCCTGGCCGGACCGTGAAACAAAATACGCAGAAGCGCTGCCGGCAGGGGCGCGTTTTGCCAACCAAAAGAGACCACCAGGTCATCCAGGTTGATTTGAGTCAGGACGGTGAGCGTTTCCATTCACGAGTCTGCGTGCTGGCGAAGCGCTTTCGCCACCGCGCGGATGTGTTCGGGACCGGAACCACAACACCCGCCAAAGATTTTGACCTGTTGCGCAGCAAATTTTTGGGCGTATTCGGCCATCACAGCCGGGGTCACGTCATACACCATGTCTCCCCCGCTGGTATGTGGCAGGCCGGCGTTTGGTTTCGCCATCAGGACAGCCTCCGGCACGGCAGCGCGCATTTGCTCAATGGCTGTAAGCGTTTCGGAGAGCGTTCGACCGCAATTTGCACCGATGGCCGTGACCCCCAGCGCCCAGATTTCTCGCGCTGCTTTTTCGGGCTTAATGCCCATCATTGTGCGGCCATGTGTATCGAAACTGAAGGTGACCAGCAGGGGGATTCCAGAGTTTATGCGGCGCACGCCCTCGATAGCGGCTTTGGCCTCATTAATGTCGCTCATCGTTTCGATGAGAATTGCATCTACCCCGCCGGACAGCAGTCCTTCGGCTTGTTCGGCAAACCCTTCAACTGCTTCTTCATAAGCGAGCTTGCCCAACGGTTTGAGCAACTCGCCGCTCGGACCGATGTCGCCGAAGACCAGAGCTGTCTCGCCCGCAGTTTCGCGTGCCAGGCGGGCAGCGGTTTCGTTAATAGTTCGCACCTGTCCCTCCAGGCCATGCCGTGCCAGGCGGAAGCGCGTGCCGCCGAACGTGTTCGTCAATACGATGTTTGCACCGGCTTCGAGATAACTGCGATGCAGCGCCCGAATGGCTTCGGGGTTTTCCAGGTTCCAGCGTTCGGGCGAGTCGCCTGGTTTCAGGCCGGCCTTCTGCAACTGCGTGCCGGTGGCGCCATCCGCGAGCAAGATACCCGCCCCGGCGAGTAAATCGTTCAGTGTCGACATGCATTCCTCCGCAAGAAAAATCAGGATGGTATCCCTCCTTCAATTATACATCTCCCCCTTTCTTTGCTTATCGCCCGGTTTGCGCCGCACAAATTGTTGTATAATCGCGCTTGCCCGCCCCGGTAGTTCAATGGATAGAACAGGGCACTCCTAAGGCTCTAATGTGAGTTCGATTCTCGCCCGGGGCATCACCTTAAAAAATCTGGGAGCGCTTGTAATTTTTCCCGGAATGTAGTACCATAAATGCAGGCAGATGTCAGGGTGCCCCCCTCACCCTGGCATCTGCCTCTTTAAAGTGCCATAACAAGGCCAATATCAGCAACGCCGAGACGGCTAAGAGAGGGTTGCCTTGCCGTCCGAGCGCCAGCGCGCCCCAGGGCAGCAGATACGCAATCAGCAACACACTGCGGCCTGGCAGCGAGCGGATGGTATCGGTCAGCGCGAGCAACGGCAAAAGCAGAAGAACGTAATCGTAGTTGAGCAGATAAGGGTCTACCAGGAGGGTGAACAAGACCGCCAGATTCATCAGTAGATGTGGGTCGGCAATTTTTTCACGAAAGCGCCAGAGCAGGGCTGTCATCAGTCCTGCCCCCAAAACGATGCTCAGTAACGCTGCTTGCGCCGTATCTGGCTGACCGGTGACCAGTCGCCACAGCCCTACCGGAAGGCTGGCGCATAATTCGCACGTTTGCACGCCTGGAATCTCGCGGTAGTGCAAGAGCGAAGCCAGATACGTCTGCGGCCAACGGGGGTCGGCCAGCAGGCCAAAGGCAGCCAGTGCGACGGCCAACAAAAGCGTGAAGCCGATTGCCCGGCGGGCAAATGCGGAATGGCGATGGAAGATGAGCCAGCCAAACGCCGCCAGCGCTGCGAACAGGCCGATATGCGGTTTGAACGTCATCAGTGCCAGCGAGACGGCCAGAGCAGGAGCTGATGGACGCCGCGCTGCCCATACAAAGAGCGCCGTTCCCATTAAAACTGGCATGGAATACTGCCCTACGATGAGCAACCCGAAGGCCGGAATAAACAAGACTGCGGCCAGGATGCCGAACAGACGCGCCGGGATGCTCCAGCGCGGAGTAACGAACCAGATTGAGACGGCAAGCATCGTCAGATTGAGAAGAAACCACAGCCGCGCCGCTGCTGCGAGGGGCAAAAGTGCCAGGGGCAGAGTCAACAGAGCATACCAGGGTGGGTAGGGGTAAGGGTGGAACTCAAAATCGGGCCGGGTTTGGGCGCGCACCCATTCCAATTGTGCCGGATAATCGTAAAGCGGGATGCCGTTCAAGCGGGCGGCATCCGAAAAATACAAAACCGAAAAATCCTGATAGTATGGTATCGGTAGAGGGACGAACAGCGCCACCAGGGGCAGGAGCAACAACCAGGCCAGCACAAGCCAGAGTGGTTTCATGGAAACACCGTAAACGAGAGTTTCGAGGCGGAAATGTGAACAACGGTGAACGGGAACGGCAAAAAGAAGCCGGGCGAGAGCTCCAGGTTCGGGTCTTCCGGGAAGGTAAGAAACGGAACGGCATCCAGGAACGAATCAACAGCAGTCACCTGCCCGGCAGACACCTGGATTCTCAGCATCGCACCGCCTTCCACCTGTAGCTGGATTCCGTCTGGCAGAGGTTCCAGGTGGTATTTTTGTGTCCAGGCGGGTAGAAAGCGGGTTTGAGGAGAGAGCGCCACGGGAATGCGGCTCTGGATGGCAGGCGAGAAGGCCGCTTCCAGCCCGGTTTCGGTCAGGCGGTACCTCTTCTCGCGCCCATCTGCAGAGCGGAAACGCAGGCCGATGGCGCTGATTTCAGCCTGGTAAGGCCGGAAGGGGTTATCAGCATCGCCAAATGCACCCATGATTTGCGCTGGGTCGGCGGCCTGGCCCTGAGAGAGGTCCCATTGAGAGCGGTCGCTCAGGCCGATAAAAAATTGTGCTGTGGGAGCGATGATTTGCTCTGGCCCGGCAAACAGGAAGACCAGTCGCCCGCCCTGCGGGTCGAAGACGGCGTAGAAACGTGCAGAGGCCAGAATGCACAGGTCGTTGCACGCTGCTATTGAGGTGGGCTGCTCAGCCCAGTGCGCAGCCTGTTCCAGCACCGTCACCAGCCAGGCATATTGCCGGGCTAATGCCGGGTCGGATTGGGAGAGCATTTCTTGTGCTGCGGTTACCTCATTCACCGTGATAGAAGCAGGGCTGTTGGAAACGACCGATGCGTTGGCTGGCGCTGCAAAAAAATATGGACGCGCGGTGAGCCAGGCAAAAGCAGCATGAGCATATTCATACGTTCCCCAGGTGCTGCGTTGAAAATCGCCGCCGATGCGAAGCGGATGTGAAGAGGGAGAAGGGGGGGATACAACCGAAGCCATCAGATGCTGGCGCGCTTCGAGGGGCAACCCCTCGCCGGTCGGGTCAAAAGAGAGCAATTGCTCCGGTGGCATCGAGCCGGTGGCGCGAGCAAGCAAACCGGTGCTTTCCAGGTAGTAAATCTGTGCCATGCCGCCGACGGCTTCGAGCGCTGACTGTGTGGCAGGGGAGTCTGTACCGTATAGTGTGAGCGGAATATGGTAGAGTTCAGCGGCTTCCAGCAGGCCGCGCAAGCCATGTCGTTCGCCGCGTGGCCCGCTATGGGCGCCATCCCACCGCCGCCAGGCTTGCAGTGGAGTGGCAGCAGGGTAGAACGTGTTGTAGAAGATGAATTGCACAGGAAGCGGTTCGATGGCTGTCTGTGCGCCAAACGATGTGATGAGCGTTTCGGCAGCAGTGCGAACGAGGAGTAGAGTCTCCGCCTGGGGGCGGCAATCGGACAGGGAGAGGGTCACGATGTCGGTGACCGTGTCTGCTTGCAGGCGAGTTCCTGCTGGGGGCAGGGAGGCACTGGAGAAGTGAAGCGTGCGCGCTTGTGCCGCGTTCCCTTGCCGGACAGGGTTGGAGAACAGCTCGAGCGTAAAGGCATATTCGGGCGGGTCGGGCAGGTCGAGGAAGTCTAACCGGATTTCGCAACGCGACCCGGCTGGGCGGGCGAAGATGGCTGTTATATCGGAGGCCGGGTTGGGGGCGTGAGAAGCATCCACCAGGCGCAAATGCTCCAGCCGCCAGGGGCGTTCCGAAGGGACGAGTCTGCCAATTTCCCTGCCCAACAAGAGAACAAAGAGCAGGGCAGTGAGGGTGGCAATCCTTAATGCGTAATCTGCTCTTGGGAATGCCTGCAATTTCGTACTTCCTGATTGTTATGGCGTGGGTAATGGTGTGCCTTGTTCGTTGAAGTAGGGGACGCGGCGCATGTCACCCAGGACGCGCACGTTCTTGCGTGGGATGTAGGCGCGCCCTTCGGTGAAGGCCGGGAATTGAATCTGGTACCATTCACCGATGAGCGAAATGCCGGTGATGTAGATTTCATCCCCTTTCTTAAGCGCGCCGACCTGCGCTGAGAGCGAGTTTGGTTCAGCGTAGATGACCGCATCGGCTTCCATACGCGCCAGGGGGCCAGCAGGGGTGGGGCGCGGCGTGTTGGTGATGGTGGGGGTCACATTCGGGTCGGGGGTAGACGTGGGTGGTTCGGGAGTCAATTCCATGCCCAGCACATCGAAACGCGGCAGGCCAGAGAAGCCATCCGGGCCGGGTTCCAGGGCGCTGCGGGCAACCCAGGCTTTGCCATTTGGGCCAGAGGGGAAATCAAACTGCGCCCATTCGTTGTCGCCGTAGCGTCCTGTCATGCTGATTTGCTGGCCGGGCGGTAACACGGTCAACACCATGCACCCCACGCTGGGACAGACGCGCGCATTGGCGGGGGCGATGACGGTTGCCGGGCGAACTTTATCCCCTTGCGGGACGGGTGGGATGGGCAGAGGGGTGCCGGGAATTTCCCACACGAGGGGCGGACGCAGGACGAGATTACCGGCATTGTCGTAGAAGGCAATCGGCAGGCGGTACAGGTCGGTGTTTTCGATTTGGACGGCGCTGGCAAGAATCCAGGCGTAGCCGGTGGGAGAATCGGGCCAGACGATGTAGTACCAGTTCGATTCGGGATTGCGGGCCGCAATGCTGATTTTCTGATTGAAGAACACGCCGCCCAGATTCTTTCCACCGCGCCGCGGGTCGGAACGGACGTTCAGGTTCGCATTCGCAATGCCTGGCACGGGCTGCAAAGTTACCGCAACGGTTGGTGTGGGCGTAAGGGTGGGTTCGGGCGTGAACGTGGCGGTGAAGGCGGGGGTTGGGGTGGCCGCAGCGGCCTGTTTTGTGACATCTGCAATCGCCGTCAGCATGACAGCAGTGCGGATGGCGGCGACATCTATGGTGGGTGTGGCAGGCAAAGACCCCGGCGCAGCGCAACCGGCCAGCAAGGCGAGGAAGAACAACCACAACAAGGATTTTTTCATCGTTTTATGGTTTCAGGCTTATCGTCAGCGTGTAAGAGACGTATCGCAATGGACCACCCGACCCATCGGCGCGCAAAACGAGCAGATATTCCTGTCCGCCCAGCACTTTGAGCGCCAGGCCGTATTGTCCGCACAGGAGTTGTGGCGAATCGGGCACCGGTCGGCCTTGTTTGCGCAGACTGGCCGTAATTCCGCCGTTACCTTTGCAATCGAGCCGGGCATAAACGTACCCCGCTTCGGAAGTGGGGATGTAGGGGACGAAGGCTACCCAATCGGCGTCGTCTCCGGTGGGGGAGGAGAGGTCACTTGAATAGGAGAATGACTCTGCCCCGGAGGGAGAAAATTCCAGTCGGACAGCGGGATTTTGTTCCGAATCGCCATCTCCGGCGGCGGGAGAAAATGCGGTGGGGGTCAGGGTTGCCTGACCCGGCGCGTTGCCTTCTTCTGGCGCATACACCAGGTTGCCCTGGTTGTCGTAGTAGGGTAAACCCTGCAAATTGGGTGCATCCACATATGCAGCGGCAACCCAGCCAATTTCTTGCGTGCCTACGGGGTAGTAGATGCGATACCAGGTGTTGGTCTGGTTGCGACCGTTGAGGATAACCACTTTGCCCGCTTCTATCAACCCAAGCGAGGCAAACGTGGAAGCTGGCCCGGCGCGGACGTTGATGGTGGTTCGGATGGTGGCAAAGTAGGGGTTGGCGGTGGGAGAGGCTTCAGGTTGGGTCGGCAGGGGCAGATCTGGCGTGGCAGCCTGCAAGACGGGCAGGCTGGCAATTTCGCGCCCTTCCAGGGTGATGAAACTGGCTGCTACCCAGCCGGTGGTAGAGGAATTGGGCGGGTAGATGACCATCAGCCACTGGTCGGTGGAATCGCGTCCGAGCACTTGCACGCGTGTTGCGGCAGGAAGCAGGCCGAGCGCATTTGCCACCGAAGATGGCGCGGAACGAACGTTGACCTGGGCAGTGGTTGCACCGCTGAGCGGGGCAAAGGTCGGCGCTATGGTCGGGGGAGCAGGGGTCAGGCTGGGGCGCGGCGTGAAGGTGGGCGGCAGGGTTGCCGTGTAGAACGGCAGAGGGGTGGGGGTATCGGTCGGTGTGGCGGCCGGAGCCGTTGCGGCTGGGGCGCACGAGGTGAGCAGGAAGAGCAAAATCGTCGCAAGGGGAAACGCTCTCCTTGCCATGCGGCAATGACGAGATTTTGTCTGGACAATACACGTCATGGCGTGGCTGTTGGCTCTGGAGTGGGTGGTTCAGGGGTGGCCGAGGGCGTAGGCGGCAGAGCGGTGGGGGTTTCGGTCGGCGGAATCGGCGTAGGAATGGGAGGCGTGTATTCGATTTGGATACGAATCACCCGTTCGGCGTAGCCGCCTTCCTGGTTTTCGATGCGCAGCCGCAGGCTGAAGCGCCCGTTGCCGGTTTTTTCCAGGTCCCAGGTGACGACTTTCATCCGCCCTGGAACACGCTGGTCACTTTGGATGAGCAGTTGCCAGGCGTCCTCGCGCGGGTTGTCCCCTTCGGCATATTCCAGCCGCCAGGTGGTAAAGCCATCGGTGGCATCGGCAATGATTTCGACGTCTATGGCTGACTCGGTGAGGGTTTGTCCATCGCGGAGGTTCTCAATTGAGAGGGTGGCGCGGGGTGTATTGGCATTGCATTCGTCTTGCGGGGTGAAGAAGAGAGGCGGCTCAAAGCCCATCTGTTCAGCCCAGGCGCGGCCTTCATCGGTTTTTCGTAACCAGAAGCGCGCATTTGGGTCGGTAACGTTCAGGGTCATCTTTTTCTGCACAAAGTCACGGCAGGAATTATTGGCAATTTGCCCGCTCCAGGTATCTATGATGACTTCTTTCCATAAGTCTTCGGTGGCGGGTAAGGGTGGCTGGTCGGCGGCGAAGAGTTCGCTGCGCTGTTGTGGACACCATTGCGAAGGTTCGGTTCCGGAGATGGCGCAGATGACTTTATCTACGATCCCGGCAGGCCGCACGAAGGGGGAGGGATTGCCCCCTGTGATGCGCGGAACGGCCTGAAGCATGAATTGAGACCAGATGGGCGCAGCGCCGGTGAGGCCGGTGGTGTTCTGCATGGGGGTGTAATCGGCGTTGCCTACCCATACGCCTGCTGCCAGGTCGGGAGTGTAACCTATCGTCCAGTTGTCGCGAAAGTCGTTCGTGGTGCCGGTTTTGGCAGCAGCAGGGAATGGCAGGTTCAGCGCCGAGTTTGAGCCGAACATCGGGCGGCGCGCTTCGTTATCGGAGAGGATGGAGGAGATGAGAAAGGCATGTTCTGGCCGGATGACTTGTTCGCCAGGGGGTGGGGTGTATTGCTCAACGACATTTCCATCGCTATCTACGACTTTGAGGATGGAAACCGGCGGCACGCGCACGCCATTGTTGGCAAAGACGGCGAAGGCGCTGGTCATCTCCAGCAGGCTGACTTCGCCACCGCCCAGAGTGAGCGCCAGGCCGTAGTCGTTGCGAGTCAGGCTGGTGATGCCCAATTTTTGGGCCATACCAATCAGCCCTTCTTTGGCGGGAGTGTTGGGGTCATCGTAAATGCCCACTTCGTAGAGCGCGCGCACAGCAGGGATGTTATAGGAGTTTGCCAGCGCGCTGCGTACCGTCACCGGGCCGTGAAATTTGCCATCGTAATTGCGGGGAACGTAAGGTTCACGCGGGTCATTCGGGTCACCGGAGGGTGGGAAGCCGGTTGGCACGTCCCAAATCAGAGTGGATGCGGTCCAGCCTTTCTCGAATGCGGCTACGTAGGTCAGTGGTTTGATGGACGAGCCGGGTTGGCGGGTAGGGCTGACGGCCATGTTCACCTGACCGTCAATTGCTTCGTTGTAGAAATCAGGCGAGCCAACCATGACCAGAATTTCACCGCTTTGCGGCTGAATGGCAACCAGCGCGCCGTTTTTGACGTTGCGGCCCTGGCTAAACAACGTGTTCACCTGGTTCGTTACCAATTGTTGCGCCAGGTCTTGAAGTGCCGGGTCGAGCGTGGTATAGACGGTGAAACCGGAGCGGTAAATCGTCTGCGCGTCATATTTGGATTCCAGCTGTGCGCGAATGTATTGCACCCAATGTGGATAGCGCATCTGGATGTTGGGCGCGGGAAATTTGAAGTTTTCGATGTCCTGTGCGGCCTGTAAAGATTCCTGTACGCCGACGCAAACCGGCTGTGGGCTGTTGCTGACCTGAATACACCCTTTTTCGGCACTCAATTGATACATCAGGACGATGACATCGCGGTGACGGGTAAGCGTCGCAAGGCGGTTGGTATGAATGTCATAGACCGCCGGCGACTGCGGCAGGCCAGCCAGGAAGGAAGCCTGTGCCAGGTTCAGGTCATCGGCCAGCAAGCCGTTGGGGGTGCCCGTCAGCTGGCCGTCTATGGCCGGGCCAAAATAGGTTTCGGCGGCGGCTTCGATGCCGTAAGCCAGGTTGCCGTAGTAAATTTCGTTCAGGTACAGTTCCAGGATTTCATCTTTACTGTAACGGCGGGTAATTTCGGCAGCCAGGATGATTTCGCGCACTTTTCGCAGGTAAGTGCGCTGGTTGCGTTCTTCGGGCGAGAGCAGGAGTGCGCGCGCTAACTGTTGGGTGATGGTAGATGCCCCGCCGCCTTCTCCGCCGGTTTGTAAGTTGGCCCATAAAGCGCGCAGGATGGCAAGCGGGTCGAAACCGGGATGGTTGTAGAACTCTTTGTCTTCGGTGGCGATGGTTGCGGCAACGACGTAAGGAGAAATTTGATTCAGTTTGACGGTGGTGCGCCGCCCGGCGGACGGGTCGAGAATTTCGTACAAGCTGTTTCCGTTGCGGTCGAGGATGCGGGTGGTCTCGAATTGTGAGGAACGCGCCCGCAGGTCATCTACGGTGGGCAAATCGGCGGCAATCGAGAGGTAAGCCGCCACAGCGGCAATCGAGCCCACGATGAGGGCGCCGACGAATACGAATAACCCAATGACCAGTCCGCGCATCAAACAACCCCAGGGGGGTCGCCGCACACGGGGCTGGGTCGATTGCCCAACAGGCGCGGTTCGCCGGCTTGCGACGACAGGACGGCGCGGTCCGGTGGCTGATTGCAGTGCCGCAGGTGTGACGCGCGTGGCATTCAGGTCAATGGCTTCGACTGGTTCGACTGGCGGGAAGTTTGGTTCTGGGTATAGAGGCGGCGGGCTGGGACGTCCTGAGCGGGCTCCGTCTGGCAGGATGGTTTGCGAATGGGCCGGAACCTGCGAAAGGTCGTTGGAAGCGGCCGGGAAGGTGGCGGTGAAGTCGTTCCAGGCGGGCGGTTGTTCAGAAGCAGGAGAGGCAGCCGCCGGGTCGGATGACGAAGGGGTTGGGAAGGTGGTGGTGAAGTCGTTCCAGGCGGGCGGTTCTTCGGGAGCGAGAAAACGCTTGAGAATAGAAGGCCGGTTGGAGCTTTCCTGGGGCGCCGAGGGGGAAGAATCCGAAGGGTTTGGCTCTTCTTCTGGCCGTTTTTCCGGCGGGGTTTCTTCTGGGAAGTAATCGTCGGGCAGGTATTTGTTGGGCATGGCTTCAGGCAGGTTTCGATTTGACCAGGACCGTCCATGCGCCTTTCATGACGGTTTCGTTGGTCTGGTTGTTGACTTTGACGGCAAGTGTGACGCTGCCTCCACCCAGTCGTGGCAGCGCTTTGGTTTCGGTCACTTCCATTTCGACGTGGATGGTGTCGCCGAAGAACACTGGTTTGACGAATTTCCATTCGTTGATTTCGCGGAAGGCCATCACATTTGCGCCCAGAATGCCGGTCTGGACGGCCAGGCCGGAGGCAATTGCCAGGCCCAGAATGCCATGCGCAATGCGCTGTCCGAACGGCGTGGTTTTGGCAAATTCAGCGTCGGTGTGGATTTGGTTGAAATCGCCAGAGAGACCGGCAAAGGCGGCTACATCGTGTTCGGTGACGGTGCGCGCAGCCGAGGTTAACCGTTGACCGAGTTGAAAATCCTCGAAAAACAGGCCAGTATTCAGGGAAAGGGTAGGCATGGGGGTTCTCCTGGTTTTTCTTATTATAAACGGCGAAAGGGGAAAAAAAGTTTCGCATATAATCAGGGTATGTCGTTTTCTTCCCGCGAGTTACCTGTCTTTTTTGTTCGCGATATTCCGGTGTACGGCGAGGCGATTCTTGCGCCGATGGATGGCTATTCCGATTGGCCGTTCCGTTCGATTTGCCGCGCACTGGGTTCGGCCATGAGTTATACCGAGTTTGTGAAAGCAGAAGACATCGTCCGCAATTTTCGCCGCGTGCGCGCTAAACTGACTTACGAAGAGGCCGAGCGTCCGGTGGTCTTTCAAATTTATGGAGATGAGCCATCTGTTTTGCTGGAAGCGGCGCTCATTGCACAGGATTTGGGCCCCGACATTATTGATATTAACATGGGATGCCCTGCCAAAAGCATCGCTCACCGTGGTTGCGGGGTGGGGCTGATGCGCACGCCACAGAAGGTGGGGCAGATTTTTGCTACACTCTCAGCCCGTTTGCGCGTCCCCGTTACCGGCAAAATGCGGTTGGGATGGGAGGATTGCCTGAATTACAAAGAAGTGGCACGCATTGCCGAAGAGAATGGCGCGGCGCTGATTGCCGTTCACGGACGCACAAAACAACAGGGGTATGCCGGTCAGGCCGATTGGAATGCAATTGCTGAAGTCAAAGCCTTGCTCAAAATTCCGGTGGTGGGGAATGGAGATGTGCGCCGTGTGGAGGACATTGCGCGCATGAAACAGATGACCGGCTGCGATGCGGTGATGATTGGCCGCGGCGCGATTGCCAATCCGTGGATTTTTGCGCGCCTCGACCGCGAACAGGTGCCGCCCGAACAGGTGCGTGAGACCATGCAACGTCACCTGGAGCGTAACATCGCCTTTTATGGACGCGAAGATGGCGAGCGTTTGTTCCGAAAACATGCGATGCAGTATCTTGGTCTGCATCGTTTTGACCGCGAGACGCGCAAGGCCATTTTGAAACGCCATCCCGCCGGAGAGTTTGCCGGGGTACTGGCAGCGATTCAGGCGCAAATGCAGGTAAACGCGGAAGCGTTTATCCACGCACCAGATAGATGATGGCGACCACCACCCCTATCGAAACGACCAGCCAGCGCAGGGTGACCGGTTGAATGGCGCCGGCCAGTTTGCCGCCCAACCAGCCGCCCACCAGCGCGCCCAGTGCCATCACCAGCGCCGCCTGCCAGACCACCAGCCCGGAAAATAAAAAGAAGACCGCCGCTGCGATATTAACGCTGAAGGCCACCCCCTGTTTGAGTGCGTTCAATCTGGTCAACGATTCGTCTATTGTCAGGCCAAGCGCAGCCAGGACAATTACGCTCAACCCGGCGCCGAAGTAGCCTCCGTAGATAGCGGCCAGACCAATGGGCGCAATGCTCCACCACTCCGAGACTTTGCCAGCGTTGTGGCGTTCGGCGCGGCGCGTGAGCCATTTTCGCACCGGGTCTTGCACGGCTAATAGCAATGAGGCTGCTAAAATCAGGTAAGGCACCATTTGGCGGAAGAGTTTTTCTCCGGTGTAGAGCAACAGTATGCCACCGAGCAGGCCTCCGGCGATGCTGGCCGGCAAGATGTACCAGAGACGGCGTGATTGTCCGCGCAGGTCATTCCACTGTGCCAGCGTACCGCCCAGGTAGCCCGGTAAGAGCGCAACGGTGTTGGTGACATTGGAGGCGACTGCCGGAACGCCAACGGCAAGCAGAACCGGGAAGGTAATGAGTGTGCCGCCGCCGGCCAGGGCGTTGATAGCCCCTGCGGCCATTGCCGCAAGTGCAATGAAGAGAAAATCGAAGCCTGTAAGCATGTGGTTGTTCCTCGAAGCAGATGGGGATACTGAACACTGAAAAATGCACACTGAGTACTGCATTCTACTCTCATGGACAAAACCCGGCGGGGCGTTCTTGCGCCGGTAACCCAAATGCTTCGGTCACCGGAACGCCGTCCCATTCGGGTGGGAGCGGCAGGCCCAGCGCCCAGGCGGCAGTGGCGGCAGTATCGGTCGTTTGTATTGGCGAGGTCAGTTGCCCGGGGCGGATTCCCGGACCAGCAATCACCCAGGGGATGGTCATGTCGAGCGGGTCGCGGGAGCCGTGCGTCTGGTCATGTCCGCCGTGGTCGGCGCTAATCATCAGGAGCGTTTCTTCGTGCAGGCCGCGTTCCTGCAACGCTGCCAGCAGTTTGCCAAGCGCCTCATCGCCACGCCGCGCTACGCTCAACTGTTCGGGCGAGAGCCAGCCGTGTTCGTGTCCCATAAAATCCAGCGTCGGGAAGTGGACGAACAACAGCCCAAAATCAATCGGGAAGTTTTGGACCAACCAATCGGCAATCATCAGGTCACGGTCGTTGATGAATTGGAACAGATTGAGACTGGCGGGTTCGGTCAGTTGCTGGAGTTTTTTCTTGCCGACCACCATGCCGGTCTGTAAACCGTTGGCACGCGCCAGGTCGAACAGGTCTGTTCCCTGTGCGTATCCCTGCGCGGGGTCGTAATCGTTCCACAGGACGCCATGTTTTTGCGGACACATCCCCGTCAGCATGGAGGCATGGGCGGGCAGGGTGGCGCTGGGGTAGGTGGTTTGGGCGGTGAGCGAATAGGCACCGTTTTGCATCAGTGCCAGCAGGGTTGGCATGGGCGCGAGCGCAATCGCATCAGGGCGCAAGCCGTCAAAGCTGATAATCAGCACCCGCCGGATGCGGGGACGCGGCGTCAGGCTGGGGATGGGTGTGCTGGTCGGTTCGAGCGTCCAGGTCGGGCGCGGCGTTGCAGGAGGGGTCAGCGTGGCAGTTGGGGGGCGGGTCTGGGTAGCAGGCGGAGGCGGCTGCGTCAGCGCAGGAAATGCTGTTGGCGCCGGAGGCAGGCACCCGTGCAGGCAAAGCAAGACGGCGACCATGCCCATGATTTGCCGCCAGCCAGCGAAGAAACGCATCATATGAATCCGTCAGTCCTTCTTGTGCCGCTTTTTCCAAAACCGCCACAACGGCAGGCCAAACAGCAGCAGCAGCAAACCGTTCAACAAAAGGAGTTCGCCCCAGCCAATTGCCAGCACCGGGCGACAGGCCAGCGCAGGCAGGGTCAAAAGCAATAGCGCAAGGCGAAAGGCATTCATGGTGTCGCTATTGTACATGAATTGGCGATTACACAGTGCGAATCATCCACCCCGCTGTATAATTGGAGTCATTAAAGGTGAAATTTCCGCGAGGTGACGTATGGCAATTGACCGCTTCGGCAGGAACATCCATTACTTGCGCATTTCCCTGACCGACCATTGTAACCTGCGCTGCATCTACTGCATGCCCGAAGACCAGACGTTTCGGCCGAATGCCGATTTGTTGCAAGACGATGAAATTTTGCGCCTGGTGCGGCTGTTTGCCAGTTTGGGCTTCGATAAAATCCGGCTGACGGGTGGCGAACCAACCGTGCGCGCGAATGTGGTGGAGCTGGTGCGGGCGATTGCTCATACGCCTGGCATTCGTTCGCTTTCGATGACCACCAACGGCGTGCTGCTTTCCAAACTGGCGCGTCCGCTCAAGGAAGCCGGGCTGCAGCGGGTGAACGTTTCGATTGACACGCTCGACCCGGAAAAGTTTCGCCGCCTGACGCGCTGGGGCAAATTGGAGCAGGTTTGGGAGGGGATTCTGGCTGCCGAAGCCGCCGGGTTGACGCCCATCAAGTTGAACGGAGTGGTCGTGCGGGGCTATAACGAAGAGGACGTGGTTGACCTGGCTGCGCTTACCCTCGACCGCCCCTGGCAAATGCGCTTTATCGAGATGATGCCTTTTGCTGGGGCGACTGAGATTCAAACCCGCCAGGTAGTCACTGCAGCCGAAATTCAGCAAAAAATCGAATCGGAATTCGGTCCGCTGGAAGCCAGCGGCGAATATGACGGCGAAGCGCGCATTTACCGCATTCGCGGCGCAAAAGGCCAAATCGGGTTCATTTCCTCGGTCACTGTGCCGTTTTGCGCGGCCTGTACGCGCGCCCGTCTCACGGCAGATGGCGTTTTGCGGATGTGCCTCTTGAGAGAAAAAGAATTGGATTTGCTCTCCCCTATGCGTAACGGCGCCAGTGACGAGGAGCTGCGCCAGATTATTCTGGATGGTGTGTGGAACAAGCCCTGGGGACATGGCCTGGAAGAGGGGATTATCCCACTCAACCGCGTGATGAATCAAATTGGAGGCTAGGGATTGGTGATTGTTCGCGCACGGGCGGAAATCACGTAGTTTCCGCCCGTTTTGCATCTGGAAGCCAGCGGGATTGTCTTGTAAAATCGAACGCATTCATGGAAAACACATTCTTTCACTTTTGCCGCCGCCTGGTGCGTCTGCTCAACAACTGGCGTATTGTCCGCATGGCGTGGCGGGTTGCTCACGCTGCCCCCGCACCGCGTGATGTTCGCCCGGTAGCCTTCTTCAAAGCCTCCAGTGGGCTGGATGATTTTTCCTGGAACAGCGCCTTTCATCTGCTCACATCGTGGGGATTGCGTTTGCAGGGTATTCCGGTGGTTTATTTTGCCTGCCAGCGCGGCATGAGCCGTTGTGTCTTAGGAACAAACCGTCATCGCCCTGCCCAACCGCCTCCCTGCCGCTCGTGTGTCTTTCAGGCGCGCACGCTGTACACGGGCGCAAAAGTACACTGGTTCGGTTTCCAGCGCGATTCGGCGTTGGAAGCGGCGTTGGAACCACTCTCACTGGATGGGCTGATGACGTTTACCTGGCAGGGCATCCCGCTGGGGGAGCTCGTTTTGCCCGGTCTGCGCTGGATTTTGCGCCGCCACCATCTGGTGGATGATGAGACAACGCGCTTCTTCTTCCGTGAGTACATCCTGTCTGCCTTCAACGTGGCACGGCAATTCAGGCAATTTCTGGAAGAAACTCACCCGCAAGCCGTTATCGTCTTCAACGGACAGTTCTACCCCGAAGCCACGGCCAAATGGGTCGCCAGACAGCGCGGGCTGCGCGTGATTACCCACGAGGTTGGCCTTCAGCCGATGAGCGGCTTTTTCACCGAGGGCGAGGCCACCATTTATCCCATCGAAATCCCCAATTCTTTCGAGATGACTGCGGCGCAAAATGCCCGCCTGGATGCCTATCTCCAGGAGCGGTTTCAGGGCAATTTCAGCATGGCCGGTATCCGCTTTTGGCCTTCGATGAAAGGCCTGGACGAAAAGTTCCTGCAAAAGGCGGCGCAGTTCAAGCAAATCGTGCCGGTTTTTACCAATGTTATCTTTGATACCAGTCAGCCGCACGCAAATACGGTTTTTTCTGATATGTTTGCCTGGCTCGACCTGGTGCTGGAGACGGTGCGTGAGCACCCTGAGACGCTTTTCGTTTTGCGCGCGCACCCCGACGAAGCCCGCCCCGGCAAAGAAAGCCAGGAAAGCGTGGCCGAATGGGTTGAAGCCCGCCGTGCGGCCAGCCTGTCGAACCTGTTGTTTGTGCCACCCCAGGAGTACCTGAGTTCTTATGAACTGATTGCGCGGTCGAAATTTGTGCTGATTTACAATTCCACCATTGGGTTAGAAGCTTCAATTCTGGGTGCGCCGGTGCTGTGCGCTGGTAAGGCGCGCTTCACCCGCTACCCGACGGTGTTCTTCCCGCAATCCATCCCGGAATACCGTGCCACGCTGGAGCAGTTCCTGTCTGCCGAACATATTGCTGCGCCGCCCGAATTTCAGCGTCATGCCCGGCGGTTTCTGTATTACCAGCTATTTCGCACGTCGTTGCCTTTTGGTGAGTTTCTGGAGCGGGGCGTCCTGCCGGTCAATGCCCGCCTGAAATGGTTTGACCCGCACCGGTTGGCTGCTTCCCCTGCCGTTCAGGTGGTGACGCGCGGCCTGTTTCAGGGGGGCGATTTTTTGCTGGACGAAGAATAAGCCCATGCGTCTGTTCCGCGTTCTTCTCTGGAGTTTCCTGGCACTCACGGCTGCGTTCTATGGCATTATCACTGCCGGGCAGGTGTTGGGGTTGTTAAAAATTTACCATATTGGCCTGGCTGTGGCTGCCAGCCTGCTGTGTGCAGGGGCTATGTTTGCGCTTTTGGCATCTGGAAGCCACTGGTTCGGGTTTCTCCAATCGCCCGAAGGACAGTCCCATCCACAGGCCGTGTTGGAGCAAGCTCTGGCGTGGATTGGGCTGTTTCTTTTTGCGTTGCTGGCGCTTTATCCCCTCGTGCGCTGGCCGTTTTCCCCGATTTCCAAAGAGTTGAACTGGGATGCCGGGCTGTATCATTTCCCAAAAGCAGTGGAAATGCTCGTCACGGGTTCCGCCTGGGATATGACGATTGATTACGGCGAATATCCGTTCGGGTATGAGTCTTTGCTGGCGCTGGCCTTTGGCCTGAACCCACATGGCTATCTGATTGGTCTGACTCATGCGCTGATTGCACTGTATTTTGTGCTGGCCTGGTGGCTGGGAATGGTGCGCTTTAGCCCTTTGCCGCCTGGGCTTGCGCTTTTTGTGGTTGTCCTGCTCATCCTGAGTCGGCTGTATTTGCCGGGGAACGAGAATAATCTCTGGTGGCCGGTATGGCCGCAGGTCATTCTCATCGGCAAGAACGACCTTTTCCTGGGCGCGCTTTTGCTGGCCGTCGCCCTGTTTACGCCGGGCAAAGATGAAGACCCGCGCGCCGCTCTGCCGGGTCTGGCGGCGGTGAGTATGATGGCATTGAGCGTTAAGCCGAATGCAGTTTTGCTGGTGGGGTTTGCCTGGGGCATGGCGTGGTGGGTGCAACGCCGTGCGGAAGGATGGAAGGCGGCGCTGGGCACGCAACTACGCTGCGCTTTACTGGTTTTGCCGGGGGTGTTATGGGTTGTTCGTAATCTGGCGGCGATGGGAAGTTTGTTCAAGCCCAGCGCCGCACGGCTGAGCGCCTGGAGCATTGCCGCGAATCTCAACAATCCGTACTTCTATGAGCATATCCCCGCGCAGTTTTTTCTCGTTTTGGGAATTGTTTTGCTCTCCGGTCTGATTGCGCTTTTCTGGCGCTCTATCCGTCTGCCGGTGGGGGTTGGTCTGATTTTACTGCTCTCTTTTGTGCTGACGCCGGCTTCTGCTTTCCTGGGCAGTAACCAACAACCGGCGCAAATTGCCTGGCGCTTTGCCATTCCACTCCTGGCCTGGCAGGCTGTCCTTTTGTTTCTTCTGCTGGGGACGTTTGTTCGCGCCGTGTATGCGTGGTTAGCCTCGCGGTGGATGTTTGCTGCGCTGATGTTCGTCCTGGCGGCTGGCGTGAGCGCATATGGCGTCTGGAAAAATCAGCGCTTGATGGCGTTTCGCCCTGGCGGGGAGGCGGTCTTGCGCGACCCGTTCGAGCAGGCGGTTGGCGTGAATGGCTACTTCAGCGCGTATGATTACGTTCAGAAAAACGTCCATCATGCGGTGGTAATTGTCGAAAACGGTTTGCCTTTCTATCTCTACGACCGGCCGTTTACCAATTCTGTCACCCGCGCGCGCGATGCCGATTACTTCGTTGCGTTTCGCACCGCCTGGCGCAACGGACAGGCAGAAGGTTATCCGGAGATGCTTTCTCATCCGGAGTTTGCCCGGCACTGGGAATTGGTCTATGAAGACGCCGAAGGGCGAGTATACCAGCGTAAACCATGAACTGTTCGATTGTCATCCGCGCCTATAACGAAGCCCGTCACCTTCCGCGCCTGTTGCAGGGCATTCGCCAGCAGACTGTGCGGGAAGTGGAAGTCATTCTGGTGGATTCTGGCTCGACCGATGACACGGTAGCGATTGCTCAGGCGTTTGGTGCCAGAGTTGTTCACATTGCTCCACAGGAATTTACCTTTGGACGCTCGCTGAATGTAGGCATGTCTGCCGCGACGCGCGAATTGGCCGTGATTGCTTCGGCACATGTGTATCCAGTGTATCCCGATTGGCTGGAACGATTGCTGGAACCGTTTGCTGACGATTCGATTGCGCTTACGTATGGCAAACAGCGCGGGGCCGAGACAAGTAAATTTTCGGAACATGAAATTTTTGCGCGCTGGTTTCCCGATGTCTCGAACCCGCGTCAGCCGCACCCGTTTTGCAATAACGCCAATGCCGCCATCCGCCGCTCATTGTGGCAAATTCACCCTTATGACGAGACGCTGACCGGGCTGGAAGACCTGGCCTGGGCCAAATGGGCGCAAAGTCAGGGCTGGGGGATTGCGTACGTGGCCGAAGCGGAAATCATTCATATTCACAACGAAACGCCCCGCGCCGTGCGGAATCGGTATCGGCGCGAAGCAATGGCCTTCAAACGGATTTATCCCGAAGCGCATTTCAGCGCCTATGATTTTCTGCGCATGACGGCGGGGAACATTGTGAATGACCTGTGGCATGCCGCGCGCAAAGGTGTGTTGCGCCGTCACTTTGCCAGCATTTTTTGGTTTCGCTTTAACCAGTTTTGGGGTACTTACCAGGGGTATCGCCAATCGCTCGAATGGAACTGGAGCCTGCGGCAAACCTTTTACTATCCGCGTGGCACGGATGCGGTGGATGCACCCAGGCGTGAAGTCGAACCGATTCGATACCAATAAAACCGGTCAGGCTAAAACCGGTCAGGCCAGTTCACGCAAAATAGCCAGTGTTTCTGCTTTTCCCCCCTGGCCGTTTTCTCCGCCTGGCCCCACGCAGGAGGGACAGCCTTCCTGGCACGGACAGGCGCTTATCAATTCGCGCGCTTGCCGCAGGAGTTCTTGGTGCAGGGCGAATAGTTTCTGGCTGAAGCCAATTCCGCCTGGCACCTGGTCGTACAGTGCTACGCAGGGTGCGCCGAAAACGGGGTTTTCTACAGGTTCAATGTGCAATCCCAGGTCGCCGGGAGCGCACATCAGAAAAAGCGGCGCCAGATTTGAGAGCGCGTATCCCAGCCCGGCCAGGCCACTACGAACGCGCACGTTCGTTTCGGCTTTGCGGTGACATTCCGGGCAGAGTGTTATCAGGTTCTCCAGGCGGTTGGCTTCCTCGCGCCGAATCGTTCCACCTGCTTCACGGAACATGCGGAACGGGACTTTATGATGAACATCATGCTGGCGCGCCGTTTCAGGACGCCCGCACATCTGACAGCGAAACCCATCACGGGCGCGCACCTGTTCACGGATTTGCGGCCAATGCGGGCCGTAGTCATTCGGGCTGTTTGTCCACAGGCCTTCGCGGCTGAGTGCCTGCACCACTTCCGCCGGGATGGAGAGCCAGTAAGCGGTGGTCTGCATCTCGGTTGGCGGCAGGTCGAGCGCTTCCTGTCCGAGATTCTCGCCGCTCGTCCAGGCACGCTTGCGGAAGCCCGTTACCTGGGTTATGACTTGCACTTCTCCCCATGCTTTCTCGTTGGTTTGCTCCTGCACCGAAAGTACACGCAGCGCGCTCTCGCGTAAGGGTTCAGTGAAATAATCCAGCGCAACCGGAATGAGTGTGGCGCGGCCGGCGGCCAGGTCTAAATGTTGCACGAAATACTGCTGGCCTTCATGCAGGTAGACGGCGCGCGGGTGAACCATCCAGGGTGCAGACGCCGAATCCACCTCGCCAATCATGCGCGCCGCTCCGCCATCTTCCACCTGTAAGACGACAGTTTCGGGCGAAGCCGAGCGCAAAGAGACGCCGGCTGCGGGATACGCATCGGCCATCCAGTAGGTGGTGTTTGTGCTGCGGTGCGCTTCGCCGCTGCTGGTCAATACGTCGAGATATTCTTCAACTTGCTCTGGCGGTACGCGTCCAAACCCCTCTCCGGCGCGAAATGGCAGCTCGAACAATGCACAGCGGATGTGCTGAAGCAGGATGAGGAGATGGTTGGGGTTGACCAGCCCTTGTTCGGGAGAACGTTCCAGCAAATATTCGGGATGACGCGCCAGAAACTGGTCGAGCGGATTGGGGGTGGCAATCAGGACGGCGGCGGCAGGCGCATCTCCCCGTCCGGCGCGCCCGGCCTGCTGGCGGATGCTGGCAACCGAGCCGGGATACCCCATTATCAGCACCGCGCCCATTCCACCGATGTCAATCCCCAGTTCCAGGGCATTCGTGGCAACCACCAGGCGTACACTGCCTTCGCGCAAACCGCGTTCAATTTCACGCCGTTCGACGGGCAAGTAGCCGGAACGGTAGCCGCGAACAGGCTGGTTGGCCTGTGTGGTTGGGCGCGCTGCGGTTGCATCCAGAAAACGTAGCAGGAGTTCTACGCTCCGGCGCGAACGCGCGAATATCACCGCCTGGGTTGCGGTTTCAAGCAAATCGTCAGCCAGACGTGCCGTTTCGTGCAGGGCGCTTTTTCGCACGCCCAGCGCTTCCTCTACCACCGGTGGGTTGTATATCAGGAAGTGTCGCTCTCCGCGCGCAGAGCCATCGCGTTCGATGAGGGTGACGGTTTCTTCAATCAACGATTCTGCCAGTTCGCGCGGATTGGCAATGGTGGCAGAAGTCAGAATGAACTGCGGCCTGGCACCATAGAAAGCCGCCACGCGCTTGAGCCGCCGCAAGACGTTCGCCACATGCGACCCGAACACACCACGATAGGCATGCAGTTCGTCTATCACCACGAAGCGCAGGTGGCGAAAGAAATCGGCCCAACCGGTGTGGTGTGGCAAAATGCCGGTATGCAGCATATCGGGGTTGCTCAACACCAGGCGGGCGTTTTTACGAATGTCCGCACGACGTGCCTGTGGTGTATCGCCATCATAGATGGCAGCTGGCACGGAAAAATGTTGATGCAGGACGGAAAGCTGGTCTTGTGCAAGCGCTTTGGTGGGAAACAGATACAGCGCACGTGTGTGGGGATTTTCTTCCAGCACTGCCAGCACGGGCAGGTTGTAGCACAAAGTCTTGCCGGAGGCCGTCCCAGTGGCAATCGCAAGGTGCTCGCCCCGGCGCGCTGCCTGCCATGCTTCGGCCTGGTGGCTGTACAGAGCGCGGATTTCCCGTTTTTGCAGAGAATTTGCCAGGCGGGGCGGTAAATCTGGTGGCAGGGGATGCCATTCGGCGGGGCGCGCCGCCTGGATTCGCCAGGCCGCCACATTGGGGGCCGTAAGCGGGTCGGTTTTCCAGCGATGGAGAAGCGCAGCAAACGTCATTGAGCCAGGCTTGAATCAGAGGCCGACGAAGCGCGGCGCGCTTGCCGGGTGTATTCCAGCGCATAGGCCTCGATTCGGACGCCAGAGAGCAGCGGGGTGAGCGTTTTGCCCGTATAACCTGCTTCTGGTGGCAATTGCCGAAAGGCACGGGTGGTGAGCAAAATTTCACCCGGCCCGGCCACGTCTTCCCCCAGTTTGCTGGCCGTGTTGACCACATCGCCGAAAAAATCCGGGCCACCGGTCAGCAACACCGGGCCGTAATCTATGCCGATGGAAACGCGGATGTCGAAGTTGTCTTCGGTGAAGCGGTTGATGGCATCGAAGGCGGTGTTCAGCCGAATAGCGGCTTCGGTTGCCGATAAGACTGTATCGAACATCGCAAAGCAGTTATCGGCCTCGAACTTGATAACTTTGCCTCCCAGTGCCTGGATGATGGGCTGAGAAGTCAGCTGCATTCGCAAGACCATCGAAAGGTAATGGACGATACCGTACTTTTGCGTCAGGCGCGAAAAGCCAGACATATCCATCACCAGCACTGCTTTGGTGGTGCCGAATTCGGCCCACAACGTTTTTTCGATTTCGTCTTGGGCGGTGGACGTGTCGGCCTGAGCGTACAGGAGCAAAAGCTCTTGAAAACGTGCATCCATACAGCCTCCTTTTGGGCAGGAGTTGTATTGTACCTCGTTCTGTAACTATTTACCCTCACCCTAACCCTCTCCCAAAGGGAGGGGGAAACGGCCGCAAATCGGCGATGTCGCTGCCAAAAGCGGCAAAAATCTGGGCCATTTCTCCCCTCTCCCGTAGGGAGAGGGGCCCGGGGCGAGGGATGCTAGATAGTTACCTCGTTCTCATAAAGGTTCGAGAAGCATTCCGGCGGCTTCCAGCGCAGCGCGTACCTGCCGGGCGTTCTCAGCAGCGCAGTGAGTATCGCCGTGCAGGCAAAGCGTATCGGGCTGGAGCAGAGTTTCGCCGCGGCGAATGCCCTCACGCGCCAGGCGGACGGCGTTTGCGGCCACCTGCACCGGGTCTTCCAGCACGGCGCCAGGCTGATTACGCGGCATCAACGTGCCATCAGGACGGTAAGCCCGGTCGGGGAAGGCTTCACCTGCCGCCGGTAAGCCAATTGCCCGTGCCGCTTCGACCAGATATGAACCGGCCAGCCCCACCACAATCAAATCCTGGCTGAAGCGTTTGACTGCGCGGACAATGGCTTCGGCCAATTCGGCATTTTCTGCTGCCTGGTTATACAGCGCACCGTGCGGTTTAACGTGCCGCAGTTCCATTGCTTCCATCCGTGCGATGGCCGCCAGCGCCCCTACCTGATAGGAAACCAGCGCTTCGACTTCGTCCAGTGGCAACCACATCTCGCGCCGTCCAAAATTTTCCCTGTCGGGCCAGGAGGGATGCGCCCCAACGCAGACGTTGTACTGTTTTGCCAGCCGAATAACAGCGTGCATCACTTTGGGACTGCCGGCATGAAGCCCACAGGCAACGTTGACGGAGGTGATGTAAGGCATCACTGCTGCTTCGGTGTTCACCGCATCGTGTTCGCCTGCATCAAAGTTCAGGTCTATCTTCATGTCCATTATTCTACTCACAATAGGACTTTCTGGCGGTGTTTGGAGCGGCAAAAGGCGGGATTTGCTGATTGCTTTTTGTCTATTTTGGCTGTACAATTTTTTCAACCACATTCAGAGGAGGCTATGTCTTATGTCGAATTTCAATTACGAAGTCACCAGCGATGACAAGCTCTGGGCTTTGCTTGCGTATGTTTTTTCGCCGCTGGTTCCCATCCTCTTGCTCTTGATGGAGGATAAGAAAAACCGTCCGTTCATCAAAGCCCACAATGCTCAGGCGCTTGTTTTGGGGGTCATTGCTGTTTTGACCTCCGGCTTTTGCATTGGTCTCCTGGTATGGCTTTATGCAATTTATCTGGGTTTCCAGGCGTATCAGGGTAAGCTGGTGACCGTGCCGGTCATTACCGATTTTGTTAAAGGGCAGGGTTGGGCGTAGCGCCCGTCTAAACAGTTGTGGCGGATAACGACGCCAGGTTCGCGCAGGCGCGCAGACCTGGCGTTTTGATGTTTTGTGCGTTATTTTGCAACCTTTGCCAGTAGAGCGCGTAAGTAGGGATATGAACATCCTTTTACGCGCTCTGTTGATTGTGTTTGGGCCTTATCGGCCTGCCTTTGCGCCGATTGGTGTGCGTCGCGCACAGCGGCAGTACATTTCCCGTCCGTGCATGAAATCGAGGTAAAAATGACAGTCGAAACCACCCCTCCTGTTTCCGGCCCGGCGCCGCTCTCAGCAGCGGATGAACGTACCTGGGCCATGCTGGCGCACCTGAGCGTGCTGGTGAACTTGTTTACCGGCGTTCTCGGGCCGGTGGTTGCGCTTGGCATCTATCTGCTCTTTTATAACCGCTCCAAATATGTTGCTTATCATGCCATGCAATCGTTTTTGTTCCAGCTTTTGTGGTGGTATGGTTTGGGCATCGTTTGGGCCATTGTCGGACTGCTCTCGGCAGTGGTGGTAGGCATTCTGCTCATCCCCGCGGCCTGTGTGCTGACGCCATTCTTCCTGGTGGGTATGGCGATTGCACCCATTGTGGGTATCATCGGCGCCATTCGCACCGCTCAGGGCCAGGATTTTCGTTACTGGTGGGTGGGTGACTGGGTGCGCGGTGTGTTGAACTGAGACGCGCGTCTCTTAAAATCGCATAGAGCCGGCAGCAAGGGGGATGAATTTGGGGACAATTTGCGCTATACTGTTCCTAACCTGGAGCAGTTATGTCCGAAATAAACCTGCCTGCTTTGCGAAACGCTATCTCACCCTATCTCCCGTTGGGACGTTCCGGTCTGTTGCCAGCTCTGCACGCCGCGCAAGCGGTGTGCGGTTGGATTCCGCCAGAAGCCGCTGCCGAAGTGGCCCGATTGCTGAACGTGCCGCTGGCGGAGGTGCATGGGGTCATTGAGTTTTACAGTCTCTTCTATAACGAACCGGTAGGGCGGCGGATTACGCGGGTGTGTACGGATGTGGCCTGCGCGCTTAAGGGCGGGGATGCCCTGCTGAACGGACTATGCGCCCAACACGGAATCCGACCGGGACAGACGACGCTGGATGGCGCTGTCACCATCGAATCCGCGCCCTGCCTGGGGATGTGCGACCTGGCCCCGGCGGTGTTGACCGTGGACGATGGTCGCTGGACGGTGGGCGACGGGAAACTGCGCCCGCGTTCGCCGATATATGGCCTCAACCGTCTGCTCACTGCGCGCTGTGGACGGGGTCGTCAGACCACACTGGCCGAATATGGCGGCTATGAAGCGCTGCGTAAAGCGCTCAGGATGACGCCGGAACAGGTCGTTGCTGAAATCAAAGCTTCGGGGCTGGTGGGGCGCGGCGGGGCGGCCTTCCCGACTGGCGTCAAGTGGGAGGGGGCGGCAAAGGCGGAAGGTTCACCAAAGTATGTGGTCTGCAACACCGATGAATCGGAGCCGGGAACGTTCAAAGACCGCGTTTTGTTGATGGATGACCCGCACAGCGTGCTTGAAGGCATGTTGATTGCCGGGTATGCCATTGGCGCGGCGCGCGGCTACTTTTACGTGCGTGGAGAGTATGCCTACATGCTGCCGGTGTTACAGGCCGTCTTCGATTCGGCGCGTAAGGCGGGCTTGCTGGGAGAGAATATCCTGAATTCCGGTTTTTCGTTCGAGGTGGAAATCCGTTTGGGGGCGGGGGCATATATCTGTGGCGAAGAGACAGCGTTGTTCGAGTCCATAGAGGGCAAACGCGGCTTTCCGCGTATCAAGCCGCCTTTCCCTACCACGCACGGGCTGTTTGGCAAACCGACCGTTATCAACAACGTGGAAACGATGTGCAATGTGCCGCTCATTTTGAAGATGGGCGCGCAGGCGTATCGCCAAATTGGGACGGAGAAATCTACCGGGCCAAAGTTGTTCTGCGTTTCGGGCGATGTGGCCCGTCCTGGCGTGTACGAAGTGCCGTTTGGGGTGACGCTGCGAGAATTGCTGGCGATGGCAGGAGGAACGGATGGGGGAACGGAGAAGGAAACAGAAAAACAGATTCAGGCCATCCTGTTTGGCGGGGCGGCGGGGACGTTTGCGACGGCGGAACACCTGGATGTGCGCCTGACGTTCGAGGATTTGCGCGCGGCGGGGCTCTCGCTCGGTTCGGGGGTGGTGATGGTGTTCGACCACTCGCGCGATTTACGCAAGGTGTTGACGAAGTTAGGACATTTCTTTGCGCATGAATCGTGCGGCAAGTGCTATCCGTGCCAGATGGGGACGCAAAGACAGTTGGAGATTCTGGAACGGCTGGCGGAGGGAAAATCTCTGCCCGGCGACCGGGAACGTTTGCAGGATGTGGGCTGGACGATGACCGATGCCAGTCTGTGCGGGCTGGGGCAGACGGCGGCCAGCGCGGTGCTTTCGGCGATGAAACTGGGTCTGGTCTGAAAGCGGATGAGGAAACGGATGGTGAAACGGATAAACGGATGAAGCGGATTGACGCGGAGTTTTCTATTGCTTGCGCCGGAAAGAAAGTGGAGTTCTCATGCTAAAAATCGTTCTTGATGGTCAGGAAGTGATGACAGCGGAAGGGGCAACCCTGCTCGAGGCGGCTCGCGCTGCCGGTATCGAAATTCCCACCATTTGCTGGCACCCGGCCACCACCGCCAACGGTCTCTGCCGATTATGCGTGGTGGAGGTGGAGGGGATGCGCCTGCTCCAGCCGGCGTGTATCGTCCGTGTGGCGGAGGGGATGAAGGTGCAAACCCGGTCGGAACGGGTGATTCGCGCGCGCCGGACGATTCTGGAAATGCTCGCTTCGAGCGTGGATTTGTCCGATTCTCCCGAAATCCGGGCGCTGATGCAGGAATATCATGCTTCGGCAGAGCGTTTCCCTGGCGCGAAACGGCGCGATGTACCGCTGAAAGACGATAACCCGATGTATGTGCGTGATTACGCCAAATGTGTCCTGTGCTGGCGCTGCGTGCAGGTCTGCGCGGAGGATGCCCAGTACACTTACGCCATCAACTTCAGCGGGCGCGGCTACGAAACCGAAATCGGGACGTTCTTCGATGCGCCGATGCCCGCCACGACCTGCGTATTCTGCGGTCAGTGCGTGGGGGTCTGCCCAACGGGCGCGCTCAAGCCCAAACGCGAATTCCTGCTGGAGCAAGGGCTGAAGCCAGAAGAGATTGTGACGCGTTCTTCCGGGCGCAAACAGCGGAGGGAAAACCGATGACGTTGGGGATTCTTCCGATTGCTCTTGGCCTGACCGCCGCGCTTGTGTGGGGCGCAGGCGATTTCAGCGGCGGGATTGCCTCCAAACGTACCCGTCCGTTAAGCGTGGTGATTGTGGCGCATCTCTTCAGCATGGCTTTGCTCCTGGGAGTTGCGCTGGTTTTGCGAGAACCCTTGCCCTCTTTGCGCGCCTGGCTGTGGGGTGGGCTGGCCGGGCTGATAGGCCCGGCGGGGCTGGTTTTGCTCTATCAGGCGCTGGCAAGCGGCAAGATGAGCGTTGCCGCGCCGGTTTCGGGCGTGGTGGGCGCGGCGCTGCCGGTGGTTTTTGGCGCCTTTACGCAGGGCTTGCCCTCTTTTGGGGTGCTGCTCGGCTTCGCGCTGGCAATGGCAGCTATCTGGCTGGTTTCGGAGGGGGGCAGCGCGCATTTTCGCCTGGCCGATTTGCGTCTGCCGGTGCTGGCTGGCCTGGCGTTTGGTTTCTTTTTCATTGCTTTGCACCTGGCCGGTGATGAATCGGTCATCTATCCGCTGATTGCTGTGCGCATTGTTTCGATTACCAGCCTTTCCCTGTTCGCGCTGCTCCTGCGTCAACCGGTGAAGGTCGCTCGTGAGACCTGGATACCCGTTCTGATGAGCGGTTTGCTCGATACGCTGGGCAACGCGGCTTATGCGTTGGCCGCGCAAACCGGGCGCGTGGATATTGCCGCCGTGTTGGGTTCGCTCTATCCCGGCACAACAGTGCTGCTGGCCTGGATTCTGCTCAAGGAGCGCATCAATCGTCAGCAAATGGTTGGTATTGCGGCGGCGCTGGCGGCGATTGTGTTGATAACAGTTTGACTTATCCCTATCGGTGGGATAGGTTCGGAGGATGACCTATGCTCGAACCCGAACGCATTACCCGTACCACCTGCCCTTACTGCGGAGTCGGCTGTACGCTCGACCTGCACGTGCGCGATAACTTTATCTACAAAGTGACTTCGCCCTTCGATTCGGTCGTCAATAAAGGCAATTTATGCGTCAAGGGGCGGTTTGGCTACGATTTTGTCTATCACCCACGGCGGATGACCAGGCCGATGGTGAGACGGTATTTGCTGCCAGTGAGCAGTGAGCAGTTATCAGTGAATAGAAGGGATGCGCCTGAATGGGGAAACCGCTCGCTGATGACTGACCCACTGACGACTGATACATCCCCCTGGGATTGGGTCGAAACGGACTGGGACACTGCCCTGAACCTGACCGCTGATAAACTGGTCGAAATCTACCGCCGCGATGGTTCGGATGCGATGGCGGTGTATTGCTGCGCCAAAGCCACCAACGAGGATAACTACCTGCTCCAGAAGATGTTCCGGGCGATTTTCCGCACGAACAACGTTGACCACTGTACTCGTCTATGCCACGCCGGGAGCGTGGTGGCGCTTCAGCAGGCGCTCGGCACGTCGGCTATGTCCAACACGGCCAGCGAGGTGTTGCTCAACGATGTGTTCATTGTCACCGGCTCGAACACCACGGAAAACCATCCCATCATCGCGCTTCAGATGAAAGAAGCCGTCCGCAAGCGGGGCGCAAAACTGATTGTGGCCGACCCACGCCGCATTGAGCTGGTGGATTTTGCCGAATTGTGGCTGCCGCTCAAGCCGGGAACGAACGTGCCGCTTTTTAACGCGATGGCGCATGTCATCGTCCAGGAAAATCTGGTGAATTGGGAATTTGTCCGCACCCGCACCGAGGGGATTGACACCTTTATTGCTTCACTGGAAAAATTTACCCCCGAATTTGCCGAATCCATCTGCGGCGTGCCTGCCGAAGACATTCGCCGTGCCGCCCGGCTGTATGCGACGGCCAAACATGCGGCCATTTACTGGGGCATGGGCATTTCGCAGCTTTCGCACGGCACGGCCAGCGCGCTGACGCTGATTCATCTGGCGCTGCTGACCGGTCACATTGGGCGGCCCGGCACGGGGCTGAATCCGCTGCGCGGACAGAACAACGTGCAGGGCGCGAGCGATATGGGCGCCATGCCTTTTCACTTTCCCGGCTACATGCGGGTGGATGCGCCCGGCAACGCCGAGCAGTGGGAACGGCTCTGGAATGTAGAGCCGGGCGGTCTTTCGCGCAAACCCGGCCTGACCACCACCGAAATCCTCTCGCATGCCCATCCGGGCGGGGTGCGCGCGCTCTACATCATGGGCGAAAACCCGATGATGACCGAACCAAACCTGAACGAGACGCGGCGGCATATCGAGCAGTTGGAATTTCTCGTCGTGCAGGATTTATTCCTCACCGAGACAGCCGTCTATGCGGATGTCTTCCTCCCGGCCACTCCCTTTGCCGAAAAGGAAGGGACGTTTACGAACACCGACCGCCGCGTGCAGCGAGTCCGCGCCGCCCACCCGCCGCGCGGCCTTTCACGCCCCGATAGCGACATCATCTGTGACCTGGCCCGGCGGCTGGAAGCCCGGCTCGGACGCCCCACCGCCCGCTGGGATTACGCCCACCCCTCCGAAATTCTGCGCGAAATGGCCTCCGTCAACCGTGATTACGCCGGAATCACCTACGAGCGCATCGAAAAGGTGGGGTTGCAGTACCCCGTTCCCGACGAAACCCACCCCGGTACGCCGACCCTGTTCCTCGAGTCGTTCCCGCGCGGCCGGGGGCGTTTCATCCCGGTAGATTACGTCCCTTGTGCCGAACTTCCCGATGACGAGTATCCCTTCATTCTGACCACAGGGCGTGTGCTGGAACACTGGCATGGTGGCTCGATGACGCGCCACTCTGACCTGGACGAACTCTACCCCGAAGCGCGTGTCGAAATCCACCCGGCAGATGCTGAACTGCACGGAATTGAGAATGGCAGCCTGGTGCGGGTCACCACGCGGCGCGGTCAAGTGACTCTGCGCGCTCATGTGACCGAAAAGACGACCGTCGGCGTTTTATTCATCCCCATGCACTTCCACGAAGCCGCGGCGAACCTGCTGACGACGGATGCGCTTGACCCGCAGGCCAAAATCCCGGAGTTCAAAGCCTGCGCGGCGCAGGTCTTCCCGGCGCGGGAGGAAGAAACACACTCTCCGGCGGCAGCGCGGGGGCGATATTGAGAACAAATGTGCCAAAAGGATTATAATTCTCCGTGCAGGAGAGAATCATTTCATGAAGCCGTCTTTTGATACCTTCGTACAGACTTGTACTCCGCTGTTGAAAATACCGGAACTCGAAGACCGAATGCGGGAGAGAGTCTGTCAAATTGTGCAGGAATTGCTGAATTTTCAGCCAGACGCTGACCCCGCTGGAACTCTCAAACGCTTCTTGCAAAAAGATGAAAACTTTTTGGGCGTTTTGCTTGCGCTCACCAATCTTTCGCAGGAAAAATTTTTGCGAATTATCACCGCACAACGTTTTGCCCGGCGAGATTTCAAGCCTGAATGGGGTGCAAAAGCCATTTACCGTAAAATTAAACGCGATGATGCCTTTGCTGGACAAATTGCGCGCCTGTTTCTGGAAGGACGCAACAGCCAGCTGTTGGCAGAGCAGGTAGCCGATTTTTACCTTGACCAGCTTTCGCTGCCCGAAAACTGGCCTGCACTGATTCGGGACACCAACCTGATTGGCAACGTGGTACGGCAAAAACTTGCCGGAGAGTATTCGGATAAAAAGGGAGAGTATATCGAGCGGGAGGTATCCGCCGTTCTTGACGAAATCGAACGAAAATACGGTATTCCGCATGCACATGGACAAGTCAGATTGGTCGCTAAAGAAGTCGACCATGTAATTCCTTCGTTGGAAGAACCGTTTGTGATGGTGATGGTTTCATATATGGAAACCACGTCTAGCAGCCAAACTGCCCGTGCGAATGAACAGCAAGCCATGTATCAAAAAATTGTAGGAGAGAACATTCGGTACCGAGAAAAACGCATTCTGGTCAACGTTGTAGATGGTGCTGGCTGGCTGGCAAGACGTTCGGATTTGCGTAAAATGTATGAGGGCTGTGATTACTGCCTGAACATGAAAACGTTGTCAGCACTCGAAGAAATTATCCTGACCCATGTACCGGAGCGCTTTCGGCGCCCAATTTAGAGGTGCAAACATGCTCGAAAGATTTGTTGACCGTATCCTTCCAGGAGACGTTCTTGAACATCTGTCGAAGATACCCTCCGACAGCGTGGATATGTGCTTTGCCGATCCACCGTTCAACCTGGAAAAAAAATACAATTCTTATAAAGACCAGCGTCCCGATGAAGAATACCTGGCCTGGTGTCGGGATTGGTTGACAGAACTGGTGCGTGTTACCAAACCAACCGGTTCAATTTTCATCCACAATATCCCCAAATGGCTGACTTACTATGCAGCTATTTTGAACGAACATGCTTACTTCAAACACTGGATTGTCTGGGATGCCATGAGCAATCCGCTAGGCAAAACCCTCCTCCCTGCTCACTACGGTATTTTGTTCTACACCAAGCAGCCCAAAGGGTTTAAGTTCTATGAAATTCGTGCCCCGCATCGCAAATGCCGGGTGTGCGATAGTTACCTGAAAGATTATGGCGGCAAGAAAGACCAGATGCACCCCTTTGGGGCGCTGGTGAGCGACGTCTGGACGGATATTTATCGAATTCGTCACAACGTTCGACGGGATGAGCATCCCTGTCAATTGCCGATTCACTTGCTGGAGCGGATAGTACTGATGAGTACTGACGCAGGTGATGTCGTTCTTGACCCTTTCCTGGGTACGGGAACGACCGCTATTGCTGCCAAGGCGCTCGGTAGACACTATATTGGGATTGAACTCGACCCGGAATATCAGCGCATTGCCGCGCAGAAAATTGCACAAACAACGCCCTCGTTCTATCAGGGCGTTTACGTCTCTTACTATCTCGGAAAAATCCAAAGCATTCGCGATGTAGATGCACGTGAACTGTTCCCCCCGCAGTTAACTGCTCCTGAAAAGAAGCGTTCAAAAGTGAAGGGACGCATGGAAGAAGCCGAAATTCTTGTTGAACCCGTGTTACAGCCTGTTTTGCTGGAAAAGCAAGCCGAGTATACACTTGCCTGAACCTATGCCCGCCTCCCAAAAACTCCTGAGCGTCCGCAATCTTTCCAGGTCATTCGGCCCGGTCGAAGCGTTGAGCGGGGTGAGTTTTGACCTGGAGCCGGGCGAAGTGTTGGGGGTGGTGGGACAGCGCGGCTCGGGAAAATCTACCCTGTTCCGCCTGTTGGGTGGGGCGTATGCGCCCAGCGGGGGGGAAATTCTGTTCGAGGGTCGGCGTTTCGGTTCGCGGGCAGCCTGGCAGGCGCGTCAGTGGGGCATCGAAGCCGTCTATCAGAACCCGCCGCTGGCGAACAACCTGACCGTGTTACAAAACATCTTTTTGGGACGGGAATTGTGTCACTTTGAGCCGCTGCGCTGGTGGCCGAAGGAAGGCGAAATGGCCGAGATTGCGCGCGCCTTTCTCGCCGATTTCGATATGCCCCCTGAACTGCTTCACGAATCGCCTGCTAACCTTTCCAACGAACAAAGGCAGTTAGCCGCGATTGCCCATGCACTGTGCCGTCCCTGTAAGTTGCTTTTGCTTGATGATACGCTGGCAGCGTTGAGTTTTCAGCGGCAACAAAAACTGCTCGACCGCGTGCGCGAACTGGCGGCGCAAAATGTGGCCGTCATCATCAGCAGTGACGATTTGAAACACATTTTTGCCGTCACCAATCGCATTCTCGTCCTGTATCAGGGCCGGCAGGCAGCCCTGCGCGAGACGCAGAAGACCACCGCGCGCGAAGTGGTGGAGTGGATTGTCGGCTCTAACCGGCAGGAGCAGGTTACGCCGGTCATTTGGGCGTTCGAAAATTACTATGCCGCTCAACAGCAGGCGGAAGAGTTACAGCGCGCGCAACAGGTCTTACAGCAAAGTCTGAAGGAGCAAGATTCCCTCAACCGGCAGTTAATTGAACGGCTGCGGAAGCAGCTGCAATCGCTCGACCGGTTGAACCTGGCGCTTCAGGAGGCCAACCGCCGTCTGATGACCGAGCGTGAAGCCGAACGCAAGGCGCTGGCGCGTGAACTGCACGACCAGGTAATTCAGGATTTGCTCAGTTACACCTACCAGTTGGAAGACCTGGAAAACGAGGCCGGAGAATCTGAACGACAAGAAGAACTGGCTGAGATTCGGAATGGAATTCGCCAGGTAGTGAGTGGGCTCCGCCAGATTTGTAGTGACCTGCGCCCACCGACAATTGATAGTCACGGGTTGTCTGCTGCCATTCGTTCGCTGGCGCATCAGTGGTCCAAGCAAACCGGTATCAAAGTGGAATTGGACCTGGACCCGGAACTGGGCCGTTTGCCCGAACCGATTGAACTTTCAGTGTTTCGCATCGTACAAGAGGGTCTCAGCAATGTGCGGAAACATGCGCTTGGTGCAACGCGGGTGGCGCTCTCCCTGTACCGCACGCCAACGGCCAGCCTGGTGGTTCGGATGTCGGATGATGGTCCCGGCATTGAAGCGCCGATTGATTTGGCTGAACTTTCAGAAAAGAAACACTTTGGCCTGGTGGGCATCAGCGAACGGGTGAGTTTGCTCGGAGGGAGTATGCAGATTGACTCGTCACCCGGCGGCGGCGTGCAGGTGTGTGTCGAAATTCCCAGTCCCTATCCCACCATGGTGGCATAGCACGTTTTACACGAGCGTGTCGTTCACCAGCTGGCGCAACGTGGCGGCATCTATATCTTTTTTGTCTAAGAAGGCCACTGCGCCTGCGTTCAATCCCATGCGCCGAAATTCCCGGTCAGGATAGGCGCTAATCAGGATAATGCGCGTTTGGGGAGAAACGGTTTTCACACGGCGCGCACACTGAATGCCATCTTCTTCTCGCAAAACGACATCAATAAAGGCCAGTTTGGGTTTCATCTGTCCTGCCAGACGTGCGGCTTCGGCGCCATCTTCGGCTTCGTAGAGAACCGCGCCCGGGCTGACACGCCCCACCAGTTTGCCCAATTGCGCCCGATAGCGGGGGTTATCATCTACCAACAGCACCGAAAGCGACTCGGCCCGCGCCTCTGTGCGTGCCTGGGCTTTTTCCTGCTCCGGGATGAGCAAAAGTTCCGGGTGGCGGCTGGCGAAATTATTGGCCTCCAGGCGGCTTTCGACCCCAATGGCGCGATACAGCGCCGTCAGATGATTTTCCACTGTTTTGATGCTCAAATCCATGACCAGCGCAATTTTCTGGTTGTTGTAGCCTTGCGTGAGCAGGTAGAGCAGTTCCCGCTGGCGACGGGTAAGTGGGAAGGCGGTTTCGGTGTGGTGGTGATGGTCTACCAGGCGGTTAACGAGCGGGTCTGAAATCCAACGCCCGCCATCGAGTATCCGGCGGACGGCCAGTTGCAGGTCCGAAAGTGGCTGGTCTTTCAGGTGATACCCGTTCACACCTGCCGCAAGCAGCCCCACCACGTAGGCTTCGTCGTCGTAGGCGCTCACAACCAGAATTTTCAGGTGAGGATAGCGCGTTCGGATTTGGTGAACTGCCGTCACTGGCTCGAACTCCGGCATATTGACGTCCATCACCAGCAGGTCGGGCCGCGTTCGTTCCAGCGCATCAAACAGGTCTCGACCATTTGCCGCTTCGCCTACAATTTCGATTTCCGGCAGGCCGGCCAGGGCATCACGCAATCCGGCGCGTATCAGAGCATGGTCATCGGCTAACAGGGTGCGGGCAGGGGACATATCGGGAATTTTAATCGAATTGGGGGAAATCCCCTAAAGCATCGGGGGGAATTTCTGTTAAAAATCTCAGGGGATAGGGGTTGAAGCCATTGTTAACGATTGATTATGATTAGATTGCACGCCCATATCCTCGTGAAGAAAGGAGGTGGTTCGCCGCTAGTGCCTGCATGAAGTCGCCTCGCCCGAACAGATTTGCCTGGAGAGGCCGGTTTCTGTGCAGAATTGCGTCAATTATTGTGTTTCCCGCTTTTCGCAGGCCGGTAACTCTAACTCTGCCGGCTGGCGGCAAGAAACTGCCGCGCACCCCCTTCTTTTTCAACCTTTTACCCAATCCTTCGAGGAGGAACGTTCATGTTCAAGAAGAGTTCGCTTTACGCACTGGTGGCTGTTCTGTTCATTGCCGCCGCGATTCTCTCGGCGTGCGGAACACCCACCCCGACAGCGCAACCTGCCGCCCCTGTGGCCACCGAAGCGCCCAAGAGCAAACTGGCGGTTGGCATTGTGCTGCCCACAAAAGATGAACCGCGCTGGATTCAGGACGAAACCCGCTTCAAAGAAGCTCTGACCAAAGCCGGCTATGATGTCGAAATCCTGTTCAGCCAGGGTTCTTCGGCGAAAGAAAAAGAGAACGTCGAATCCCTCATCACCAAAGGCGTGAAAGTTCTTATCATCTGCCCGCATGATGGTTCTGCTGCCGCGGCTGCTGCCGAAGCCGCCAAAGCCGCCGGTGTGAAGGTCATCTCGTATGACCGCCTTATCCGCGACACGGATGCGGTGGATTACTACGTCACGTTCGACAGCGTGGCGGTGGGTGAAGCGCAGGCGCAGTATCTGGTGGATAAGGCCACCGGCAAGGGCAACCCGCTGTACCTGTATGCAGGCGCGGCTTCGGACAACAATGCGTTCCTGTTCTTCGAGGGCGCATGGAACGTGTTGCAGCCGAAGATTGCGGATGGCACGTTCGTCATCAAGAACTCCAGCGAAGCGGAAGCGCTCTCTGGCAAGGCGAAGTTGACGCGCGAAGAGATGGGCAAAATTATCGGTCAGATTACGACCAACTGGGATTTCAACACAGCCAAGAACCTGGCCGAAGCGAACCTGACGAAGGCGACGGCAGCGGACAAGGGCAACGTGTTCATTCTGGCCCCGAACGATGGGACGGC
>JANWWK010000046.1 GCA_025056175.1 Anaerolineales bacterium
TGGGGGTGAGGGTCTCCCCTCGCCCTTCGGGAGAGGGGCCGGGGGTGAGGGTCTCCCCTCGCCCTTCGGGAGAGGGGCCGGGGGTGAGGGTCTCCCCTCGCCCTTCGGGAGAGGGGCCGGGGGTGAGGGAAACCGCTATCTCCCCCGGCACGGTGTCAATATGCCCCAGCAAAACCACCTGCCGGGGGCCATCGCCCATCACACCGACTGCATTCCCGGCCTCGTCAATGAACGCATTCACGAATCCGAGGGTTTTCATCCGCGCCACCAGCCACTCCACCGCCCCACGCTCCTGACCGGATGGACTGTACTGAGAGACCAGACCAATCAGCGTGTCACTCATCCGCCTGGTTCCGTTTCTCCGTTTCAAAATCAGTTGCCAGCACTTCGGCCAGCGCCGCCACCACCGCATCCAGCTGCTGATAGGTAATCACCAGCGGCGGCAACAGGCGGATAGTGGTCAACCCGGCATTCAGCGCGATAATCCGCTTTTCTTGCAACGCCTTGATGTACGGCGCAACCTTCTGCTTGAGTTCGATTCCGACCATCAAACCCAGACCGCGCACCTCGCGCACCGTCGGCAGGTTGAGCGCGCGCAGTTTTTCCATCAGATACGCACCCTTCTCAGCAGCCTGACGGGGCAAATCTTCCTCTTGGATGGCAGTCAGCGCCGCGACCGCCGCCGCGCACGAGAGCGGATTGCCGCCAAAGGTCGAGCCATGCAATCCGGGGCCGAGATTTGTCACCGCCGGGCCGAGCAACACCGCCCCCATCGGAATCCCGCCTGCCAGTGACTTCGCCACACAGACCATATCGGGGACAATCTCGTAATGCTGATAGGCAAACATCCTGCCAGTGCGCCCAAAACCGCTCTGCACCTCATCCATCACCAGAAGCGCGCCGCGTTCATCGCAAATGCGGCGCGCCGCCTGCAAAAAGGCCGGCTCCGCCGGATAAACGCCGCCCTCGCCCTGCACCGGCTCCAGCAAAACCGCTGCCGTCCGGTCGGTTACGGCTTTTTCGAGCGCGGCAATGTTGTTATACGCGAAGTGGGTGTATTCCGGTACGAGCGGCTCGAACGGTTCACGGTATTTCTTGTTCCAGGTGGCCGAAAGTGACCCCAGCGTGCGTCCGTGAAAGCCGCGCATGGCCGCCACAATGCCAGGCCGCCCGGTGGAAAGCCGCGCAAACTTGATGGCCGCTTCGTTGGCTTCGGTACCGGAGTTACAGAAGAACACCCGGTCAAGGCCGGGGGTAAGCGCGGTCAGTTTTTCCATCAGTGCCGCACGCTGGTCATTCGGAAAGGTCTCAAACAGCGTGACCAGTTTCGAGGCCTGCTCGGCCACCGCCGCGGCCACTTTGGGATGGGCGTGTCCCAAATTTGCCACCCCATGCCCCGAGGAGCAGTCGATGTACTCGTTGCCGTCCGAATCCCACAAGGAAGCGCCCTTACCACGCACAATGGCAAAGTTTTGTTTGGTGTAAAGACCGGAAGTGTGTTTGTTTTCAATCTCAATGATGTTCATAATGCCTCCGAATAATCATGAGTGATGAAAGATGAATGCAAAGTGTTCAATCCATTCAACTTCATCCTTCATCATTCCGAATTCATCATTTCGAAAAATGGCTCTGTAAACTGCGATATTTGAGCGCATTTTCGCGCAACGCGCGGATGGCCGATACCGCCGCCGACGCCGCTGAGAGCGTGGTGAGCAGGGGGACGTTCATCGCCACCGCCGCCGCGCGGATTTCGGCGCCGTCGGCATGGGCAAACTGCCCCAGCGGGGTGTTCAAGACCAGTTGCACCTGTCCGCTGCGAATCAAATCCACCGTGTGGGGCGAGCCTTCGGCAAACTTTCGTATCGTTTCAACCGGCAAGCCAGCTTTGCGGAAGAATTCCGCCGTGCCAGCCGTCGCGTACAGGCGGAAGCCCAGCCGGTGCAGGTCACGGGCGATTCGGAGCGCCGCGCCTTTATCGTAATCGTTGACGCTGATGAGCGCTGCGCCTTCGAGTGGCAGGGGAGTCCCTGCAGCCATCTGCGATTTGGCGAAGGCGTGACCGAAATGCGCGGCGTGTCCCATCACTTCGCCGGTGGAGCGCATCTCTGGGCCGAGCAAGACGCTGGAGCCGGGCAGTTTCTTGAAGGGCAGTACCGCTTCTTTGACGAAGAAACCATCTACGCGCGGTTCTTCGGTCACACCCAAATCGGCCAGCGTGCGCCCGGCCATCACCTGCGCGGCGATATACGCCAGGTTCAGCCCGGTGGCTTTGCTGGCATACGGCACGGTGCGCGAAGCGCGCGGGTTGACCTCCAGCACGTAGACCACATCGTCTTTGAGCGCGAACTGTACGTTCATCAATCCGCGCACGCCCAGCGCCAGCCCCAACTGCACGGTATATTCGCGCATCATCTCCAGGTAATAGGCGCTGACCTTGTACGGCGGCAGGACGCAAGCGGCATCGCCGGAATGCACACCGGCTTCTTCGATATGCTGCATGATAGCGCCAATCACCACCCGCTCGCCGTCGCACAACGCATCTACGTCCACCTCGAAAGCATCTTCCAGAAAGCGGTCAATCAGAATGGGCTGACCTGGAGCGGCCTCCATCGCCTGCCGGATGAAGCCTGCCAGCTGCGCTTCGCTTTCCACCAGCGCCATCGCCCGCCCCCCCAGCACAAAGGAGGGCCGCACGAGAACCGGATACCCAATCCGCGCCGCCACCTGACGGGCTTCTTCGACCGAACGGGCAATCCCATGTTCGGGTTGGGGAATATCGAGCCTGGAGAGCAATTCGGAGAACGCTTCGCGGTCTTCGGCCCAGCCAATGGCTTCGGGGGAAGTCCCCAAAATGTGGACTCCGGCAGCCTTCAGCCCCGCCGCCAGGTTGAGCGGAGTCTGCCCGCCAAACTGCACGATGACCCCTACCGGCTGCTCACGCTCGACAACGTTCAAGACATGCTCCAGCGTCAACGGCTCAAAATACAACCGGTCGGCGGTATCGTAATCGGTCGAGACGGTTTCGGGGTTGCAGTTGTACATGATGGTCTCGTAGCCCATCCTGGAAAGCGCAAAAGCCGCCTGGCAGCAGCAGTAATCGAACTCGATTCCCTGCCCGATGCGGTTCGGTCCACCGCCCAGAATCAGGATTTTCTGGCGGTCGGTCGGCATGGACTCATCCTCCATCTCGTAAGCACTGTAAAGATAGGGCGTTTGGGCCTCGAACTCGGCGGCGCAGGTATCTACGCGCTGGAAGGTGGGGAGAATGCCGAGGGATTGGCGCAATTGACGCGCCTCGAAGGATGAATGATGAGTGATGAATGATGAAGGGAGAAGACGTGCGATGTACGAATCAGCGAAACCCATTTGCTTGGCGGTGCGTAAAATCGCCTGCAACTCCTGATTTTGCGCTCCAAAATCTGCATTCATCATTCTGCATTCTACATTCTGCATTTCCTTCATTTGGGCCAAAAACCAGCCATCGTATCCGGTCGCTAGGGCAATCTCCTCCAGTGGAATCCCCTGCCGAATGGCGCGGTAGACCCGAAAGAGCCGGTCGGCGGTGGGAATTTTGAGCGAATCGAGCGTTTCCGGCGCGGAAGGGGCGGATTTGTTCGGCCCGCTGCCATCCAGCGCATCCACGCCGATTTCCAGCGATTGCACGGCCTTGTTCAACGCTTCGGGGAAGGTGCGCCCGATTGCCATCACCTCGCCCACCGATTTCATCTGCGCGCCCAGCACAGGGTCTACGCCGGGGAATTTCTCAAACGCCCAGCGCGGAATTTTGACCACCACATAATCGAGCGATGGCTCGAAAGAGGCTTTGGTCTGTCCGGTAATGTCGTTGGTGATTTCATCGAGCGTGTGACCGACCGCCACCAGAGCAGCGATTTTGGCAATCGGAAAGCCGGTGGCCTTGCTCGCCAGCGCCGAAGAACGGCTGACACGCGGATTCATCTCAATCACCACCACGCGGCCATCGCGCGGGTTGACGGCGAACTGCACGTTCGAGCCGCCGGTCTCCACGCCGACCGCGCGCAAAACGCGCCGCCCCAAATCACGCAGGATTTGATACTCGCGGTCGGTGAGCGTCTGCGCCGGGGCTACGGTGATGCTATCGCCGGTGTGAACGCCCATTGGGTCGAGGTTCTCGATGGTGCAGACGACGACAAAGTTATCTGCTTTGTCGCGCATCACTTCGAGTTCGTACTCTTTCCAGCCAAGCAGAGCTTCTTCCAGCCAGGCCTGGCCGATGGGCGATTCGGTGGTCGCTTTGCGAACGGCTTCGGGCAAATCAGCGGGGTCATACACCCACGAAGCACCGCTGCCCCCCAGGGCAAACGAGGCGCGTACCAGGACGGGAAAGCCAGTCTGTTCGGTAAGTTTTTGGGCTTCTTCCAGCGAATATGCCGCGCCGCCGCGCGGGACCGGGATTCCGTGCCGCAGCATGGTCTCGCGGAAGAGGAAGCGGTCTTCGGCGGCTTCAATGGCCTCCAGCCGCGCGCCGATAAGCTGCACGCCATACTTTTCCAGCACGCCGTTTTTGGAGAGCGCCCGCGCCAGGTTCAAGCCAGTCTGCCCCCCAACGGTGGGGAGCATGGCGTCGGGGCGCTCCTGCGCAATGATGGCTTCCAACGCTTCGGGCGAGAGCGGTTCGACGTAAGTCGCATCTGCGATTTCCGGGTCGGTCATGATGGTGGCCGGGTTCGAGTTGACCAGCACCACACGGTAGCCTTCTTTGCGCAAGGCTTTGACCGCCTGCGTGCCGGAGTAATCAAACTCTGCCGCCTGACCGATGACAATGGGGCCGGAGCCGGGGACGAGGATGGTTTTCATAATGCAGAAGTTAGAATAATGAATGATGAATGGTAAATGATGAATTCACGGCCGATTGGCTTTAGCAGTTTTTACGGATGAGACGAAAATAGCAATCAATTCGTCTGTTTCCTTACGCAAATCGGTCAACAATTCGGGCTTAACAATGCCAGATTCAACCAAAAGTTCAAGCCAATAAGATGTTTCGTCGAGCTCCTGCAATGCGCCTTCCATCTTGTTGATGAAATCCGCTGGTGATTTGGCGCGGCAGGCTTCGCGGTATTGCGCCCCAACCGAGGTTCCACTGCGCAACACCTGTTTCCCAATCACTTGTGCTTCGCCGCTGCGAGGCAGGCTTTGGTACAGTTTGATAATTCGCAGAGCATATTTCTTTGTCCGCGCCCGCAAATCGGTCGCATCATGCGCCGTATCGCGCCTCCATAATTTATCATTCATCGTTCATCACTCATCATTCCAAAGAATTCCGCAAAAATATCATGCGCATCGTGCGGGCCTGGCGCAGCCTCGGGGTGAAATTGGACGCTCATCACCGGTTTGTGCTTGAGCCGCATCCCCTCCAGCGAACCATCGTTCAGGCTCTGATAGGTAATCTCGACTTCCTCGAGGTCTAAATCACCGGGGCGGACGCAGTAATTGTGATTTTGGGCGGTAATCAGCACTTTCTTATCGGCCATGCGCAGCACAGGGTGATTGCCGCCATGATGCCCAAATTTCAGGCGATAAGTTTCGGCGCCCAGAGCGCGGCCAATCAACTGGTGGCCGAGGCAAATCCCAAAAATGGGAACGTTGCTCTCGATGAGTTGGCGCGTGGCTTCGACCGCGTAGGGCAACCCCGCCGGGTCGCCGGGGCCATTGGAGAGGAACACGCCATCCGGTTTCATCGCCAGAACGTCTCTGGCAGGCGTATCGGCAGGGACGACCGTCACATTCGCGCCATAACTTGCCAGATGCCGCAAAATGTTCTCTTTAATTCCAAAATCATACGCCACGATGGACAGTGGCCGACTGTTCACTGATAACTGATTACTGCTTACTGATTCGACCCATTTGCTGCCTTCATCTCCGCACCAGTGATACGGCTCAGGGCAAGTGACCTCCCGCACCATATCGCGCCCATCCAGGCCGGGCCAATCGCGCGCCATCTGGAGCAGGGTTTCGGGCGGCGTGCCTTTTGTGGAAAGCGCAGCCTTTTGCGTGCCGCCATCGCGCAGTTTGCGGGTGAGAAAGCGGGTATCCACGCCGCTGATGCCCGGAACGCCGTGCTGCGCCAGCCATTCGGGAAGCGAGAGCGCCGCCCGCCAGTTTGAGACAACCGGGCTGAGCGCCCGCACCACTGCCGCCGAAACCTGCGGATGGGTCGATTCGTCATCTTCCAGGTTAATACCCACGTTGCCGATGTGCGAGACGGTGAACAAGACGCCCTGCCCGCGATAGGAGGGGTCGGTCAGAATTTCCTGATAGCCGGTCATGCTGGTATTGAAGACCAGCTCGAACACGGCATCGGCCTGCGCGCCGAAGCCTTGCCCGGCGAGAACCGTGCCATCTTCAAGGACAAGGGTAGCAGTCATCGGAGTATTCATCGCTCGTCATTCATCATTCTGCACTCATCGTTCTTCATCAATCACGGCAGGCTCGTCTCGCCCATCAGGTAGCGGTCACACTCGCGCGCCGCACCGCGCCCTTCGTTGATAGCCCACACCACCAGGCTTTGCCCGCGCCGCATATCGCCCGCCACAAACACGCCCGGAACGTTGGTGGCAAATTTGCCATATTCCGCTTTGACGTTCGTGCGCGCATCGCGCTCCAGCCCCAACGCCTGGGGAATGGTCTCTTCCGGCCCGAGAAAGCCCATCGCCAGCAAAATCAGCTGCGCCGGGCGGATTTGTTCACTGCCGGGAACTTCGCGGGAGACGAAACGCCCATTCTCGTCTTTGACCCACTCCACCCGCACGGTTTCGATTCCGGCCACCTGCCCGCGTCCATCATCCAGGAAGCGTTTGGCGGTCACCAGATATTCGCGCGGGTCGCGCCCATGCAGGGCGGCATATTCTTCCTGACCGTAATCGAGCATGTATACTTTCGGCCATTCGGGCCAGGGGTTGTTCGGCTGGCGCGTTTCGGGCGGACGCGGCAGAATTTCCAGCTGGGTAATGCTCTTACAACCCTGCCGCAGGGACGTGCCAACACAGTCGGTGCCGGTATCGCCGCCGCCGATGACAATCACATCTTTGCCTTCGGCAGAAATGTAGGGGTAGACGAACGCGCCCCAACTCTGCGCGCCGCCGTAATGCTGGTCGTGCAGCCGGCGGGTGTTCGCATGGAGAAATTCCACCGCAAAGTGAATGCCTTTGAGATGGCGGCCTTCGATGTTCAGGTCGCGCGGCCTGGTCGCGCCACAGGCCAGCACCACCGCATCAAACTCCTGGAGCAATTTTTCGGCGGGATAGGTCTTACCAATTTCGATGTTGGTGACAAACTGAATGCCCTCGGCGGCCATTAAGTCCACGCGGCGGCGGACGATGTTCTTGTCCAGCTTCATGTTGGGGATGCCGTACTGAAGCAGGCCGCCGATGCGGTCGGCGCGCTCAAAGACCGTCACCCAATGCCCGGCCTTGTTCAACTGGTCGGCGCAGGCCAGCCCCGCCGGGCCAGACCCCACCACCGCTACGCGCTTGCCGGTGCGAACGGCAGGCGGGTTGGGGCCAATCCAGCCTTCCTCGAAGCCTTTTTCGATGATGGCATATTCGATGGACTTGATAGTGACTGCCGGGGCGTTGATTCCGACCGTGCAGGAGCCTTCGCACGGCGCCGGACACACCCGTCCGGTGAATTCCGGGAAGTTATTCGTCTTGAGCAGGCTTTCCAACGCCTGCCGCCACAGACCGCGATACACCAGGTCATTCCATTCAGGAATCAGGTTGTGGATAGGACATCCCGCCGCCATACCGCTGATGAGCGTGCCGGTGTGACAGAATGGAATGCCACAATTCATACAGCGCGCGGCCTGAATCTGCAATTTATCTTCCGCCATCGGCAGATGGAACTCGTTCCAATCGTGAATCCGCTCCTCCGGTGGCCGGTCGGCGGGGGTTTCCCGCACGTATTCGATAAAACCGGTTGGTTTGCCCATAGCACAATACTCCTAATTTCCACTCACACGCGCCACATCACGGCTGTTGGCCTCGAAGGCCGCCATTACGGCCTCTTCGCCGCTCAGCCCGGCGCTTTCCATTTCTTTGAACAGTTTCATCATGCGGGCGTAATCATTCGGCACCACGCACACGAACTTTGAGAGACTGCGCTCCCAATCGAGCAGGACGCGGCGGGCGTAATCGCTACCGGTGGCTTGTAGATGACGCTCCAGCAAGCCGCGCACGAACGCAATTTCTTCCGGCTCCTCCAGCGGCTGAAGCGTGACCATCTCTTTGTTACAGCGCCCGGGAAACTCGCCGCGCTCATCAAAGACGTAGGCAATGCCGCCCGACATGCCCGCCGCAAAGTTGCGTCCGGTGCGTCCCAGCACCACCACGCGCCCGCCGGTCATATATTCGCAGCCATGGTCGCCCACGCCCTCCACTACCGCCGTCATGCCGCCATTGCGGACGCAGAAGCGTTCTCCGGCGCGCCCGCGGATGTAAGCCTCGCCGCTCGTTGCGCCATAGAAGGCCACGTTACCGATGATGGTGTTCTCTTCAGGAACAAAGGTCGAAGCAGCAGGCGGATAGACGATGATTTTGCCACCCGAAAGCCCCTTGCCCACGTAATCGTTGGCATCGCCCTCCAGCCGCAACGTGATGCCCTTGGGGATAAACGCCCCGAAACTCTGCCCCGCCGAACCCTTGAAGGTCAGCAAAATGGTATCTTCCGGCAGGCCAGCAGCGCCATACTTGCGCGTGACCTGGCTGCCCAGCCGCGTGCCAACCGAGCGGTGAATGTTGCGGATGGGAATCTCCGCCCGCACAGGCTGACCACTTTCCAGCGCGGGTTTGCACGTTTCGAGCAGGACGGTCGCATCCAGCGTCTTATCCAGCTCGTGGTTTTGTTTCACCCGGCAGGTTTGCGTAGGCAGGGTATCCACCACATCCGGCTGGTAGAGCAGATTCGAGAAATCCAGCCCTTTTGATTTCCAGTGCAGAGCCGATTGCTTCACCTGCAAAACTTCCGAATGCCCCACCATCTCTTCGACTGTGCGGAAGCCGAGTTGCGCCATAATTTCGCGCATTTCGCTGGCGATGAAACGCATGAAGTTGACCACATGCTCCGGCTCGCCCTTAAAGTTGCGGCGCAATTCCGGGTTTTGGGTGGCGATACCGGTGGGACAGGTATCCAGATGACAGACGCGCATCATCACGCAGCCCAGCGCCACCAGCGGGGCGGTGGCAAAACCGAACTCCTCCGCGCCGAGCAAGGCAGCAATCACCACATCGCGTCCGGTCTTGAGTTGTCCATCGGTTTCGACCACAATCCGGTCGCGCAGGTTGTTCATCAGCAGAGTCTGGTGCGTTTCGGCCAGGCCGAGTTCCCAGGGCAGGCCGGCATGCTTGATGCTGCTGAAGGGCGAAGCGCCCGTGCCACCATCGTGACCGCTAATCAGGACAACATCAGCGCGGGCTTTGGCAACGCCGGCGGCAATCGTGCCGACCCCCACCGCCGAAACCAGTTTGACGCTGATGCGCGCTTCGGGGTTGGCATTCTTCAGGTCGTGAATCAATTGCGCCAGGTCTTCGATGGAGTAAATATCGTGATGCGGCGGCGGCGAAATCAGCCCCACGCCGGGGGTGGAATGGCGCACTCTGGCAATCCAGGGATACACTTTGCGCCCCGGCAGTTGGCCGCCTTCACCCGGCTTCGCGCCCTGCGCGATTTTGATTTGCAACTCTTTAGCGTTCACCAGGTATTCGCTCGTCACGCCAAAGCGCGCCGAAGCCACCTGCTTGATGGCGCTGTTCTTCGAGTCACCGTTGGGCAGGGGAATGTAACGCTCCGGGTCTTCGCCGCCCTCGCCGGTGTTGCTTTTGCCGCCAATGCGATTCATGGCAATTGCCAGAGTCTCGTGCGCTTCTTTGCTAATCGAACCGTAACTCATTGCACCGGTCTTGAAGCGCCGCATGATAGACTCGACCGGTTCGACTTCCTCCAGCGGAATCGCCCGTCCCAGGTCTTTGAACTCCAGCAGGGCGCGCAGCGTGCCTTTTTTCGCTTCTTCCGCGTTGATAAGCACTGAATACTCTTTGAATTCGCTATAACTGCCGGTGCGCACGGCTTTTTGCAATTTGTGAATAGTGAGCGGGTTGAACAGGTGATACTCGCCATCACTGCGCCACTGATATTCGCCACCGGTAGGCAGCGTGCGACTGTAGACCCGCCGGGCGGCGTACCCCTGTTTATGGCGCATTTCGGCTTCGCGGGCGATGACTTCGATGTCAACCCCGCCAATGCGGGAGGGCGTCCAGGTGAAATATTTGTCAATCACGCTCTGATGAATGCCCAGCGCTTCGAAAATCTGCGCGCCGCAGTAACTCTGGATGGTCGAAATGCCCATTTTGGAGATGGTCTTGACAATCCCTTTGGTGGCAGCCTTCAGGAAGTTCTTGATGGCCTGTTTCTTGTCTATGCCATTCAAAAAGCCCTGCTCCACCAGATGTTCGATGGCTTCATAGGCCAGATACGGATTGATGACGGTCGCGCCGTAGCCGATAAGCGCAGCAAAATGATGAACTTCGCGCGGCTCACCGCTTTCGACAATCAAGCCGACCTGTGTGCGCTTACCCTGACGCACCAGATGATGGTGTAATCCCGCCACGGCCAGCAAGGCTGGAATGGGGACGTGGTCTTTGTCCATATCGCGGTCTGAAAGTACCAGCAGGTTAAAACCGCGCGCAATGGCCGCATCCGCAGCCTGGAAGAGTTCCTCCATCGCCTGCTCCAGCCCGGCCCCGCCCGAACCGGCCGGGAACAGAATCGGCAGGCGCTTCACCGCAAAACCAGGAATTTTGCTGTGATAGATTTTCGCCATATCCTCGTTTTTGAGCAGGGGGAACTCCAGCCGAATCTGGTGGCAACTTTGCGGCGTCGGCTCCAGGATATTGCTCTCCGCACCCACCATCACTTCGGTCGCAAAAACCAGTTCCTCGCGCACCGAATCTATCGGCGGGTTGGTGACCTGCGCGAACAACTGCTTGAAGTAGTTATAGAGCAGTTTCGGCTTTTCGGAAAGCACCGCAAGGGCGGCGTCGTTGCCCATCGAGCCAACTGGCTCGACGCCATCGCGCGCCATCGGCGTCAAAATTACGTTCAGGTCTTCGTCCGTGTATCCGAAGGCGCTCAAGCGCTGCATCAAGGTCGAGGGGTCACTTTGCGGTACCAGTTCTGGCCTTGGTTTGGGAATTTCCTCCAGCGAGACCTGATACTTGTTCAGCCAATCGCGATAGGGATGTGCAGAAGCCAGTCTGGTTTTGATTTCATCATCACTGACGATGCGGCCTTCAGCAGTGTCAATCAGCAACATTCGGCCCGGTTTGAGACGGTTTTTGTAGGCGATATTTTCCGGGGGAATTTCCAACACACCCACTTCCGAAGCCAGAATCACCTGCCCATCTTTGGTAACGTAGTAGCGCGCGGGACGCAGGCCGTTACGGTCAAGTGATGCGCCAACCATCACACCATCGGTAAAAATCATCGCAGCAGGACCATCCCATGGCTCTTGCAGGTTCGCATGGAATTCGTAAAAGGCGCGTTTGTCATCGGGCATGCTCTCATGCTTCGACCACGGTTCGGGAATCATCATCGCCATCACATGCGGCAAGGAACGCCCGGCCAGCGTAAGCAGTTCCACGAAGTTATCAAACATGGCCGTGTCGCTGCCGTCCGGCTGGAGAATTGGTAATACCTTTTTTAGCTCGCTGCCAAAGACCGAAGATTCCAACCAGTCTTCCTGCGCTCGCAGCCAGTTGATGTTACCGCGCAGGGTGTTAATTTCGCCATTGTGGGAAATATACCGATAGGGGTGCGCGCGCTCCCAACTGGGGAAAGTGTTGGTGCTGAAGCGCGAATGAACGACCGCCAGCGCGCTCTCGAAATCCGGTTCGGAAAGGTCGGGAAAATACCCGCGCAACTGGTCGGAAACCAGCATCCCCTTATAGACCAGCGTCTTGTAAGAAAGACTGGCAATGTAAAAGTATTTGCCACCCTCAAACATCCCACCGTAACGAATTTCCTTTTCGGCGCGGCGGCGGATAATGTAGAGTTTGCGCTCAAAGGCCATTTCGTCTTGCAAGCGCGAATTGCGTTCAATGAACGCCAGCCGCATCTTTGGCTCGGCGCGCAGGGCCGAAGCGCCCAGGCCAGCATTATTCGTTTTCACCGTGCGCCAACCGATAAAACGCTGCCCCTCCGAAGCGACAATGTTCTCGAAGTGAATTTCGATGGCACGCCGTTGATTGGGGTCTGGCGGCAGAAAAACCATGCCAACTCCGTACCAACCCGGGTCTGGCAACGAAAATCCGTGCCGCTGGGCTTTGCGCTGTAAAAAGGCATGCGGCAATTGCACAAGAATACCCGCCCCATCGCCGGTATTCGGTTCTGCGCCGCGCGCGCCGCGATGGGTGAGACTTTCCAACACCGTCAAAGCCTGTTCAAGAATGCGGTGAGACTTTTGTCCGTTGATGTTGACCACAAACCCCAGACCGCAAGCATCATGCTCAAAATCCGAACAGTACATGCCCTGACGGAAAGGTTCCTCCTGTTTTCGGTTCATACTCTCTTCCTCCTGATAAATTGCAAAGGCACCAAACCACAAAGGCGCCCGAAACAAACGCTAAACAATGCCACAGGCTGTTGCCCGTATCAAAACCGTCTCCAAAATAAATTCCGGCGATTATAGCACAACAGTGTATAGACAATGCAGTGAAATGCAAAAAGCAGAATGATGAATTTCTGCCACCAGGAAAACTTCCTGTTTCACCATTCATCGTTACTGAATCACTGTTCCATTCCCGGCCAGTGCGTTGGAAATCGGCCGTTCCACTCGCCCATCGGCAATGATGACGCGCCCCACGCCGCCTTGCAGGGCTTCTTCGGCACCCAACACCTTCTTTTTCATCCGTCCCTGCGCCATCTCCAGCGCGGCGGGCAGTTTCGACTGTGGCAGGTGCTTTATCAACGTGGATTCATCGGGGAAGCGCTCCATCAGCCCCGGCACGGCAGTCAACAGCAGGAGTGTTTCCACTTTCAGCGCCGAAGCCACCATCGCTGCGGCACGGTCGGCATCCACGTTCAGGGCTTCGCCTTTGTGGCTGACGGCTACCGGTGCAATCACCGGCAAAAAGCCCATCTCCAACAGCGCCCATAGCAGCCTGTCATTCACGGTTTCGATTTTTCCGGTGTAATCATCTCGAATGATTTTGCGCTTGCCGTTTTCCACGCTTTGAATTGATTCTTTGCGTTCGGCCAGCAACAACCGCCCATCCAGGCCGCATAGCCCAAAGGCGTTAATTCCCAGCATTTGCAATTGCTCGGTGAGCAGCGAGTTGACCTTGCCGTTGACCGCCATCAGGAACACTTCCAGGGTCTTGCGGTCGGTGTAACGGGAGGTATAGCCCGAAGGCGAAGTAATGAACTTGGGTGGCGTGCCGAGTGCCTCGCCCAATGCGTTCGCTTCTGCCGAACCGCCATGCACAAACACCAGTTTCTCTCCGGCCTTCAGCAGTTCCGCCGCGTCCTGGCAAATCGCAGAAAAATCCACGCCTTCGGTGCCGCCAAGTTTGACGACAGTGATTGAGGTTGTATCAGACATAATCTCTCCTGGAAAATGCAGAATGCAAAATGATGAATGCTGAATAAAAGTCAAAAACGGGCCGCTCTTGGTTTTATTCTGCATTCTGCATTTAAATCGGATGAAGCCCCGCAAACTCCAGCCCCAGTGTCTCCTCCCAACCCATCATCAGGTTGAGACATTGAACCGCCGTGCCGGAAGCGCCCTTCATCAGGTTATCAATTGCGCAAATCGAAACCACATGCCCATTGGATTCGTCCAACTCGAAGCCCAAATCAGCATAATTCGACCCGGCCACAATCTTCGGTTCTGGCACGCGATAAATGCCGCGTTGTTCCTTCACCACGCGAATGAACGGATTCTCGTTCGCCGCCGCGCGATAGGCTTTCCACAAATCCTTGTTCGCCACACCGGGCTTCACGCGTGCGTGGGCGGTTGCCAGCACCCCACGCACCAGGTCCACAGCGGTCATGGTCAGGGAAACGTTCGGCACGCCCAATTCCTGAATCACTTCAGCAGTGTGACGGTGTCCGAAGGCTGAAAACGTGCGGATGACGTTGGCGCGCTCGGCATGATGCGAACCGGCATTCCCTTCCGCGCCGCTCTCCGAGGAACCAACTTTAATTTCGACATAAATCGGTTGCTCCAGGTCAATCAGCCCGGCCTTCACCAGCGGCAGGAGCGCCAGATTGGTGGCGGTCGCGTTACACCCTACCCCGCTGATGTATTTTGCCCCGGCCATTTCAGCGCGGTGGAGTTCCGGCAGGCCGTAAACAAATTTTCCCAGCCAGCCCGGCGCGGCATGCGGTTCGCCGTACCACTTCTGGTAATCGGCGGCACTCTTCAGGCGGAAATCCGCCGAAAGGTCAATGATTTTGCCCGCCAGCGCGGCGTACGCGTCTATCCGCTTTTGTGCTTCGCCGTGCGGCAGGGCCAGAAACAAGACATCCACCGGCTCAACCTGGGCCGGGTCGCTGAACTTGAGTTGCGTGCGCTTCCGCAAATTTGGATGAACCTGATAAACGTACTCGCCCAAATGCGAACGTGATGTGACCTGCTTGACTTCTACATTCGGATGCCCCAACAGCAGGCGCAACAACTCCCCGCCGCCGTAGCCCGAACCGCCAATGATTGAAACGGATGTAGTCATAAGAATAATTGCTCCTTATCGAATGCGGAGTGCAGAATGATGAATGCAGAATAAAACCTGAATTCCGCGTTCTTCATTCCGACTTCTGTATTTATCTTGGGTGATTTCCTTTTGATGTCTTGATGGATGCTACAAAAATTGCAATCAATTGGGTAAATGCAAACTTCAGGAGGATGAATGCGGAATAAGGAACAATAATCGCATGGTTTTGGTTTTTTATTCTGTACTCTGCATTCATCCTAACTTCATCTTATCCTGCGCAACTCCCATCACATACGCGACAATTTCATCGGCAATATCAATGCCGCTGACGGGCTGCATGGTGTGGAATTCCATCGTGTGATTGATTTCGTTGACGAGATAGCCGCGTTCGGGGTGTTCGATTAAGTCCACCGCCAGCACGCCGCCGCCCACCGCCGCCGCCGCGCGCAGGCACAAATCTTCGATTTCTGGCGTAATCGGGCAAAGTTCGCCCTCGCCGCCGCGCGCCGTGTTGGTAATCCAATGCTCCGACTTGCGATACATGGCCGTCAGTACCCGGTCGCCGATGACAATTGCACGAATATCTCGCCCCGGCTTGGCAATATATTCCTGGATGTAAAAAATACTGTGCTGAACCGACCCCAGCGTGGCCTTATGCTCCAGCACCGCTTCTGCCGCATCACGGTCGTTGATTTTGGCGAGCAATCGCCCCCACGACCCGACCACCGGCTTCAGCACCACCGGGTAACCAAAGGTTTCAATCGCCTCCAGCGCCGATTCCGGGCTAAAGGCGGCCAGATTGCGCGGCTGGGGAACACCAGCCCGTGCCAGCATGGCCGAAGTTGCCAGTTTATCGCCACAAATTTCTGCCACCGCTGCCGTGTTCACCGTCGGCACGCCGAAGGCATTCAGCATCCGCAGGGCATACAGACCGCTCATGTAACTGATACTGCGCTCCAGCACGGCATCGAACGCGCGCCAGGGAGCCGGGTTATCCAGGTCAAAGAAAATTGCCCGGTCATCCAGCCGCTCATAATCAATGCCGCGCTTTTCCATCGCGCCAAAAATCCACTTCTCCTCCACCCGCACGCGGGAATAGAGGACGCCGATTCTCAATCTCTTTTGCATAGTAGCCTCTTGAAAATGCAGAATGCAGAATTTAAGAGCCAAACCGGCTTCCCTGGTTTTTTATTCTGCATTCTGCATTCATACTTCTGCATTTACTCGCCCCAATCCTCCTGCTCCATCGGGGCCAGTTCCACCGCCGCGGGGTTGAGCGCGGTCACTTCCAAATCCACGCCACAATCGGGGCAGACGATGATTTCGCCGACTTCCGTGCCGGCTTCCAACGTAATTTGTGCTTCGCATTCGGGGCAAACAACAGTGTTCATGATTTTTCTCCTTTTATGAACTGATTACTGATGACTGATAACTTCTTTTGCTTTCGCAATCTGCTTTTTTACGGAATCGGGACTCGTTCCCCCCGTGGCATTCCGCCGTTTGATGGATTCGAGCGGGTCGAAAACCTGATACACATCGGACTCGAACCGCCCTATCGCCTGCCACTCGTTTAAGGAAAGTTCATCCAGGCTGACACCTTTCTCAGCCGCCACCCGCACCGATTTGCCCGCCGCAGCATGTGCCTCGCGGAAAGGGACTCCCTTGCGGACGAGATAATCCGCCAAATCGGTCGCCAGCATGGCCGAATCAATCGCCGCAGACATTTTTTGGGGATGAATGGTCATGGTTTCCAGCGCGCCCGCCAACACAGGCAGAATCAGCGTCAGCGTATCGAAGGCCTGAAAGACGGGAACTTTGTCCTCCTGCAAATCTTTGTCGTAGGTAGAAGGCAGCCCTTTGAGCGTCGCCAGCAGACCGGTCAGCAGACCGATGAGCGTTCCGGTCTTGCCGCGCGCCAACTCGAACAGGTCGGGATTCTTCTTTTGCGGCATCAGGCTGGAGCCGGTCGAATAGGCGTCAGCGAGTTCAAAAAAACCAAATTCGGGTGTCGTGAACAAGACCATCTGCTCGCTGAGTTTGCTCAAGTGAACGCCCAACAGCGCAGCGCAGAACAGGAACTCGGCGGCAAAATCGCGGTCGGAGACGGCATCCAGGCTGTTGGGGGCCGGCGCATCGAAGCCGAGCGCCATCGTCAGGGTTTCGCGGTCTATCTCGAAAGCCGTGCCAGCCAGCGCGCCACAGCCGAGCGGCAAAACCGCCACGCGGTCGCGCAAATCGGTCAGGCGGTCTTTATCCCGCTGAAGCGGCCAGAAGTGACTCATCAGCCAGTGTGCGAGCGTGATGGGCTGAGCGCGTTGCAGGTGGGTGTAGCCGGGCATCAGCGTTTCGGTGTGCTGTTCAGCCAGCGCCACCAGCGTAGATTGCAGTCCAGTCACGGCCTGCACCAGCAGCGGCAGGGAATCCAGCATCCAGAGCCGAAAATCGGTTGCCACCTGGTCGTTGCGGCTGCGCCCGGTGTGCAATTTGCCTGCCGTTGAGCCAATCAGTTCTCCAAGCCGCCGCTCAACCGCCGTGTGAATGTCCTCGTCCGATTCGTGGAAAGTGAACGTGTTTTGAGCCAACTCTGCGGCAATCTGGTTCAGGCCAGTGACGATAGCAGCATGCTCCGCTTGCGAAAGCACGCCTGCCTGCAACAGTCCGCCCGCCCAGGCAATAGAACCGCGCACATCCTGCGCCGCCAGGCGCTGGTCGAACGGCAGAGACGTGTTCAACAGCCACGCCGCCGCATCCAGTTTGCCGCTAAATCGTCCGCTCCAAAGGGTCATGGGCACTCCTTGTTGGATGGTTTTTCGATTTGTTGATTTGGCGATTCAAACCAACACCAAATCACTCCCTCAAAAAATGGTCCACTAATCTCGTTTGAACTTGGAATAATCCGGCTTGGGCATATCCATACCGGCCACCGGCAGGCCGTTGAGGGCGCGTACCTTGAGCGAGAGACCAAACAGACGGATGAAGCCTTCTGCCTGACTCTGGTCATAGACATCTTCCTGTCCAAACGTGGCGAAGTCTTCGCGGTACAGGCTAAAGGGTGACTTGCGCCCGGCACTGATGATATTGCCCTTATACAGTTTCAACCGCACCGTGCCGGTCACCGGGCCTTGCGTCGCATTGACGAAGGCATCCAACGCCTCGCGCAGCGGCGTGAACCACAGGCCGTAGTAAGTCAGTTCGGCATATTTCACCGCCACCATTTCCTTGAAGTGCGCCGTTTCGCGGTCGAGAACGAGCGATTCAAGTTCGCGGTGCGCGTAATACAGAATCGTGCCGCCTGGAGTTTCATACACGCCGCGCGACTTCATGCCCACCAGGCGATTTTCGACCAAATCTACCCGCCCAATACCATGCGCTCCACCAATCGCGTTGAGCCGCTCGACGAGTTTGGCCGGACTAAGCCTTTCGCCGTTGACCGCCACCGGTTCGCCGCTCTCAAACGTGATTTCGACATATTCCGGTTCATCGGGCGCGTTTTCGGGCGAAGTGGAAATCTGATACATCGGCTCTTCCGGCTCGTTCCACGGGTCTTCGAGCAGGCCGCCCTCGTGCGAAAGATGCCACAGGTTCGAGTCGCGGCTGTAAATGGATTTGACCGTCGCCGTCACCGGCACGTTGTGCCTGGCGGCGTAGGCAATCGCGTCCTCGCGCGAGCGGATGTCCCATTCGCGCCAGGGCGCAATGATTTTCAAGCGCGGGTCAAGCGCCATCACAGTCAACTCAAAGCGCACCTGGTCGTTGCCTTTGCCCGTTGCGCCATGGGCTACCGCATCGGCACCGGTCTGATGCGCCACATCCACCAGATGTTTGGCAATCAGCGGACGGGCGACCGACGTGCCGAGCAGGTACTTGTGTTCGTACACCGCCCCGGCCTTGAGCATCGGAAAGAGATACTCAGCGGCAAACTCTTCACGCAAATCGCGCAGAACGAACTGACTGGCTCCACTGGAGAGGGCTTTCTGTTCCAGGCGGGTCAGGTCTTCATCGCTCTGCCCCACATTGGCGCAAAACGCCACCACTTCGCACCCGTAGTTTTCTTTCAGCCACGGGACTATCACGGACGTGTCCAGCCCACCGGAGTAGGCGAGGACCACTTTCTGAACAGACGGTTTTGGTTTGGACATGGGTTCTCCTGTTCTATATTCCCTCTCCCTTTGGGAGAGGGTGAGGGTGAGAGAAATACACAACAAAAAACCGCCCTCCGAGAAGGAGGGCGGTTTGGGTTGACCTGTGCGCGTATATGCGCGCTGACTGCGTCATCCAAAACGCAAGCACCCGTCCTTCTCGGAGAGAAGCGGGTACGGACGACGGGAGCGCGGGAACGACTTTGTGAACATATTGGGCGGTATTCTACCAGCGAAATGAAATCTGTCAATAGTTTTGGCGGAATTAATCACCGCCAAATGCAGGTTATTTCCGGTAGCCTTGCGCGCTGATTTCTTGCGGCGTAATCGTCACCGATTCCAGGCAGACCTCCGCCGGCCACTCTTCGCGCAGGGCTTCGTTCAACAACTGGGCGAGCAGACTGGTCAACGGCACAGAAATGCCGCCCATTTGGGCCGAAGTCAGGCGAATTTGGGCGCGGCAATCGGCCACCTGCACGCTGCCTTCGCCTTCTACCGCAATCACGTCACCATTCAGGAAAACAGGAATGCCTTCCTTCTCCAGCAACGCCCGCGAAACGGCGCCTTCGACCTTCACCGCGCCATCGAGCAGGGTCACTTTGCCGTTCAGCAGGCCATTTCGGGCGGCTTTTGGCGTGGCAAGATACGCACCGACCATCGCATCCACATCGGCTGCGGAGGCAGATACCCGCACGCGCTTACCAGATTGGAGCAGCGCAGGCAGGCGCTCCAGTTCCTCCAGAGTCGAAATTTTGTACTCCGTGACCGAAGGCGTGGGGGTAAACGCCGGGGAGGGAGCAGCGGCGGGGGCCGAAGGCGCCAACCCCACCAGCTGCAACAACCAGTTCAGCCAGCCGGGCAGCGGCGAGGGGTCATCCGTGCCGCGCGCATACGCCGGGGCAACCAGGCTCAAAGCCAGAAAA
>JANWWK010000060.1 GCA_025056175.1 Anaerolineales bacterium
GCACAAGAAGTTTTTGGCGGAAGTGTACGTGTTGAAGAAAGAGGAAGGCGGCCGCCACAAAGCGTTCTTCAGCGGGTATCGTCCGCAGTTCTACATTCGGACGATGGACGTGACGGGGAACATCACGCTGCCGCAGGGCGTGGAAATGGTGATGCCCGGTGACAACGTGAACCTGACGGTGGAACTGATTGTGCCGGTGGCGCTGGAGCAAGGCTCGAAGTTCGCCATCCGCGAAGGCGGTCTGACGGTCGGCGCGGGCGTCATCACCAAGATTCTGGAATAAGCGTTTCTCTGAGGTAAGGTAGTACGATGGCTTCCAAAAAGAAAGATATCCGCCCTGTGATTACCCTGCAATGCACGGATTGCAAGGAGCGGAACTACACTACGCAAAAAAATCGTCGCAACGACCCGGGCCGTATTGAGTTGAGCAAATACTGCCCGCGCTGCAAGAAGCACACGTCGCACCGCGAGACCAAGTAGCCTTTCAGGGCAGGTTCATGCCTGCCCTGCTCACAGGCCAGTAGCTCAATTGGTAGAGCTCTCGTCTCCAAAACGAGCGGTTGTGGGTTCGAGTCCTGCCTGGCCTGCCAGACATTTTATCGGCAACGCCGTCCTCGAAAGAGTGAGGCGGCGTTTTAGCCGTCAGAACAAGGAGCCTGCGTTGACCGAGAAAAAGGAAAATGCTATCGTCCGGTATTACCGGGAAACTGTTGGCGAACTTCGTAAAGTCAGCTGGCCGACCCGCGAAGAAGCCATTCACCTGACCCGCATTGTGATTGTGGTTCTGGTTGTGATGGCGATTTTTCTGGGCTTCGTGGATTGGATTGGTGGCATGTTGTTGAATCTGGCGTTGGGTATTTCCTGATTGCCGAAAGGTGACATGATGATGAGCGCGCAAGACCCCGAAGAATTGAAGACGCCCGGCCCTGCTCCGGTGCCGGATGCCGGGTCCGCCGGTTCTTCTGGCGCGCCTGCCGAAACGACCGAAGGGCCTGCCTGGTACGTTGTTCATTGCTATTCAGGGTATGAAAACAAAGTCCGGCATAACCTGGAACAGCGCATCGAGACGATGGGCATGAAGAACAAAATCTTCGATGTCGTGGTCCCGACTCAGGAAGAAATCGAAGTGCGGGATGGCAAGCGGCGCGTTGTCGAACGCCACATTTTCCCTGGCTATGTGCTGGTCAACATGATTTTGACCGAAGAGTCCTGGTATGTGGTGCGTAATACCCCCGGTGTGACGGGTTTCGTGGGCATGGGTAATCAACCAACGCCTTTGCGCCCCGAAGAAGTCAACCAGATTTTGAAGCGCATGGAAGCCGAAGTTCCCACCGTGAAGGTTACCTTCAAAGTGGGAGAGCGTGTGCGCATTGTGGATGGGCCGTTCAACGATTTTCGCGGCAGTGTGGCAGAAATTGACGCCGAGCGCAACAAAGTGCGTGTGATGGTCAACTTCTTTGGTCGCGAGACGCCCGTCGAACTGGATTTTCTGCAAGTTGAGAAAGCGTAACAGGCCGCCTGGCCTGATGCGTGGGAGGGTGCATCCCACCCGCTATAACCACAAGGAGTTAGAAAATGGCAAAGAAACTAAAAGCAATCGTCCGTCTCCAACTGGAGGCCGGAAAAGCCAACCCGGCGCCCCCGGTCGGCCCGGCCCTCGCCGGTCATGGTCTCAACATCATGGCCTTCTGCAAGGAATACAATGCCCGTACGTCCAACCGTCCCGGGGAGTTGATTCCCGCAGAAATCAGCGTCTATACCGATGGCTCATTCACCTTCGTCTTGAAGACGCCGCCTGCAGCCTTCCTCATTCGCAAAGCCGCGGGCATTGATAAAGGTTCCGGCGCGCCGAACAAGAACAAAGTGGGTAAGTTGACCCGCGCTCAGGTGCGCCAGATTGCCGAAACCAAGATGAAAGACCTGAACGCCATTGACATCGAAGGCGCGATGAAGCAAATCGAAGGGACTGCCCGCTCGATGGGAGTCACAATCGTTGATTAAGCAGGTGGGAGGACTGCTTGACGCAGTCCGTTCGTACCACGGAGGATAAAATGTCGAAACCTGGAAAGAAATATCTGGCCGCAGCGGCCAAAGTTAACCGCGATACGTTGTATCTTCCCAAAGAAGCCATCGAGCTCGTCAAGGAAACGTCCTTCACAAAGTTCGATGCCACTGTCGAAGTTCACCTGCGCATGGGCCTGGACCCCCGTCAGGCAGACCAGCAAGTGCGCGATGTGGTTGTGTTGCCGAACGGATTGGGGAAAACCGTCCGCGTAGCGGTCTTCGCCCAGGGAGAAGGCGCCATCGCTGCCCGGAACGCCGGTGCAGATGTGGTCGTAGATGACGATGAAACCTTCAACCGCATTCAAGGTGGCTGGCTGGAATTCGATGTGGCAATTGCCACCCCTGAGATGATGGGCAAAGTGGGCCGCCTGGGTCGTATCCTTGGTCCGCGCGGCTTGATGCCGAACCCCAAGGCGGGGACGGTCGTTCCGGCGGGAGATATTGAACGTGCCATCCGCGAGGCCAAAGCAGGCCGTGTAGAATTCCGCCTGGATAAAACCGCTAACATTCATGTTCAAATTGGCAAGGTTTCTTTCCCTGCCGAAAAACTGCACGAAAACTTTGCAGCGTTGATGGAAGCTATCAAGAAAGCGCGTCCTGCTGCTGCGAAAGGTAATTACATCAAGCGCATCACCGTCACTTCTACAATGGGCCCAGGCATTAAGGTTGACCCGAATGCCGCCCAGAGCATGTCGGTAGCCGGGTAAGCACCCGTTACTGAGATACTGACAAACGACTTCGCCGAAGACGGCCGGCGCCCCTTGTGGGGCTTAATCTCCTGCCCAGGTGAAGACGGAGAAGCCCTCTCCCGTTCCTGTAAGGAACGTTGCCTCGTTGTGAGGAAAGTCTTTGCCTGGCGTTTGTCAGGCAAAAACTTTTAAGGAAAGGAGGTAGGAACTTTGGCACTCACTCGTGATGAGAAGCAGAAGGTTCTCGACCAATATGCCGCATGGCTGGAAAAAAGCCAGGCTGTAATTCTGGTCGAGTACACCGGTCTCAAGGTGAAAGACCTGGATGTGATTCGCGCGAAAATCCGCGAAAGCGGCGGGGAGTTCCATGTGTTGAAGAACACCCTGGCCCGCAAAGCGTTCGAGGCGCGCGGCATGAGCGTCCCGGAGACGTTGCTGGCAAAAAGCACCGCTGTTGCCTTTGCCTTCAGTGATGCTGCTGGCACCACCAAAGCACTGACCGAAGCCACCAAAGGCATGGAAGCGGTCAAAGTCAAAGGTGGTTTCCTGGATAAACAGGCGCTCAATCCCGCTCAGGTCAAGGCACTGGCGGATATGCCGCCGCTGCCGGTTGTCCGCGCCCAACTGCTGGGCGTCTTGCAAGCCCCGGCCGGCAAACTCGTGCGTACTATTGCCGAGCCTGCCCGCTCGCTGGCTTCTGTGTTCCGGGCTTATGCAGAAAAAGCCCAGGCCGCCGCGTAACCGGCTGTTACGCAACTCGTTTCATTCCGTTCCAATCAACATTTCTCTCTGAAAGTAAGGAGTAACTCACAAATGGCTGCAAATCTCGATACTCTGGTGGAAGAACTGAGCAAGCTCTCCGTTCTGGAAGCCGCTGAACTGGTCAAGAAACTCGAAGAAAAGTGGGGCGTCTCTGCTGCTGCTCCGGTGGCGGTGGCCGCTGTTGCTGGCGCTGCGCCTGCCGCTGCTGCTGCTGAACCGGTCGAAGAGAAGACCGAGTTCGATGTCATCATCAAAGATGCCGGTCCGAAGAAGATTGAAACCATCAAGGTCATCCGCCAGTTGACCAGCCTGGGCCTGGGCGAGGCCAAAGCGTTGGCCGAAACTGCCGGCGGCAAAGTGCTTTCTGCCGTGGGCAAAGATGCCGCGATGGACGCCAAGAAGAAACTGGAAGAAGCCGGCGCGGTCGTCGAAGTCGTCTAATTTCGGTTATCTGCTTCCTGAAAGAGACACCCCTGGCGGGTGTCTCTTTTTTGTGACGGGTGATTTATAATTCTTTCCAACTCTCACGCACAGGAGCAAAATGCAATGAGCTTTTCCAGGCGCACCACGCATCTGAAACCCGAAGGAGCGTATGCTGTCCTTGCCAGAGCAAACCAGTTGGAAGCCGAAGGAAAGGATATTCTACATCTCGAAATCGGTCAACCCGATTATGAGACATTTCCGAATGTCAGTCTGGCAGGAATTCGCGCCATTACGCAGGGCAAAACGCGCTACACTGCGCCGGACGGGATGCCTGCTTTGAAAGAAGTGATTGCGCGGGATGCCGGTGCGCGGCGCGGGATGCAGATTGACCCTGACGAAGTGGTGGTCAGCCCCGGCGGCAAGCCGAATCTATTCTTTCCTACGCTGGCGCTGGTGGAACCAGGCGACGAGGTGCTTTACCCCGACCCTGGTTTTCCGACATACGAGGCCATGATTCGCGTGGCAGGCGGCGTACCGGTGGCCGTTCCCTTGCGCGAGGGGAATCGGTTTTCCTTTGACCTGGCGGCCTTCGACCGCCTCATCAACGAGCGTACGCGGCTCATCATCCTGAATTCGCCGGGCAACCCCACGGGCGGTGTCATTCCGCTGACCGACCTGGAACACATTGCGGCACAGGCCAGGCGGTACGATGTGTGGGTGATGAGCGACGAACTGTACGCGCGCATCGTTTACGATGACCTGAGCGCGCCCTCGATTGCCACCCTGCCCGGCATGAAGGAACGTACCATCATCGTAGATGGTTTCTCGAAGACGTATTCGATGACCGGATGGCGGTTGGGCTTTGGCATCATGCCTCGCGCGCTGGCTGAACGGGTGGGCTTGCTTCTCACACATTCGATTGGCTCCACTGCTCACTTCACGCAATTTGCGGGAGTGGAAGCCTTGACTGGTCCGCAAGAGATGGTGAATGCGATGGTTGCCGAATATCAGCGCCGCCGGGACGCGATGGTAGATGGCTTGAACTCTCTACCGGGGTTTTCCTGTCAGAAGCCGCAGGGGGCGTTCTACGCCTTTCCTAACATTACGGGAACAGGAATGACTTCGGAAGCGTTGGCAGCTCTATTTCTTGAAAAAGCGGGCGTTGCCTTGTTGCCTGGTTCGGCGTTTGGTGAGCATGGGGAGGGATATTTGCGTCTTTCCTACGCTACTTCAATTCAAACGATTGAGAAAGCGATTGAACGGATGCGAGCAGTTTTGTAGGACAACTCGTATGCGTTGTCCTATTTTGATTGCGCGCGTGCGCAGAAAGCAAAACGCGCCTGCCGGAGCAAGCGCGTGCGTGTGGAGATGGCGGGAGCGAATTATCCCCTCAATGGGGGCGCGCGTGCGCAGAAAGCAAAACGCGCCTGGCAGAGCAAGCGCGTGCGTGTGGAGATGGCGGGAATCGAACCCGCGTCCGAAAGATTCGACCACCGGAAGTCTACATGCGTAGCCGGTTGAGATTGTCGCTGGGGGGAACTCAACAGGCAAAATTCACCCGCAGCCATCCGCTCGAACCCGAAGGTTCTCTTTCGCACCGTCAGCGGCATCACGGCGCGGCATTCTGCCTTTGTCACGCCTGCTCGCTCTCCGGGCAGACTGCGGGAGCGGCAGACGCCGTCTCACTTTGGGAGACGGGCCGTTTTGCTCTCAACCGCGATTAGGCGGCGAGGGGCATAGCGGCGTAGGAAGTGCGGTTGGCACTTAATGGTTGCGCTGATTTTACGAGCTCGGCGCGCTCTCGGCACGCATTCCGGGGCCAGCCTCTCCCGTCGAAGCCTGTCATCCCCAAGAGCAGGCGGGGAGCGTCCCCATTGCTATTATAACACTACCACCGCATGGAATGCAGGCACCTATGAGTCTGTTTTGAAAATCAGGCGAGTGCGTTCTATCCGTGCGTCTTCCAGGGAAATGCCCAACGCATCCAGCACTTCTTCCGGGCGTCCGGTCGCGCCTTCACGGGCGGTCAGTCGCATCCAAAGCCTGCCTGCGTTCAACGTCAGCGCTTCGATTAATGGACGCAGGTCATACGCCTTGCCGCGCCGTTCGCGGGGCAGAGAATCGGTGGCGAGTAAGGTCTCGATTCGACGGGGCAGGTCATGTTTGTCAGCCGTTTCCAGGAGTTCGGCTTCGTATTCCGCCGCAATGACCTGCGTTTGCAGGGCTGGGGCGCGTTCTTCGACCGTTTCAATGGACAGAATGCCCAAACCGCCCGGTACGGCAGATTGAATGCGCGCAGCCAGGCCTTCCAAGGGGATGTTTTCGGTCAGTTTTAAATCTACCACTTCGCAGCGGCTGGCAAACCCCAGGGGGAGAGCCGCCGCCAGTTGAATTTGGGGGTGTGGATGAAAACCCTGGCTATAAGCCAGCGGCAGCCCGACCCGGCGCGCTGCACGCTCCCAGATTTTGTGCAGATCGAGGTGACCGGTGTAGCGGAGAGGGCCTTGTTTGGTAAACGTGATACGGAGACGCATGGAGAATGAAAGCAGAAAGGAATGGTTGCCCGGCTTATGGCATCGGTGCTTCTGACGGGTGAAACGTGATGTTTTTAGCGTGCATTAGCGGCGGGAGACCAGTGGCGGTATGAGCAGGCAGATGACGATGCCCGGAACACCAAACAGGAGCGGGTTCAGTGTGGCGTTGTGCGGCGAAGCAGCTTGCAGATAGGTAATAACCGCGGCACTGACGAGGCCGCCTGCCAGCGCCGTCGGAAAAGCGCGCTGTTTGCGTGAAATGCGAATCAACAGCCCAACGATGGCGGCACTGACGGCCAAAATGACCAGTTCCAGGCCGTTTGCGGCGATGCCACGCTGACGAAGGAAAGCCCCCGAGGCCATCGCGCTCATAAAAATCAAGAGACCCGCGGGCAATCCCACCAGAAAGTCGGAGAGAAAAGCGAGAAGGTGTGCCATGCACGTATTGCTCTACAAACCGACGGCCAGTACTTCTTTCTCCCGTACCGGAGTTTTGACTTCCGGGCATTTCCAGTAATTGCCAGGATGTTCCCGTCGGACTTGTGTGAAGGTCGGCAGAATACCGCAGGCAAAACAGTGCTGGCGGCAGTCTATGCGGGTGATGCCTTCCAGGCTTTGGCGGTAATCCTGGAACAGATACGTTTTCTTGACGGCGGCGCTGATATGGTCCCACGGGAAGATTTCGTCCACGCGCCGCTGACGGTGCGTGTAGAATTCCGGGTCGAGGCCGTGTTCGCGGAAGGCATTCAACCACACGTCGTAACGGTAGGATTCACTCCAGGCATCGAACTTTGCGCCGTTTTTCCAGGCGGTGTAAATGACTTCGGAGAGTCGGCGGTCGCCGCGCGAAAGAAAGGCTTCAAGGAAGGTATCTTCGGGGCGGGTGAGCGTGAGTTTGATGTTGCGTTCCCGGTAGAGCAGGTCGCGCAACAGGTTTTGCTTGGCGCGGATTTGTTCGACCGTGTCACACGAAACCCATTGAAAGGGGGTTTGCGGCTTGGGGACGAAGGTGCTGACGCCGACGTTCAGTCTGGCTTTGTAGCCTATCACTTTGCGTCCTTCTGCCAGCACGCGCTTGCACAGGTCGGCGATGGCGCGCACGTCTTCAAGTGTTTCGCTGGGATGTCCAATCATAAAGTAGAGTTTGATGGTAACCCAGCCGCGTCGGTAGATTTCGCGCGTGGTTTCGATGATTTGCTCATCGGAGATGAATTTGTTGATGATGCGCCGCATTCGCTCGGTAGCGGCCTCCGGCGCAAGGGTAAAACCACCCGAACGCCGGTCTTTCAGGCGTTCCATCAGGTCAATTGAGACCGACTCAATGCGCAGGGAAGGCAGGCTGACGGTCAGATGTTGGCCGCCGAACTTTTCGCCGATTTTTGTGACCAGTTCCAGGATGTTGCTGTAATCGGAGGACGAGAGCGAAAGCAGCGCCAGTTCCTCAAAACCGGTGTTGCGGATGGCTTCTTCGGCAGCGGCAACCACTTCTTCCACGGGTCGCTCGCGCACAGGGCGCACAATCATTCCGGCGTGGCAAAAACGGCAGCCGCGTGTACAGCCGCGCATGATTTCGACGGATGCACGGTTATGAACGGTTTCGATGTTGGGGACGATGAAACGGGTGGGCGGGGGAGGCAGTTTCGGCACCATGCGCTTGGTAATGACGCGCGGCGCTTCGGGGATGAGCGGCCTGACGTCAGCCACCGTGCCGTCATCCAGGTAGTCTACTTCGTAAAAACGTGGAATGTATAAACCGGGGATGCGTACCAGTTCTCGTAACAGGGCTTCTCTGCTTTCCTGGCTTGTTTCTGGCTTTCCCTGTTTCCAGGCTTTTAGTGTTTCGATGATTTCATGCACAATTTGTTCGCCCTCACCGATGACGAAGGCGTCTATGAAGGCGCTCATGGGTTCGGGATTCATGGCAGCATGACCCCCGGCGATGACGAGTGGATGCCCGGCATGCCGCTCTACCGCGCGGATGGGGATGCCAGCCAGGTGCAGCACGTTAAGCGTGTTGGTGTAGAGCGTTTCGTAAGGCAGGGTGAAGCCAATCAGGTCAAAGTCTGCCAGCGGGTGAAAGGTCTCCAGGCTGTAGAGAGGAATACCGTTGGCGCGCAGGAGCGTTTCCATATCGTGCCAGGGGGCGTAGGCGCGTTCGGCCAGGGCGTCTGGACGTTGGTTGATTTGGTCATACAGGATTTTCAGCCCGACGTTGGAAACGCCGATGTCGTAAATATCCGGGAAGACGAGTGCTGCGCGGATGGGAATGGCATCCCAATCTTTGACGGTGATGTTCAATTCACCGCCCACGTAACGGCCCGGTTTGGCAACTTTGAGCAGGATTCGGTCGAGTTTGGCTTGAATTTCTAAAGGCGTCATCATGCGCCTGATTATACCCGCCAGGCTTCGATTGAAATGGGGATTTTTCTCACAAATTTGGATGACATTTATCCGAAATTTGCTTGCTCGTGCTGACGTTTAGCCCCTCTCCCAACCAGAGAGGGGCCAAAGGCGATAAACCCAGGCTTTTGGGCTGCTTCTGAGATGCGCTTTATGCGCCAACAGGCGCTTCGATAGGGGGTTCTTTCTTGAACCATTTGCGTCCATACAGCCACAAACCGCCCAGTCCAAGCAGGATGACCAGGATGTTGACCAGGTTTCCTACGAACGGGAGCGCCGCCAGAATGGCGAACAGTGTCACCCCCAGCGCCAGCGCTCCAAAGCGTCCTTCTGCCCATTCGGGGCGAAGCCGGCGCAGAATCCATTGACCGCCTACCAGTGCGACAATGATTTTCGAGACGAAAGTGGATGCTAAAACGAATACCATAATCACCAGGAAGAGCAACAATGCACCCGTCCACAGAATGGCGGCGCTCAGGCGGTTGAGGGTGAGCAGCCCAAAGGCGATACTGCCGACCAGCATGGCGACGATGATGAGGGTGATGGCGAAAAAGAAGGCGGCCCAGGAAACGATGCCCCATCCAAAGGCGGGCAGGGGCGCGGCGCGTACCTGTTCGGCGCTGGTTTGCAGGAATTGAGGGAACAGCCAGAACAGGGTCGCGCCAATCAGCAGCAGGGTGACCAGGTTGCGGAGCAGGTTGAGTACCCCTTCTGCCAATCGCTCGGTAGGTGTGAGCGGGCGAGGGATGTTTTGCATCTCTTCTGTGGGCTGTAGACGACGAACTCGTTCTGCAACCCCCGGGGGAACAGGCAGGTCGCGCGGACTGGTGTATTCCAGTTCTCCTTCGATTTTGGCCTGTGGGTCAATTTTCAAGCCCGGAGCCACCTTTGGCAAGGGGATGGGCGAATCGGGCAGGAATATCATTGGGCCGGTATCCCCCTGCTCTGGCTCGCCCGCAGTGATGGAAGCGTTTCTGCCGACCGTGCCGCGCAGTTCTATCCCGCCGACGCCGATTTTCAAATCGCGGCTGATGTTGCCGCCCAGCAACGCCTGTCCGCCGGTGAAGATGACGTCCTGGCCTACATCACTGCCCGGACGCAGTTCGAGACTGGCGCCCGCTGAAACGATGTCACTGCCGACAATGGCTTTTTCACTAAACAGAATTGCTCCCGCGGCGATGCGCGCATCATCGCGGATAACGCCGTTGACGATAACCGTTTGTGCGGCGGCAATCAGGTCGCCTTCCACTGTGCCGTTGATGGTGATGATCGACCCGACCGCCAGCAGGTCGCCTTGAATCGTGCCATCTACGGTGATGGTTTCGGCGGTGGCGTACAGGTCGTCGGCAATCACTTCTTCTGGGCCGATGACAATGTTCTCTTCACTGCGCCCCTGAAAGGCCAAAACCGGCCTGACAAGAAGCAGAGAGAGTAGAACAAAACCTGATATGATGAAAAAAATTCGATGACGCATGGCGTTCTCCTTGAGAAACGTGCAGACTGGGCAATTTCTGCCAGATATACGCCCAAAGGGTGTGTGGGTTGCAGGCAGCGGCAGCTTCTTGAAGATTAATGCTGCGTGCTTTCGGTAACGGATGGCTGTGGACGGGTTAAACGCAGGCCGAGCAGGTCTAACCCCTGAAGCAGCAGGCCAGTTTGAGTAACCCCCAGCCAGGCGAGCAGGATAGTAAGGAACCAGGCTGTTCGGTCAAGCGCGGCAGGCAGTTCGGTTTGGGCAGTTTTGACTTTTTGGTGCAGGATTTCAACAGCGCGGGTATATTCATGGATGACTGTGCGCGACTGTTCCAGGCTGCTGCGAATTTCGATGAGGTTGCTCACGATGGCATCGGCGTTGGCACCGATGGCTGCCAGGCTGGTTCGAGATTCAGCCAGTGACCCTTCCATTGAGGTCAGAGAGGCGGAAATTGGGTCGAGACTGCGCGAGAGTTCGGCCAGCGAACCGCTCAACGGGCGGGAACTATCGTAACCGCGCAGGCCAATCAGAGGGATGGAGGCCAACGCCGAAAGGGTCGAATCGATGATTCGTGCGCTGGTCTGTGCCGATTGAATGGCCTGTTGCGATTTGGCGATGGCTTGTGGCAGGTCGCGGGCGGTAACGCTGGAGAGGGTGTCCAGCAGCGGCAGGGTGTCTTCGAGCGAGTCGCCGGCGGTTTGGACAGCGTTCGTCAGGGAAATCAGGGCGCTTTCGGCCTGGTCGAGAGAGTGCGAGGCAAGTTTTAAGCCGTCGGAGGTGGTTTGCAGGGTGGTGTCCAGCACGGCCAGCGTTTCCTGTACTTCGGTTTTCCATTCTGTTTCGACCTGCCACAGGCTGACGATTCCAAAGCCGCTGATGGTCATTCCGGTCAGCGCAGTGGTGATGAGCAGAATACCGAAGAAGGACGACAGGGCGGCTCTCATACACAAATCTCCTGGAGGCATTGGTCAACGCCTGCGCCAGGGGCCGAACCAGGCCAGGCCACCCAGTGACAGAATCAGCAAGCCCACAACGAGAAACGGCCAGGCCGAGACAGAGCGGTTTTGGCTTGAAGGCGGGGGCATGGGCGTGAACGAAGGCCCAGCCGAAGGCGTGGGGGAGAAGGTCGGGGTAACACTCGGCGGGGCAGGCGTGGCGGTGGCTGTGGCGGGTGGAGTGACCCGCAAGAGCAGTTTTTGTCCCGGGCGGATAATCGAATCGGCGGTCAGGCCATTCCAGGCCAGCAGGCTGGAGAGGGGGATGTCGTAGTAGTTCGCAATCCACGAGAGCGTTTGTCCGCTTTGCACGGTGTGATAATAGCGGCCATCGGCTTCGGGCGTGAGCCGTTGAATAGCGCTCAGTGTGGGGCTGGGTGTTACGCGACCGGGGTCAATCACCAGCTGCTGACCGATTCTCAATGGCCAATCGGGTTGCAGGCCATTGAGGCTGAGAATGCGTTCAACTGTGACGCCATAGGCCTGTGCGATGGTGATGAGCGTCTGGTAGGGTTGCACCTCGTGGACAATACGGCCTTCGGCATCGGGCGTGCTGGTTGTCACCAGGCCTTTGGGTGTGGGGGTGGGGTATCCGGCGGCATTGGGACCGGGAATGTAGAGTTTTTGGCCGGTGCGGAGCGGCACATCGCGGCTCAGGTTGTTCCAGCGCTCCAGGTCGGCGATGGTGACCTGGTAGGCAATGGCGATGGCCCAAAAGGTTTGCCCGCTCTGCACAATGTGATAGACGTTTCCGTCGGCATCGGGGGTGGCGCGCTGAACCGGTACGATGTACTGGGGGATGCCGCCGGAAGAGGAACCGCCGGGAGCGGGTGTATTTCCGCTGCCAGGCGTGTAGCTGCCACACGATTGTCCGCTGATATAGGCGGCTTGCAAGACGTAGTAGGTGCGCCCATTGGATGCGGTCGCTACGCCTGCGCCCACGTGGCAGTAAGCGGCTTCGACAGCCGGGCGCATGTGGTCGGGGTCGGCCCAGGCGGCCATAATCTGGTCAATGGTCATCGAAAGACCAACGGCAAAGTTTTCGGTGGCCCAAACCGTTGCGCCGCCGCCGTAGCCAGCAGCTGCCAGACGTCCGCGCACATTGCCGATATGCCAGGACATTTGTTTTTCGGCCATCACTTGTGCCGTGTACTGTGCTACGGCGTTGACAATCGGGTCTTCGATGAGCGGTGGGTTGCCATAGGAGACCCGCAAGGTGTTCATGGCGATAATCAGTTCATAGGCGCTGACCTGACGGGGTGGTACAGGTTGCAGCGGGATGGCGTGCGCGGCAGGCAGGGGCATGAGCCATCCGCCGAAGAAGGCAAACATCAGCAAAACAAGTAGAACCCGCAGAAACCGCATGATGCAATTATAACCCGCAGGTTGCCTGGCGCATTGCGCGATTCCGAACCTTGACGAATGCCCGGCGGCAGGCTAAAATTCGGGCTTGCCGTTGGCCGCCTCCGTGCGCGGGGGCGTGTTTTTTCGTGTGAGGCCGTTATGTCCACATCTGACTCGCAAGAACTGGAAGTTCCCCAGGTGGTCAACCTTTCTAATGTGACTGTCGGGGAGGTGAAAGCAGAACTGGTGCGTGCCACGCAATCGGTCATCCACAAATTGGAAGCCGAAGAGGCCGATGCCGGTCAGGTTATTATCGGTGCAGCGGCAAGCGGACAGTTCAACGGACGGCGTGCCATTATCGGCGCGGTGCAGAGTCAGCAAGCCGATTTGCGCTATGTACATGTCGGTGGTGTGCGTGCCGGAACGGTTTCACTTAACGGTAAGACCGCCCTTGTGCTGGCAGACTCCGTCAGCGCACCGCAGACGAATGCCCTGCTTGTCGCTGGAGCAAACATTCAGGCTGAGACAGTGCGCGCCGGCATTTTGATTGGACGCCAGGTCAATGGCAGCGTACAGACGCTTTTCGATGCGCGTAGCGCATTGCTGGCTGGTCTGGCAGGCGGTGTGGTGGCCGGATTGATTTTGCTGGCCGCCAGGCGGTTATTCCACAGCAAGAAATAGTCAATATGTGCGGCAATTCGGCCGCCATACATATTCTAAAAGGGCGAGGGTAACTCTGTGCGTGGAAAGAGACAGGGTGAGAGGCGCCCGAGGAGAAAATCATGGAAAAAGTTGTTTTGAAAGCCACCAAACGAACCGTCACCGGCAAGCAGGTGAAACAGCTGCGCCGCAAGGGCCTTCTTCCCGGCGTCATCTATGGTCACAATATGGAGCCGACCCCGATTTCGCTGGATGCCCATGATGCCAGCCTGATTTTGCCCAAACTGACTTCTTCCAGCATTGTGACGATTGACCTGGAAGGCAAGCAGATTGCGGCGCTGGTGCGCGAAAAACAGCGCAACTTCATCAAGAATTTCTTTACACACGTAGATTTTCAGGCCGTTTCGTTGACCGAAGCCATCCGCACCTATGTCAGCCTGCACTTCTCTGGTGCAGCGCCGGCGGTCAAGGATTTTCAGGCCATCGTGGTTACCAATCTGGCCGAAATCGAAGTGGAAGCCTTACCCGCTGACCTGCCGGAACGCATTGAGGTAGATTTGAGCAAACTGGCTGCCATTGGAGATGCCATCTACGTCAAAGATTTGGTTGTCCCTGCAGGAGTCGAGGTGCTGACCGATGGAGATGAAGTGGTGGTGGTGGCGACCGGTGCGACCGAAGAGAAGGAAGAAACCGAAATCGTCGAAGGCATCGAGCCTGAGTTGAGCGTTGAACGCGGCAAGAAGGAAGAAGAAGAGTAATTCTCTCTCTTTGCTTTGGACGCCGGCAGCGAGATTCTGCCGGCGTTTTTGTTTTCGCGCGTTAGCATCTGCTCAAAAAAGAGATGGTCACCTGAATTTGCTGCAAAAACACTTCAATTGTTGAAGGAATCGTTGAACGCAATGAATGAATGCAGCCAATTTCAATCATTATCTAACTGTGGCGGCGGTATAATCGGCGTGATGACTGCGAATCTCTCCGAACTTTCTTATGAAACCCGTAAGCGGAATTTCCGCAACGTGCAAATTGACGCAATTGGCGTGGCGCTTTCCACTGCTGCTGCGCCCTTTTTGCCGGTTTTTTTGACTCGCATGGGGGCAAGCAACCTGCAAGTGGGCCTGCTGACCGCGATGCCGGGCGTCACTGGACTGGTGTTGGCGTTGTTCATTGGGCGTTTTTTGCAGACCCGCCGTAATATCGTCCCCTGGTTCAGCGGTTCGCGCCTGATGGTGCTTTCCAGTTATGCGCTGACTGGCCTGGCTTCGATAGTCCTGCCTCGTGAATGGCTGGTCAATTCGGTATTGGGCATTTGGGCGCTGGCAACCATTCCGCAGACTTCTCTGGCAGTGTGTTTTAGCGTAGTCATGAACGCCGTTGCCGGGCCGGAAGGCCGCTATGCCTTGCTCAGCCGCCGCTGGACGATTTTCGGGCTGACGAACACGGTGGTCACCTTTCTTGCAACCCAGATGCTCGACCGGGTTGCCTTTCCGCTCAATTACGAAATCCTGTTTCTTGCGCTTTCCCTGGGAGGGCTCATCAGTTACTATTTTTCCAGCCGTATCGTCTTGCCGGACCAATCGCCGCCGCCCCTTTCGGAGAGCCGCTCTCTGCGTGAAACCCTTCAGAACTATGCGAGTCTGTTGAGCCAACATCCGGCTTTCGTCTCGTTTTCGCTCAAGCGGTTCGTTTATCTCTCGGCCATTTCACTGGCAGCGCCCATTTTCCCCTTGTTTTTTGTGCGTGAAGTACATGCAAGCGATGCCGAAATCGGCGTTATCAACATGGCCTCGAGCGCAGTGATGATGATAGGCTATTCCGTTTGGACGTGGATTTCGCGTCGGCGCGGCGGACGTTTTGTACTTTTGGCAACAACTCTCGGTCTGACGTTGTATCCGCTGGCTTCGGCGCTGACGCCGCAGGTGGGGTGGATTGTGGTTTACGCCGGTATAGCGGGGTTCTTTCAGGCCGGCATTGACCTGGTATTTTTTGATGAACTCATGAAAACCGTCCCCCCTGAATACAGTGCAACCTTCGTCTCGCTGGCGCAGAGTTTGCAGTATCTTTCAGCGATGCTCGCGCCCCTGGCCGGCACCTGGTTGGCCGACCACCTGGGTTTGGGAACGGCGCTTTGGGTCAGTGCCGCGCTGCGACTGGCAGGTTTTTTGCTTTTCTTACGCCCCGATTATCATTTTTCACTAAAATAGATGTACAATTGTTTCACCATTCACAACGGAGGTATCTCTCATGCCAGCCAGGTTCGATGGCGTCATCGAAGCCGTCCGCTATGCTCCCGATGGAAAAATCGAATTTGTCCGTGCGTATGAGCGCCGCGGCGCGGCGTTTTCTGACCATGTCTTGATTCAGCGGGATGCCCTGATAGAACGCCTGAAGCAGGGGAAGAAATTCGTCACCGGAAGACGAAAAGCCAATCTGGGCGGGATGTTCGAGGTTGGTGCGTCTGTTTTGCTTTCCGGAGATTCTGTCACCACCCGACCCGGCGTACAAGGCGATTTTTTGGAAGATGTTCCTGTTTTCTAGCCCTTGCAATCGTTCCTAGCGGAGACCGGCCATGAAACACATTGATAAAACTCCCTATCGCTCCGAAAGCGGCGAAATCAACCTGTTCAACCGTGTGCAGGGCATGCTGAAATATGGTATGACGTGGTACAACCGCGTCAAGGCGCAGGATGCCGTCGCGGCCATTCTTGGCAGGCAGTTGGGCGGTCAGTTCGTCCTGCTGCAAAACATTATTTTGCCCGGAACCGAAATTGACTTGCCGCTGGTTTTGCTTGGTCCGCCGGGTGTGTATCTGATAAATGCCCTGCACGAGCAGGGAGTGTACCTGGTGCGGGATGACGAATGGGGAACGTTGACCGGGGAAACCTTTGTGCCGGCGCGGATTAATCAGGTCAAGCGCGCGATGACGATGGCAAAGGTCTTGCAGGTGTATCTCGACCGCATGGGCTACAAAGGCTTCCTGGTTGAACCGGTGGTGATGTCACCTGACCCCAAACTGCACATTGACTCCACCCGCCCGGCTGCGCGCGTGGTCATGAGCGATGCGATTGACCGCTTTGCTCTCAACCTGTTGCAGTCGCGCGCGATTTTCGATATGAACACCGTACTGGATTTGGAACATCTCCTCTTGACGGGCCAGAGCCGTCAGCAGGCCATGGCCGAAGGACAAAAATCCGAAGGCGCGGCTGCGCGCCAGGGTGCAGGGGTGTTCCTGCCCGAAGAAGGCAGCGATTTGGAGTTTTCTTTTCAGGAAGAATCTGAAGCAGCAGAAGCGCAGCCCCAGGGTTTTGCGGAGGCAGCTCCACTGACTGAGCAGGCGCCATCCTCAGCCCGTCCGAAAAAGGCCAAAAAACCAAAGCGCAAGAAAATTCTGGGGATGACGCCGGTGCAGTTAGGTGTGGTGATTGCGCTTTTGTTGTGCTGGCTGTGTGGTTTGCTGGTCTTCGTTGGCTGGTATTTCTACTCCATCGGTTGGATTCAATTTGCATGACGGAACCCTTTTTGAGCATTATCATTCCCGCGCGGAATGAAGAGCGCCGCCTGCCTTCAACGCTGGAGCAGGTGGTGCATTTTATCCAGGAAAGCGGTCTGTCCTCGGAGGTTTTGGTGGTCGTGAACGCGAGCACTGACCGGTCCCTGGAAGTGGCCTCGTCCTTTGCTGCCCGGCACGAAATTGTGCGCGTTCTGGCCGAAGACCTGCCCGGTAAGGGGCGCGCTGTGCGAAAAGGCATGCTGGCGGCGCGCGGCAGATACCGCTTTTTTGCCGATGCCGACCTTTCGATGCCGATTGCCGAAGTACGGCGTTTTCTTCCTCCGGCGGTAGATGCGCCGATTGCGATTGCCTCCCGCGAGGCGCCCGGCGCGGTGCGATATAACGAACCGGTTTACCGTCACCTGACCGGACGTGTTTTCAATACGCTCATCCGCTGGCTGGTGTTGCCTGCGCTCCAGGATACACAGTGTGGTTTCAAAATGTTTCGCGCTGATGTGGCCGAAGACCTGTTTCGCCGTCAAACGCTGATGGGTTGGTCGTTCGATGTGGAATTGCTCTACATTGCCCGCCGGCGCGGGATTCCGATTGTGGAAATTCCCATTCCCTGGTATTTCAACCCCGATTCCAAAGTCAGTGTCGTGCGCGATTCATGGCGCATGTTTACCGACCTGCTCGTCATCCGACGCAATGGCGTTCGTGGAGTGTATGATTGAAACGCTGCCCGGTCTGGCTCTGGAGCGAGAACTGTGGCAGCGTGACATTCGGCTGGTGGCGGGCGTGGACGAGGCCGGGCGTGGCGCGCTGGCGGGGCCGGTGATGGTGGGGGTGGTCATTCTGCCCGACAGGTCCGACCTGGAATGGTCACTGGGGGGCGTGCGTGATTCCAAGCAGATGACACCCCACCAGCGAACTGTTTGGGCAGCAAAAATCAAAGAAATTGCGCTGGCCTGGTCGGTGGGGGCTGCACAGGCCGATGAAATTGATGCGCTTGGCATTTTGCCGGCTACGCGGCTGGGTGTCACGCGTGCTTTACAGTCTCTTCCGTTTCAGCCCGATTTTCTCTTGATGGATTACCTTCCCTGTCCGGGTCTTACCGTTCCACATCGGATGATGCCGAAGGGCGAAAGCCACTCCTTGAGTATTGCGTGCGCTTCGGTGCTGGCAAAAACGGAACGCGACTCAGTCATGCAACTTCTGGATGGGCAGTATCCTGGCTATGGCCTGGCTCGTCACAAGGGATATGGCACGGCGCTGCACCGCGCGGCGATTCGCGCGTTGGGATATTCCCCCATTCATCGCCGAACGTTTGTGTTTTCGGAGGACAGGTAGAGGTCAGGCGCTCTCGCGGCTGGCGTGCTTCCATCTGGCTTTGCCGCGCGCACGCATCCAATCCAGCACTTTGGGCATGATTCTGGTGTAAATTGCATACCAAACTGGATGAGGGACATAATCCCACGCGCCGAGCGTGCGTATTACTTCCCCGCCCAGTCCTTCTTTGAAGCGAAAAACTCCCCACATCGGGTCATTTTCATTGAAAACATCCGGTGCGCCCCACAGGTCGTATATGCGGCATCCGTGCCTTTGCGCCCATTGGATTGCTTCCCATTGCAAGAGATAGTTTGGCATTTTCTCGCGGTGTGCCTCGCGGCTCATGCCATAAACGTAATAGGCGCGCCCGGCGAACGCAAAGAGAAAGACCGCTGCAATCGGTTCCCCCTCCACTTCCGCAATCAAGGCTTCGGCAACGGGCATTTCGTTCGATGGAGCAGGATGGTTGGATGAAAATAGCGTCCACACGGTGCGGTAATAGGCTTCTTCGCGGATGACAAAACCATCGCGTGCAGCGGTTTCGGCATACATACGATAGAGCAGGGGCCAATCGGCGGGGGTGCCGGGCCGCACGCTGACCCCTTTCCTGGCAGCCAGGCGGAGGTTGTAGCGCGTTTTTTGCTTCATGCGCGCCAGCATCTCTTCTTCCGACAGGCTGACATCGAGCAAGACGGTGTTGCGGAATTGAATCTGTTCCTCCGAAAAATGCCACCCCCGGTGCAACCAGTCGGCGCGAACGGTCTCCCCTGCCGGTTCAGGCACTTCGCTTTCCGTGCCGGGAATGCCCTTTCCCAGCACTACATCGGGGTCGCACTTCAAAAAAATTGCGCTCTGCTGGCGCCCAAAACGCTCTAAATCATCCAGCACTCGTTTCCGGAGCGGTGTATCGCTCCAGTCCAGGTTTGGACCTTTGGGGCAATAGAGCAGTGAAAGCCGGGCTGCCATTCCCCCGGAAATGACCGTTTTTTTCAGCACCATTGCTGCCGCGCGAATTTCTTGAGCGTTTTCCGGTTGTACAGCACTTGCCTGGGGAGTGTGACGGATAACCGTACACTGTTCTGCATCCCAAAGCAAATAATATGGTTGCCAGCCGTAACGCGCTTTCACCTGTCCCCATTGCCAGGTTTGCAAGAAATGCGGGTTGGGAAGATGGGCGATTATTTTGTTCCAGAACGTAACGAAATCCATAGGCCTGTGATTATACTCAACCTACCCCTGTCTTTTGGGGTATTTCCAGGTTGGGATTGTTATGTAAGAATGCGAGAGTTCGTCCCACCATCTCCAGGAGATTTTTTATGAAAAAACACTTTTTTCCCTTGTTCCTGCTCGTTCTGGCAGGTTTGGCTTGTAACCTGCCATTTTCTTCTGGGGCGGTGCCGCCTACGGTTTTGCCTGTAGCGTCGTCTGTCCCCACTGTTTCTTTGCCTGCGTCTGCACCCACGCCCACGCTTCCCGTTGCTACCGCAGGGGGCTTCGCTGTGTCGCTCTCTTCTTCTCTGGCGGAAGGCTACCTGCTCGAAGTTGTCCCGGAAGTGTCGGATGAAAACGCAGCCGGTCCCTGGTCAATTGCGCCTGCCCATCTCCTCATTCGCTTGCCAAATTACCCCTTGCAGGGCAAATTTCATGAACCCCGGCTTGTGATTTACCCTGTTTCATCGCTGATTGAAATGAATGAAGGCGCGGCTTATAACTTCAAAAGGTTACAGGAAATTCTCGGTGCGGGTGGCGGGGTACCGGCTTCGCCGCAAGACCTGCCTGGTGTGTTCTTTTTCAACGCAGGCGGTCTTTTTGTTTCTAACCTTTCGCGGTTACCGTTTCAAAATGGGCAGGGCATACGCTGGCTGACCGAATATGCTCAGTATTTTGCCCCGGTGAACAACTTTGAGCTGTTCTATTTGTATCAAGGCTTAAGCCAGGACCAGAATTTCTACGTGATTGCTGTCCTTCCAGTGATGCACCCGGCGCTGGCGATGGATGACAATCCCAACGCGGCGCTGCCTCCAGGTGGAATTCCTTACCCGGCAGAAGATTGGAGCCAGGCGGAAGAATACTACCGGCAAGTTGGCAACTTGCTTGAAAACACGCCGCCCGATTCTTTCACACCGCGCCTTTCCGATTTAGACGCCTTGATAGCCAGTTTGAACGTTTCCCCGGCACCCTGAAGCGTGCGAATTCGGCGCGCGGCGCATGTGTTATTGGCCATAGAGCGCGGCGGGGATTGGTATAATGGGCAGAGTTTTTCTCAAGGAGCTCTGCGTGAAATTCAACAAAATTTGCATTTTGGGGCTGGGCTACATCGGATTGCCCACCGCCACCATGTTTGCTGCCAACGGCGTGAAAGTCGTTGGCGTAGATACCAATCCCCACGTCATCGAAACGCTGCGCGCCGGACGTTTGCATATTCACGAACCCGGCCTGGGGGAAATGTTGCAAAAAGCGATTGCCAGCGGCAATTTGAGCGTTGCCTCAGCGCCAGAACCGGCGGATGCTTTTCTGATAGCGGTTCCAACGCCGTTTTACGAAAACCAAACCGGTGAATATCGCGGCCAGCCCTACAAGAAGGCTGATATGCGTGCGGTGACTTCGGCAACCGAAGCGATTGTGCCGCATTTGCGGAAGGGCAATCTTGTGGTGCTGGAATCCACTTCCCCGCCGCGCACGACGGTTGACCTGGTTGTTCCCATCCTGGAGACCTGCGGGTTGAAGGCGGGTTCTGATTTCTACGTTGCCTATTCGCCGGAGCGCGTTTTGCCAGGACAGATTTTGCGCGAACTGGTGGAAAATGCGCGCGTCATCGGTGGCATTACCCCCGAATCGGCACAGGCAGGCGTCGAACTCTACGCAACGTTTGTGCGCGGCCCCATCCACCCCACCGATGCGACGACCGCTGAGATGGTCAAATTGATGGAAAATACGTATCGAGACGTGAATATTGCGATTGCAAACGAGTTTGCACGCCTGGCAGAGCGTTTTGGTGTGGATGTGTGGGAGGCCATTCGTCTTGCCAGTTTGCATCCGCGCGTCAAGATTCTCAACCCCGGTCCTGGCGTGGGGGGACACTGCATCAGTGTAGACCCATGGTTTTTCGTGGAAACGGCCCCCGATTTGGCGCAACTGATTTGGATGGCGCGCCGCGTGAACGACGAACAACCCCATTTTGTGGTGGAGAAGGTGCGGCGTGCATTCGGCCAGCCCTTGAACGGTAAACGCATTGCGGCTTTGGGTCTGGCCTATAAGGCCGATGTGGACGACCTGCGCGAAAGCCCGGCGGTTGAAGTCGTTCATCTACTTCAGCAGGAGGGGGCGGTTGTTACAGCCTTTGAGCCATATAAACCTGAAAACGGATTGCCCGGCATTCATTCTGCTATGTCGTTGGAAGCCGCACTTCAATCGGCGGAGGCAGTTTTGTTCCTGGTCGGTCATACCCAGTTCCGTGCGTTGACGCCCGCGCAATTGGCTGCTCTTACGCCGGCGCGAATTCTGATTGATACCGTTAATGTACTGACCGGTTCGGATTGGACAGCAGCAGGGTTTCAACTCTGGCGTTTGGGAGCGGAGAAGCGGATAAACGGCTAACCTTTTTGTGTATCAGAACCGTTGGGCTTGTTGTATAATCGAATCGTGCGCAGAATGGTTCACGGTTTGATTTTGGTGTTGCTTCTGACCGGTCTGTTTTTGGTTGGAGGCAAAGATGCGCTGGCGCAGGGTGGCACTTCGCAGTATTTTCCCGATACAGGCCACAACGTCAGCGGTGAGTTTTTGCTGTTCTATCAGAGCGTTCCCAACGCACAGTTTGTGTTTGGCTCACCGATAACGGAACAGTTTACTGACCCTACGACCGGACGGCTGATTCAATACTTTCAGCGGGCGCGTTTTGAGTATTTTCCTGAATTGCCTGTCGGCCAGCGCGTGCGAGTGTCTCCGTTGGGTGAATATGTATATCAGCGCGTGCCAAACGAGGGCCAGGTAAACGTCTTTACCCCTATCGGTTGCCGTTATTATGCGGAAACTGGGTATTCTATTTGCTACGCTTTCCTGGAATTCTTCGATAAAAACGGTGGTGAAGCCATCTTTGGCAAACCCAAATCACCTTTTGTGTTCTACAATGGGCGCATTGTCCAGTATTTTGAGCGAGCGCGTTTCGAGTGGTATCCCGAATATCCCGATGGGCAGCGAGTTGTTCTGGCCGAGTTGGGACGTATCTACTTTGACCTGGTAGGCGAAGACCCGAACCTGTTGCAACCGGTGAAGGCCGATGCCTTTCCTGGCAATGTGACCAAAATCTATGCGCGCGCTTTTACCTGGAAAGCCGTTACCCGCGCTGAAGATACCCAAACAGTGTATGTGGTGGTACAAGACCAGACGCTTTCTCCCGTTGCAGGCGCAACAGTTATTTTGACGGTTAACTGGCCGGGCGGTGGTGCGCAATCTCTGGCGCAGACGACCAATCAGTACGGTTTGGTGATTTTATCTTTCCCCGTACAGGCGCAGCCGCACGGCAGTCTGGTAACTGTTCAGGTGGAAGTGCTGTATCAGGGCTGGAAGAGCGAAACGGTCACGTCGTTTCGCATCTGGCAGTAAGGCATTCTCTCAGGGGACGAGATAATTACGCACCAAAGAGTGATTTCCAATCGAATACAGGTCCATCTTTGCAGGCCAGAAGGCTTACGCGCGAAGTTGTCACCGCGCAAACGCCGCATTCGGCCATGCCTGCACAGGCCAGGGGCGTTTCCACGAGTATTTCTATCGTGTAGCCATTGAGTTGCGTAGACGAATTGGTTGCAAGAAGCCTCTGGAATGTCGAGAGTGCGGTGCGGGGGGTGTCGAGCGCCAGGTAATCTGCCCAGCGGATGGTCTCAGTCAGGGCTGTGAGCGGCAATATCTCGATGTCAGGCGGCAGGTTTGCAGGCGGGGTATGGCTCAACAGAGTGATTTCTGCGTTTTGGTTCACTGCTGGTTCAATCAGAGCAAGCAGCCGGGCTGGTGTGTTTCCCAGTGCAGCCAGTGCTACGCGCCGGGCAGTGCGTGGCAGGTGAAAGCCGCGTCCCAGTGGACCGCGCAGAGTCAGGATTGTGCCGGCAGTCCATGCAACTGGCAGGGGGGCGGCTGCGTAGAATCCCCTGGAGTGGCTGCCAGCCCGAAAAACGGGAACCGCCAGCGGACGGGTTGTTTCGGAAGGTGCATGGGCAAGCAGGTATTGCCCGGGCGCGGGAACCAGGGTTGGGTCGCAGAGAATGCGCGCTGCGCGTTCATCCTGCATAAATGTTTCATCAATTTGGCCGCTTCCAATCCGCATGGCTGAATCGTATCACGTTATAATGGTGTTCAAAAGGAGGAACTAATGAATATCGCGCAAACTGTTCAGTTCGTGGCTTCGATGGCCTGGCTGTTGACCGTTGTTTTTGGTGCGGTTGCGCTCACGCGCGCCGGACGCGGACAGAACGCTAAAGGGCTTTCGACGTTGTTTCTGGTTTTTTTGGCTGCTGCCATTGTTCTAACCGGCATTGGCGCTGGCCTGGTGTTTATTGAGCCAGATGAAATCGGTGTAGTGATTACAGCCCTTGGTGAGGGCGGTATTCGCCCGGAACCCCTGCCTTCGGGTTTGCACTGGATTGTGCCGTTTGTCAACCGCGTGGAACGTTACTCGATTCTACGGCAAACGTATACCATGTCTTCGGTGGAAATTGAAGGTGTGCAGCGTGGGGATGACTCGATTCAGGTGCGCACCAAAGACGGCCAGCAGGTCTATGTGGATGCCTCTGTGATTTATGCAATAGACCCGATGAAGGCGATTGATTTATATCGCACCTGGCGGAATGGTTATGAAACCGGCCTGGTGCGTCCGGTGGCGCGCGGGGTTATCCGGGATGTCGCTTCGCAATATGGCGTTGAAGAAATCGTCAGCACCAAGCGCAGTGAAATGGAGCAATTGATTACGCAGGAATTGCAGCGCGTTTTCGAGCGCAATAATCTGGTGCTTCAGGATTTCGTCTTGCGAAACATTCGCTTCAGTGAGGAGTACGCCGCAGCGGTGGAGCAAAAGCAGATTGCCGAGCAACAGGCACAACAGGCGCGCTTTGTGGTGGAACAGAAGAAGCAGGAAGCCGAGCAGGCGCGGCAGATTGCTCAGGGGCAGGCCGATGCGGCAGTGATTGCGGCCAAAGGTGCAGCAGAAGCGCGCATCATTCAGGCGCAAGCCGAGGCCGAAGCCCTGCGGCTGATTGCGAAGGCTCTAGAGGAAAACCCCAACCTGTTGACGTATCAATACATCACCAAACTCGCGCCCGGTATTCAGGTTATGCTTGTTCCAAACGATAATCCCTTCCTGTTGCCGCTGCCGAATCTCACCCCAACCCCTCCCACCCCCGCGACGCCGCAATAGAATGTGAACGGCTCTGTTTGATGAGAAGCAGGGAGTGGTAAAATCTCCCTGCTTTTTACTTTGCTGATGGGAGCCCGTGCAAATGAACGACCATGCTACTTCGGGGCGTCAAATTCGCCTGACGACTCTCTCCAGCTGCGCTGGCTGAGCATCGAAGTTGAATGCGGAAACGCTGGCGCAGGTTCTGCGTCCTCTCTCTGCTTTGTTTCAGCCGGGTGATTATCCGGATTTGCTGGTTGGGCTGGAGGGCCCTGATGATGCCGCCGTCTGGCGGCTGGATGACGAGCGCGCTCTGGTGGTGACCACCGATTTCTTTACGCCGGTGGTGGATACTCCCTATGAGTACGGTGCCATTGCGGCGGCCAATTCACTTTCCGATGTTTATGCCATGGGAGGGCTGCCGTTTCTGGCGCTGAACATTGCGGCTTTGCCGCCCGATTTACCGATGGAGCTCTCCGCTGAAATTTTGCGCGGCGGCGCCGAGAAGTGCCGTGAGGCCGGCGTGGTGGTGGCGGGCGGGCATACCGTGCAGGATAAGGAACCCAAGTTTGGTCTGGTGGTGATTGGTTTTGTACATCCGCAAAGGATGATGACCAAAGGCGGCGCGCAGCCCGGAGATGCGCTGGTGTTGACCAAACCGCTTGGTTTTGGCGTGACGACAACGGCACTCAAGCGCGGTCTGGCTTCCCCTGAAGATGTGCAGGAAGCGGTTGCCTGGATGAGCCGCTTGAATGCGAAGGCTGCCCAACTGGCCCGTGAGTTCGGTCTGCGCGCTGGGACCGATGTGACCGGTTTTGGTCTGCTCGGTCACGGCTGGGAGATGGCGCGCGCTTCGGGCGTGCGCCTGGTGCTGGATTTTGCGCGGATTCCTTTTCTTTCTTGCGCCCGCAAATACGCCGAACAGTGGACGTTTCCGGGTGGTTCGGCAGATAACCGTCTGTTTTATGGGCAATATGTCCAGTTCGATGCGCGTATATCCGAAATGGAGCAAATGCTCCTGTTCGATGCACAAACCAGCGGCGGCCTGTTGCTTTCCGTTCCGGCGAAACATTTACCTGCTATGGAAAAACGTGCGGCTGAACTTGAACAGCCGCTATGGGTCATCGGCCGGGCGGAAGAAGGCGAGGGGATTCTGGTGATTCGAGAAGGAAACGCATCAGGAGTTTAGTGGATTTTGACGTACGCACACACCATCATCACGGTACAAAGTTCAGGTTGCGTTACAATACTCTTCCGCTTTTATATGCCGAAGTTCAAGAAATTTTATAAAGCATGGATGTCGGTCTAGAAATTCTCATCGTCTTTCTTCTCATTCTCATCAATGGTGCGTTTGCGCTTTCGGAAATGGCAGTGGTTTCCTCGCGCAAGGCGCGCTTGCAGCAGCGGGTGAACGAAGGCAGTCTGGGGGCCAAAACCGCTTTGGATTTGGCAGAAAATCCCAGTGCGTTCCTTTCAACGGTACAAATCGGCATCACGTTAATTGGCGTTCTGGCGGGTGCGTTTGGTGGCGCGCGTATTGCCAGGCCGTTAGCAGCGTATCTGGAGCAGATTTCCGTTCTTGCGCCCTATGCACTCTCGTTATCGCTGGGAATTGTGGTTGTTCTCATCACGTTCTTCTCCCTTGTTTTGGGCGAACTGGTTCCCAAGCGGTTGGCGCTGCATAACCCGGAACGCGTTGCTGCGGTGGTTGCCGGGCCGATGGTGTTGCTTGCGCGTCTGTTTTCGCCCCTGGTTTGGCTGTTGGGAGCAGTGACCGACCTCACTCTGCGCTTGCTGGGTGTCAGCCCAACGGTCGAGCCGCCTGTCACCGAAGAAGAAATTCTGGTGCAGTTAGACCAGGGAACCCAGGCCGGCGTGTTTGGAGAGGCGGAACAGGATATGGTCGAAGGCGTCTTTCGCCTGCACGACCGGCGCGTATTCTCCTTGATGACGCCGCGTTCCGAAATTGTCTGGCTGGATGTAAACGATTCTCCTGAAGAAATTCGCAAAGTCATCGAAGAAAGCCCGTTTTCGCAATTCCCGGTGTGTGAAGATAGCCTGGACAATGTCATTGGCATTATCAAAGCACGCGACTTGTTGATAGAGAGCCTGCGCGGGGAATCGCTGCGTCTGCAACTTAACCTTCAGCCGGTGATGTACATCCCTGAAACCGCCCACGCCTCGCGCGCATTGGAAATTTTCAAATCTGGCGAGGCCGAAATGCTGATGGTGGTGGATGAGTTCGGTTCGGTGGAAGGTTTGATGACGATTAGTGACATCCTGGAAGAAATTGTGGGCGATATTCAGGATGGCGAACCGCAGGCCACTCAGCGCCAGGATGGCTCCTGGCTGCTGGATGGGATGCTGGCGGTGGAGGATTTCAAAGAGATTTTCAACATTCGCCATTTGCCTGATGAAACGGAATACGAAACACTGGGCGGATTTATCATGAACTATCTGGGCAGTGTGCCGCATGAATCTGACCACTTCGAGTGGAATGGCTTGCGCTTCGAGGTTGTGGATATGGATGGCAACCGTGTAGATAAAGTGATGGTCACCTTAAAACCGCCTGCAACGGACGGAGGCTGAAATGTTCTCAATTGAATTTTTCTCCCGTCGCTCTCCCGTCTACGGTAAAGGGGGGATGGTTGCTTCTTCTCAGCCGCTGGCAACCGCCGCCGGACTGGAAATTCTCTCGCGCGGTGGCAATGCCGCCGACGCCGCCATCGCTGCTGCGGCCGCGCTCAACGTCACCGAACCGTGTTCCACCGGGTTGGGCGGCGATATGTTTGCACTGTTTTACGATGCCCAAAGTGCACAGGTCTTTGCGCTCAACGGTTCGGGCCGCGCTCCGGCTGCCCTGACGCTGGAGCGGGTTCGTCAGGAAGGCTGGAGCGTGGATTTGCCGCCCTTCCATCCTTACACGGTGACTGTGCCGGGCGCCTGCGCTGGCTGGTGTGATTTGCACGAACGGCACGGAGCGCTTTCCTTGCAGGAAATTCTTGCCCCGGCCATTCGCCTGGCCGAAGAAGGATTTCCCGTTGCCCCGCTAACGGCCTATTTCTGGCAGCGTGGCGCAGAGCGGCAATTACGCAATGCGCTCAACGGCCAGGAACTGACCATCGAGGGGCGTGCGCCGCGTGCTGGGGAAGTTTTTCGCAACCCTGGTCTGGCGCGCACGTTGCAGCAGATTGCCGAAGGCGGCAAAACGGCTTTTTACCAGGGTGCCATTGCCGAAGCAATTGTGGATGCCGTGCAGCAATCTGGCGGATGTATGAGCCTGGATGACCTGGCTGCGCATACCTCAACGTGGGAGACACCTGCCAGTGTTCCCTTTGGCGCGTATCGTGTCTATGAATGCCCTCCCAACGGGCAGGGAATTGCCGCGCTCCTGGCGTTCAACCTTCTGGAAGGTTTCGACCTGACGGGTTTCTCCCCGCTCTCGGTAGAACGCTTGCATTTGGAAATTGAGGCCTTGCGCCTGGCCTTTGCCGATGCGCGCCGTTACGTCGCCGACCCCGCTTTTGGCGCGGATTGGCAGTGGATGCTTTCCAAAGACTATGCTGCCAAACGCCGCCAGCAAATTGACCCGCGCCACGCAACGCTCGACCGCGAGGCTGGCCGCCCCATCGCTTCTTCGGATACCGTGTATCTTTGTGCTGTGGATAGATGGGGCAACGCCTGCTCTTTCATCAACAGCAACTATATGGGCTTTGGCACAGGCATTGTCCCCAAAGGATGGGGCTTCAGCCTGCAAAATCGTGGACATAACTTTCATCTCGACCCGGCCCATCCCAATCGGTTGCAGCCACGCAAACGACCGTATCACACCATTATTCCAGGATTAATCACGCGCCTTTCGCGCAGCCCATTGACCCCAGACAATCAACCGCCAGTGATTGATGGGGTATCGTCTGCCGGACAGGTTGAGACGCTTTTTGGTCCCTTTGGCGTGATGGGGGGGTTCATGCAGCCGCAGGGACACGTGCAGGTTGGCCTGGCCTTGATGCTGGATGGTCTTGACCCGCAGTCGGCGCTCGACCTGCCGCGCTTCTGCCTGGAAGATGGCAATCCCTCCGATGCGGTTGCACTCGAAGAAGGGATACCTGTTGCTGTCATGTCTGCCCTGTCCGAGATGGGACATCCCGTCCGTCCCGTTAGCGGTTGGGGGCGGGCGATGTTTGGCCGCGGGCAGGTGATTGTGCGCGAACCCGATGGCGTCTTGATTGGCGGCAGTGACCCTCGCGCGGATGGATGTGCGATGACGTTGCCTTGAAACGCAGGCCGCAAAATCAGGGAAAGCCTTATCAGAAGAACGAAAATCGTGCTATAATTACCGTAATTCCCCGCATAGTTGATCAATCAAAAAAAGAAACAGGGTGGCCGCGGGGCCGCATTTTTCGATGAAACTATCTCCCAACCGGAACAATTGAACTTTTCTGAACGTCCTGTTGCAGGGCGTTGCTCTTCTTTTTCTATCCCCCTTCCAAGAGAAAACCCATGATGAATATCCTCGAACTCGAAAGCAAGCCTCTTTCTGACCTTCGCTACATGGCGCTCAAGGAGTTTGGCATCCAAAATGCCAACCGATTGAAGAAAGAGGCCCTCGTCCTGCGTTTACGGCAGGAAGAAGCCTTGCGCGAAGGGCTGGAAATTCGCGGCGGAATCCTGGAAATCATGGACGAAGGAATCGGTTTCCTTCGTTCGGCGCGCTATACTATCAGTGATGATGATGTCTACGTCTCGCAAGCGCAATTGCGCCGTTACGAACTGCGCTCCGGTGACCTGGTCATCGGCCATGTGCGTCCGCCGCGCGAATCGGAGCGACACTGGGGTCTCATCAAAGTCGAATCGGTCAACGGGATTGACCCCGAAGACGCCCGCCGTCGTCCCAAATTCGAGAATCTGACCCCTATCTTCCCCGATAAGCGCTTCGACCTGGAAACCCGCAGCGACATTCTCGCTACCCGCGTCATCAACCTGATTGCCCCGATTGGACGCGGCCAGCGCGGTTTGATAGTTTCCCCTCCCAAAGCCGGTAAAACTACCATTCTGAAACAGATTGCCAACGCGATCTCTACCCAGTACCCGGATGTTCATCTGATGGTCGCCCTGATTGGTGAACGTCCCGAAGAAGTGACCGATATGGACCGTTCGGTAGATGCCGAAGTGATTGCCTCCACGTTCGATGAACCGGTCACATCACACGTTCGCACGGCAGAAATTGCGCTCGAACGTGCCAAGCGCCTGGTGGAAATTGGCCGCCATGTCGTTATCCTGATGGACTCAATCACCCGGCTGGCGCGCGCCTATAACCTGACCGTCAACCCTTCAGGGCGCACCCTCTCCGGCGGCATGGACCCTTCTGCGTTGTACCCGCCAAAACACTTCTTTGGCGCAGCGCGCAACATCGAAGAAGGCGGTTCGCTCACCATCATTGCCACCTGTCTGGTAGATACCGGCTCTCGTCTGGATGACGTGGTGTACGAAGAATTCAAGGGCACCGGCAACATGGAACTGCACCTGTCGCGCCGGCTGCAAGAGCGCCGCATTTTCCCGGCGGTAGATATCGAACGTTCCTCCACCCGCCGCGAAGACTTGTTGCTCGGCCCGGATATCCTCCAGCGCGTGTGGACCATGCGCCGCATGTATGCTCAGATGACGGCGCCGCCTCCACAAGGCGCAGGCATGGACCAGACGGTCGCCACCGAAGCCATCATCAACCGCATGGCGAAGACCAAAAGCAACCAGGAATTTTTGGAAACGCTGCACGAAAGCATTTGATGATGTGCAATGCGTGAAAGATGACGGATACCGATGGAAAAACTCGCTTCCCGCTGGTTCGATATTGTTAGCTGGGCAATCACGCTGGTTATCGTGCTGGGGTTGACCGGCTTCGCGTTCTGGCATACCCGTAATGTGTCAGCGGGGGGTGAAGCGGTGGTTATCCCCACCTCTGCCCCTGCCCGAACGCTCCAACCAGTTGTCACGCCGGGGCCGGCGGTTTCGGTGCTTTCGCTCCCCTCAATTGACCGCAGTTTGAAACTGGATACCATCATTCCAGAACGACCTCGTTACGCGGTTTTGAACTACACCGTCCGGCGTGGCGATGCTCTGGTGCGGATTGCCAAAGAATTTAATATCAAACCGGAAACGCTTCTCTGGGCAAATTTCGACGTTCTGCGCGATGACCCGCACGGCCTGAAACCTGGTCAGGAACTCAACATTCCTCCGGCGGATGGGTTGCTCTACCGCTGGAAAGAAGGCGACACCCTCGAAAAAATTGCCGCACAATACCGCGCCAAAGCCGAAGACATCGTCAACTGGCCCGGCAACAACCTGGATTTGAGCAACCCTCAACCACAGCCAGGCCAATGGGTGATGATTCCTGGTGGCTGGCGTGAAACCAAAACGCCGATGGTAGATGCCGGCGGCGCGCCCTCCGGCACGTGCAATGTGGCTTTTAGCGGGTTTGGCTGGCCGGCGGGCGAAACCTACCTCTCCGGCAACGACTACTTCCCCGGTCATTACGGCATAGATATTGCTGCCGTGGAAGGTGCGCCGATTTATGCCGCCGCCAGTGGCGTGGTGACCAAAGCGGCCACCGGCTGGAACAGCGGTTATGGCAACTACATTGTTATTGACCACTGCAACGGCTACACCACGCTCTATGCCCACTTGAGCGCCATTAACGTTTCGGCAGGAATGGTGGTTGGGCGTGGTGCGGTGATTGGCGCTTCGGGAAACACTGGCAATTCATTTGGCGCGCATTTGCACTTCGAGGTGCGGCGCAATGGCGCACACATCAACCCCTGGAGCATCTTCCAGTAAATTCTTTCAGGAATTGCACGCTGCCTTGCAGGGAATACTGCCAGGCGAATGGCGCTATTTCCCTTCTCTCGGCTCGACGAATGATGAAGCCCTGGCCTGGGCCTCCGCCGGCGCGCCAGATTTTTCCCTGGTCATTGCCGATGAGCAAACGCGCGGACGCGGACGCATGGGGCGCAGTTGGTTTACTCCGCCTGGCGCGGCGCTGGCCTTTAGCCTGATTTTGCGGCCTGAACCGGCCGAGCGCGACCGGATTGGCCTGTTTTCTGGCCTGGGTGCCTTGGCGCTTGTAGATGCCCTTCAACCTGCCGGGGTTGCGGCGCAAATCAAATGGCCGAACGATGTCTTGATAAATGGCAAAAAAGTAGCGGGAATTCTGGTCGAAACCGTTTGGAGCGGGATGGAGGTCGAAAGCGTGATTTTGGGGATAGGCGTCAATGTCAGTCCGGAATCTGTGCCGCCGCCCGAAGGATTGAACTACCCTGCTACCTGTGTGCATGCCGAAGGGCAGAATCGCCTCTCACGTGTGGCTCTCTTACAATTGTTGTTGCAGGCGGTTCTCAAACGCCGAACACAACTTTCGCTGGACATCTTCCTGCGCGATTGGGAAGCCGCCCTGGCCTTTCGCGGTGAACCGGTGCAGGTGTGGTTGGGCCAGGAGCAGATTGTTTTGGGGCGCATTCTCGGCCTGGAAACCGACGGCAGTTTGCGGTTGGGCTTGCCCGATGGCAGCGCGCAGGTCATCCACTTTGGCGAAGTGCATCTGCGCCCCGACCGGTAGAATAGGTCTCTGACCTGTCTGCTTCTCCTCTGCTCGTTTCCGACAGTTCAAAGAACTGTCCTGCATGATATACTTTGAAGCGCGAGGTAAACCATGTTCGATGATTTACGTAACAGCGACCAGCCCATCTTTCAAGGCGAGGAACTGAACAAACCCCAGCCAGTTCCAAAATCGTCTGGTTTCTCTGCGCCCCGCAAGAAGAAAAGCGGCAAATTCTTGGGAATGACTGCCGTCCAGCGTTTTGTTCTCTCTACATTGCTGTTTTTGACAGCCTGTATGGTGAGCATTGTCGTTTTGCTTGTGACAGGCCGCATTGCAGTTTTTTAGGAGAGTTTGTGCAATTCTCTGCTTTTCGCCGCGAAATCACCGATTTTCAGACGTTTGCCTTTCTCGCCTGACCTGGCAGGGGATAGCAGCAGGCCTGGGGAAGGGCCGGTAGTGACGTTTTTTCAGACGGCGCTTTGGTGGTGAGACAGGAATTCGCGGGCTAATTGCCGTACTTCCTCGGCAGTGGCGCATTCAACCAGTGCGCGCTGAGCCAGTTGTTGGGTTTCGTAAAGGGCGAGTGTCCGCACCAGCGCTTTGATTTTCGGAATGCCGCCGGGGTTCAGGCTCAGTTCGTCCACGCCCAGACCAATCAAAACGGGTACGGCTTCGGGGTCGCCTGCCATCTCACCGCAGACGCCCACCCATCTGTCTTCTGCATGTGCGGCCTGGACGGTAGAATCTATCAGGCGTAAGAGGGCAGGATGCAATCCATCGGCAAGATGACTCAAAGCCGGGTTGCCGCGCTCGGCGGCGAAGGTATATTGCGTCAGGTCGTTTGTACCAATGCTGAAGAAATCCACTTCCTGGGCGAGTTTGTGCGCCAGAAGCGCCGCCGAAGGAATTTCTACCATGATGCCGGTTTCGACTGGCCAGGCGTGGGGGATGTTGCCGCTTTCCAGTTCCGTATGTGCCTGGGTAAGCAAATCCTGGGCCTGACGAACTTCGTTGATGTCGGCAACCATCGGGAACATGATTCGACAAGGGAAGCCTGCCGCAGCGCGTAAGATGGCGCGCAGTTGGGTGAGGAAGAGAGACGGTTGTGCAAGCGAAAGGCGTAAGGCACGCACGCCCAGAAACGGGTTGGTTTCCTGGGGCATGGGAAGATACGGCAGAGCCTTGTCTCCGCCTACATCAAGCGTGCGTACCGTAATGGGACGATTTGTCCCCAGCGTTTCGTAAATGGGGCGTAACAGTTGATACTGCTCTTCTTCGCCTGGTGCGGTTTGACGGGTGAGAAAAAGGAATTCGGTGCGCAGCAGGCCGCATCCTTCGGCGCCATTTTCGACGGCGGCTTGTGCGTCTTGTCCCTTTCCGATGTTAGCAAAAATTTCGATGCGGTGATGGTCGCGCGTAAATGCGAGTGCCTGGCTGTATTGTTGCAGGCGGCTACGGCGTTCCAGCCATTCGGCGCGGCGGGTTTGCAGGTCAGCAAGGGTTGAAGCGGGCGGGTCAATCCACACTTCTCCTGTACTGCCATCCAGGCCGATGAGAGTTCCCTGCGGTGTATTTTCGAGTAAGGGGCCGATTCCGGCGATGGCGGGAATTCCGAGCGCGCGGGCCAGAATGGCGCTGTGTGAGGTGGGGCCACCCCCTGACGTGATGAGGCCAAGCACCTGTTTCAGGTCTATCTGAGCCGTTTCTGTGGGGGTCAGGTCAGGAGCATACAGAATCACTGGCGTTTCAAACGGGAGAGAGGGTGCAGCGCGGGCATCGGTAAGCGCGAAAAGCACCTGTCGTCCAACGTCTTCCACATCGGTTGCGCGGGCTTGCAGGTAGGCATCGGGCAGGTGGCGGTATTCTTGTGCGGCCTGCTGGATGGCCTGATTCCACGCGAAGGCGGCGTTTTCTCGTTGTTCAAAGATGCGCTTGCGTGCATTTTCCGACAGGCCTGGGTCTTGCAAAATGAGCAGGTGCGCCTCGAAGATGGCAGCCTGATGCTTTCCGATTGTTTGCTCTAAGCGGCGGGTGCGCTGTTCGATGGCCTGAGCCGTGTGTTGAATGGCTTCTTGCAGGCGTTTCCATTCCGTTTCGGGCCGTTGCGCTGGTGTCTCAGGGATGGGCGGAAGGGCGGGTTCGTAGCGAAAGAGCGGAGCCAGCGCCACTCCTTCAGAAACGGGGATCCCGCCCGTGCGCCCGGCGCTCGTTTCCGCGGGGAAATTGAGGGGTGATGGGGGTTCTCCTGCAGGAGCTTCTCCAAAGTTTGCTTCGACCAGGGTTTTGAGTGCGCTCAGGGCCTGGGCGGCTTCTGGCCCGCTGGCGCTGATTTGTATCTCGTGCTGTTCGATGGCGCCAAGTGTTGCCAGTGCATTCAGGCTGCGTGCCGAGACTGGCCCTTTGCCGGTCGTCAGATTGCGGACGCTGATTTCGGCTTTGAATTGCGCGGCAGTGCGGACGAATTGCGCCGCTGGGCGGGCGTGTAAGCCGTGCAGGTTTTTCAGGGTCAGTGTAATGCTTTCGGTCGGCGCAATGGCTTCGGATGGAATGACGGCGGGGGCTGGCGCTTCCTGTGCCATGTGCTGGCGTTTTGGCTCCAGGGCGGTGTTGGCTTCCTGGCAAATGGTGTCCAGGTCACTTCCCAGCCCAATCTGGACGGCGGCAGCAATCGCACCTTCTACGAGGGGGGCGGGGCAAAAGCGAATCTTGTTTCGCATCTCTGGCGGCAGGAGCTCCAGCGCCATGCCTGCGCTTAAGACGGCACTGCCCAGGTCCATCAATACCAGCACGCCATCTTCGGAATAAACCGTTTGAATGGCCTGCATGATTTCGATGGCGTCGGTGCCGAAATCGCTGCGCTCTTCCCCCACGCCTGCGGCAATGGCAACAGGCAGTTGGGCAGGCGCAACCTGCCCCAAAAAATCTACCAGGGCCGAGGCGAGCTTTCGGCTGTGCGAAACAAGAACCAGCCCGACCATGTCTTTTCTCCCGTTTTATGTGCTTTTGGAGGCAATCACCAGCGCCAGCCAGATTCCGTATCCAATCGTGAGAAGTCCAAACAGGCCAAAGCCCCAGTTGATGAGCCTCAGGACGCTGCGCGGGGGATTCAGGTCCAGCACGATGCCGCGCAGCCCGACCAGGCTATGCGTCACGACAGTAATGACGAAGAGAATCTCGATGGCTGGGATGAGCGGGTTGCGAAAATAGGCCACGATGTCATCATACGTCATCAGGCCGGAGTGGGCGCTTCCCAGATAGTGGTTGACCGTCAGATGCAGGGCCAGGATAAGCACTAACAGCGGCCCGGTCACAATTTTGACCAGCCACAGCCAGGCGGTTTCTCCGGGTCGCGGCCCGGTGGGGTATTGAAAGGAGGGCGGGTTGTTCATGGGGTTCATCCTGCAAACATGCGAATTGCAAAGACAAGCGTGCCAACTAAGGCCAAAAGCACTGAGAGGTAGAACATTTGCGTCTGCTGGCGGATGCCAAGGCCGAAACTGGTGAGTACGACGCGCAATCCATTCAGGGCGTGGTAGATAACTGCTCCAATGACCAGCAATTCACCGAGCTTGACGAGCGGGCTTTTGGTCAGTTCCAGAAATTCTTCGTAGGCTTGTGGTCCCTGGGCCAGGCGTCCAAGCACAATCAGGTGCAAAAAAAGGTAAAACGTCAGACCTAACCCGGTGAGGCGATTGAGAATGAACGCCCATGCGCCGGGGTTGCGCCCCAGGGGATTGAACCAGGTCAGGAGTTTGCGTGAGGAGGGTTGATTGTTCATGTTTGCGTTGCTCCTTATTTCCCAAACACCTGGCGAAGTTTTGCGCCAACGACCTGTCGGCGTAAATCCATAATGCGGCGCGCAGGGTCAACGAACGAGGGGCAAACCGCAGTGCATTCAAAGGCGCTGTGACATCGCCAGACACCGTCTTCGCTATCGGCCAGTGGAAGCAATTCTGGGTGGCGGCGCATGCCCTGGTCTTGAATAGCGGCCAGTGGCGCCGGGCCGAGGTAGGCGGCGGTGGTTGCGGCCACCGGGCAGGCGCTGATGCATAATCCGCACTCCAGGCAGTCGCTCAGGCGCAGATATTGGGCGTCTTCGGGGTTCCAGGTGGAGGCAGGGTGTTCGATTTCTGCTTCGGTCACTGGCAGAACAGCGCGGGCATTCACCCTTTCCATTTTGCGATACAGGTCGCCCATATCTACGACCAGGTCACTGACGATGGGGAAGTTACGCAACGGTTCAATCGTCAATACCGCTCCGTTTTGGGTCACTGCGCGAAGGGGGGTAATGCAAGTGAGCTTTTCTACGCCGTTGACGCGCATGCCGCACGCCCCGCAGGTGGAGTGATGGCAGGCATGACGGAAGCATAAACTGCGGTCATGAAATGCCCATACGCGCTCGACGGCATCCAGGACGTATTCATCGGGGTTGACTTGCAGCGTAAAGGTGTCGTAACGAGGGGCTTCGTTTGCTTTTTGGCGATAGAGTCTGAGCGTAAGAGTCCATTGTTCAGGCATAGTGCTTTTCCTGGTTAGACAGAGTGTAATACTGGCGATAGGAGAGCAGCGGCGTTTCTCTGGTGGTGCAAGGCGTCTGAATGCCCAGTTTGGCGCAAACGACATCGGCGGTTTTTTCGGCCATCGCGCGCATGGTGGTTGCCTTTCCGCCGGTGATGGTGACCAGGCCCTCGATGTTGTGGGTCTCTTTGTGGTCAAAGCATTTGAAGGTGCGCGCCATGCTGCGCCCCGACCCGCTTCCCACCAGGGGACGGGTTGCCATGTAAATTCCACGTGGGCGGGCGTTGCGTATGGCCGGTATCAGCTCGCTGCCGCGTTCGAGCATGAGTTGCACCTGGTCTTCGGTGACGGGGATGTAATCTACGTTTTCTGCTGTGAAGGAGGTGGTGCCAACGACCACCATGCGGCGCTGGGGGAGGACGATGTCGCCATCGCCGGGTTCGTTCAGGCGGTTGACCGCCCGCTGAACCAGACGCTGGTCGTATGCAACCATGATGCCCGGCGTGGGGTGAACCGGGGCATCCAGGCCGGCCATGGCGGTAATCTGCCCTGCCCAGGCGCCAGTGGCGTTGACGACCATATCAGCGTGCAGGTCTTCGTGCCGATTGGCGGCGCGGTCCAGGATGCGCACACCGGTCACATTTCCCTGCCCATCCATGAGCAGGGTTTCGACTTCGGCATAGGTGCGAAACTGTGCGCCGTTGTGTCTGGCGGTAGCCGCAAAGGCCAGTGCCAGCCGCAGCGGGTCGAAAGTTGCATCGGGGATGAGAAAGGCAGCCAGCAGGCGTGGGTTCAGGTTGGGTTCGAGCGTCAGGGCTTGCTGGGGGGTGAGTTCCTCTAAAGGAATGCCGCATTCTTCGCAACCGGCGATGAATTGTTCCGCGTAAGAAAGGTCGCTGTCATCAAGAGCGATGAACAGACCGCCGTTTGGCTCGATGACTTGCGGTACGATTCGGCGCAAAATCTGGTTTTCTTCAATGCACTCAATGGCCGATTCTTTATCTTTGACGGCGTAGCGTCCGCCGCTGTGCAATAAGCCGTGTGTGCGGCCAGATGTGCCGTTGCAAATATCACCGCGTTCGACGACGGTGACCTGGCAGCCGCGCAGTGCCAGGTCGTGGGCGGTGGCTACGCCGGTAAAGCCTGCACCGATGATAATCACATGGGGTTTGGACATATCGAGGTCTCCGTTTGGTGGGGAGGCGGAGTCTGGTTTGATTGGGATGAGGAAGAGCAGTCAGGACAATCGTAAACTTCTTGTGGAACATCGAGCGTTTGCAGGGTCGTCAACAGTTCGACCGGCCCGATTTTGAACCCTGTTGCCCCACACTGACATGCATATGCGCCGATTGGGTATTGCGCGTAGGGCAGGGGTGGGGTGTTCAGGTCAATCAGTTCAACATCCAGACGCCAGCGGGCGTTGGTGATGAGGCGCTGTGCGCCGCACTGGCGGAGTTTTTCGGCATATTGACGAAAATGGGTGCAATGCCGCATGAGAAGCACACCGGTTGTGAGTTCTGGCGGAAAACGCCACGTAAGCGCATCGGCACACACCACTTGCAGGTTCGATGGCAAGGGGTCGCTGCTCATTCCGCTCTGCAAAACAGCAGCATTGCGCTCGATGGCGATGACCCGGCGCGCTATGGCGGCAGCCTGGCGCGCAAAACGCAAGTCGCCTGCGCCAATATCCAGAACAACGTCTTCGGGGTGCAGGTGCTTTAAGGCAGCCTGATAGGTCGCCTGGTCATAAGGCGCGAAGCGGGCTTCCCATTCTTCGTTGGAGCGGGCAGAAAACATGGTTGGCTTATTGTTTGCGACGCAAAAAGCGGTTGAGCAGCAGATTGCCAAAAAAGATAACCCAAACCAGCCCGCCAAATAGCAGCCCCCACAACAGCCCTTCCAGCCAACCCCGTTCCGGGATAACCTGCCAGGCGGTGAGTGCAGCCATGACCAGGCTGGTGATGGTCATGACAATCAAGCCGGTACGCATCGAAATCCAGGGTGCTGCCAGGTCTTGTTGGGGAGTTTCTACGCGTTTGGGATGGTTTTTTTGGGTCTTCACGAGGGAACTCCAGCAAAGGGGATGAAAAGAAGGGGTGGGTGAGCGTCTGGCTCATGCCCACCCCTTTGTGTGGGTCGGGCGAGGTTATTCTACCCAGTCGAAGGTGCGGGTGACGGCTTTCTTCCAGCCTTTGTAGAGTTTTTCGCGTTCTTCGGCGCTCATCTTGGGGGTCCACTCATGGTCTTTGCCCCAGTTAGCGCGCAGGTCTTCCACTTTGCTCCAGAAGCCAACGGCCAGGCCGGCAGCGTAAGCCGCGCCCAGGGCGGTGGTTTCAGAAACGGTGGGCCGAATGACGGGAACGCCGAGGATGTCGGCCTGGAATTGCATCAGCAAGTCATTGAAGACCATACCGCCATCTACTTTGAGGGCCGTGAGCGGCACGCCCGAGTCGGCGTTCATGGCATCCAGGACTTCGCGGGTCTGGTAAGCGGTGGCTTCCAGCGCTGCGCGGGCGATGTGATTCTTGGTGATGAAGCGGGTGAGACCCACGATGACACCGCGCGCGTCGCTACGCCAGTAGGGCGCAAACAGGCCAGAGAAGGCCGGTACGAAGTAAATGCCGCCGCTATCGGGAACAGCGCGGGCGTAATCTTCGATGTGCTTGGAGAAGTCGAAGAATTCCAGGTTGTCGCGCAGCCATTGCACCAGTGCGCCCGTGATGGCAATTGAGCCTTCCAGACAATAGACGGCGGGTTCGTTGCCGATTTTGTACCCCAACGTGGTGAGCAGGCCGTTTTTGCTCTGCACGGGTTTCGTGCCGGTGTTGAGGAGCATGAAGCAGCCCGTTCCGTAGGTGTTTTTGGCTTCGCCGGGGCTGAAGCAGGTTTGTCCAAAGAGCGCGGCCTGCTGGTCGCCCAAATCGCCGGCGACGGGGACGCCGTTGAGCGAGCCGATGGCCTTGCCGTATACTTCGGCAGAAGGCCGGACGCGCGGCAGCATGGCTTTGGGGATGCCCATAATGCCCAGAATTTCGTCATCCCAATCCAGTGTCTCCAGGTTCATCAGCATGGTGCGGCTGGCGTTGGAGACATCCGTAATGTGAACGCCACCGTTCGGGCCGCCGGTGAGATTCCAGATGACCCACGTGTCAATATTGCCAAACAACACTTCGCCTTTTTCGGCTTTTTCGCGCACGCCCGGGACGTTATCCAGAATCCACTTGATTTTGGGGCCGGAGAAATAGGTTGCCAGGGGTAAGCCCACTTTAAGGCGGAAGCGGTCTTGCCCGCCGTCTTTGGCGAGTTCATTGCAGATGGCATCGGTGCGTGTATCTTGCCAGACGATGGCGTTGTACACCGGCTTACCAGTAGCGCGCTCCCACACCACCGTTGTTTCGCGCTGATTGGTTACGCCCACGGCGGCGATGTCTTGCGGGTCAATGTTGAACTTCTTGAGTGCGCCGTCAATCACTTCTTGTGTGCGCTGCCAGATTTCGATGGGGTCGTGTTCAACCCAGCCCGGCTTGGGGTAAATTTGCTCATGTTCTTTCTGGTCAATGGCAACCACGCGACCAGCATGGTCAAAGACCATGAAGCGGGTGCTGGTGGTGCCTTGGTCTACTGCTGCGGCATATTTAGCCATGTGTGCCTCCTGTTTATGAATGGGAAAAGGGACGGTTTTGGCGTTGCGAACAGTGTTTGAAAGAACGGTCAGGCGCTGTTTTTCCAGGTTTGTGCGGCAGCGTTGAGAATAAGGTAGGAAGAAGTTGCTCCCGGGTCCTGATGTCCGGCGCTGCGTTCGCCCAGATAACTGGCGCGTCCTTTGCGCGCGACCAGGGGGATGGTGCTTTCCATCCCCTGACGGGCGGCTTCTGCCGAGCGTTGAAGCGCAATGTGGAGTGGTTGTCCTTCGGCGATGGCTTGCTTGTAAACCGAAAGCGCCGGGGTGAGGGCATCTACCATCGTTTTGTCGCCTGGTTCGGCTTTGCCGCGCATCACGACGCCGTTGAGCGCAGCTTCCAGGGCTTCGGCCCAGTCCTGGGCGGTCATTTCCATTTTGCCGGCTGTTTTCATGCCTGCTTGCAAAAAGAGCGTGCCATATAACGGTCCGCCAGCCCCTCCGACGGTGGAAAGCAGGGTCATGCCGACCGTTTTGAAAATGGTGCCGATGTCTTTGTCGCGGATTTCGGGCATTTTGTTCATGACTGCCTTGAAACCGCGGTCCATGTTTGCGCCATGGTCGGCATCGCCGATGGCGGCATCCAGTTCGGTCAGGTAATTCTTGTTTTCGGCCAGCACGCTGGCAATGGCGGTAATCCAGGCGAGGACATCGTCACGAGAGACTGGCATAGGCGGCTCCATAGGGTCACCCTGGGCGGGGTGTGATGCCGCCCAGGGTTCGAGTTGTGTTTGTATTATACGCCCCAACGCAAACCAGGAGTCTTCACCGGGGCATCCCACAGTTTGAGGAAATCGTCATCCATCTTGAGCAAGGTAATCGAAGTGCCAGCCATTTCGAGGCTGGTGATGTAGGAGCCAATCAAATTGCGGACCACCTTGAGACCATGTTTGGTGGCGATTTCATAGGCTTTGCGATAGACAATGTACAGTTCGATGAGCGGCGTGCCTCCCATGCCGTTCACAAACAGCAGCACTTCATCGCCAGCCTTGTAGGGCAGGTCGCTGACAATAGGCTCCATCAACATTTCGACGATTTCATCGGCCGATTTGAGCGGCAGCCGCGTGCGGCCTGGTTCACCATGAATGCCGATGCCAATTTCCATCTGGTCTTCTGGCAAATCGAAGGTGGGTTTGCCGACATGAGGCACTGTGCAGGAAGTCAGCGCCATGCCCATGCTGCGTCCCAGTTCTTTGGCTTTGCGGCAAACATCGGCCACTTCTTTGAGCGAACGGCGTTGTTCGGCGGCAGCGCCGCACAATTTTTCGGCCAGGACGGTGGTGCCGACACCGCGCCGACCGGCGGTGTACAGGCTGTCTTTGACTGCTACGTCGTCGTCAATCACCACTGCTTCGACTTCGATGCCTTCCGCGCGCGCCAGGTCAGCGGCCATCTCGAAGTTCATGATGTCGCCCGTGTAGTTTTTGACGATATGCAATACCCCTGCGCCGCCGTTAACGGCTTTGGTCGCTTCCAGCATCTGGTCGGGCGTGGGGGAAGTGAACACTGCACCGGGACAGGCAGCATCGAGCATGCCCATGCCAACAAAGCCGCCGTGCATCGGTTCATGGCCAGAGCCACCACCCGAAATCACTGCCACTTTGCCCTGAACGGGGGCATCGGCGCGCACGATGAAGTTGGGGTCGAAATGCACTTTCACCAGGTCGCTGTGTGCGTAAGCAATGCCTTCCAGCTCCTCACGCACGACATCTTCTGGCTTATTAATCAATTTTTTCATGAGATTCTCTCCTCTCTGAAGCGGCCCACTGCTCTTATTTGGCCGGGAGGTTCTTGCTCACGAGCAGGTCATACAAATAGATGCCGATGAGGGCGCCGATGATGGGGGCAATGATAGGAATCAGCCAGTAGCCATCGGCAAACAGTCCCTGCGTACCGACCAGCGTGCCAAACAGACGGGGGCCGAAATCACGCGCCGGGTTGATGGCGTAACCGCTTGGCCCGCCCAGGCTCAGGCCGACCGCCAGCACTGTGCCGCCGACCAGGAATGGACCCAGGTTGTGCATCAGACCGGTGTTTTTGCTATCACCGCTGGCTAAAACGCCCCAGAGCAGAACGGCCGTGCCGAAAATTTCGGCCACAATCGCGTTGACGAAGCTATATCCGCCTGCTGATGCTGCGCCAGCGCCCCCCCAGAAGGCCTGACCAAAGACTGAGCCGGGGCCAGTACACCAAACGTTCGGCATTCCGGCTTTAACGAGACCATCCATGTACACCAGGTAAACCCCCAATGCGCCCAGGAAAGCGCCCACAACCTGCGCAATGATATACGGGAAGACGTCTTTCCATGGGAAGCCGCGTTTGAAGGCCAGGGCAATTGTCACCGCCGGGTTGAGGTGCGCGCCCGAAACACCTGCCGAAACATACACGGCGACAATCACGGCAAAGGCCCAGCCGAAGGTGATGGTGTTCCAGTTATAGGCTGGCGCTGCCAGGCGAGGCGCCAACCCTACATTGGCAACCACGCCGTCACCAAGCAGGATGAGGATAAACGTGCCGAAAACTTCGCCAATCAGTTTTCCGAACATGGTTTTTCTCCTTATGAAATGATGGGGGATAGGACGTGAAAAGAGGGCAGGGTAAGCACGTTTTTTTCTTTATCTGACCTTGCACTCCTTTCTGGCAGACAACTGCCATCAAACCTGTCACGGAAGGGAGAGGCTTTTGTTCAACTGTCTATCTTGCACTGGGGATAGAAAATGGCGAAAGGGGCTTTTTTGGCACGCGTTTTATGAATTGAATTTTTCATTCTTTATCATTTTACAAAAGGCATGCGGAAATCCAAAATCAATCCGCCGCTTCGTTTCAAACTGAAACAATTTGGCGGATTAAATGTTTCATAAAGAAACGCTTGTCCGAAATGCGCTCAAACTCCCTGTTCGGCTGAAACCGTCTTTTCCCCGTTTTGCTAGTGAATGTGCTGGCGAAATTCATGCACGTTAATATCGAAGGATTTCAGTTTGCGCCATAGTGTGGTTCGACCGATACCCAGCGCCTCGGCCATGTGCGTCAAATTCCCCCGATACTTTTGTGCGGCGCGCAGAATGGTCTCGTATTCTGCTTCTTTCAGCGAATGATAATTGATTTTTTCGATAGATTCCTGAGGAGGAAGGGCATGGTTCATTCGCACTTCTGGTGGTAGATGCTGCACCTCAATACAACCGCCAGACGAGGCCACTTGCATGGCAGCCCGCCCTAAAACGGCTTCCAATTCGCGGATGTTGCCCGGCCAGGTATATTTTTTCAGGGTTTCCATGGCGTCGGGCGATAATTCGACTGTATAACCTAACTGGGTCGAGAAGCGCGTCAGAATGCGTTCAACCACGAGGGGAAAATCCTCCTGACGTTCCCGCAGGGGTGGCAGGGTGATGCTGAAGATGCTTAAGCGATAATACAGGTCGGAACGAAAAGCGCCCCGGGCAATTAATTTTTCGATATTTGCCGAAGTTGAAGCGATAACCCGTACATCAATTTCGACGGCACGTTTTCCATGCAGACGCTGGATGACGTTGAGTTCGAGCGCGTTTAACAGCACCGTTTGTGCTTCCAACGGCAGCGCATCTACATCTTGAAAAAAGAGCGTGCCTCCCTGCGCCAGCTCGAATTTGCTGGGGCGCCCGCTTCCTTGTTTATTTTCACTCTCTTCAAAGCCAAGTAATTCGGGAATGACCAGTTCGTTTGGCACTGACGCACATGCAAAGACCAAAAAAGGACCGTTTCGACGCGGCCCCGCATTGTGGATAGCGCTGGCCAGTACGTTTTTCCCGGTCCCCGGCTCGCCGCGAATCAGAATGCTGGCCTGGGCGCCGGCTGCCGATTTGACGAAGCTTCTCACCCGTTTCATCGCGGGCGTTTCGCCAGGAATATCGTTGAGCGTGAGCGGCGCTTTGGCGCCGACTTGTTTTTGCACCAGTAAACGCACTTTGTTTTCGGCGCGCAGGGTCAGGATGACCCAGCGGATTTTCTGGGCTGTTTGCAGAACGTAATCCAGACTCAAGACGCAGCGCACCGACTGTTTTCCGACGTTGATGATGCCCTCCACATCGGTCAGTGTTTTTCGCCTGGCAATCTGTTTATGGACGAACTCTGGCAAAGTTAGCACGTTATAAATGGAATGCCCCAGCATCGATTGCAGGGGAATTCCAAGAATCTGACTGGCAGCATGGTTGGCATGCACCAGATTGCCATCTTCTTTCCAAACCATGATGCCATCCGAAATGCCCGAAAGGATGGCATTCAACTGTGCCAGCTGGCTGTTTTGTTCTTCGAGCAAGACATCAGATTGACGCTGACTTTCAATAGAGCGGGCTGCAGCGGTTACCAATCCCAGGGAGTGGATGTGGTACTTTTCTGCCGGCATAATCAAACCGAACACCCCCAACAGGTGACCACTTATATCGAAAATCGGCGCTGCGGCCCCCGTAAGTTGATGGAACTGGCGGACAAAATGTTCATGTCCTGCCACTTGCACGGGCATTCGTTCTATCAGCGCCAGCCCAAACGAATTCGTTCCAATCAATTCTTCCGAGAGTAAACAGCCTGGCTCCACACCCCATTCTTTCATCCCCTCTTGCAGGCTGGGGTCACTCACCATGTCGAGGATACAGCCAGCGTTGTTTGTCAGGATGAGCGCCGTTTCGGAGCCTTGTACGCACTGGTAGATGTCTTCCAGCATCGGACGGGCAATTGCCATCAGGTCGAAACTGGCGGTTTGTGAGGCCAGTAAACAGGCGCTGCCTACGTGTGTGAATTTAACCGGCAAAAATGGGTTCACTTTTCCCCAACATCGCCGCCACGAGGCTGAAATCAAGGGCGGAACGTAAGGGGCAATTTTCTGCGTCGTGATGAATTCTTCCCAGGCGGTTTTTATGCTGTCTTGCACTGTATCTTTCGACTGCTTCAGGTAGGGGGAAAGGGCAGTTTCGACATTCATAGCGGGCAGAGGGTTAAATGCTTATGCCGGGGCGAAACCTGTTCTCCTGCCGTCTATTTTACCGTAATTGCCTCCACAAATTGGCCGGTCTGAAAGAGGTCTTCGGATTTCGAGCCTCCATTTCCATTTGCGCCAACCGATTTCAAATCGGCATTGGCAATGCGGGCAACGGCGGCCACGCTGTCGCCGTGTTGCGGCTTCATCAGCCGCACGCCGCGCGTTGCGCGCCCGGCTTCTTTGATTTCTTTCACTTTCAACCGCAAAACCATGCCATTTGTCGAGATGAGGGTCACATCATCAGAAGGCTGAACGACCCGTGCTGAAGCGATTTTGCCGATTTTCTCCAGAGATTTCTGGTCAATCGTGGCGATGCCGCCAGTGGCGCGTCCTTTAGGGGCATACTCGGTCAGCGGGGTACGTTTGCCGTAGCCCTGCTCGGTGACCACCAGCAGCGAACCGCCGGATTCGACTACTTCCATGCTCGTCACGCGGTCGCCGTTAGAAAGGCGAATTCCCTGCACGCCCGCAGCGGCGCGTCCCATCGCGCGCACTTCGTCTTCGGAGAAGCGCAGCGCCTGCCCATTTTGGGTGATGAGCAAAATTTCATCCTGACCGGTGGTCAACCGCGCCCAGCCCAGTTCGTCCCCCTCTTCGAGGGTCATCGCAATCAGTCCGGCAGAACGCACGGTGGCAAATTCTTCCAGCGCAATCCGTTTGATTTTTCCGCCGGTGGTGGCAAGGACGCAGTATCCGTGTGAGTTGAAATCGGGAACAGACAACGCAGCGGTGATTTTCTCTCCCGGTTCAAGCGAAAGGACGTTGTAAATCGAGATTCCTTTGCCGGTGCGGTCGGAATCGGGAATCTGATACACCTTTTCGCTATACACCTTGCCCTTCGAGGAGAAGAACAGGATGGTTTGCAGGGTGCGTGCCGGGAAGATGAAGCGCACTTCGTCTTCTTCTTTGGTTGTATGGCCGGTGACCCCTTTGCCGCCAATGCCCTGCGATTTGTACGCAGCGGCGCTGGTGCGTTTGATGTAACCGCGCCCGGTCAGGGTAATCAGGACGGCTTCATCTTGCACCAGGTCTTCTTCGCGCAGTTCGTCTTTGGCTTCGGCGGCAATGCGCGTGCGGCGTTCATCGCCGTATTTTTCGGCCACGTCCTGCATGTCGTTCTGAATCAGCGCCAGAATTTTACGCGGATGCGCCAGCAGGTCTTCCAGATAGGCAATTTGTTCACGCACTTGTCGGGCTTCTTCTTCGATTTTCCAGCGTTCCAGCGCGGCCAGGCGGCGTAATTGCATATCGAGGATGGCCTGCGCCTGGATGTCCGTCAGCCCAAAACGCCTGATGAGTTTGCTCCTGGCATCTTCGGCATCCTGTGCCTGGCGGATGGTCTGGATGACTTCATCCAGGTTGGCGAGGGCAATCAAAAGACCATCCAGCACATGCGCGCGCGCGCGGGCTTTGTTCAGTTCGTATTGCGTTCGGCGTGTGAGGACTTCACGGCGATGTTCGATGAAGAGTTGCAGCGCGCGCTTGAGGGTCAACATGCGTGGTTCACCATCCACCAGCGCCAGCAGCTGCACGCCAAACGTGGATTGGAGCGGGGTGAACTTGTACAGCTGGTTCAGCACTTTTTTGGGTTGCGCGCCGCGTTTGAGTTCGATGACAATGCTCATGCCGCGCTGGTCGCTCTCATCGCGCAGGTCTGAAATCATGTCAATTTTCTCTTCGCGCACCAGTTCGGCAATCCGCTCGATGAGACTGGCCTTGTTCACCTGATAGGGGATTTCGGTGATGACGATTTGATGCCGTCCACCTTTGATTTCTTCGATGGCGGCCAAACCGCGCACCACCAGCCGTCCTTTGCCGGTGGAATAGGCGTGTAAGATGCCCTCACGCCCTAAAATGACTCCGCCGGTGGGAAAATCCGGGCCGCTGATGAATTCCATTAATTTTTCGACCGGGATGTTCTCGATGTCTTCGTAGTTCTCGATAAGGTACGCGATGGCGGCAGCCAGTTCGCGCAAGTTATGGGGTGGGATGTTGGTTGCCATGCCAACGGCAATGCCCGCCGAGCCGTTCAGCAAAAGATTGGGCAGGCGCGCCGGTAACACCAGCGGTTCTTGCAGCGAATCATCGAAGTTCGGGCCGAAGTCAACGGTTTCTTTTTCGATGTCTGTCAGCATCTCTTCGGCCAGGCGGTTCAATCGTGCTTCTGTGTAGCGCATGGCGGCGGGGGCATCGCCGTCAATCGAGCCAAAGTTACCCTGTCCATCTATCAGCGGGTAACGCATCGAAAAATCCTGTGCCATGCGCGCCATCGCATCATAGACAGCGGAGTCGCCGTGCGGATGGTATTTACCCAGCACTTCGCCCACGATACGCGCCGATTTTTTGTACGGACTGCCGGCGCGCACGCCCATATCGTGCATGGCATACAGGATACGGCGGTGTACCGGTTTCAAGCCATCTCGTGCATCGGGTAAGGCGCGCGCCACGATGACGCTCATGGCGTAATCGAGATAGGCTTCGCGCATTTGGGCGTCTATATCTACCGTTTGAATGTTGCCAGTGGTCATGAAAACCTCGTAAAAATACGCAATACGGGCCGACCGTATTGCGTACGGAGTTTACGTATCAACGTCCTCCAATTATACCAGACCTGCGCCGTTGTCGTTTTCTGGCGTGGTCGTTCCAACAGGGCTTTCTTAAAGTCGGGTAAGCAGCGCAAAGGCTTCTGCAGGATGAGCATTGAAGTAGCGTCTGGCAGAAGGCAGGTAACGATATTTCAAGTTGCCCAGCAGGATACCAATTACCAGGTTGTTGATACACGCCAT
>JANWWK010000073.1 GCA_025056175.1 Anaerolineales bacterium
GGCAGTCTCACCCGAAGGCGAGCCGGTTTCGGTGGTGATGGAATCCAAAGCGCGGCTGGGTGCCAGGGATGTGATACGCTGGTCGCAGCGGATGCGCTCTGCCGATTTTCAGAAACGGCTGGCAAAGGCCGGCTACCCGGCGCCGTATCTGGTGTATGCGTATGGAATACGGGTAGATGCGGCGGCGCGTCAGGCAGTGCAGGAGACCGGCATCGGGCTGATACGCGGCGAAGGCGAGGTCTTCGCTCCGCGCGAACAAGTGGGGAAGCGTTAAACCACAACAGACAAATTTCAACCGCTATCAAGGCAGAGGAAGCAGAGCAGTCTGCTCTGTTTTGGCTTTTCGCAATACAGCCAGGAACATAAACGCTGCCGCAAAGCGCCCAATAGACGAGAGGATGAAAATCAGTTCGTATCCCCACGCCGTATCAATCAGCGCGCTGCCCAGCGCCGCGCCCAGCGCAAGCGCAATCGTCATCACCACCTGAAAAATAGCTGAATAGCGCGCGCGGCGCTGTTCGGGCATAAAAACGAGCAAGAAGTTGAAAGAAGCCAGCTCAAACGCCCCCCAAAACAGACCAGCCAACGAATTAATCACCAGCACATGCCATAATTGCCCCGCAAACAACCACAAAATCGGAAGAATTGGTATCAGCAACATGCCCATCAATTGCACGCGCGCCGGCCCCCAGCGGTCTGAAAGTTCTCCAATTTTGCGCTGAGTCAGGACGCGGGTCACGCTCGAAGCAATGGTGGCCACACCAATCATCGCCGCCGTAAAGTTCAATTCCTGCGCCATGTAAACGTTAAAGAATGGCCCGGCAATGTTGAGCGCCAGGTTCCATACGGCCATCACCATACAAAACTCAAAAAACAGGGGAGAGGCGCGAAAATCCTGCCAGACCTGGCGCAGAGAAAGTTTCATCTCGTTCTGCACAGACTGGTTGGAGGCTGAATCCTGAATTTGCCAGAAGAACCAGGTGGAGAGCATACCGGTCAAAAACGATAGCCCCAGCGCCAGCTGATAGCCCTGCAACGAGCCAACACGGGTGATGAACTCCCCCATCAGATAAGTGACCAGGATACTGGCAATCACCATCACGAAGTTACGCGAGCCAAAGTAACGCCCGCGCCCTTCCATCGGCACAATGTCACCGGTGAGCGACATCCAGGCCGGGAAAGCCAGGTTGCCCGCAGCACTGCGGACAACGCCCAGCGTGATGACCAGCCAGATGAGCGGCTGACCGGCCAGCGGCAGGGGAGCAAGCGCCATGAGCAAGAGCATAATACGCGCCAGCAGACCGCCAAACACAACAGTGAAGTCTTTGCGGCGGCCATATTTTTCGACAAGAAATGCGCCCGGCAGGAGCGCCAGCGCCGCTGCCAGACTGGAAAGCGCATTAAACCAGCCCACCTGCGCTTCAGTGGCTCCGAGAACCAGCAAATACAGCGAAAGATAGTTGATGGGAAACGTATCGCTGGCGGCAGCAAACAGGCCATCGAACCAGTAGCGATACAAATTCCAACGCGCATCTTCAGGCAGGCGGTTGGCCCAATCTCCGCCGGTGATGAACAGGCGGGCCGAATGACGAAGTTTCGTGAGCATGTCAGCGCACCGTCCCCGTCAGACGCGGAAACCAGTACCACAGCAAATCGGCAGCCGGTTTGCCACGCACAGAGGACGATTTATCGCGCAGCGGAGCAGGCGGGTAGTAGCCGCGCGTCACCAGCCCGCCCACCCAATCACGCTGATTGACAGCCTGAAGCATGGCCTGGTACAGGTCGGCCTGGCCTTTCAGGTCGAGCAAGGCTGAAGGCGTATCGGGATACGGACGCGCCAGGGCTGCCCAATCGAGACAACCCGACCCACCTGCCGAAACACAGCCCCAGGCAGCGCCAACGGCGGAGGGATAATCCAGCGCCAGTACCACGCCCTTGCCAGCCGCGTTCAAGAAAGGCAAGACCTCGTTATCCAGCCGTGCCAGAGCAGCCTGAGTCATCGTATCAGTGGTGGCGCCTGCACGGGCAGTCAACGGGGCCGACCAGAGCAAATAAATCGCATCGGTCTGACCGACAAAAGCCGGCGCCGGGACAAGCGCATCACGGTACGGGTGCGCCCACAGAATCTGACCGCGAAAACGCTGACGCACTTCATTCAACAAGCTGCGCCAGCGGGCATCGGCATCTGCCGGAGCGCCCGAGGGCGCGCCGTTCGGCAACAAGCCGTCAGGCAGAGCGGGCATAACCGCCTCCCCGCCCAAAATCAACGATTGCGCCCCTGCCTGCTGGGCCAAATCTGCGTGATAGAGTGCAAAAGCACGGTAGCGGCTGAACCAGGTTTCCCACCAGGCCGAGGTGCGCGGAGCGCGGAACCAGAAATCGGGCGTGGAGGGAGAAAGACGCGGCACAGCATAGAGCGCCACGCTCATATTCTGCGCGCGGCCATACTGCACCGCCTGCACCACATCTCCCCACAAGGGGTCCAGGCCGGGCGTGGGAGCAAACGAGAGCGGGTCGAGGGAAACTACCGTCCAGGTAGGGGTCAGCACCAGCGTGTTGGCGCCCAACGATTGCGCCGACTGCATGGCCGCAGGCAGAAGTGCCTGCCAGGAGGGATGATAATTGGGCGAAAACTCCACCCCAGCCCAAAAACCGCCCTTACGGGGATTCACCGGCACGGCAATAATCGTGCCTGGCTCGGCTTCGGGCCACCACGCCCACGCACCCACTGAGTCTTTGATATCCTGTCCGGTGATGCTGGTGGAGACCACGCGGCTGTTGGCCTGCGCCCCCGCGGTGAAAGCGTCATCCGCCGAACCACACTGGTCGTTGCGGCAGTAACGATAGTGGAACGACCCGACCATATTCAGCGGACTGTACAGTTTGTACACCCAGCGGTTGCCGCCCAGCGGCCACATCGGGAACGGCTCCATCCAGCCGAAGGGGTTGAACTGAATGGAGATGTTTTCGCCCGGCGGCGTGTTGGCAGGAACGGTGACCTCGAACAAAATCGGCGCGGAATTGCCCGAAGCCCACGTCTGGATGGTATCGGTGACGGTCACGTCTCCGTTCGGCACAATTAACTGCCGCACCACAAAACGACCGTCCTCGCCGTGTTCAGCGTTCCAGAAGCCATCTCCGAGCGTGTACTTGTAGCGCACATCGGCGCCCACCGGTAGATTCAGGGTGATGGACTGGCGGGTATTATCCAGGGGCGAGAGGGTCGGCATACGGGTTGCCACCGTGCTGACTCCACCGCTCAAATCGGCAAAGGTATTGCCCAATTGCAACAGGTTTCCGGCCAGGCGCACCGGCGCACCGCGCACGGTATCAGCGGGGGTATTGACAATAAAGGTCACGCGCACAGTCGGCACTGCCTGAACCGAAATGGGGGCATTGGTCGTCAATCCGGCAGCCACCGCCGCCCCCTGCTGAAAGGTAGTGTGCAGGCCATCCGGCGCGCAGGCCGTCAGTGTGTGGGTACCAACCGGCAGACCGTTCAGGACGAACTGACCGAGCGAATCGGTGAACGTGGACATTCCGCCGGCAGTCACCAGCATATTGACCACCGGACGCCCGGTGCTGGCTTCGATGACCGAGCCGCTCAAACTGCCGGTAGGCCCACTAAAGGGCGTATCGCTCCAGGAAGCGATGCGGTCTTCGGTACCGCCCGGACCGGTAACGTGATACAGACGATAGCGCACCACGTTTCCAGCGGAGGTATCTTCGAGCGCCATGCCTGTGCCTTTACGATAGTAACGGTATTTAACAAGCGAGTTCAGCACAAGCGGAAGCTGGAGCGTATAACGTTGAGCATCCACCTGCGTCATCGGGTAAAGGGTCGGGTTCAACCCCAGTCCGGTCACTTCATCCAGGACACCCAGCACCAGAGTCTCCCCAGGAGCCAGCGGTGCGGGCAAAAGCGCGGTAAAAGTCACTTCAGCCAGCGGCACAGGGGTCGGGTTGCCGCTGGGCGCGGGCGTTGCAACGTCGGAAAATCCAAAATCTATCAGTGACCAGGTGCAGGCCAGCGTTGCCAGCCCCAGCATGAACAGGAGACTCAGGCGAGTCCAAACCAGGTGCAGTGATTTCATATTGTCCTCCACAAGCGGCTTCGGCGTTGCGCCGCTCTGGTGATAGAGTCTATCATACCCGCATATCAAAGTTCTTGCAAAATGCCCTGCGCCACAATTTCAGGCGAATTGGTCTAGAGGGTATAATCCGAGCGATATGGAAAACTTGCGTCGACTCCTTAGTGTTACCTTCATTGCGCTTCTGCTCTCTGCCTGCCGCGGCGATCCCGGCCTGTGGGGCGCGCCGTTTACCCCTACACCCCCGTTTACGGGCATCAACCTGCCGCCGACCTACACCCCTCTGCCATCTTCCAGCAGCGGTCCCACGCCGCTGGTTGTCCTGCCTTTGCCGGGCAGCCCCACCCCGGGCAGCCCTCCCACGCGCGCAGCCAGTGGCGGCGGAGGCGAAACAGCCATTCTGCCCCAAAAAACGCCCACGGCCACCCTGCCGCCGGTGAACACCGCCGGGCCCATGGACGTGTACCAATCGCAGGCAGGCGATACGCTCAACATCATTGCCACCCGCTTTGGGCTGGAAGCCCATCAGCTGATTGCTGAAATTGTCTTACCGCCTGCCGATGTCCTGCTGCCGGTTGGTACGCTCCTGCTCGTCCCCAAACCCGGCGCAGACGAAATCCGCTCGCCGGGCGAACGGCTGATTCCCGACAGTGAAATTGTGTACGGGCCGGCTACCATCGGGTTCGATACCGCGCAATACATCGCAGCACAAAACGGTCACCTGAGCAAATACAAAGAATACCTGCTCAGCGGCGGCTGGACAAGCGGCGCGCAAGCGGTGGAACGCATCGCCATCGAAAACTCGCTCAATCCGCGCATTTTGCTGGCTATTATCGAATGGGAAAGCCGCTGGGTGCGCGGCAGCCCTGCCAACCTGGCCGCCGAAGACTACCCGCTCGGCTACATTGACTATCACTATCGCGGCCTGTTCCGGCAACTGATGTGGGCTGCCGGCACGCTCTCGGAAGGATACTACGGCTGGCGTGCCGGCACGCTGACACACCTGACCTTCAAAGACGGCTCGACCCTGCGGCTGAATCCGCATCTCAACGCTGGCACGGCTGCCATTCAGTATTTCTTTGCTCAAACGCACAGCCGCGCCGAATGGGAGCAAATTGCGGCACCCACCGGTTTTGCGGCGCTTTACAATGAATTGTTCGGTCCAGCCTGGGAACGCGCGCGCGCCTTTGAGCCAACCCTGCCCTCCGACCTGCGCCAGCCAGCACTCAGCCTACCCTTCGAGCGCGGCAAAATCTGGGCGTTCACCGGCGGCCCGCATTCAGCGTGGGAAAAACGCGGTGCACTGGCGGCGCTCGATTTTGCGCCCGGCTCGCTGGAGGGCGGCTGCGCCAAATCGGATTTATGGGTGCTGGCGCCGGCCCCCGGCGTGGTCGCCCGCACCGGCGAAGGCGTGGTCGTTCTGGATTTGGATGGCGATGGAGACGAACGCACCGGCTGGGTGCTGCTCTTCCTGCACATCGCCAGCGAAGGCCGCGCCAAAGCCGGCACATTCCTGCAGCAAGACGATAAAATCGGCCATCCCTCCTGTGAGGGCGGTGTCGCCACCGGCACGCACGTTCACATCGCCCGCAAATACAACGGCGAATGGATTCTGGCCGACGGTCCTATCCCTTTTGAGATGGATGGTTGGGTAGCGCGCAACGGCGAAGCGCCCTACAAAGGTACACTGACCAGGGGCGATGTGATTATTGAAGCCAGCACCAGCGGACGTTTCGAGACGCGCATCATCCGGGAGAAAAAGTGAGAAGCAACCCATGAAGAACGCCATCCACTGGCTGGCCATCTCTCTGTTCCTGACCGCATGTGCTACCGCACCGCAGACAGTTCCTCACACACCAGAAGCCGCATCCCCAGAACAGTTTCCCACCCCGGCAGCGGTCTTCACCCCGCTTCCCACCCGTCCACCCTATGCGCCCGGCGAACTGGTGGAGTACACCGCTCAAACCGGCGATACCCTGCCGGCGCTGGCAGCGCGCTTTAACACCACCGAAGCCGAAATCCGTGCGGCCAACCCCGTCATTCCGCAGGATGCAACCACCATGCCGCCGGGCTTCCCAATGAAAATCCCCATCTACTACAAAGCCCTGTGGGGAACACCTTACCAAATTCTGCCCGATAGTCTGTTCGTCAACGGCCCGGCGCAGGTGGGGTTCGATGTGGCTGCCTTCGTTAACGCACAGCCCGGCTGGTTCAAAGCCTACCGCGAGCAAATTGCCGATGGACCCCGCTCCGGCGCGGAACTGGTGGAAATTGTTGCCACCAACTTCAGCATCAGCCCGCGTCTGCTGTTGGCCCTGCTGGAATACTACGCTGACGCCTTGAGCAAGCCCGAACCACCTGCCGAAACCGATTACCTGCTGAATTATTACAACCCCGCCTATCGCGGCGTGTATTTGCAACTGATTTACACCGCCAACACCCTCAACAACGGTTACTACGCCTGGCGGCGCGGCACCCTGCTGGAGTTTGAAACCCCCGATGGCCGCCTGCACCGCCCCGACCCCTGGCAAAACGCCGCCACAGTGGCAATTCAGTACGCCTTCTCGCGCCTGCATTCGCCCCCGCTCTTCGACCAGATGATTGGCCCCGGCGGCCTGGCCGAAACTTACGCCCGCCTGTTTGGCGACCCCTGGCAAAACGTGCAGCCGCACATTCCGGGCAGTCTGAAACAGCCATTTCTCATTCTGCCTTTTGAAAACGGCAAAACCTGGAATTACACCGGTGGGCCACACACCGGCTGGGGCAAGGGCGAGCCATACGCCGCGATTGACTTTGCCCCCACCGGCGTCTCCGAATGCAATGCCACCAACGAGTGGGTGACGGCAATGGCCGATGGCGTCGTGGCTCGCTCTCAGCACGGACAGATTGTGCTTGACCTGGATGGGGACGGGGACGAGCGCACCGGATGGGTGCTCTTTTACCTGCACCTTGCCACCGAAAACCGCCCCCCAAGCAGCACCCTGCTCAAACAGGGCGACCGGCTGGGGCATCCCTCCTGCGAAGGCGGCGAATCCACCGGCACGCACGTTCACATCGCCCGCAAATACAACGGCGAGTGGATTCTGGCCGATAGCCCCATTCCCTTTGACATGGAAGGCTGGGTTGTGCGAAACGGTGCTGTTCCTTACAAAGGCACACTCACTCGTTTTTCGCAAACCGTCATTGCTTCCAGTCAATCTGAGGCCAAAAGTGTCATCAGGCGCGGAGAATGACCCGCCCGCACCGCGTTTCATGCTAAAATAACGCTATGGTGAACTCCAGTTTGCCCCAAACGCGCACGCATCGAGATTCGCCCTCCCACCAGAAACAC
>JANWWK010000077.1 GCA_025056175.1 Anaerolineales bacterium
GTCAAACCCCTACCCTGGGTGGCGATTGGCTTCATCATCGGCAGTCTGGTCTCGATGGGCATGCCCGGCTTCTCCGGTTTCGTGGCCGAATTCCCCATCTTCATGGGTGTCTGGCAAAAGAGCGGCCTCGCGGCGATTATCGCTTCGATTTCGATTGTGGTCACGGCTTCTTACGTATTGCTGGTCGTGCGGCGCGTTTTCTTTGGTGAAATGCCCGCACAGTTTGAGCATCACATCGAACCCATCAACGCGCTCGATAAAATTGCGATTGCCGTCCTGTGCGCTTGCATGGTGTTGCTCGGCCTGTTCCCTGGCCTCATGTCGCCAATGGTGGCAACCGGCGTGGAGAACGTTCTCCGCATTTTGGGAGGTGCCTAAATGAGCCTCAACATCCTGGCAGTCCTGCCTGAAATTCTCATCCTGGTCGTTGGGATTCTGGTGCTGGTTCTCGACCCGTTCTGGAAAAAAGATGAACAACGCCGCGTCAACCTGGGCTGGCTGACGGCTGGAGGTCTGACCGTTGCGCTGGTCCTGAGCCTGTTGCTCGACCGTCCCGCTGACCCTGCGCTGGCCTGGGGCGGCATGGTACGCTTCGACTGGCTGGCCTTCGTCTTCAAGATGTTCATCCTCTTCGCTGCGGCCATCACGGCTCTCTTTTTCATGGATGTGGAACGGTTGGGGAAACGCGCCGAGGCTTATCTTCTCTTGCTGGCCGCCACGATTGGCATGTGTTTGATGGTCTCGTCCAGCGACCTGGTGATGTTGTTCCTCGCCATCGAAACCACGTCTATCCCGATGTACGTTCTGGCCGGGTTCATGCTCGATGACAAGAAATCGACTGAAGCGGGCTTCAAGTACCTCCTGTTTGGCGCGATGACCTCCGCCATTTTCCTCTACGGCCTGTCGCTGGTCTACGGTTTCTCTGGCACGACCCAGCTGGAGAACATGCGTAGTTACTTCCTCAGCCTGAATCCGATTTCGGTGGGCGTCTTGTTCTTGCTGGTGGTGGGGCTTGGCTTCAAAATTTCGCTGGCGCCCTTCCATTTTTGGGCTCCCGATACCTACGAAGGCGCGCCGACGCCAGTCGCCGGTATCCTTTCGACGGCCTCCAAAGCTGCCGGGCTGGCCGTTCTCATCCGCCTGTTCATCACGGCTTTCCCGCAAGTCGAGTCGAACTGGCAGGTCATCCTGGCCGTGCTGGCCGCGCTTTCGATGACCATCGGCAATCTGGTTGCTCTGGCACAAAAGAACATCAAGCGCCTGCTGGCGTATTCCTCGATTGCGCACGCGGGGTATGCGCTGGTGGGGGTGGTGGCCGGCACCCGCTTTGGAATTGAGGCAGTTGTTTATTATCTGATTGCCTACGTTTTGACGAATTTGGCCGCCTTCGGCATTGTGGCTGCCTTTGGGCGCGTGGCCGGGTCGGATGACATTCGCGCTTACGATGGCCTGAGCCGCCGTTCACCTTATCTGGCGCTGGCCATGCTGGTGGCTTTTCTCTCGCTGGCGGGCATGCCGCCGTTTGGCGGGTTCATTGCCAAAGTGCTGGTCTTTGCCGCCGCTGTTGAGGCAGGCTGGTACTGGCTGGTCATCGTGGGCATCATCAATTCGGTGGTGGGCGTCTACTACTACCTGACCGTGATGAAATACGTCTATCTGTACCGCATGGAAGGCGAGAACGAGGAAGCGCATCCCATCCCCGTCACGCGACCCTACGCGATTGCCATCGTGGTCCTGACCATCGGGATTATCCTGACTGGGACGCTCTTCGCCCCCTGGTTCGGCCTCTCTACCGATGCGGCTCTCAGCCTGTTCTTCTAGACAAGTCCCTGTTGCTGAATTTTCGCCCGGGCATTCCTGCCCGGGCGATTTGCTTATGCCGCTTGAACTGCAAGTTAGAACCCATTTGTCCTCACCCCGTACCAGAAGGGGGTCAGGTCGTTGTCGCCGAAGCATTGCCCTCGGGGGCGGATTTGCGGGTGCGTTTTGTGCTTTTGGGTTTTGGCCTGGTGTCAGCAGGCGATGCCTGTGAAACATGTTCTTCTGGCACATTTGCTTGTAGAAAAATGTCGTATCCGCAGTACACACAACTAATAACGCCTTTTCCGACCAGGCGGAGTTCTCCGCCGCATTGGGGACAATTTTTCAATTGGTGTAAGGCCACTGCTTCGGTGGAATACAGCATTCGCTCTTCCCAGTGAATGTAGCCGGAATAACGTCCCTCATTGACTAGATGGACAATCCATTCTTTGACCAGTTCTGGCGGTGACTTGAGTTCGTTAGCCAGTTCGTCAAATGAAATTTGGGCGCGCGACTTAATCATCCCAAGCAATTGGCTGAGTTTTTTCTCCAGTACCTGCCTGGTAAAGAACACCCGGTATTCTGATTTGCGCACGCCGTTGATTTTTCCGGAATCTACCAGCGCGGCTAAGACACGGTCCACCTCTTCTTCTGGTGCTTTGAGAAGTTGCCCCAGCTCTTGATAGGAAATTACTTCTTGCCGAAGGAGTAAGAAATCCAGGGCGCGCTGGCAACGTTCTGTAAAGATGGCTGCCCGAATTTCTTGGGGTAATGTTGGAATAGCCAAAAAAACAGGAAGGCCTCCTGCAAACAGCACTGGCAGGCATAATATCAGGCTGCCGAAACAGGCTGTTGTCAAGCCATCATTCTGGGACCATCCAATTGTCGCTGACAGGACAATCACATCCAGCAGCCCCAGAAAAAGAGCCAGACTTCCGAGCGCAAAGCGTGGGCCGGCTTGCTTAGAAACAAGTGCGGCAATGACAAGCAGGATAAAGGTTAAAGGGATGACAATCAACGTCATCATCGCATTGCCAATTTCAACCCCATCGCTTTCGTCCAGTGTGATAACAATGGCAATCCCAAGACCGATGAAGAAGATGATGGCAGCAAAACCGAAAAGTGCCAAAGAAAGACCGGCTGGACGTATCAGTTTGAACAGAGCGCGTCGATTCATGGTGGTATTCCTTGTCTATCGTGACTTGAGAGTCAGGGCCTCGATTTTTCTCGCCAGTGGGAAAAGGTATCCGAATGGGAACCATGGCAAGGATTGTTTCGCCAGACTTATTTTACCTGAGAATGCAGCTCATTAAACACTTCCATGACAGGATAGATGAGAGCATGTCAGGCCAGCAGCGTCCTGGCCTGTATACACTCCCCCGGCTTTAAGCGCACGTCGCGCCGGTGGCTTTGCGCCTGGATGTTCCCCTTTAACCACCTTCAAACGGCTTTCGATGAACAAACTATCTGCGAATAGAGAAATATTCCAGGGCGCGTCTGTCAACCTGCCTTGATTTTGTTCGCCCAATGCGCGGCGCGTTCCAGTTCGCCGTCTTTGAGCGGTCCTTGCTCATCGGTGACGTAAAACCCCTCGCCCGGCGCGGCCAGCGCGCCGCCTTTCCTGGCGAGCGTTTTGGCAATGGTTTTGGCGGCGTAACCCCCACTCTTATTACAACTTCTTGCATTATAATCCCGCCATGCCTCCCACGCTCTTTCCCTTCACCGTTGTTGTCGGTCAAGAAACCCTACGCCGCGCCATCATCACGGGCGGTGGCGACCCCCGCCTGGCTGGCAGGCCAGCGACGAGGAACGCCGGCAACTCAAGGAAGCCTATCTCGAAATCGAGAATTGGATTGAATCAGGAGGCGAAGGCTCAAGCATTAACCCGGCGTGAGCGCCACATTCCCAACCACCCGCCCGCTTTCGAGCAGAGTATTCGCTTTAGCGGCTTCCAAACGCGGGAAGGGCGAGCGGCCATACCGCGCTTCCACGTCCGGCAGGCTGACGGACGCCGCCAGCACGCGAATACGCGCCTCGCCTTTGCGGGGCGGACGCAGGTCGTTTTCGACCACTTCCAGCACGTCCGGGCTGCCCCGGCGGGAACAATGACCCTGCGATACTTCATGGCCTTTTCCCCAGCAGAGCCAGCGCCAGCGCGCAGCCAATTACCAGCGTTGCCAGCCCGACGCGGTGAATGGTCAACATCAGGGCGTAGTCCAGTTTCCCGGCGCTCATCAGCGCCCCGCTGACGAACAGCGTAAGCACCGACAGCGCCGCTAACGCCAACCCAACGGCAACCAGCGAAAGGGGCGTGAGCAGGTTCGGGATTTTGGTCAGCTGGATGACGGCGAGAACCACCGCGCCCAAAGCAATCAGTTTGTGGACGTTGAACAGGAGTCCGTTGTAGGGTTTCCCGATATTGCTCAGCCAGAAGCCGAAAGCCAGGGTCAGGACAAAAAGGATATTTCCTGCCGACCACTTCGAGCGTGACCAGGTAATTGGGGGCAATGCCCCAGGCATGAAGTTTTGCCCAAATGGCGTTCATTGCTTTGGCAAGCGGGCCGGGGCGGCCCCCGGCGTATAAGGATTTTTTCGTGAGCATGGTTACACGGCTCCTTCAATCAACCGCACCGCCTCCATCACCCCATCCGGCTCGGCGCGGATGGCCGCTACCAATTCGGCAGATTTTTGGCGCATTTCGGGCGGTTGCATGATAAGGGACACGTCGCCGCGCGAGCCGATGGTGAGCAGGACAATTTTCATACTGCTCCTTTTTCTTTCGATACGAAGGGGCTATCGGCTTTCCAGCGTATTGCGGGTGATGGCCTCCGGGCGCAGGTAACGCAGATACGCAACCAGCACGGCCAACCCGACCACGGTCAGCACCACAAAGAGCGGGACGGCAGCCGGGGAGGCCGCCGGGTCGTGCAGATGGCCGAACCACTGGTCGAGCGCAATGCTGGCGGTTTCGATGACCAGCATGGAGAGCATCAACCCGGTCAGCAGGAAGCCCCAACCCCTGCGCTGCCACAGCCAGACCGCTCCCAGCACGCTGATGGGGAGCGCGGTGCTTAAATCCAGCACATGCACCGGGCTGGTGAGCAGGTCTGTTCCGGCGAGGAAGGCGGGGCGGCCAGAAGCGAACAGGGCTGGGACGATTTGACCCACCCAAAGCACGAAGAACATCCCTGAAGCGGCCAGGACGTACACCGCGAACCCCCGCGCAGGCAGACGTTCGTCAAAGCGGGCGCGCAGTTCGTCCACATCTGCGCGGAGCAGCAACACAAACATTGCCCAGAAGGAGAGCGAAAGCGACGCCACGTATAGCAGGAAGAGCGGATTGAAAGCGACGGCAAAGGCGTAAATGACGGCGTTATAGAAGAGGTAACTGAGCGCGCCCAGCCAGACCAGCCGCGCCCGCAGCAAACCGCGCGCTGAGAGAATCATCGAGATGACCAGGACGGGAAGGGCAATCGTCAGCATGGCAATTGCCGTTCCCTGGGCGTTGCCGGCGGTCATGGGCGGGTCGCGGAAAATGCCCGGCCAAAATGCGCCCACCGCCGCGTGGATGAGAGTGATGACGGCCAGCAGGCCGGAGAGCC
>JANWWK010000085.1 GCA_025056175.1 Anaerolineales bacterium
TTGAGCAGGTCGGCATTGTAGAACATCGTCATCGGATGAATGTCCAACGGAATGCTATAGCGGCGTCCGGCCACTTCTCCTGCGGCCCAAACCCCGGCGGGATAATCAGCGCTGGAAATGCCCATCTCGGCCGCCAGGTCATCCATTGGGCGCAGCATGTTGCGGAAAACGTGCGTGGCAACCTGGTCAGCGTGCAAAATGGCGACATCCGGCAGAGTCCCTGCCGCAGCGGCAGTGGCAAGTTGAGTGTAATACTCACCCTGACTGGTCATAGTCACCTGAATATCGGGGTGAGAGGCATTGAACGCCTCAACCATTTCGCCCATGTAAGGGCCGTCTGGCCCGGTGAAGGGATTCCAGTATTGCAGCTGCACCACGCCGCAGGCTTGGTCCGCCGGCTGCGCGGCGGCTGTCTCCCCGGCGGCAGGCTGTCCGGCTGGGGGTTGGGCAGGCGCCTGGGTGGGCGCAGGCGTACCGCAGGCTGAAAGCACCAGGCTCAAAATGACCAAAAGGGGGAAAACAAAACGGGCAAACGTTTTCATTCTTTTCTCCTACTTGTTCGGTAATTTGGGATGGCCTGAACAGGCCCTTGCGCTCAGCGCAAGAGAGAAGCAAGACTCGAATTGCAGGAAAACAGGGGGGGGATATGGTAAACTTGAATTGAGTGGGACAACCTCCTCTCAAAGATGCGGCACGCGGGGTCTGCCAGGACAAGCGCGTACCGCGTCTTTCGTTTTAAGGTCTGGGCGCGCGTCGAAAGCGCTGCCGCAGGACAATATCCTGGGGATAATTGCCAAATTTGCTGCCAAATAAATTCATTCCGCCGATGTTGCGGGCATCTTCTTTGATTCCAATCCGCACGGCAACAGGCTCATTTGGTTTGAGCACCAGGTCATCCAGCGTCACATTCGAGACCTGAATGCCATCCACAAAACTGCCGCTGGTGGTCACCTTCCAGACCTTGAGCAGACCATATTGCGAGTTCTGGCTATCCCACCAGGGCGGGGTCAGTGCGCCGCGTTCGCCGCCAAAATCGGCAGGGCTGGTCCAGGTGCCAATTTCCACCCCGCCAATCCAGACGGTGATGTCCGAAGGCCAGTTATCGTGATGAAGGGGCGCTTCGGAACAAACCTCGAAACTGACCTCGACCGAATCCAGTACGACGCCGGGCGGCAGGCGGTTTGGGAAGCGGTATTCCACGAACCCGCGTCGGAACCAGAGCAGCTGCGCGTAAATATGGTCTGGCTCGTAAAAAGCCGAGGGGTCGTCCAGGTGGCCGATGATGCCCACTTCCCCGGCCAGGCCACAGGTGGGGACGATGTCTACGTTTACGTAAGCTCCAATCGGCATGGAAACTTCGACCGTCGTATCTTCCTGCTCGTATTCGGCAGGCAGCTGAATGACAATTCGGTCGAACAGGCGGGCGCACACCTTTTGCAGGCCGCGCGTGGCCGGGCGCAAATCGGTTTCAATCAATCCGGCGCGTTCCAGAATGCTGATGTGCAGGGTGGCAGTGGAAGGGGGCAGCCCCAGCGCTTCGGCAATTTCCAGCACCGTGCTGGTATGCCTGCTCAAGAAGCGCAGAATCTCCAGGCGGGTTTCGGAACCCAGGGCTTTGGTTACCGCCTCCAGTTTTTGCAGGTTGCGGTCGTCGGCCATCAGGTTCAAAACGCGCGCCACAGGGAGATTTTCAGGGTTGGGTTTCATCGGCAAATAAAAACATAAAAAAATGATTTGCTACATAAAATTATATTTCTTTTCAGGAAAAAGTCAATAGGCAATCCTGCAAAACAGTCTGAATTAAGATGTTCATTACACCTGTAAGCAAAAACCGCCCACAGAGTTCGGTTTTGAACGTCTGTGGACGGTTGCGTTAAGCCATGCGCTTGTTTCAATTGCTCACAATCGGCGCCTGACGCAGCCATTGCGTTGCGGTCAACTGCGCCAGCATAAAATCGGCCAGGTCGGCGCGGGTGAGCTTGAGGCTGGGCGAGGGATTGCCAAAGAAGGCGTTCACTTTGCCTGTGGCCGGGTCATCGGTCAGGCGCGGCACGCGCACGGCCACCCAATCCAGCCCGCTGGCTTCCAGAACGGCCAGTTGCTGTTCGCGGTCGGTAAAAATATCTTTCAGGAACACCTTCAGCAGGGCGGAAATGGGGTTGAAGCCGCGTTTATCTTGCGGCACGGCAATTCCGGCCACCGAAACCACCACCAGCCGCTTGACGCCGTGTTTTTTCATGGCGTTGACGATATTGCGGGTGCTTTCCGCCGCCACCACCATCGGTTTGCCTTTGGGGCCGAGGACGCTCAAAACGGCGTCGCTGCCCTTCACGGCTGCTTCCACTTGCGCCGCGTTCAAGGCGTCTCCGGCCACCACGGTCAATCGTTCGCGCGAGAGGCCCAGCTTCGCCGGGTCGCGCACGAAGGCGGTTACGACATGCCCGGCTTGCAGGGCTTTTTCTACCAGTAACTTGCCCGAAGCCGAAGAGGCTCCAAAAATGGTCAGTTTCATATTTACCTCGCTTTCAAATATGAATACAGGTGTTGCGCCGCGCTGCGCAGGGGTTCGCCGCTGTGCTGCACCCGGCTGAGCAGGATGGCGCCTTCGAGCGTGGAGAGGACGAAACCGGCCAGGTCGTCATTTCCGGAGAATGTTTCGGCAAAGGCGGCCTGCATTTGACGGTAGGCCTCGCGGCAGGCAGCGTTGACGCGCTCACTGCGCGTGACGCTCTCGGCGGCCAGCATCATCAGCGGGCCGCCCGCCGCAAAGCCAGAGGCTTCGACTGCGTCAGCAATACCCAGGGCAAGCAGACGTACCGCCTCAGCAGGATGTTCGGCCTGCGATAAACCCTGCCGAATGCGCCCGGCCATTTCTCCCGCCGACCACAGCGCGGTTTCGGCCCCGATTTGCTCTTTGCCATCGGGAAAGTAGTAGTACAGCGAGCCTTTGGGCGCGCCGCTTTCGCGGATGATTTCGTTCAGGCCGGTGGCGTGATAGCCCTGCTTCTCGAACAGGCGCGCCGCGGCTTCGAGGATTTGCTGTTTGGCAGGATTCATGACATTCGTCCTCTTTTCAGATTGACCGAACGGGGTTATTATAACGACCGGTCTATATAAAGTCAAGAAATTGAAAGGAGAAAATACGCAATGAACGGAAAAATATTAGTGACCGGCGCGCTCGGCAACGTGGGCGCGGAGATTGTGAAACGGCTTCAGGCGGCGGGGAGTTCGCTGCGAGCAGCCGATTTGAGCGTGGAAACGATTCGGGAGCGGTTCGGCGCTTCGGTCGAGGCGGTGGCGTTCGATTTTTCCAAAAAAGAGACTTATCGCGCCGCGTTCGAGGGCGTCGAAAAGATGTTCCTGATGCGCCCGCCGCAGATTTCGGATGTGAAAGGTCTCATCTTGCCCGCGCTGGATGCTGCCCAGGCGGCGGGCGTGCGGCATGTCGTCTTTCTCTCGCTGATTGGCATCGAACGGGTCAAATTTGTGCCGCATTACAAAGTGGAAGAGTACCTGATGCGTTCGCCGATGACGTGGACTTTCCTGCGGGCCAGTTTCTTCATGCAAAACCTGAACACCACCCACCGCCAGGAAATCCGCGAGCGGAGCGAGATTTTCGTGCCGCTCGGCGGGGCGCGGACGAGTTTTATAGATGTCCGCGATATTGCAGCGGTGGCGGTCGCGGCGTTATGCCAGCCAGGCCACGAAAACAAGAAATATGACCTGACCGGACCCGAAGCGCTGGATTACTGGCAGGCGGCTGCGATTTTGAGCGAAACGCTGGGGCGAACGATTACCTATCGCAATCCTTCGGCGCTGGAGTTTTTTGTCAGTCACTTGCGGCGCGGCACGCCGCTTCCTACCGCAATGGTGATGACCGGACTATATCTTTCCACTCGCAACGGCATGGCCGAATCAGTCACAGGCGATGTGGAGCGGGTTACCGGACAAAAACCAATTCCCTTTCGCCAATATGCCAGGGATTACCAGGCAAGCTGGCAGTAAGTTCTGTTTTTTCTGGCCTGCAACATCTCACCCTGGCAAAGCCTCCCACATCTGCTTCATGAGCAGAGCGTCTTCTTCCATAATCGGGCTTTCGCACAAGATGCGCCCTGCCGCGCCAACGTCTTTGAGTGCGCGCAAGAGTTCTTCCAGATTTAAATCGGATTCGGCCACTTTCAGGTGGTTTTTCTCGCCTTTGGGACCGTATTCGATGCCCGAAAGGTGAATATGCAGGGTTTGAAGCGCCGCTTCGCCCAGGGCGTTGGCGTATTGCTCCAGTATCTGCATCCATTCCCCATAACTGTTGACCGAGCCATCGCCTGCGCGCGCGTGCAGGTGCGCAAAATCCAGGCAGGGCAAAACGCCCGGCACGGCGGTTGCCATAGCCAGCGTATCTTCCAGCGAGCCAAGCATGGCGCTCTTGCCCATCGTTTCCGGGCGCAACGTCACCGGGTTGCCAGCGGCGCGCAGTTCTTCCACGCACCCGGCCAGGCGCGGAAGGGCGGTCTTCAACACTTCGGCAGGTGGTTGCTCAAAATACGAACCGGGGTGAAAAATAATATCGGTTGCGCCGGCCAGGTTGCCATAATACGCCGCATCCATCAGCCGCTGGCGGCTTTTGGGCCATTCTTCAGCGCTGGCGTTGAGATTGATGAAATACGGCGCATGAACACTGAGCGCCACATCGGCGGCTTCTGCTGCCGCACGGATGGCGGCACAAGTCTCTTCCGAGACGCGCACCGATTGCACCCAGCCCAATTCCATCGCCTTCAGGCCAAGCGATTGGCTGAATTGAATGGCCCCCACCGAGCCACCCGGCTTTTTGGGTGTGCCAAGCGGCGAGCCAACCGTGCCAAAACGGAACGACGCAGTCATGCAACCTCCTCAAGAACAAACCAATGATGACTGTGCTTTTATCAAGAAAAGCGCAAAATCTGCAAACATTTTCAGGGCTTCGGCCTGGAAACAGGCACAAAGCCAGCATCTGACATTCAACATTCTGCCATGTGCCGTTGTGGTCCCATCCGTTTTGCTCAGGTATCAAGCATGCCTGGTGGGAAGATACTGACAAGGGTGGACGCGTTAAGTCAAAACGGCAACCAGGGCGAGATTCTCGCCCACAATGGCGGCCCCAAAACGAGCAAACCGACCAGCACCGCCGCGCCAGCGGCGATTAGCACTGCGGCTGCGCCCACGTCTTTGCCTACTTTGGCAAGCGGATGGTGCGCGGGGCTGGCTAAATCGACCACTGCTTCAATGGATGTGTTGAAGAACTCCGCCGACCAGACGAGCGCAATCGTCAACACCAACACGGCCCAATCACGCGCCGGCAGAGAAAGCCACAGAGCCAGAAGCACCACACCGGCTGAAGCGATAGCGTGAATCCAGGCATTTTTCTGGGTACGGATGACATACCACCAGCCCTGAAACGCATAACGAAAGGAGCGCACGCGCGCCCAGAAGAACGCACTCAATTGTTTCCAGCCGCCAGCCAAAACAGACATCGTTCTCTCAATAATTTCCATCACGATTCGCGGCTCACTCTTCCCGCACCTGAATTTGTCCCAGCCCCAACTGATTCAGAATTTCGGATTGCGCTGCCCACATGCGGGCTTTTTCCTCATCGGTGGCGTGGTCATGCCCCAGCAGGTGCAAAACGCCGTGAACGGCAAGTAATTGCACTTCGGCCTCAAGCGAATGCCCGGCGCGGGCCGCCTGCCGCAGAGCAGTTTCGACCGAAATGATGACATCGCCCAAATAGCGGGCGCCGGTTTCCGGGTCAATTTCTTCAGCGGGGAAAGACAAGACATCGGTCGGAGCGTTGACGCCCATCCACTGCAGGTTCAGTTCCCGCAATTCGATGTCGTTGGAAAGCACGACCGTCAATTCCGCATCAGCAGGGGCGTTCTGATGCGTCAATGCAGCGCGGACGGCTTGTTCCACCAGTTCTGGTGAAATGGAAGGGGAGAGTTGTTCGAGAATTTCGATGGTTATCATGAGTTTTCGGCGGGTTTGGGAAGGGAAGAGGCTGGTTCAGCAGGCGCAGGCGATTCTGCCGCAGGGTACTGGATGCGGGGATGATATTGCCCCAGCAGGGTGGTGACAAAGGCCTCGGTAATCACCGTCAGATCGCGGAAAGTCAATTGCGTATCATCCAGTTGGCCTTCGCGCTGACAGAATTCGATGGACTTTCTCACGAGTTCGCGGATTTGTTCTTCCGTGCGGGGGCGCTCGGAACGGGCGCGCGCTTCCACGTGGTCGGCCAGCATCAGCAGGGCAGTTTCGCGGCTGCGCGGCGGCGGGCCCGGGTAGCGAAATTTCGCTTCATCCACCTTCGATTTGTCGCCCCCGGCAGCCTGCAAGGCCAGGTTGTAATGGTAACGCGCCAGCAGCGTGCCGTGATGCTCAAGCATGAAGTCCACAATCCGCTGCGGCAGACGATATTTGCGCGCCAGGTTCACGCCATCGGTCACATGCCGCACCACCAGTTGGGCAGCAGCATCCGGGTCCAGGTCATGGTGTGGATTCAGATTATCGGGCAGCTGATTTTCGATGAAAAACGGCGCATTGACCGCTTTGCCGACATCGTGATAGAGCGCGCCAACCCGTACCAGCAGGGTATCTAACCCCAGCCGTTCGGCAGCCTGTTCGGCCAGGTTGGAGACCATCAAACTATGCTGATAGGTGCCAGGCGCGCTGCGCAGGAAAAACTGCAACAGCGGCGAATCAGGCCGTGAAATTTCGAGCAAGCGCAGCGTGGTGGTCAGCCCCAGAAACTCGGCCAGCAGGTATTGCAGCATGAGCGCCAGACTGGCCGAAGCCACGCCGTTGAGCAGGCACGCGCCAATCAATTGGAAGTATCCCAGCCAGTCTATGTTCGTTTTGGTGATGCGATAGGCCACCAAAACGGCGATACCGGTGAGGCCAACAACAAGTGCCGCCCACAGAAAGGTGCTGATGCGGTGCGCCTTGCCCAGCGAATATACCCCCAGCAGCGAGGTAAGCAGGTAGAAGAGCGTCAGTTCCAACGCATTGACCTGTCCAAACGCCGCCAGCACGCTGAGCGCCACCGAAAGCACCAGACCGCCGCCGGGGCTGAACAGCGTGGTCATCAGCAAACCAAACGCCGGTATCGGGAAGACATACGGCAGCAGCGTGCGATCGGGGATGACCAGCCGTGCAGCGGCCAGGAACAGCAGGAAGAGAATGGCAATCAACAACAGGCTGCGCCCATCGTAGTAATATGAAGGGCGACGGCGTTGAAAATAGAAGGCGACCAGAATGGTCGTCACGCTGACCGCTGCCACGCCTCCCAGATACTCCATGCCGGTATTACGCGGACGAATCAGGCCCAGTTTTTCCAGCGCTTCGATGTCGGTTTCAGTGAGTGCCTTGCCACGCCGCACCACCACCTCGCCGGCCACATAGGTCTGGGTCACCGGTTCGACGGATTGACGCGCCTTTTGACGGGCAGCATTGGTGAGTTCCGGGCTATAAAAGCTGTTAGGGACAATGAACGGTGTGACGATTTCGACCACAATAGCGGCCTGCTCCTCACTGAGTGCAAAACTGACCAGCGAGGGCAGGTTGCTCTGCAAGACCGCAATGTTTTCCTCACGCACAGCGCCGCGCATCACCGATTCCAGCACACGCAAAGCATCCTGCCCGGTGGTACTCCAACGGGAATCGGAGAGCGCAAGAATGGCCTCAATGGTTTGGGGGCGCAGAGTCAGGTCATCAATGGCGTTCAGCGCTTCTCGTTTTTGCTCCAGAGAAAGATTCGGGTCGGCGCGAATCAAATCCACCCGTTCCAGCGCAGCGCGCAGGCGCGCTACCTGACGGCGGGCAATGGCCGGGTCTGGCGAGGTGTAGATAGGCGCAACGGCGCGTTCGGCAGCATCCCGCGCCAGCGAAGTGCGCACATCACTGATATATTCCCCGTTGGCAGGTGCAGTGTAATCTTGCGCAGCCACCTGTCCCACCCTCACCGGCAGAGTCGTGCCGCTGACCGAAACCGGCAAAATCAGAATCGCATAAGCCGCCACTCCGGTCAGGAGGAGCAAAAGCAACGCAAAAAAATCGTGGCGGCTGACCTGCTGCCACCAGCGGGGAGGCTGGTTCATGGCATTAATGTTGCAAAAGTTCACGCACAGCGGCGCTCACCTGGTCGCCGGGGGCGCGCCCAGCCACTTTGGGCAGGAGTGCTTTCATCACCCTGCCCATATCAGCAGGTCCCGCGGCGCCGGTTTCAGCAATCACCTCGCGCGCCAGCTGGCGCAATTCGTCGGCGCTCAAGCCTTTGGGCAAAAAGGCGCTGAGAACTTCAATTTCCGCCTGCGCATCGGTAGAAAGGTCAGCACGCCCGGCTTTTTGGGCTTCTTCCAGCGCTTCGCGGCGGATTTTGATTTCTTTTTGAAGGACCGCCAGCACACCAGCGTCATCAAGCGTTACCTGCCGGTCCACCTCGGCTTGCTTGATGGCCGCCAGCGCCATCCGCAGCGTGCGTTTCCGCAATTCATCGCCTGCTTTCATAGCCTGTTTCAGGCCTTCGTTGAGTTGCGTTTTCAGTTCCATAAATTCAACCGTTGCCTCCAGTTTGCCAGGTTTCTCGCTCACTTGCTCCATGCCTGCCACTGCGCCGGGGACAATACGCGGCGGATTTCTTCGAGTTCCAGCCGGGTACGCTTGCGTGCAGCAACATAAGCCTCCTGAAAACCAGGTCGCGAGGGGTCATCTTTGTTCATCCAGGCGTGCGAATCGCGCGGCAAGAGCGGCAAGACCAGCGGCGCAAAGAGCGAGAAGAAGGAAAAATACTCCAGCGGCGCATAAATGCGACCCGAAACCAGGCGGGCATCGGCCAGAATTTCAGGCAACAGGGGGTCAATTTGCTCTGGAGCGGCATCGGGGTTTCTCTCCCGCCAGAGCGTGATGTAATTGCTGTGAGCGTAAAAATCCTGTGCTGAATGCGTCAGCCGTCCAAACGCGGCGCGCGCCACCGAAACCGGGCCGGTCTGTTGCAGCGTTTCAATCACCTGGCGGCGTTGTTCCGCCAGATAAGCATCGCCGGCTCGAAATGCGCTGTTGTCGTAGTGAAAATGGTCGTGGCCGAACTGATAGCGCAGGGCATCTTGCCCCACATTAGCGCGGATGATTTCCTCAAGCGCGGCGGGCGCAAAAAAAGGCCGCAAAACTTCTTCGGTTATCGCGCGGTGATATTTCTCCTTCATCGGTCTGATTATAACAGCAGGCAAGAATCGAATCGAGGAATCCTTCCTGCCCCTCGCAGGTTCTTCATCAAAACCAGCACACAAAACAAACAGAAAATACTTTTGGAAAATCGCCAGGAATTTCCCTGTCACTCTGTTGTAGAATTGGTATATTCACAGAAAGGATGTGTATGAAACGTCCCATCTTATTGCTGCTGTTGTTGCTTGTGATTGTGACAGCCCCGTCTGCTGCAGGCGCCTCACCTGCGCTGCAGGCGAGTCAGAACCAGGCCATCCTGAATTTCCCGAACAGTGTCACCTTTCGCGCGCAACTAACCGCCGAAACCACCATCCAGTCAGTTGTGCTGGAATACGGCGATACGCAACTGACCTGCGGTGAAGTCGTTGCCAAAGCCTTCCCCCCATTTAAGCCTGGAAAAACTGTCAATGTGCAATGGACATGGGATATGCGCCAATCCGGCTCGATTCCACCCGGCGCAACCCTGTGGTGGCGCTGGCGTGTGACCGACTCAAACGGCAAAGAAACCGTCACCGACACCAAAACCATCACCTGGCTCGATTCGACCCACCGCTGGCAAACGCTCACCGACCGCAACCTGCGGATTCACTGGTACAAAGGCAACGAAGCCTTTGCCCGCGAAATTCTCGCCGCTGCGCGTGACGGGCTGGCGCTCAACCGACAAAGCGCCGGCCTTGAACCCAACGGCGTGATTGAAATCTACATCTATGGCGATTACGAAGCCCTACGCAGCGCCGTCCTTTATACCCCCTCCTGGACGGGCGGGATGGCTTTCCCGGAATTCAACATCGTCATCATCGGCATTGCCCCCAACAACCTGGAATGGGGCAAAGACGCCACCGTTCACGAATTGACGCACGTGCTGGTGGGCAATCTGACCTTTTCCTGCCTGGGAGATGTTCCGACCTGGCTCAACGAAGGGCTGGCCGTGTACAGCGAAGGCGGACTGGATGCCGTTTCTCAACAACAACTGGAGCGCGCCATCCGCGAAGATACGCTGCTGACGGTGCGTTCCATCAGCGGTGCCTTCTCCGAAGTGGCCGATAAAGCCAACCTGTCGTACAGCCAATCGTACAGCATCGTCAAGTTCCTGGTGGAGACCTACGGTCAACCCAAAATGAATCAGCTGTTACTGGCCTTGCGCGATGGCACGCCCATAGACGAAGCCTTGCGGAAGGTGTACGGGTTCGACATCGAAGGCCTGGAAGATGCCTGGCGGGCAAGCATCGGCGCACGTCCACGCGCGGCAGTTCTCAACCCGACGGCAACGCCCCAGCCCACCCACGTCCCGACCATTGTGCCAGTAGGCGGCGCACCGCTGGCAATCACCCCCACGCCGTTCGTTGTCCCCACATCCTCCACTTCACCAGAAAACGCACCACGTTCGGCCACTCCGCTTCCGGCGACGCAAGAACGTGGAAAAAGTGAACAGGAAACCAACCTGTCTCTGCTCTGGGCAGGCATCGGACTGCTTTGCTGCTGTATATTTGGCCTCGTCCTGGTGACGACAGGGGTCATTTTCTTCGTCCGGCGCGGGCAGAAAGGGCAAGAACATGCGTAAGGTGCTTTCTCTTTTCCTGGTAATCATTGTGAGCCTCTCCCTGTCCGGCATGGCTAAGGGCGCTCCGGCGTCACAGTATGGCGTGCCGTTGCGCGAAGCGCTGGTGCTGGAAGGCGGCGAGTCCACCAACCCGCGCGACTATGACCCCGCAACCACCGGAACGGCAGGCGACAAGCGTCTCTTCAGCGGTTTGGTCTCCTTCGACCCGCGTCTCAACCTCGTCCCAGACCTGGCCGAGCGTTGGGATATTAACGCCGATGGCACCGTATACACCTTCTACCTGCGGAAAAACGCCCGCTTCCACAATGGCCGCCCTGTGACTGCGCAAGATGTCATCTACTCCTGGACGCGCGCCGCCGACCCGAAACTGCAATCCCCCACCGTTCTCACCTATCTGGGCGATATTGTCGGTATCCGCGAGGTGAACGAAGGCAAAGCGGTCTCTGTCAGCGGACTGAAAGCACTCGATGACCATACCCTGCAGGTGACGATTGATGCCCCCAAACCCTATTTTCTGATGAAATTGACCTACCCCACCGCCTTTGTGGTAGATAAGACCAACGTGGAATCAGGCCCGGAATGGTATCGCAAGCCGAACGCCACCGGCCCTTACAAACTCAAAGAATGGCGGCGCGGCGAGGTCATCATTTACGAAGCCAACCCCGATTTCTATCTGGGCGCACCATCCATCCGTTACATCATCGTCACGCTCTACACCGGCGATAGCGTGCGGCTGTACGAAACCGGCAAAGTGGACATGACCGGCCTCTACACATATTACGTGGACCGCTTCACCGACCCGACCGAACCGCTGCACCGCGAACTGGTCACGGGTGTAGACTTGTGTACCAGTTATGTCGTTTTCGATGTCACCCGCCCGCCTTTCGATGATGTCAACGTCCGTAAAGCCTTTAGCCTGGCCTTCAACCGTCTTCAATACATCGAAGTCGTCTTGCGTGGACGCGCCCTGCCCGCCCTCGGCATCTTTCCGCCGGGGTTACCGGGCTTCAACATTGCCCTGAAAGGCATCACCTACGACCCCGAAGCTGCCCGTCGCGCACTGGCGCAATCGAAATACGGCAAAGCCGAAAATCTTCCGCCCATCGTCTTTACCAGCGCCGGTTTTGGCAGTTACATCAGTCTGCGCGTAGCGGCGCTGGCGCAAATGTGGAAACAAGTCCTTGGCGTCACCATCACGGTCGAAAATCTCGAACCGAACTTCTACTACGACCAGTTATATGCCGGGAATCACGGCCAGTTATTCAACTATGGCTGGTGCGCCGATTACCCGGACCCGGAGAACTTTGCCGATGTCCTGTTCCACTCCGGCTCCACCCAGAATGCCGGCAATTACAGCAACCCGGCGCTCGATGCGCTGCTGGAAGCCGCCCGTATCGAACGCGATGTGACCAAACGAATCGAAATGTACCAACAGGCCGAGCAGATGATTGTGGATGATGCACCAGTCCTGTTCCTGACACACAGCCTGTCTTACGAACTGGTCAAACCGTATGTCAAAGGATACGTCTACACCCCCATTTCGATTCCCATCGAGCGTTACATGTGGCTGGAAGGGAAGTAACCCGGCGAATGCAATACTCTGTCTCTTAAACGAACGACCTGCGCCGTAACGTAAAGCGCAGGTCGTTCCTTACGGGTAAACTGCCATCACAGGCTGGAGTTGATGGTGGAGAAAACATTGCGAACGCGCGGGCCCAAGATGGTCAGCGCTGCAATCACGACAACGGCGACCAGAACCAGGATGAGGGCGTATTCCACCATGCCCTGGGCTTTTTCTTTGAGAGAGAACAACATAGCCGTTTTCCTTTCTCTTTCGGTCAAGCACTCTTCGGGAACGGCCTTTTGGAAATCAAAGAGGAGCAAATGCCTGGTAAAAAACATTGAATCTTACCAAAAAGGCGCAACCAAAGAGGCGCTCGCGCCAGATTTGTTGATAGGCAAGTATAAAAAAAGCCGCCGTACATGGTGGAGTGGTCGTTATTGCGCGAACCACCACATACGGCGGCGAGGGTGCCTTGTCAGATTACAGGCTGGAGTTGATGGTGGAGAAGACGTTGCGGACGAGCGGACCCATGATGGTCAGGGCGGCAATCACGACAACGGCGACCAGAACCAGGATGAGGGCGTATTCCACCATGCCCTGGGCTTTTTCTTTGAGAGAGAACAACATGGCAAATTTCCTTTCTTTTGTGAATGAATGAAAAGTGATGTCTTACGAAAAAATGGTGAAACGAAAGGGCAGATTACAGGCTGGAGTTGATGGTGGAGAAGACGTTGCGGACGAGCGGACCCATGATGGTGAGCGCAGCAATCACGACGACGGCAACCAGAACCAGAATGAGCGCGTACTCTACCATGCCCTGGGCCTTTTCCTTGAGAGAGAACAACATGGCTTTTTCCTCCTTTCTTTGAAACTTTGTCTTTGGAACGCCCAAAGAACTTACACCCTTTATTCTAATCCATTTTTCAGAAATTCCAAGAGTTTTTAATTACAGTCAACTATCAATAGTTCTTTTGGGGGAAGAAAAACCTAACAAAACAGCAAGCCAGGAACGTAGATTCAAGTTTATGTTGCGCTTCCATCCAAACCAAGTTCGGGCGCAATCCGGCGCATGGCGGCAATCACATTCCCAACATGCTCTCCCCACAAATCCACGCCAAATTCCTGAGCCGCCCGCTCCATCACAGCGCGGTCGGTACCGGCGGCAAAGGTTTTGTCTTTCCATTTTTTCTTCACCGAAGAGGGTTCCAAATCGTACAGCGATTTGGAAGGCCGCACGAGGGCAACCGCAGTAATCAGGCCAGTAATTTCATCGCACGCATATAGTGCCTTTTCCATGCACGATTCGCGCGGAACACCGGTGTTCTCCCCATGGCTGAGAATCGCTCGAATGATGACCTCATCCACGCCACGCGCGCGCAAGATAGGTGCCCCCAGCACAGGGTGTTGTTCTGGGGTCGGGTGAATCTCCCAATCGAAATCATGCAACAGGCCGGTCAGTCCCCACAGGTCTGCGTCTTCGCCCAGTTTTTCCGCATAGAAACGCATGGCCGCTTCGACGCTCAACATGTGCCTGACCAGGCTTTCATTTTTTACGTATTCTCGCACCAGGGAGAGGGCTTCTGCGCGCGTGAGCATACAGACCGTTGCCTCCAGTTTCACTTTTCTTCGGGCGATTTCAAATCCAGTTTGATGTGGAGTTCACGCAGCTGCTTTTCACTGGCCGGGGAGGGGGCATCGGCCATCAGGTCGCGCCCGGCCTGATTCTTGGGGAAAGCAATCACCTCACGAATGTTGGGTTCATCGGCAAAAATCATCACCAGACGGTCAATCCCAGGAGCCATGCCACCGTGCGGAGGCGCGCCATACTGGAAGGCTTCAATCATGTGTCCAAACTTGGCCTGAATTTCTTCGTCTTTCAGACCGAGCAATTGAAAGACTTTTTGCTGGATGTCGGAACGGTGAATACGAATCGAGCCGGAGGCCGTTTCGTAGCCGTTCAACACCATGTCGTAGGCATCGGAAAGAATCTGCGCCGGGTCGGTCTCAAATTTGGGCAGGTCTTCCAGTTTGGGCATGGTAAACGGATGGTGGGCGGCATCCCATTTCTTTTCTTCTTCGTTGTACTCAAACATCGGAAAATCTACCACCCACGCAAAGGCCAGCAGGTTGGGGTCGGCCAGGTTGAGGCGGTCACGGAACAGGAGACGCAAAGCACTGAGGGTTTTGTTGGCCACCGCAGGCGCATCGGCAATGAACAAGACCAGGTCACCGGTTTGGGCGCCGGTGCGCGCCTGAATGGCTTCGACTTCTTCTGGTTTGATGAATTTTTGGGCAGTGCCTTTGACGCCTTCAGCAGTAAGTGCCAGCGTAGCCAGCCCTTTGGCACCCTGTTCTTTGCAGAAGGTGGTCAGGTCATCCACTTCTTTGCGGGTGTATTCGGCACAGCCTGGTGCAACGATACATTTGATGACACCGCCACTCTTCAGGACGTTCTGGAAAACCATGAAGCCTGTATTGGCAAAAATATCGTTCAGGGTATAGAGTTCCATGCCAAAGCGCAGGTCGGGTTTATCGGTACCAAAACGCTCCACGGCTTCACGGTAGGTGAGACGCGGCCAGGGCGAGGCCAGCAGACGCTTGTGGGGCAGCAGTTCCTTGACCATTGCAGTAAACAGCCCTTCGACCAGGTCCAGAACGTCGTCACGCTGAACGAAGGACATTTCTAAATCAAGCTGGGTAAATTCAGGCTGACGGTCGCCGCGCAGGTCTTCATCACGCAGACAGCGTGCAATCTGAAAGTAACGGTCGAACCCGGCAACCATCAGTAACTGCTTGAGCTGCTGGGGTGATTGCGGCAAGGCATAGAACATGCCCGGTTGAAGGCGTGAAGGCACAAGATAGTCACGCGCACCTTCGGGGGTGGTCTTGAAGAGCATGGGCGTTTCAATTTCTACAAAACCACGTTCGCTCAAATAATCGCGGATGAATTTGACCACCTTGTGGCGCAACAGGATGTTGCGTTGCATTCGTTCGCGGCGCAGGTCGAGGTAACGATACTTCAGGCGCACCGCTTCTTCGGTTTCTTCATCTTTGTTGATAAGGAAAGGCAGTGGTTTGGCGGGGTTCAGCACGTCCACGCGCGTGGCTTCAATTTCGATTTCGCCGGTTGCCAGGTTGGGGTTTTCGGCGCCGGCCGGGCGGCGGCGAACAATGCCGGTGATGCCCAGCACCCACTCGGCGCGGGCTTCTTGCGCGGCATGAACTTCGGGATTGGCCGGGTCGGCCACGACCTGCACGATGCCATAGCGGTCACGCAGGTCCAGGAACGTAATACCGCCATGGTCGCGCTGCCGGTGAACCCAGCCAGCCAGGGTGACGGTTTGCCCGACATGCGCGGGGCGCAATTCCCCACAGGTGTGTGTACGATACATGCTTCGGCCTCCTGAAAAGCACAAAAAATATCGCCCGCCGCTCTGTTCGGTTCGACAGAATGCTTTGGGCGACCGGTAAGATTCGGCGGGAAAGGCTACGCAGGCCAGAACAACCTGCCAAAACGGAAACAGCCACCCGGCAGGGCCGTCTTTTTCAAGAGAAAGAACGAAAGCCAGCGCGCCACAGGTCAGGAATTATAGCACAAGTCGAATGTTCCCCGAAGGCTTAAGGTATAATTAGTGCGCCAATCCGCGCCTGTACAGGCGGAAATTTTCTCTGCAAGGCAACCGAACGATGAGCATTTCCCTGAAACTCCCGACGGAATACTGGAGCAACTTTACTGTTCTCCAGCGCGATATTGACTTCCTTCAAAATTATCTGTTCGAGACCGAAACCCCGCTGACCACGCAGGAATTGACTGCTGTTCTGGTCGAGGAGTGTATTCGTATCGAACGAGAGACCCAGCGCAAGGAACAGCTTGCCAGCGGAGACTTCTACCTTCCCAAAGAGAAGTATCGGGTGGGGCAAAGGCTGATTTTCCCCTCACTGGCCATGAAGAAGGGCGAGGTGAAAGCAGTACGGCCCGGCAACAATCCGGAAATAGGCGCTTTCGATGTCATCCAGGTTGAATTCGAGGATGGCAGCACGCGCCTGTTTGCTGCGGGGCTGGCTGAACACAAGCTTAATCATCCAGTCGAAGAAACGTTTGAGCCAGAGACCGACCCCCAATCCATCCTTTCTGTGTATGGCGAGGAAATTGCGCACAAACTCGATATAGCCCTGGAAGCCGATGACTCGCTTGTGCGGATTGCCGGCGCCTGGTTCCCCAAAGCGTTGCTGTTAGACATCAACACCGGTCACCTGAACCTGGCCGAAGCCGTGCTGGAGATGAACGGCGGTGAACCAATGACCACGACGGCGCTGATGGAGCAAATTGAGCTGCCGCGCGCCTCGAACCCGAAATTGACTGAGTTTTCGATGAATTACGCGCTGCAAGAAGATGGCCGCTTTGACGAAGTCGGGCCGACAGGCGAGGTCTTATGGTGTCTGCGCCGCCTGGAGCCGGAAGAAGTGCAGAATGTCCCCCCGGTGCTGCGCTACGTGCCAGTAGATTATGACCGCTCGTTGCTGAACCGGCAAATGCTGGCGTTGGAAGCGCAGCTGGATGATGAATTGAGCGAAACAGACCAGAAGCCGCCGAAAGCCGACGAAGTGACCGTTACGCTGACGTACCCGCACTGGCGCGCCGGAACGCTGCCGCTCTCTCTGCGTGCGCGTCCGTTCTTCCCAACCGCTATTGAATCGCCGCGCATTCGCTTCACACTGGTGGATGGCAAAACCGGCGAGAAGATACCCGCCTGGGTGGTGCGCGAATACGGATATGTTTCGGGGTTGCGCAAGTGGTATGAGAAGCAAAAACTCATCCCCGGCGCCTACCTGGTGATACGACGCAGTAAGACGCCCGGCGAGGTGATTGTGGAAGCCAAAACGCACCGTCCGAACCGCGATTGGGTACGCACGGTTCTGACCGGTTCCGATGGCGGACTGGTATTTGCGCTGCTCAAACACGAAGTTGCCTGTGAATACAATGAGCGCATGGCGGTTGTCGTTCCTTCCGTGGAAGCCGTAGATGCAGCGTTTCAGCAAAAAAGCCGCCTGCCGCTCGAAAAACTGGTGCGCGAGATAATGCAAAAACTGGCCGGGCTGACCCCGCAAGGACATGTCCACGCCGAAGAATTGTACTCCGCCGTCAACATCTTGCGGCGCGTGCCACCTGCGCCCTTGCTGGCCACGCTGGCGGCCTCGAAAGAATTCGTACACGTGGGTGACCTGCATTATCGCCTGGCCGAAATGGAACTGGAGGAGGAAGAATAACCATGAGCCTCGTCAAACCCAGCCTCCAGACTCGCTTTCACATTGATTTCGATTGGTGGCGGCAAAATGAAAATGATTGGCACGTCCACCTGGCCGGTCTGCTTTGTCCGGAACACAAAGAAATGTTCGCTGAAATGCAGAACGGGGCGCTGATTGACTTTGTGGACCCGGAAACCGCGGAAGTGCGCCCGATGGACGGCTTACAGCAAACGCTGCTCTCCCATTGCGCCCGTCAGCCGGGCTTTGTCACCGGGCAAACCCAACTGGTGGAAGCGGTATTTCGCACGTTCCTGGCAAATGGAAACAGTCCATTAACGCCGGTCGAACTGGCAGAAAAGTTGGGTCGTCCCGCAAATACGATTCTCGTGACCATTTCCGGGCCGCGCGTTTATAAGGGCATTCGCCCGGCGCGCGACTGAGATTGTTTTGCCCCCGTAGCTCAACGGACAGAGCAGCAGCCTTCTAAGCTGTTGGTTGTGGGTTCGAATCCCGCCGGGGGCGCTGTTGTTTTCCGAAACATCGCCCTGCGGTGGGTTGCGAACGCCCTTTGCGGAGGCAGGAGCGAGAGGGAAACAGCCGCCAACGAGCGATTTCGCTGCCCAGAACGGCGAAACCCCGGGCCATTTCTCCCCTCTCCCTACGTGGGCAAGCGGAAGAAAGGAATGTCCGCCAAAGCGCAAGCAAATGCGCATATAATTTCGATACGTTCTCTCTGGGAGGTCTGCCATGCCCCGCCTGACCCGTCTTCTGTTCGCTGCGCTGCTGCTGGCCCTCTCGGCCTGCCAGTCGGCCACCCCGCCGTCCACGCCGACCCTCTCGCCCACCGCTGCGCCCTCGTCCACCCCCAGCCCACTATCACCCAGCGCCCTTGCGGATGCTCAAACGGACAATG
>JANWWK010000091.1 GCA_025056175.1 Anaerolineales bacterium
GGCATCCCCGTTTCCAGTGGCTGACAGGAGGCCAGCATCAGGCGCGGAAACCCTCGCTGACGGCGGAAGAATTCCTGCACCAGGCGCGTTTTTCCCGACCCGGCTTCTCCATAAATCAGCACACCGCCGCCGATGCGGTAGGCACGCTCCATTTGTTCGAGCAGTTCTTCTTGCCCAATGAAGGGAGCTTGTAAGCTCTGGCGTACGTTCCAATCGGGCGGCAGGGCCGGCAAATCGGAGGAGGGAGAGGCATAAATACGTCCTTCCATTGCGCGCACACCAGGCGGGTAATCGGCGGCATCTCCGTAAATTTCTTCCAGGGATTCGTAATATTCTCTGGCTTCCTTAAGAGCATCACTTTTCAGATAATTTTCCAAAATGGCCTGGTGAACTTCGGCATCGAATTCATCGAATTGCAGTGCCTGCCTGAGCCAGCGGTTGGCCTGGTCGGGATGTCCGGCGGTGGCCTCGTGCGCTGCCAGCCGCCGCGCCAGGCGCGATAGTTGTCGGCCCAGCGTTTCTTCTGTTTCCCGCATCCAGTCGCTCAGCGCGTCGGAGTATTCCACATCGCCGCCAGGCAGAAAGCCGCGCCCATCCCATAACTGCATCAGCCGCAACATCTGACGATATGTTTCTGCGGGCAGCGAGGCCTGTTCGGGCAGTTTGCGGCAAGTCGTTTGAACTGTCTCAAGCAGAGCTTGCATTTCGAGCAAATCTACCGAAATGCGTTGGAAATCGAGCGTCACGCTCTCGCGGGTGGCCTGAAGCAGGTTTTTCTCCGGCAAGGCTTCGCGCACCTTACCCAGCGCATCGCGTAAAGACGCACGCGCTTTTTCGAGCGGTTCATCGGGCCAGAAGCGGTCTATCAGATGGTCGCGCGTCACAGGGCGGCCTTGTGCAGCCAGGTAATAGAGCAGGGCGCGCGTCAGCCGGCGCGGAATCACCACCGGTTTGCCGGTTTCGTCGTACACTGCCGGCGCGCCAAACAAATGAATGCGGAGCATAGCGTTTATTTTATCCCCCAACACTCCAAATTGAACAGGCGTGATAACTGCGTTCTCAACGTTTCTGGGAATCTCGGTTTGCTCTCTCTTTGTAACTATCTAGCCTCCCTCACCCCCAACCCCTCTCCCGTTGGGAGAGGGGAGAAATGGCCTAGATTTTTGCCGCCTTTGGCAGTGACATCGCCGATTTGCGGCCGTTTCCCTCTCCCTTTGGGAGAGGGTTAGGGTGAGGGTAGATAGTTACCTCTCTTTCATAAATTGCAAAACAACCTGCGCGGAACCTCCAGGCACAGTGTGCCGGATGGGCTTATAATTCGAGGCCGGAGCACAGGCCATGATACACGCTTACGAAATTAACGGAATTCCCCTGAAAACGGGTGACATCATCTGCACGATGAACGGCAAGCCGGATATTCTCCCCGGCGAGTTCTGGCGGCTGATTGGGATGCTCGTTCCTGGTGATGTAGACCATATTGCCATTTACCTCGGCCCGGAAGGGCGTTGTATCGAGGCTGGAGCGCTGGGTGTCGTCACTTTTCAGGTACGCGATGGACTTTGGGATGCTGAACATACCATGCCGGAGCGTGGCTTGCTGGTAGATACTTTTTACGGCGTGGCGTACCCTCTGCAAGGGATGGGGCTGAGCCATGAGGAAGAGACGGCTATCCGCGAGGGCGTAGCCGCCTATTGCCTGGCCCAGGTGGGGAAACCCTACAACCTGAACTTTCTTGACCCGGATACCGACCAGGCCTTCTATTGCAGTCAGCTGGCCTACAAAGCCTACCTGCCCTTTGGCATCAATCTCAATACCGGTATGTTCATGGAGCAACTGCCTGGTACGAACCAGATTATCTACCCCCAGGAAATCTGGGATGGCTGTCCACATGCGATGGACCCCAATCTTAAGCCGGGCTCTCATCCCGTGCCGCGCATCGTGCGCGAGGCTTGACCGATGAACTTCCTCATCACCGGCGCTGCTGGCTTTCTCGGCTCTGCTCTTGCCAACCAGCTCGTGCGCGAGGGGCACCTTGTGCGCGGCCTGGATGACCTTTCCACCGGTGACCCGCAGGCGCTCTCTCCTGATGTTCACTTCACGCGCGGCGACGTAAATGACCGCCCCAAACTGTGGACTCTGCTCCAGGATATAGACTGCGTCTATCACCTTGCGGCGCGTGTCTCCGTGCCGGAATCGGTTCTGTATCCACGGGAATACAACGCCGTTAACGTGGGCGGCACGGTCAGCCTGATGGAAGCCATGCGCGATGTCGGTGTGCGGCGGGTCGTTCTTGTCTCTTCGGGGGCAATTTATGGTGACCAGGCCGAACAACCCCTGCGCGAGACGATGCCCCCTAACCCGCGCTCGCCTTATGCCGTTTCCAAACTGGCCGCTGAGTACTACGTCAACACCATTGGTGACCTGTGGAACATCGAAACTGTGTGCTTGCGCGTCTTCAATGCCTATGGACCAGGCCAGCACCTGCCGGCATCTCATCCGCCGGTCATTCCCTATTTCCTGCGCCAGGCGCTTCGCAATGGCACGCTGGTCGTGCATGGCGACGGCACCCAAACCCGCGATTACGTTTACGTGGATGACGTGGTTTCGGCGCTTATTGCTGCTTCTACCGCTCCTGGCGTAGATGGTCTGGTCATCAACATCGGCTCCGGCAAAGAAACCTCGGTGCGAGACCTGGTCAAAGCCGTCCTTGAAGTCACCGGCAGCAAATCCGAAGTCATCTACAACCCCAAAACCGGCGGTGGCGTCTCGCGCATGTGCGCCGACCTGACCCTGGCCGCTGCCAGACTGGGCTATCGTCCTTCCATCCCGCTTGGGCATGGCCTGCGGCTCACCCTGCAGCGCGACCCACGCTTCAAATAGCAAGAACAGACAATCAGCGCCACGTTCTCTTGAAAAATGCTATGGATAAACTTAACATCCTCTCCCTCGGCGCCGGCGCCATCGGCACTTACATTGGCGGTTCGCTGGCGCTGGCAGGCCACAACGTCGTCTTTTTGGAACAGCCCGCTGTGGTGGACACGTTACGTGCGCAGGGTTTGACGCTCGATTTGGGGCTTGACCCGCGCCGCAAACCGTCTCTCTTCCGGCTGAATCCCCCTGCCGTTACCTTTACCTCCTCGCTCGCCGAAGCGTTGTCTCACACACGCTTCGACGTCATGCTCTTTGCTCTCAAATCGTTCGATACCGAAGCAGCCCTTCGCTCCCTGACTTCAACGGTTTCCCCCACCGACCTGCCCCCTGCGCTTTGCCTGCAAAATGGCGTGGACAACGAACCCGCCATTGCCGCCGCGTTGGGTCCGCAAAACGTCATTTATGGCACAGTCACCTCGGCAGTGGGGCGCAAAGGTCCCGGCCAGGTTGTGCTGGAAAAACTGCGCGGCACAGGCATCGCCGCCGGGCATCCGCTCTCCGAGCGGCTTGTTCGTGCGCTGGATGAAGCCTATCTGAACGCGCGGCTGTTTCCGAATGCTGCTGATATGAAGTGGTCGAAACTGCTCACCAACCTGCTGGCAAACCCCACTTCGGCCATTCTGGATATGAGCCCCGCCCAAATTTTTGCTCACCCGGCCCTTTATCGCCTGGAAATTGAACAGTTGCGTGAATGTCTCGCCGTCATGCGGGCACAGGGCATCCGCATAGTAGATTTGCCCGGCACCCCTGTCCGTGCATTGGCATTCGCTACCAGACTCCCGCTCTGGCTTTCCAAACCTTTCCTGGCCAGAGCTGCCGGTGCAGGGCGGGGCGGCAAAATGCCATCCTTCCACATTGATTTGCACGCCGGGCGCAAACAGAGCGAAGTCACCTATCTGCACGGCGCAGTTGTCCGCGCCGGCAAGCGGCTGGGAATCCCCACTCCGGTCAACCAGTTGCTCACCGAAACCCTGCTGGCGCTCACTGAAGGACGGATTCCGCTCACCGAATTTGCCCATCAGCCGGAGAAACTGCTGGCCCAATTGCCAGGCAGCGCGCGGTAAACCCCCGAACTGTCTGGCATAGGTGAACGACGGCTACTTCATTTCCACCCTTTCATTGCACCATGACCGTTTTTCGCTTTACCTCTCCCTCCTCTAACATTCAGGTTCATCTGCCCGATGGGCGCACCCTGGAAGGGCCGCGCGGCGCAACGGCGGAGGCCTTCCTTCGCCCGGTGTTTGCCGATTGGCCTGCGCCGATTGTTGGCGTCATCGTCAACGGAGAACTCCATGAGTTGACTTATCCCATCGAACTGGAAGCGCGCCTTCAGCCCGTTACGATGTCTGACCCGGATGGCGCACGCATCTATCGCCGCTCGCTCACCTTCCTGCTCGAAGCCGCGTTTTCCAACCTGTTTCCACAGGCCGGCTTATACATTGACCATTCAGTGGCCTCGGGCGGTTACTATTGCGAAGTGCAAGGCCGCGAACCACTTTCGGCACAGGAAATTGGCGCGTTGGAAGACGAAATGCGCCGCCTGGCGCAGGCCGACCTGCCCTTCAGCCGCCGCGAAGCCGCGCTCGAAGAAGCCATTGCCTGGTTCCAGGCCCAGAACTATCCCGATAAGGTGCGCTTACTGCGTCATCGCCGCAAACCCTACGTGACGCTGTATCAATTGGGTGACCATGTGGATTACCATCATGGTTACATGGTGCCGTCCACCGGCTATTTGCGCTGGTTTCAACTGGCGCCTTCCAACGGCGGCTTCACCTTGCGGTTTCCGCGCCGCCACACGCCCAACACCCTCACGCCGTTAGAAGACTTCCCCAAACTCCTGGCAGCGTTTCGACAATACGGCGGTTGGCTCGAACGGCTGGGAATCGACTCGGTGGGCGCGCTCAACGACGCCATCGAAACCGGACGCAGCCGCGAAATCATCCTCGTCTCCGAAGCCCTGCACGAACAGCACATTGCCTCCATTGCCCGGCAAATTGCCGAAAAACGTGAGCAGATTCATCTCATCCTCATCTCCGGGCCCTCTTCTTCTGGCAAAACCACCTTTGCGCGCCGGCTGGCCGTGCAACTCCTGGCGCTGGGGCTTTCGCCGTTTGCACTGGAGATGGATAACTACTTCGTAGACCGTCATAAAACCCCGCGGGACGAGAATGGCGAATACGATTTCGAGACCATCGAAGCGCTCGACCTGTCTCGCCTGGGCGACGATTTGGAGCGTTTACTGCGCGGCGAAGAAGTGCGAATGCCGCGCTACAACTTCAAGACTGGCTTGAGCGAACCCGGAGAAACCGTGCGTTTACGTCCCGGGCAGTTGATTATCCTGGAGGGGATTCATGGCCTGAACCCGCGCCTGATTCCGGCTTCGCTGGCCTCCCAAAGCTTCAAAATTTACGCCTCGGCCCTCACGCAACTCAACCTGGACCGACACAACCGCGTCTCCACCACCGATACCCGCCTGATTCGTCGCATTGTGCGCGACGCGCGCGAACGCGGCTACAGCGCGCAACAAACCATCAGCCGTTGGGAATCGGTGCGGCGCGGCGAAAAACGCCACATCTTTCCCTATCAGGAAAATGCGGATGTCATGTTCAATTCGGCGCTGGCCTACGAACTGGCTGTTCTCAAACCACTGGCCGAGCCGCTTCTGCGTCAGGTGCCGCACAACACGCCGGAATTCATCGAAACCAAACGCCTGCTGGCTTTCCTGGAATGGTTCCTGCCGCTGGAAATGGACTGGATTCCTGACAACTCGATTTTGCGTGAGTTCGTCGGCGGTTCGATTCTGAAGGATTTCAAGGTGTGGAGCGCCTGAAGCCAAAACCGCATCCGCTGGCCGTGCCGAAAAAACCGCAAGGGCAGGTCACGCGTGGCAAAACCGCCCGCAATCGTTTGCGCCAGGTAGATAACTTCGTCCTGCGCTACGACCCTGCCCTGCTCACCCGCCGTGATGGCGATTTTGCCGATGCCCTGTTTGTAGATTTGGGATACGGCGCCGAGGCCGTCACCACACTCGAATCGGCTGGGCGCTTTCGACGTTTGAACCCCGACCTGAAAGTGCTGGGAGTGGAAATCGAACCTGAGCGAGTGGCCGCCGCCCTGCCATTTGCCGATGAACGCACCTTCTTTCGCCTGGGTGGGTTCAACCTGCCGCTTCAGCCTGGGGAACACGTCCGCCTGATTCGCGCCTTTAACGTTTTGCGCCAGTATGAAGAGCGCGATGTTTTGCCGGCGTGGGAGCAGATGGCGCGCGGAGTCTTGCCGGGTGGGTTACTCATCGAAGGAACATCCAACCCTACCGGCGCGCTCTGGGCGGCGAATGTGTTGCGGCGCATCGAGAGCGGCTGGCGGCAGGAGGCCCTGGTCTTCTTCACCAACTTTCATCTCGGTTTTGACCCCGAACTGTTCCAGAGCATTTTGCCCAAGAATTATATTCACCGTGTCTTGCCGGGTGAACCGATTGGAGAATTCTTTGCTGCCTGGAAGGCCGCTTATGCCGAAACCAGTCCCGTCCGCACGTGGGGGCTGCGCGCCTGGTTTGCAGCCTCTGCCGAAGGTCTGGCGCGGCGCGGCTACGCCATCCACTTGCGGCGCAAATGGCTGGCAAAAGGCTGGCTGATTTGGCGTCTGTAGTGTCAGACGATACGCCTGAATGATGGATTGTGCTTAAGGGAGGAGTTTTGTACGCCCGCGTTCATGACGCTTGGCACTACCCGCTTTCTTCCGAAAACGACATAATGAAACTGCAGAGAATATCTGCTAATTTTTGTCCAACTTCTCATAAAGGAGTAGCGAATGCCCGCAAAAGGTTGGATTGAAGTATCTGACCAGTACTGTAAAGGTTGCGAACTCTGTATCAGCGCCTGCCCGCAGGGGGTGATAGAACTCGATATGAGCCGTCTGACCCCGAAAGGCTATCACCCGGCTCATCTCTTCAAAGATGGCTGCACCGGATGCGCAATTTGTGCGCTCGTTTGTCCGGATGCAGCCATTACTGTCTATCGAGAAGTTGCCAAACCCGTTCCGGCGGCAGCGTAGGAGGCAGTATGGCTCGACAGTTAATCAAAGGCAACGAAGCAATGGCCGAAGCTGCCGTGCGCGCCGGGCTGGAAGCGTATTTTGGCTACCCCATCACGCCCCAATCTGAAATTTTGGAACATCTCTCACGCCGTTTACCGGAGTTAGGCCGCGCTTTTGTGCAGGCCGAGAGCGAAGTGGCCGCCATCAACATGGTCTATGGGGCGGCCTGCACGGGTGCGCGGGTCATGTCCTCTTCCTCCAGCCCGGGCGTTTCCCTGATGATGGAGGGAATCTCCTATATTGCCGGGACCGAAGTACCGTGCGTTCTCATCAACGTCATGCGCGGCGGCCCCGGTCTGGGCAACATTGCTCCGGCCCAGGGTGACTACTTCCAGGCCGTGTATGGCGGCGGCCATGGCGATTACAAAGTGATTGCCCTGGCGCCTTCCACCGTTCAAGAAGCGATTGACCTTACGGTTTTGGCCTTCGACCTGGCCGAAAAATATCGTTCTATCGTCATGATTCTGGCCGATGGCTCGCTGGGGCAGATGATGGAACCTGCTGAATTGCCGGAACTGCGCCCGGTGGTTCGTAAGGACTGGGATTGGGCTGTGACCGGTGCCATTGGTCGCCCGCGCCGCATTCTCTCTTCAATTTACCTGGAACCCCATGATGAAGAAGTGACCAACTTGCGCCTGCTGCAACGCTGGTTTGAAATCGAACAAAACGAAGTGCGCTACAAGGAGTACTACCTGGAAGATGCTGAATTCGTGGTGGTCGGCTTTGGCACGGCAGGGCGTGTAGCGCTTTCGGCGGTGCGCGAGGCGCGTCAGATGGGACTCAAAGTCGGTTTATTGCGGCCAGTCACCGTCAGTCCCTTCCCGTTTGCCGTTCTGGAGCAGCTCTCACGCCGCGTGCAAGGCTTCCTGGTGGTGGAAATGAACACCGGTCAGATGCTGAATGATGTTTTGCTGGCAGTCAAAGGCCGCGCTCCGGTTGAGTTCTACGGACGTCCGGGTGGCATTGTGCCATTTGCCGATGATATTCTGACCGAAATCCAGCGCATGGTCTCTTCTCCTTTGCACGTGGTCAGCGACCCACGCAAGGCCTGGCTGGAACGCATGTTGACGGTTGTGCGATGACGAGGTGAAACATGGTTACTGTGGATGCAGAAATTGTCAAACCTGAAAATCAAGTCTATTGCCGTCCGCGTTCATTTACCGATTTTTCAACACATTATTGCCCGGGGTGTACGCATGGCGTGGCTCACCGCCTGATTGCCGAAGTGCTGGATGAAATGGGCGTGCAGGAGAAGACCATCGGCGTTGCGCCAGTGGGTTGTTCGGTCTTTGCTTATAACTACTTCGATGTGGATTTTGTGGAAGCAGCGCACGGACGCGCTCCAGCCATGGCAACTGGCATTAAGCGCGTTTTGCCCGACCGGGTGGTATTCACCTATCAAGGGGATGGTGACCTGGCCTCGATTGGCATGTCTGAAATCATGCACGCAGCCGGACGCGGTGAAAACATCACTGTCATCTTCATCAATAACGCCATCTATGGCATGACCGGCGGGCAGATGGCGCCCACCACCTTGCCAGGACAGAAGACAACTTCTTCCCCGCTCGGCCGGGATGTGGAACTGCAAGGCTACCCGCTGCGGATGTCTGAGATGATTGCCAAAATGGATGGCGCAGGCTATGTGGTACGCCGTTCCTTACATGATCCTGCCAACATCCGCAAGGCCAAAAAGGCCATTCGCACGGCTTTCGAGACTCAAGTGCGCGGGTTGGGCTTCTCGATGGTGGAACTGCTCTCCACCTGCCCAACAAACTGGGGCATTAGCCCGGTCGAGGCGCTCAAATGGGTCGAGCAAAACATGGTACCGGTCTTCCCGCTGGGCGATTTCAAAGTATCGTCGGCGGTGGGTGATTTGCGATTTTAGGACGGAGAAACTATGCAAAAAGAAATCATCATTGCCGGGTTTGGCGGGCAGGGTGTTCTGTTTGCCGGGCAGGTGTTGGCCTATGCCGCTATGGATTTGGGCAAAGAAGTGACCTGGATTCCCTCCTACGGCCCTGAAATGCGCGGCGGCACGGCCAACTGTACGGTGGTGATTGCCGATGAAGAAATCGGCTCGCCTCTCGTCAAGCGTCCCCCATTTGCGATTGCCCTTAACCTGCCTTCGTTCGATAAATACGAACCGCTGATGCAGCCGGGCGGCGTGCTGGTGGTCAATCAGTCTATGGTAGACCGCGGCCCAAAGCGGAGCGACATTCAGGTCATTCTGGTCCCGGCCAACGAAATTGCCGAAGAAATCGGCAACAAAAAACTGACCAACATGGTGACGGTGGGGGCGCTGGTGGCGGCGATGCCTGAATTGCTGACACTCGAAGCCGTTGAAGAAGCTTTGCGCGGGCATTTGCCCGCACGGCATCAGCACCTTTTGCCGCAAAACTTTCAGGCATTGCGGCGCGGTTACGAGACTGCCAGAGAGCAGATGGCAACGGTGTAGTCAAACGTAGAGCGAGAAGTTCTCTCGCTCTACGCTTTTATTACGGTCCTGGTGTTCGTGTGGGGACAGAAGTGCCAGGGCCGGCCACCACAATCAAAACGCTGACAAACTCTCCAAACGGTTCGCCCTTGCTGTTGAACAACCGCCAAACGCCTCGATAAGCGCCCGGCTTGAACGGCGCCGTGAGACGCACGGTGACATGGACTGTTTCGTTCGGCGCCACCACAGCAGGTAAGGGGCGGGTCACTCCACCCAGCACGTCACCGCTTACCCAGCCGATGGTATAACCCTCTTTCCAGGAACAGCGCCCCGTATTTTGAAACGACCATGTTTTCTCAAAAACCTGTCCGGGTGACAGAAGTGTGCCATCAGGGATGGTGACATCTTCCAGGAATTTGGAATTATCACAGAAGGTTTCTACCACCGAAGTCGGCGGGACCGGGGTGGGGGTGGGTGTTTCGCTTGGGGTGAGCGTGACTGTGACCGTGGGGGTCAGCGTAGGCGGACGAGTGTTGGTGGGCAGGGGGGTAGCCGTATCACGGGCGGCAATGGTTTGTTCCACCGCCGTCTGAAATTCTGCCGTTAGTTCGGCGGCAGGCCGCACGCTCACCGTGCCGCACGCGGCCAGGAGAAGCGGAAGAAGCAGAAAGAGAGGGACAATGCGCGCAATTCGTTTCGACATGGGGTAACTCCTGTATGGGAAAGCATATATTCTAACTCGAGTTAATGCAATTCCAACGAAAACCGGGTATCATTAGCCCATTCAATGCAGGAGGAACCCCGAATGAGTCCCAACTTCAAGAACGTTACCCCGTATGTCATCGAGTCGTCCAATTATGGCGAACGGTCGTATGACGTTTTCACGCGCCTGCTCAAAGAGCGCATCATTTTTCTCGGCACGGGCATTGATGACCAGGTTGCCAACATCATCGTAGCACAACTGCTCTACCTCAACCACGAAGACCCGGAAAAAGAAATTCAGATGTACATCAACTCTCCGGGTGGGGTGATTTATGCCGGCCTGGCCATTTACGACACAATGCAGATGATTTCCAACCCCATCAGCACGGTGGCCGTCGGCGTGACGGCCTCGTTTGGCACAGTTCTGCTGGCCGCCGGCACGAAAGGCCGCCGCTACGCTCTGCCACACGCCACCATCCACATGCACCAACCGTTGGGTGGCGCCCAAGGCCAGGCCACCGACATCGAAATTGCCGCGCGGCAGATTTTGCGGCTCAAGGCCTTGCTGAATGACATCATGTCGAAACACACCGGGCAGCCGCTCGAAGTCATTGAACGCGATACTGACCGTGATTTTTACATGGATGCGCGGCAAGCCGTCGAGTATGGCCTGGTGGACCAGGTGTTGGAGATGCCGGAGAAAAAGTAACCGGATTCGTTTATGGAATACCGCAATCTTGGCAAAACCGGTCTCAAGGTCTCTCGGCTGTGCCTGGGGACGATGCAATTTGGCTGGTCGGCAGACGAGGCGCTCTCGCACCGCATTCTCTCTGCCGCTTACCAGGCGGGCATCAACTTCCTGGATACTGCCGATATTTACTCCCGTTGGGTTCCTGGCAACCCCGGCGGTGTTTCAGAAGAAATTATCGGGCGCTGGATGAAAGCCGCTGGCATTCCACGCCAGCAACTGGTGATTGCAACCAAAGTGCGCGGGCGCATGGGCGATGGCCCAAACGACGAGGGCCTCTCGCGGGCGCACATCATGCAGGCAGTCGAGGCTTCTCTGCGTCGGCTGCAAACCGATTACATTGACCTGTATCAAACCCACTGGCCTGACGAAAATACCCCCATCGAAGAGACCCTGCGCGCACTGGATGACCTGGTGCGGCAGGGTAAAGTGCGCTATATTGGCGCCTCGAACTACCAGGCGTGGGAATTAATGCAGGCCTTGTGGGCTTCTGACAAACACAACCTGGCGCGATATGATTGTCTGCAACCACATTACAACCTGATTCATCGCGCCGAATTTGAACGGGAGCTGGCCGCTGTGTGCAAAACCTATGGGCTTGGCGTTATTCCCTACAGCCCACTGGCTGGCGGATTTCTCACCGGCAAATATCGGCGCGAAAACACGACCCCCGACTCGGTGCGTGCCAAAGGCCTGCAACGCGTCTGCATCGAAAAGAATTTCGCGCTGCTCGACGTGATGGACGGGATTGCCCAGGCGCATGGCGCTTCCGTCTCGCAGGTTGCTCTGGCCTGGCTACTGGCCGACCCGCTGATTACCAGTCCCATCATTGGCCCGAACCGGCTGGAACAGCTGACTGACAACCTCGGCGCGCTCGACGTGCGGTTGACCGACGAAGAGCGAGAGCGCCTGAATCAGGCAACCGATTGGCGGGGAGAATAGGCCAGAACAACCTCACCTAGAAAACACCGGGCTGTGACTTACACAGCCCGGTATTCGCTAGAGAGGCTCTTTTGTAGTAGATGACCGGTTTGGTCACAAGTAAACAAAAGTGCTGGTTGTATTAGTACCACCAGTAATAGCCTCGACCAAAATTTGGCGGCAACCAGGGGCTATCACTCCCGTCAAGCGAGTAAATATACAGATATGTGTCTCCCCACAGAGGGTTATACCATTCGATGATATCTCCTTCCTGGGTTGCGGTTTCCTGGCAAATGACCCCCGCTTCTACCCAAACCAAACTAGTATCAAAGTCAAAAATGCTGTAACAAACGGGCGCTACTTTTGTGGTGAACGAAAAACCATTCACAGAACCGAAAACGGTTTTGCCGATAGATTTGCCGCCATCCGATGCGACGCAGGAGAGTTTTCCATCATCACGGAAATTGCAATGCAGAGGATACGTTTTCCCTGCTACAGTGACACTGCCGCCGAATGAGTCAAAATTCCCCTTGACGTCAAACACAAAAACCGTTCCTTTGCCGGGAATGAAGTGCGCTGAGAAAATCTTGATAGATTTTTCTCCCGCGGCAGCAGCCGGTATTGCTGGGAGCGCAAACAGCATAGCAATGGTGGTCAGAACAGACGCAAGGAACAAAATGGACTTTTTCATGGCATTTCCTTTCCCTATGTGAGTGTATTTTGGACAAACGAGTCGGACTGAATAGAATTTTAGGATGATGAGCTGTTTGCTGGCAATCCATCACCTCCTATCGTCGAAAATACAGAATCGCTGTCTTTATCATATCAAAAAAAATCGGAGTTTCAAGCCCCAAAATATGGAATACTCTGCTGACATAAGATTTATATTGAGTGAGGGTTTCCCCTCGAAAAATCCAGTTTTTTATGGTAAATTAGACAATCATCTAATATCACGTGTCTCTATGGCCACGTTTTCGACTTCCTCTCTCCCTGCTGAATTCACCATTGCGCGCCCAAACTATGTGCGCAGCGATGCACTGCGCTGGGTTCTGTCCCACATTTCGCATCACTGGGGCATCATTTTGCTGGTATTGCTCGGCGCGATTGGGAATGCTGCTTTGGCCGCCGTCGTACCGGTGCTGGTAGGCGATGCCTTCCAGGCGATGCTTCAACCGCTTCCTGATACCGGCGTTCTTCTACCGTTGGCACTCCTGATTGGCGGCACACAGGTCTTGCGCGGCGTGTTGCAATTGGGGCGTAACTTTGGGGCAGAATTGTTGGGTCAACGTCTGGAACGCGAAATCCGTGACGAGTTGTACATTTCCTTACTCGGCAAGAGCATGACGTTTCACAGCCTGCAACCGGTAGGCGATACGATGGCGCGCGCTACCAACGATGTGCGCGAAGTGAACCTGATGTTTAACCCCGGCATTAACCTGGTAATTGGCTCGTTTTTCTTTCTGGTGATGCCGATTATGGCCGCGCCGCGCTATCATCCCTCGCTGGTTATCACGCCGGTCGTGTTCATGTTTGCTTATTTCATCGCCCTGGCACTGTATCTCAAGCAGTTGGCCCCCGTGTCAGATGAAGTGCGGACTTCTTTTGGAGCGATGAACACACACCTCTCGGAATCGCTGGATGGTGTAGAAACGGTCAAAGGCGCAGCGCAGGAAGACGCCGAGGTGGAAAAATTCGTGTTCAATGCCCGGCGTGTACGTGAAGCGTTCGTCAGGCAAGGAGATATGGAAGCCCGCTTTATCGCCTTTCTTTTGTACGGCATTGCCATTGCCGCCGGGCTGACCCATGCGCTGTTTCTGTTTCAGCAGGGGTTGCTCAATACCGGGCAGGTCATCGGCTACTTTGGCCTGTTGCGAATGCTCGATTTCCCCACCTTCACGTCCACCTGGGCATATACGCAAGTTTCGATGGGATTGGCCGGAGCGCGGCGTATTTTGGAGCTTATCAACCGTCACACCGACCTGGACCAGAACGCCGCCGGTTACAGCGGCCCCATGCGAGGCGAAATCGAATTCCGCAATGTGAGTTTTGCCTATTCGTCTCTTGCCTCCTTCGCCTCGCCCGAAGGAAATACGGCTGCTGGTGGCAGCGTGTTGGAAAACATTTCATTCAGAGTCTCGCCCGGTCAGACGGTTGCCATCGTCGGGCAGACCGGTGCCGGCAAAACCTCGCTGGTGAAACTGGTCAACCGCACCTACGATGTGACCGCCGGCCAGATTTTGATAGACGGGCGTGATGTGCGCGATTGGAACCTGGCATCCCTGCGCTCCCAAATTTCGATGATTGAGCAAGATATTTTCCTCTTTTCCCGCACCATTGCCGAAAACATTGCCTTTGGAAAACCCGGTGCGACTCAGGCGGAAATCGAAGCTGCCGCCCGCGCCGCTCAGGCGCACGAATTCATCATGAGTTTTGAGAAGGGGTACGATACGGTCGTGGGTGAACGGGGAGTTACCCTTTCGGGCGGACAGCGCCAACGTCTGGCGCTGGCGCGTGCCTTTTTGACCGACCCGCGCATCCTTATCCTGGATGATTCGACCAGCGCGATTGACTCGGCCACCGAAGACAAAATTCAGCGCGCTATTTTTGCCGCTGCGCAAGGACGTACCACCCTGCTCATCACCCATCGTCTGAGTCAGATTCGCTGGGCTGATTTGATTATCGTTTTGCGAAACGGGAAAATTGCCGCCGTCGGCACACACGATGAACTGATGAAAACATCCGAAGCCTATTCGAGAATTTTCAGGGAATAAAACTGGCAGATTGTCCCTGCACTCCTCTACTATTCTCAGCCGCTCACCTTCCGCTCTCCAGCTTGCTGACCGTTCATTGCCCACTGCTCACTGATTACTGATTACTGTTCACTACTCACCACCTATGGGTTTCTTTGCCGGATTGAACAACGAAAAGTACGACCGCCAATACTCCGACCGTGAGTTGTTTGGCCGCATTGCCAACTACTTTGCTCCCCAGAAAGGCCGCCTGGCGGCGATGGTTGTGCTCGTCATGCTTATGGCCGGGTTGGGCGCTGCGTTGCCGGTGATTGTCAGCCGTATCATGGATTTGCTTGAAAATCGTCCTGCGTCACAGGCGATTGCCCTGGTAGGACTGGGGATGACTTTAATTGCCTTTTTGACATGGGGACTGAACTGGCTGCGGCGCTCCCTGACTGTACGCGCAGTGGGCGATGTGGTGTTGGAACTGCGAACCAAAGCCTTTCGCGCTGCTGCCGAACATGACCTGTCTTTTTACGACCAGTTTTCCAGCGGGCGCATCGTCAGTCGTATCACCAGCGACACCAACGACTTCGGGCAGCTGGTGGTCATCGTGACCGATGTTGCTTCCCAACTGGTGCAAACGCTCTTGTTGGGCATTATTCTCTTCCGTGTGGAGTGGCGGCTGTTTCTGGTGATGCTGGCCTTCATGCCGATTGTGTTTGGGATTGCAATGGGTTTTCGCAAACTGGCGCGTATTGTCACGCGGCGTGGCATGCAGGCGATGGCCGATGTGAATGCCACCATCAAAGAGACGGTGAGCGGCATTGCGGTTGCCAAGAACTTTCGCCAGGAAGGGAGCATTTTCGATACGTTTGATGCTGCCAATCAACAATCGTATCGCGTCAACGTCCGGCGCGGGTTCGTCCTTTCGCTGGTCTTCCCGGTTCTCAACGCTGTCACTGGTATTTTTGTAGGCATTCTCGTCTATGCCGGTGGCTTTGGTGCCGCGGCAGGGGTTCTCACGGTGGGGGCGTGGTATCTCTTCATCAACTCGCTCGAATACTTCATGTTCCCCCTGCTTAACCTGACTTCTTTTTGGGCGCAAATTCAGGGCGGGCTTTCGGCAGCGGAACGTGTCTTTGCGCTGATAGATGCCGACCCGAACGTGCGACAGATTGCCCGGCGTGAAGTGCCGCCGCTCAGGGGTGAAATTCGTTTCGAGAATCTTGATTTTCGTTATAAAGAGAACGAACCCATTCTCACTCAATTCAATCTGCATATCCGCGCGGGCGAAACGCTGGCGCTGGTGGGACACACCGGCGCAGGAAAATCTTCAATTGCTAAACTGATTGCTCGCTTCTACGAATTTCAGGGTGGATGGTTGTGGATAGACGGCCACGACATCCGCACCTTTGACCTTCAGCAGTACCGCCGACAGTTGGGCATCGTCTCTCAGGTGCCGTTTCTCTTCTCCGGCACTGTCGAAGACAATATCCGCTATGCCTGCCCGACTTGCACAGGGCGGGCCGAAATTCTGGCAATGGCGCGTAAAATTGGCGATGGAGAGTGGTTGGAGACGCTGCCGAATGGCCTGGATACGCAGGTGGGAGAACGTGGAAATCGCCTGAGCATGGGACAGCGTCAACTGGTTGCGCTCATGCGCGTTCTCGTTCAGAAACCCGCCATTTTTATCCTCGATGAAGCCACCGCCAGCATTGACCCGTTTACCGAGTGGCAGATTCAGCAGGCGCTCGACCTGATTTTGCATCAATCTACCAGTATTCTGATTGCTCACCGCCTTTCTACCGTCAAAGCCGCCGACCGAATTGTGGTGATGAAGCAGGGCGCAATCATCGAGGAGGGCAATCACGACGGCCTACTGGCACAGGGGGGGCATTATGCTGAATTGTATAACACCTATTTCCGTCATCAATCGCTCAGTTACCGCCCCGATTGGGTGGATGTCAAATTGCGTGGTGCGCCGGTGATGCCCACAGACTAACAAAAACAAACCTCCCCTGCAACCAGGCAGGGGAGGTTGTTTCTGGGGCAGGAAAATGGCAGACGAAGGAAGAAAGAAAACCCCACAAAGGGCGTAAATGAAGGGGAAGGTGTGAATGCGCTGGGTGGAAAGGAATACGCCGGGCAGATGCCCCCTCACCGTCAAAGTATCCATACGTCAATTTCATTTTACTCTGTTTTCAGGGCAGGTCAACTCCTGTGAGCAGACAGGAATACCCCCGCTTGCAAAATGCCAATGCAGATGAAATATACGCCTTTTGATTGAACAGGATATAATAGACGTATCTATTCATTGCCCGGTATTGTGCGTCTGGGTGCGAGCGGCTCATCTTGAAGATGCGGTTCGCATTTGGCGGCAATGCATAGCGGGAAAGGTGAATTATGCCGCAACAGGAAAGTGCAGAGAAACGCCGCAAAACGGTTGGTGTGTTTGTTTCGCAGGTGGGACGGGTTTGGGGCGCCGATTACATGGCCGCCATCACCGATACTGCCAGAGCGCGGGATGTCAATCTCATCTGTTTTGTGGGCGGCCGACCAACTGCTGTCACCACGCCCGGACATCTCTCTCCCTCGTATGGTTTGTATGACCTCGCTAAAACTGCCGACCTGGATGGTCTGATTCTCGCTGCCGATTTAGGACATGGTGTTTCCGGCGAAGAAATTCGTCAGTTCGCACAGCATTTCTCCACTTTTCCTCTCACGTCCACTGCGCTGGAAGTAGAACACACCCCCAACCTGATGGTGGACAGTGTCGGAGGAATGCGTTTGCTTATTCGACACCTTATCGAGACGCATGGCTATCGGCGGATTGCCTTCATTCGCGGCCCCAAAGGGCAAATCGAAGCCGAACAACGCTTGTTTGCCTACCGCGAGGAACTCAAGGCGCATGGTATCGAATATGACGAAAAACTGGTGACTTCGGGTGATTACAGCGTTGAAAGCGGACGTGCCGCCATCAAAAAACTGGTGGAAGACCGCAAGATGAAATTCCAGGCGGTTGCTGCCGCCAACGACCGCATGGCGTTTGGGGCGATGGAAGCGCTTCGTGGTTATGGCATGAATATTCCCACCGATGTCGCTGTGACCGGTTTCGACGATGTGCGTGAAGCGCGTTCGCTGGGTGTTCCGCTCACCACCGTTCGCCAACCGTTTTATGACCTTGGCAAGAACACGTTTGAGACCTTGCTCAAGGTGATAGATGGAGATACCGAACCGACCCTCACGACCATCCCCACCAGTCTGGTAGTGCGCTGGTCGTGTGGTTGTCAGCCGCGGTTCATTCAGCAAGCGCACATTTCCCGCGAGGAAGTGGCCCGCACCGGCACGCTTGAAAACAAGCAGGATGCCTGTATGCGCGCGATGTTTGAGGCCAGTGGTGTGCCAATGCCTTCCAAACCTGCGCTCCTCAAGGCTTATGCGCCAATTTGGGAAAATTTCCTGTTTGCCATGCGTGAGGAGCGTCCGGCAGAGAGTTTCCTGAGCGCCATTGAACAGGCCATTCTGACTCTACAAAAGTACAACGATGACCCCGGAGACTGGCACAATGTGCTCTCGGTTTTCCGCCGCCATGCGCTGGCGGGCATCATCCACAAAGATGCTACTTTACAGGCCGAAAATCTGTTTCAACAGGCGCGCATGTTGATTGGGGAACTCTCCCAGCGTCACCAGGCCTATCAACGGCTCGAACTGGAACAGGAAGAGCAGATTTTGCAATCCTTCAGTTTCGATATGGCGCCCGCCATGAGTTTACAGGAAATTGGTGCGGCCATTCAAAAGAATTTTCCTTCGATGGGGGTTGAAAGGCTGTATGTGATGTTCTACGACCGGATTGCTCGACCGCAATCGGCGTTGATTCCCCCCTCCCAGAGCCATCAACTTTTCCTGCAATACGAAAATGGGCGCTGTGAACTGTTCACCGAGCAACCAAAACTGGCGACCGGGCATCTGATTCCTCGCGCCAGCATCCCTACCGACCGGCGTTACACGGCGGTTGTCATGCCGCTGGCGCTGGCACAAAGCCGGTTTGGCTTTATGTGGATTGAAACCAAAGCGGATAACTGGGAAGTGTGCGTTCGTGTGCGCAATCTGCTCTCCAGCGCGCTTTTGCGCATTATGCTGGTCGAACAACGCGAGGCTGCCCAGCGCGAGGTGGAACGTCTGCTCTACGAGGCCAAACAGCGCGCCGAAGAATTAGACCGTTTGTACCAGCAGGAGCAGGAACGCCGCCGTGAGGCCGATGCCCTTGCTAAAGCGGCGCGAAATCTCTCCAGTGTCATCAGTGTCGAAGCCTTACCAGCCAAAATTTTGGAGCAACTGGCAACGGTTATGCCGTATGAACGCGGCGCTTTGTTGATGGAAGAGTTCGACGGCACAGTCAGCCTGATGGCGCACCGCGGCTTTCCAGACGACCGGCGTGCGGATGAGTTGCGGATTCAAATTAACCCCGGCGGTGTGTATGACCAGATTGCCCGCTCCGGCGAGGTGAAAGTGGTGGATGACGTGACTCAGGAACCGGGTTGGTTTCAGGTTGAATGGTTGCCCGTTCATCACTCCTGGGTTGGCATTCCGCTGTTTGCCAAGAATCGTGTGGTGGGCATGCTCTCGCTCACTCGCGTTCCAAAGGCCGCTTTTACCGCCGATGATTTGCTCCTGGCCTCCACGTTTGCAATGCAGGCTTCGATTGCCCTGCAAAACGCTCGCCTGTACGATGAGCAGGCGCGTTTCAACGAAATCATGGAACACGCGGTTGAGGCGCGCGTGGCAGAATTGCACGACGCTTTGAACACGCTCGAAAAGCTCAACAAGAACAAAACCTCATTCATTCAGGTTGCCGCGCATGAATTGCGTACCCCGCTGACGGTTATGAAGGGTTACCTGGGCATTCTCAAGGGGCATTCAGCCCTTCAGGAGCAGGAAGCGTTGCTCCAGGCGTTGGACGGGGTGATGAAAGGCACCGACCGATTGCATCAGGTCATCAACGCGATGCTCGATGTTGCCAAACTTGACAGCCAGGCCATTACGCCGCACATGGAACCCACCATCATTGGCCTTGTGTTGCAGTTGGTGCAAAAAGAATACAAAAACGACCTCAAAGAACGCAACATCACGCTCACGGTGGAGAGCAGTGTGAGCCAGTTGCCGCAAATTTTGGCCGACCCGCAATTGTTGCAAAAAGCGCTCGATGCTGTGGTGGTCAATGCCATTAAGTTCACGCCCGATGGCGGCAAAATTACCATCAGCGGTGAGGTAGTGCAGGATGAACCCAGAGGGGAGTGGGTTGAAATTCGCGTTGCAGATACCGGTATCGGGATAGACCCCGCTAATCACAAAGTCATTTTTGAGAAGATGTATCAGATTGGCAAGGTGGAATTGCATTCTTCGGGGCGCACCAAGTTCAAAGGCGGTGGCCCGGGCCTCGGGCTGGCAATTGCTCAAGGCATTATCAAAGCACACGATGGGAAAATTTGGGTTGAAAGCCCCGGTTATGATGAAGAAAAATTGCCCGGCAGTACGTTTTTCATCCGCCTTCCACTCCGTAAGCCGGCATGAATCACATGGCGCAAGTCAGCGACTTGCGCCATGTGTTTTTACAACAAATGCGCGCCTGCCGAAGCTTTCGAGATGTAAATTTCTGGGGCGAGGCCTGTGCGGGCGCGGTAGCCCTCTGCAAGTGTTTGTGCGAACGTTTCGGCATGTTCGCGTGCAACCAGGTTAACCGTACAGCCGCCAAAGCCGGCGCCGGTCAGACGGGCGCCGTAACAGCCCGGCAGGGATTGTGCCACTTCCACCATGGCATCCAGTTCGGCGCAGGAGACTTCATACAGGTCGCGCAAACTGACGTGGCAGGCATTCATCAGTGCGCCGAAACCGGTCAGGTCGCCGGAGCGTAACAGGGAAATGGCCTGTTGCGTGCGTGCAATTTCTTCCACCACATGCCGGGCGCGCTTTTCGGTTTGCGTGGGCAGTTGAGCGGATAGGCGGTTGAAGTCGTCGGGGGAGACATCGCGCAAAGAACGGATGCCAGGCAGGTGGGTCTGCAAGTGGCGCACGGCCTCTTCACAGGCGGCGCGGCGGTTGTTGTACTCGCCGCTGGTCAGTTTACGGCGCACGGTGGTATCGGCGACCACAATCGAGACTGATTCGGGCAGGGCGAGTGCTTCCCATTCCAGCGAGCGGCAATCGAGCAGCAACAGGCGGTTTTCAATGCCGCAGGCCGAGGCGAACTGGTCCATGATGCCACAGTTGACGCCCACATAGTGATTTTCAGCACGCTGGCCGAGTTTTGCCAGCTCCATTGGCGGTAGAGACCACCCCCCCAGCGTTTGCCAGGCCACGCCAAAAGCCATTTCCACCGAAGCCGAAGAACTCAAGCCAGAGCCACGCGGTACGTTGGAGGCAAAGACGGCATTCAGAGCAGGCGTTTCCAGGCCGGCCTGGCGCAGGGCCCACATGACGCCGGCGGGGTAGCGCGCCCAATCGGGCAGGGGAGCGCCATCCAGGCCGGTTTTTGCCTCCAGCGTTTCAGGTGAAAAAATCGCTTGTTGGTCGAAATCCACCGCCCACAGCGTGGTCTGGTCGTTCTTTGCAGGGCTGAAGGCCACGAAGGTGGCGCGGTCAATCGCGGTGGGTAAGACGAATCCATCGTTGTAATCTACATGTTCGCCCAGTAAATTTACCCGCCCCGGCGCGCGGGCAATGAATGCGGGCGGCTGGCCGAATTTTTGCCGGAAGATGGCGGAAACGGCTTCAGGAAGGTTCATAGTCACCTGCTGTGGTTGGGTTAGATGCGAATAGGAATTATATCCCGTTCTCGTTCGGAAACACGCAAAGTTTTGTATAATGAGCAGAAGGTTGGTCCGTTATGTTTGTTTCTCGTTTTTTGCTGGGCGTGCTGTGGAGTGTTGCACTGACCCTGACTCCGCTTTCTGCGCCACAACGCGTGGAAGTCGCCTCGTCAGACGGGTCGGCATTCGTGTATCGGGCCGATGCGCGCTTTGAGCGGCTGACGGTGGAAGATGGCCTGCCCAGCGGTACGGTGCTGGGAGTGCTTCAAGACAGGCAAGGGTTCATGTGGTTCGCCACGGCCGATGGGCTGGCGCGGTACGATGGGTATGAGTTTAAAACGTATCGGCATGACCCGGAGAACCCCAACAGTCTCACCCACAACAACACGTTTGCCCTGCTGCAAAGCCGTGATGGGTTGATTTGGGTCGGCACCGACCCCGGCGGGTTGAATGTGTACGACCCGCAGACGGATACGTTTCGTGTGTATCGGCATGATCCCCAGGACCCCTATAGCCTGCCCAATGATAGCGTATGGTCTTTGCTCGAAGCCCAGGACGGCTCGATTTGGGTCGGGACTCGCAACGGACTGGGGCGGCTCGACCGTCAGACCGGACGATTCAAAAACTATTTGCATGACCCCAACAATCCACGTTCGCTGGCCTGGCCGGTGGTTCAGCGCCTGTATCAGGACCGTGCTGGCACGCTGTGGGTTGGCACGCGGTCAGGTTTGCAGCGTTACAACCCACAGACCGATGACTTTACCACCTTTAAGAATGACTCGGCAAATCCCAGGAGCCTTTCTGCCAACAACGTATGGGCGATTTTAGAAGATTCGCAGGGAAATTTTTGGGTTGGGACGCGTGGCGGCGGCCTGAACCGCATGGACCGACAAACCGGCACGTTCACCGCGTATCGGTATGACCCGGTTGGCGCGAACCGATTGAGCGATGACCGCATCTGGAGCATTTACCAGGACTCCGCCGGGCGCTTGTGGATTGCGACCGAAAACGGCGGCTTGAACCTGTTTGACCCACAGACCGAATCGTTTACTGTCTTTCGACACAACCCGAATGACCCGTTCAGTGTGAGCGCCGATGACCTGTTCGCTATTTACGAAGACCGCTCCGGTGTTTTATGGGTGACAGGGCGCGGCGGCGGCGGGGTGAACTTGCTTTATCCGGCGCTGCAACGTTTTGGCTGGTATCGGCAAATTGCGAACGGGCCGGTTTCCCTCTCGAGCGGTAACGTCTTTGCTATTTTACCCGAAGGGGATACCCTGTGGGTTGGCACGTTTGGCGGCGGACTGAATCGCATTCAACGCAGCACTGGCGCGGTGCAGGTGTATCGCTACGATGTCGGCAACCCAAATAGCTTGTCGAGCGACAAAGTCTATTACATCTTCCGCGATTCGGAGGGTGTCTTGTGGGTGGCAACTTCAGGCGGCGGGCTGAACCGGCTGGATGAAACCACTGGGAATTTCACCGCTTATAAGTTGATTGCTGATGACCCGACCTCACTTCCCAGCAATTTCATCACCACCATGGCGCAGGCCGGCCCGCATCGTTTGTGGGTTGGAACACTGGGCTGGGGGCTGGCCCTGTTTGATACGCGCAGCGGCAAAGTCATTCAGCTTTACAGGAACGACCCCAATGACCCTCTCAGCCTGGCGGAAGATACCATCTACGACCTGGAAACGGACTCGCAGGGAAATGTGTGGATTGCCACCGCACGAGGTGGCCTGAACCGGCTCGACCCACTCACCGGTCAGTTTACCCGTTTTCAGAACGCCCCGGACAACCCCAATTCCATCGCCAGTAACACCACTTATGCTCTTTATCTGGATGAACCCAGCGGCGTTCTTTGGGTTGGTACCTCCGGCGGGTTGTGCCGGCTGGAGATTGCCACCGGAACCTGGCAAAACTATAACAACCGCCGCGGGCTTGTTGGAGATACGGTGGTCGGGATTCAGCCGGATGGCGAGGGTGGCTTGTGGGTCAGCACCACGCGCGGCATTAGCCGTTTTGACCCGCTGCTGGGTGCTTTTCGGAATTATGATGTGCGCGACGGTCTGCAAGGCAATCAGTTTAACATCGCCAGCACTGCCCGCGCTTCCGATGGTGAGGTCTTCTTTGGCGGGCAAAATGGCGTCAATTTCTTTCACACACACGATATTTTCGATAATCCCTATGAACCGAAGGTGGTTTTTACCGGCCTGGAATTGTTCAACCTGCCTGTGCCGGTGGATGGGGAAATTCTCAGCCAGCCTGTTGAAACCACCTCGTCGATCACCTTGCGCTACGACCAGTCGGTCTTCACCCTTCGCTTTGCCGGGCTGAGTTACCAGAATTCCGCGCGCAACCTGTACCGTTACAAATTGGAAGGTTTCGACAAGTCCTGGTCACCGCCCAAAACACTTCGCCAGGCCACCTACACCAACCTGCCGGCAGGAACGTATAACTTTGTGGTGTATGCGGCCAACAACGATGGACAGTGGACTCGCACGCCGGCGCAGTTACAAATCACCGTCCTCCCGCCCTGGTGGGAAACGTGGTGGTTCCGTGGCCTGTCATTTTTGCTCCTGCTCGTGTTGCTGGTGGGAGGCGTGCAGTTGCGCGTGCAGCAAATCCGTCGGTTGAATGCCGAACTGGAGCGGCGCGTGGCAGAGCGCACTGCCGAACTCCAGCATGAAATTCTGCGGCGGCAGGCCGTGGAAGAGCAGTTGCAGCAAACCAACCGCGCCCTGCACGCGAAACTGGATGAAATTTTGGAATTACAGAACCAGTTGCGCGAGCAGGCCATCCGCGATGCGCTCACTGGCTTGTTCAATCGCCGCCATCTGGCAGATGTAATGACCGGCGAATTGAGCCGCGCACGGCGTGCCAACTATCCGGTGACTTTTATGCTGATTGACCTGGACCATTTCAAAGAAGTGAACGACCGGTATGGACATCAAACCGGAGACGAGGTGCTGAAGGCAACGGGCCAAATGCTGCTTTCTCACATCCGGCAAGGCGATTATGCTTTCCGTTATGGCGGCGAGGAATTCCTTATTATTTTGCCTGGCACAGCTCCGCAAGACGCCCTGCACCGCGCCGAGCAGTTACGCGCCGATTTTGCGGCGCTTCGTGCGCAGGCCAATGGTACACCGATTGGTATCACTGTCTCAATTGGTGTTGCAGTATATCCCTTCGATGGAGACAAAACCGAAGACATCCTGCACTACGTAGATGAAGCGCTTTATCAGGCGAAAGGCAAAGGCCGCGACCGCGTCATCCTTGCGCCCAACACGCGTAAGGCATTGAAGTCGGGTCAGGCAACGTGAATCTTCAAAACAGTCTGATTACGAAATGGAGAGATGATGCAAAGCGAAAAAGAGTTCTTCGCCATCCCTGCCGGGATTTTGACCGTTGCTATCGTGCTGATTTGTTGTTGCTGCCTGGTAATTGGAGTGGGTGGGGGGGCGTTGTATTGGGCAGTAGACCAGATTGAATTACCGGACATTGACCAGCCGCCGGATTACGAGCAAGAATCGGGCGAACCCATTCCTGTCACCCCAATTATCGAACGCCCCGACCCGGCAGAACTTTCAGACGAGACGCTGGAGACTTTGCGAAACACGCTCGTGCCGGAAAATGACCCGCGTGAACTGGTTTGCCGCTTCAAAGGCATCTGCAACGTGCCGGAGACTTTCCCCCAGGGTCCGTTTCAGGTTGGCGATAAGAAGCAGTTCTGGGTCATGAACGTCCAGACCATCGAATACCGCCGTCTGACCGCTGTGTTAGCGTACAAAACCGATGTGGCCTACTTTTGGGTCGAGGAGGGGGTGCGCTTCAATCAGCGCGAGGCCGAAGCCCTGGTAGATGCCTTTAGCCGCAAGATGGTGCCGACCAACCGTGAGTTCTTCGGCATGGAGCCTTCGCCCGGCATCGATGGTGACCCGCACATCTACCTGCTCTATGCGCGGGAGATTGGCGGCAGCACCGCAGGTTATTTCTCTTCGTCGGATGCTCTGCACCCGCGTGTGGATGAATACTCCAACGGACATGAAATGTTTGTCTTCAATGCTGATAACTCGCCGCTAAACGATACGTACACGTATGGTGTGCTGGCACACGAGTTTCAGCACATGATTCACTTCGGACGTGACCGCAACGAAACCTCCTGGCTCAATGAAGGTTTCTCTGAACTGGCCGTTTTGCTCAACGGCTACTCCACCGGGTTCAAAGATTCGTTCTATCTCTCTCGCCCCGACCTGCAACTGACCGATTGGGGAGAAGATGTCGGTCAGAACGCACCGTACTACGGGGCGAGCTTTTTGTTTGCGACTTATTTTCTGGACCGCTTTGGAGAGGAAGCCACTCAGGCACTGGTGCGCGAGGCCGATAACGGCATGGACAGCGTAGACCGCGTGTTGGAGGCAATTGGGGCGACCGATGCGCGCACCGGTCAGCCCTTGCGCGCCGATGACCTGTTCATGGATTGGGTTGTTGCCAATTATCTGCAAGACGAAGCGGTGGCGGATGGCCGTTACGCCTATCAACGTTACACGCCTCTCCAGACGCCCTCCGAAGCCGCCTCCTTTTCCACCTGCCCGGCAGAATATACGGATACGGTCAACCAGTATGGCGTAGATTACCTTCGCTTTTCGTGCCAGGGGCAGTTTACCTTGCGTTTCGAGGGTTCCACCGTCACCACGCTTTTGCCGGTAGATGCGTACTCCGGCAAATATGCCTTTTGGTCCAACAAAGGGGATGAATCCGATATGACACTCACCCGTGCCTTCGATTTCACAGGGGTTTCTGGCCCACTGACGCTCTCGTACCGCACCTGGTATGACATCGAAGAGGGCTGGGATTATGCATACGTCACCGTATCGGAGGATGATGGCAAAAGCTGGCAAATTCTGCTTACCCCCTCTGGCACGGCTGAGAACCCGGCGGGCAATGCGTATGGTTGGGGTTACACCGGGAAGACAAACGGCTGGGTGGAAGAATCCGTAGATTTGAGCGCGTTTGCCGGTAAAAAAGTGCTTGTGCGCTTTGAGTACATCACCGATGCCGCCGTCAATGGCGAGGGCTTTCTGGTAGATGATATTGCCATTCCCCAAATCAACTACTTTACCGATTTCGAGAACGGTGCAGATGACTGGCAAGCCGAAGGCTTTGTGCGTGTTCAAAACCGCCTGCCGCAAATCTTTCGACTGATGCTCATCCGCCGCGGTGGGCAGATAACTGTAGAGAACATCCCTCTCAACCCTGACCAGACGGCGGAAATCACCCTGAATCTGGGTGGTGATACGCGGGAGGTCATTCTGGTCGTGAGCGGCGTTACGCGCTTTACGCGCGGGGTAGGGAGTTATCGGCTCACAGTCAGATAACCGCAAAAAAGGCGCGCTATGTTTACAATTCAAAATTTTCGTCTGTTCGAAAACAATCAACCCGTGCGCTTTGTCCAGTCGCCAAATGTAGATGTGACTTTGCAGGAGCGGCGTTTCGTCGTGATTCACTATACCGGCGGGGCAGGCTTTGCCGCTTCGGTAGCGTGGCTGGCCTCCCGCAAAAGTGGCGTTTCAGCGCACATCGTCATCGGACGAAACGGCGAAGTGGCGCAGTTGGTGCCGTTCAATCTGCGCGCCTGGCATGCAGGCGAGAGTAAATGGAGAGAATTTAACGGCCTGAACAATTACTCGATTGGAATCGAGCTCGATAACGCGGGGTTGATGAAGCGCAGCGGCAACCGTTGGGTTTCTTCGTTTGGACAGGTCTATCCCGATTCCGATGTGCTGGCCGCGCCGCACAAATCTACCCCAAATGTTGTTTACGGCTGGCACAAATATACCGAGGTTCAGCTCCAGACGGCAGCCCAGGTGGTGGCCGCGCTGGTGAAAGCCTACGGCATTCAAGAAATCATTGGGCATGACGATATAGCGATTGGACGCAAATGGGACCCCGGCCCGGCCTTTCCGATGGAGCAATTTCGGGAGCAGGTGGCTGCTCTGGTACAGGCGCAAAGCGGAGCACCCGCCGAGGGTGGGCCGGTGGTTATTGAACCACCCTCCTCCCCATCTTTTCAGCGTTATCGGGTAACCAATCTCGATACTGGTGGCGTGAGCGAATACAGGTGGAGCGCGCCATTTCTGCCGGCCTCGCTTTTGCCTGTGCCGTATGTTTCGCAATTGGGGCCGGGGGCCGATTCTCGCCAGAATGATTGCGGCGCGGCTTCGGCCATCATGCTTCTGCGGGCATATTTTCCAAATTTGCGGATGACGCCGGATGAATTCTATACCCGCTTCAACATCCCTGGTCGTGACCCGTATTTGAGCGTCAACCAGTTACGCGGCGCGATGGGGAGTATGGGACTGTTCACCGATTTTCAGGCTGGTCTCACAATGCAGGATTTGTTCAACGCCCTGGCAGCCGTCCGTCCACCCATTGTCCTTCTGCGTTATAGCGTGTTGCAAGCCGCCGGCCTGACCGAACGTGATTTTTCAGGTCCGCATTTTGCTGTTGTTGTGGGCATGGACATTCGTTACATTTACCTGCACGACCCGCTCTACACACAGCCTGCCCATGGTGAAGCGCGTCCCTACCCGCTGGAAGTATTTTGGCGGGCCTGGAAAGAAGTCGCTGCAGACCCAAAATTTCCTAACCCCGAACGCTCTGCAATTCTTCCCAGCGTGGGAATTGGCGCTAAAACCGCCCGACGAGTGAAAGTAAATGTTTCGGCGCTGAATGTGCGCGCTTCCGGCTCGTTGAATGCACCTGTCTTGCGGACGTTGAAACAGGGCGAGGTCGTTGAGGTTGTCCGTGAAGTAAACGGGTGGGGTGAACTTGACCCTGCTCCCGGCTGGATTCTGCTCTCCTATACTGTCCCGGCGTGAAAGACACACTTGGTTTGCCAGGACGCCGTGCTGCGATGTTGACTAGACATTTTTGGCGGTGTAAAATCACCCCATCTTCCCCAAAGGTGAATTGTTCATGCCTGTCTATCGTTTTGTTGTCCGCTTTAACCAGCCCGACCCGCGCTCTGCTGGCTATCTGGCTGATGCCCATGCGCTGGGGTTTCAGGATTTGAAACGCCTGGAATGTCAGGATTTGTATTTCATCGAGGGCCAGCTGTCGCAAGAAGAGATGCGGCGGTTGGCTCTCGAACTTTTGAGTGACCCGGTCGTCCAAACGGTCTCAGGTGCTGCGTTCCCGGTGTCAGATGTAGAACAGGTTGGAATGGTTGTGGAGGTCGCTTACCGTCCTGGCGTTACCGACCCGGTGGCACAGGAAATCGTCCGCGCAGCGCATGAACTCGGCTTCCATGGCGTTCAGCGGGCGGCGACCGGCCTGCGCTTTTTGCTGCACTGGGAACCGGCAAAATCCGATAACGCGTCATCTGCCTTTGCGGTTGAGCGGCTGGCGAAGCAGTTGCTGGCAAATCACGTCATCCAGCATTGGACGATAGGTGAAATCACCCCCTCGTTTCCTGAAGAAGCGCAGGCCAGTGGGCATGTGGAAATTATCCCCATTCGGGCCTTATCGGCTCAGGAACTCATCTCCGTTTCATCCAGCCGCCGCGCTGCGCTCGACCTGGCCGAAATGCAGGCCATTCAGGCCTATTACCGCCGCATTGACCGCGACCCGACGGATGTTGAATTTGAGACGATTGCCCAAACCTGGAGCGAACACTGCGTGCATAAAACCTTTAAGGCGCTGGTGAGCGTAGAAGAAACACAGTTGAACGGGGATGGTCAAGTCATCCACCATGAATCCTTTACGGTCAATAGTCTCATAAAAACCTACCTGAAAGCTGCCACCGACCAAATCGCTGCCCCGTGGGTGCGTTCGGCCTTCGTAGATAATGCCGGCATCATTGATTTCGATGACGAATTCGAGGTCTCTTTCAAAGTTGAAACGCACAATCACCCTTCGGCCATAGAGCCGTTTGGTGGAGCAAACACCGGCGTAGGCGGCGTCATCCGCGATATTCTCGGTGTAAGCGCCAAACCGATTGCGAACACCGATGTCCTGTGCTTTGGTCCGCAAGACCTTTCGCCTGCGCGTTTGCCTGAAGGCGTGTTGCATCCGCGCCGCATTCAGAGCGGCGTGGTGGCCGGTGTGCAGGATTACGGCAACAAAATTGGCATCCCAACCGTCAACGGTGCCATTCTCTACGACGAAGGCTATACCGCCAATCCGCTGGTTTTTTGCGGCTGTGTGGGGATTGCTCCCAAGGGCAAACACCGTAAAAACCCGCAACCCGGTGACCGTGTGATTGTGCTGGGAGGCCGTACCGGACGGGATGGTCTGCGCGGAGCCACATTTTCCTCCATGACGATGGATGCCCAAACTGGTGAAGTGGCTGGTGCTGCCGTTCAAATCGGCGACCCGATTGTCGAAAAAGGATTGATTGACGTTATCACGCGCGCCCGCGATTTGGGGTTATACCACGACATCACCGATTGTGGCGCAGGCGGCCTCTCCTCGGCGGTGGGTGAAATGGCCTCCAGACTCGGCGCCGATGTGGAACTGCAAAACGTCCGCCTGAAATATCCTGGGCTGGCGCCGTGGGAAATCTGGCTCTCCGAAGCACAGGAACGGATGGTGCTGGCTGTTCCACCGCACCACCTGTCCGCTTTGCAGGAACTGTGTGACACCTTCGACACCGAACTGACCGACATCGGCGTTTTTACCGGTGATGGAGTTTTGCGCGTGCGCTATGGCGGCAAAACCGTGCTGGAACTGGAAAATGAATTTTTACACGAAGGCATCCCGCAAAGGCAGTTAAGTGCAGTTATCAGTCGTCCGTCATCAGCGAGCAGTGAACTGATGATGGATGACCGGTCACACATGACCGTCAAAGACAGGCTTCTGTCTCTGCTCTCTGCTCCGAATACTGCCAGCAAAGCCGCCACCATTCGCATTTACGACCACGAAGTGCAGGGCGGCACAGCAGTCAAACCCCTGGTTGGGGTGCATGCCGATGCCCCTTCCGACGCTGCCGTCATCAAGCCAATTGGCACAAAAGGCACACGCGGAATTGTCCTTTCCAACGGCATCAACCCCGAATACGGCAAACGCGACGCCTGCAAAATGGCGCTGGCGGTGATTGACGAAGCCATCCGCAACGCGGTTGCTGTTGGCGCTGACCCCGACCGGATTGCCATCCTCGATAACTTCTGCTGGGGCGACCCGAACCGCCCCGAAACGATGGGAACGCTTGTGGAAGCAGCGCGCGGTTGTTACGAGGGCGCGCTCTTGTTCCGTACCCCCTTCATCAGCGGCAAGGACTCGCTCAACAACGAATACCTCGGCGCCGATGGGCAGCGCCATGCCATCCCCCCGACTCTGCTCATCTCGGCCATCGGCATTATTGACGATGTGAATCAGGCCGTCACGATGGATTTGAAGCAAGCCGGGAATGTGCTTTATCTGGTGGGCAGTGAGCGGTTATCCGTCATCAGCAACCAGTCTGTGCCAGATGTGCCAGAAACGGCGCCAGCGGTGTACCGCGCCCTTCACAATGCCATCCGGCAGGGACTGGTTCGTTCCTCTCACGATTTGAGCGAAGGCGGACTGGCGGTTGCAGCAGCGGAAATGTGCATCGGAGGCCGCCTGGGGCTGGTTCTCGACGAATCCATCGGCCCTGAGGCCTGTTTTGCTGAGACGAATGGCTGTCTCCTCGTCGAAATTGCTCCCGCGTCTGAATCTGCCTTCCGTGCCCTGTTCATCGGCCTGCCCCTGACGAAAATTGGCACAGTCATCTCCGAGCCTGTTCTCAAAATTGCGGGGGAGCAAATTCCCGTCGCTGACCTGGTCAAAGCCTTTACAGGCCAGAACTGATTACGGAACATGGATAACTGGTAACTGACATGAAACCAACCGCCCTCATCCTGCAAGCGCACGGTACCAATCGCGACCTGGACGTGGCCGAAGCCCTGACCCTGGCTGGCGCTGACCCGGTCTTTGCCCCTCTGAATGAATTGCGCGCCGGCAAAAAGCGTTTTTCCGATTACCACCTGCTGGTCATCCCTGGCGGCTTCTCTTACGCCGATGCCCTCGGCGCGGGCAAATTGCTGGCCCTCGACCTGAACTCCTACTTTGCCGATGAAATCTCCGCCTTTGTGGAAGCGGGCAAACCGGTGATTGGCATTTGCAACGGCTTCCAGGCGCTGGTCAAGTCCGGCATTTTGCCGGGGAACCGTCCCTCACCCCTAACCCCTTTCCCATCGGGAGAGGGGGATTCGCTCCCCTCCCCTACCGGGGGAGGGGCTGGGGGGGAGGGCGCAACGCTCACCTTCAATGCCCAGGGACATTTTGAATGCCGATGGGTGAATTTACAGCCGATTTCGCAAAAATGTATCTGGACTCAAGGCCTTCGTGAAATCATTACCTGTCCTATCGCTCATGGCGAAGGCAATTTCCAAACCAATCGCCCGTCACTGCTTGCCAGGCTTACCGCCAACGACCAGATTGCCCTCACCTACGCCCACCCCGACGGCTCTCCCGCCAACGGCGAATACCCCTTTAACCCCAATGGCTCCCTGCTCGACATCGCCGGCATCTGCAACCCGCGCGGCAACGTTCTCGGTCTCATGCCGCACCCGGAGAATCACATTTATCCCTGGCAGCATCCGCGCCATACGCGCGGCGAAAGCGGTGGCAGCGGACTGGTGTTGTTTACGAATGGTGTCAGGTACGCTTCACAGGTTTAGCAGTTATCTGTTTGCCACGTTTTTCCGTTGGAACTGGATAAGCGCACAACGATCAAGCGGAGTTTTGATGATTTCACGTCAGAGATTGCTGGAATTGCTCCCCCTGGCCTGCGGCGAAACCGATTTGCCCCTGCCCGGCAGGCAGAGCGGCAAAGTGCGGGAGTGGTATTCGCTCGGAAACGGCAAGCGGCTCATCGTCACCACAGACCGGCTTTCAGCCTTCGACCGGATTCTTGCCACAGTCCCCTACAAAGGCCAGGTGTTGAATCAATTATCTGCCTGGTGGTTCAGCCAGACTCAATCTATCCTTCCCAATCACCTGATTTCTCTCCCCGACCCGAATGCTGCCATCGTGGCCGAAGTTGAGCCGTTGCGGGTAGAAGTGATTGTGCGTGGTTACATCTCTGGTGTTACGACAACCGCTCTGTGGTATCGCTACCATCTGGGCGAGCGCGAAATTTACGGCTACCGCTTCCCCGAAGGGCTGCGCAAAAACGAGCGACTGCCCGAACCGATTATCACGCCCACCACGAAGGGCGGCCCCAGCGGACACGATGAACGCCTGACCTGCGCCGAGGTGGTCTCGAAGGGCATTCTTGACGCCGAAACGTGGGAACAGGTGCAGGCGGCGGCGCTCTCGCTCTTCAAACGCGGGCAGGCGTTGGCGGAACGCGCCGGGCTGATTCTCGTAGATACCAAATATGAATTTGGACGTGCGCCCGATGGCCGGATTTTGCTGATTGACGAAGTCCACACTCCCGATTCGTCCCGCTTTTGGAAGGCTGATACGTACGAAAGCCGCTTTGCCGCCGGCCTGGAGCCGGAGAACTTCGACAAGGAATTTGTTCGTATCGCTTACGCTGAAAAAGGCTACCGTGGTGAGGGAGAACCCCCAAAAATGCCGGATGAATTGTGGGTGGCGGCCAGCGAACGCTATATCACCATCTACGAGAGGCTCACCGGGCAGGAATTTGTGCCGGGCGCGTATCCGGTCAATGAGCGGTTGGTGAAGGCGGTTGGTAACCTGGTAGCTCGTGATGAGTGATTGGAGATTGAAATTACCAATTGCCATTTATCCCAAAACGAGGAGATGTTGAAATGACTCCCCTCATCGGAATCATCATGGGCAGTAAATCCGACTGGGAAACCATGCAACACGCCAGCGAAACGCTCGACACCCTCGGCATTCCTTACGAAGTAAAGGTCGTTTCGGCGCACCGCACGCCCGATTTGCTGTTTGAGTATGCCGAATCCGCCGCCGGGCGCGGAATCGAGGTTATCATTGCCGGGGCGGGCGGCGCGGCGCACCTGCCAGGTATGACCGCCGCCAAGACCCATCTACCCGTTTTGGGCGTGCCGGTGCAATCGAAGGCGCTGAATGGCCTGGATTCTCTGCTCTCGATTGTGCAAATGCCGGCTGGTGTGCCGGTCGGCACGCTGGCAATCGGACGCGCGGGCGCGGTCAATGCGGCTTTGCTGGCGGCGGCTATCGTCGCAAATGCACACCCCGAATATCGCCATGCGCTGTTAGAATATCGCAGAAGCCAAACGCAATCGGTCCTGGAGAATCCCGACCCGCGAGAGTGAACCGGCAAATGCCTGTAGAAAGGAGTGCGAAATGGCCTGGTTCAGAACCCCCAAAGAATATCTTCTGACCGGCCTGGCCGGTTTCCTGGTGAGCGCAGTCTTGTTCTATCTTGCCGAAACGCTTTCCTCTGCCCCGAACCCTGCGACGTTGATTTACCGACAATCGCAAATCTTTTTTGCAGGAATGGTTCTCTTTCTGGTCTCTGCAATTTTCTTTTTTGCCGGGCTGGGGGCGTTTGTGTATCGCTGGTGGAGAAAGGAATGAAAGGCCAGCCATGACCACACTTGGAATTTTGGGCGCCGGACAATTGGGGCGGATGCTGGCCCTGGCGGGCTACCCGCTGGGGATGCGTTTCCGTTTCTTCGACCCGGCCCCCGATGCTCCTGCCAAATTGTTAGCCGACCATCTCACCGCCGATTATGGCGATACCGACGCTTTGCGCCGCTTTGCCGACGGGGTGGATGTCATCACTTACGAGTTTGAGAACGTGCCGGTGGAGACGGCGCGCTTTTTGCAGCAGTTTTGCCCCGTTTACCCGCCGCCCATGGCGCTGGAGAAGGGGCAGGACCGCCTGGTGGAAAAGAATTTTTTCCGCGCGCTGGGCATTCCCACGCCCGATTTTGCAGCAATCAGCACTGAAACCGATTTGGAACCCGCCGCTGCACTGACCGGCTTTCCAGCGGTGCTGAAAACCCGCCGGATGGGCTACGATGGCAAAGGGCAGTTCACCGTCTGGAACCGCGAAGAACTGGCCGAAGCGTTTCGCGCCTTGAACGGTCAGCCCGCCATTCTGGAGCAGTTTATCCCGTTTGAGCGGGAACTCTCCATCCTTGGCGTGCGCGGCCGGGATGGGGAGATTGTCTTCTACCCTCTGACCGAGAACACCCACCGGGAGGGAATTCTGCGCCTTTCTGTGGCCCCCGCTCCGCGCCGCCCACAGACTTCGCAACTGCTGGCGTACCGTCAATCTACGCAATCGTTGGCGGAAATGTATGCCACAGCGCTGATGACTGCGCTCGATTACGTTGGCGTGCTGGCGATTGAGCTGTTTCAGGCCGGCGACCGCTTGCTGGCAAATGAAATGGCGCCGCGCGTTCACAACAGCGGGCATTGGACTCTCCAGGGTGCGGTCACGTCTCAGTTCGAGAACCATGTTCGTGCGGTCATGGGTCTTCCGCTGGGGAGCACAAACCCGCTGGGGGTGACGGCAATGGTCAACTTAATCGGACAGATTCCTCCGCTGGAATCTATCCTGAAAATCGAAGGCGCGCACCTGCACCTGTACGACAAAGCGCCGCGACCGGGTCGCAAGGTGGGGCATATCAACCTGACGGCGCGCACCCACGACGAATTGCTCTCAAAAGCAGAAATCATCAGAAAACTGGTGGATGGATGAACGCATGGCACGACGCGCCGCGTGAAGAATGCGGCATTATCGGTGTGTTTGCCCCTAACGAAGATGTCGCGCGTATGACGTTCTTCGGGTTGTTTGCGCTTCAGCACCGCGGTCAGGAGGCGGCCGGGATTGCAGTTGCAGACGGTCAGACCATTTCGCTCTATAAAAATGTGGGGTTGGTTTCGCAGGTGTTTCGTGCTGGCACGCTGGATGAATTGCGCGGGCATTATGCCATTGGGCATACCCGCTATTCGACCACCGGCTCTTCCCTTTTGCGAAATGCTCAGCCGTTCTTAATTGAGACGATGAACGGCCCTTTGGCGTTGGCGCACAACGGTAACCTGGTCAATTCGGCGGAGTTACGCGCAGAATTGATGCGGCAGGGGGTGGGGTTTTCGTCTTCTTCAGATAGCGAAGTAATGACGATGATGCTGGCGCGCGATGCCGGGCCAACGTGGGAAGCGCGCATCAAAGAAGCAATGAAAAAGTGGGTGGGAGCGTATTCACTCGCCATTCTGACGCGCGATTGCGTTTACGCGGTGCGCGACCCGTGGGGGTTCCGTCCGCTTGCGGTGGGGATGCTTCCCTCCGGTGGTTACGCGGTGGCTTCGGAGACGGGGGCATTGCGGACGTTGGGGTGTGAAGCCATTCGTGATGTGCAGCCGGGCGAAATTGTGACCCTCTCGGACAAGGCGTTGACGATTACGCAGGCGCTCCCGCCTGTGAATCCCTCGGCCCGCTGTGTGTTTGAGTTTATCTATTTCGCCCGCCCCGACCAGACGTGGGAAGGGGTGAACGTCCATGCCGTGCGGCAGCGCCTGGGCGAAGAACTGGCAAAGGAATGGAAAGCGAATGTTTCTACAACGAATGCGGCGGATGTGGTCATTCCCGTTCCCGATTCGTCTATTCCGGCGGCGATTGGTTTTTCGCGTGTGAGCGGGATTCCGTACAACGACGGTTTCGTGAAGAATCGTTATGTCGGACGCACGTTCATCGAGCCAACTGATTCGCTCCGCAAGCGCGGTGTGGGGATGAAATTCAACGTGATTATCGAGAACGTGCTGGGGAAGCGCGTGATTGTGATTGACGATTCGATTGTGCGCGGGAATACCACCGGGCCGCTCATCCGCCTGCTGCGCCAGGCCGGGGCAAAAGAGGTGCATGTTTGTATTACCTGCCCGCCCATCAAGCATCCGTGCTTTATGGGCGTGGATATGGGAACGTATGACGACCTGATTGCCCATAAACGAACGGTGGATGAAATCCGTGAGGAAGTGGGGGCGGATTCGCTGACGTTCCTTTCGCTAGACGGGATGATGCGTGCCGTAGGCAGCGCAGAGGGCTACTGTCAGGCCTGTTTTACGGGGCAATATCCTGTGCCGGTAGATTTGTCAAGTGCAAAGACCGGGTTTGAGCTGCCCATCATCGAAAAACGAGGAAAAAAAGAACAATGAAAGATGGAAAGCGGATGAACGTTTTGATACTTGGTTCGGGGGGACGGGAACATGCGTTGGCCTGGAAAACGGCGCAATCCTCTCGGTTGGGTCAACTGTACATTGCGCCGGGCAACCCTGGAACAGCAACATGCGGCGAAAATGTGCCGTTGCATTTGCATGACCATGCCGAAATCATCCGTTTTTGCAGGGAAAAGACCATTGACCTGGTGCTGGTCGGCCCCGAAGCGCCGCTGGCAGAGGGAATTGCCGATTCACTGACCGGAGCAGGGTTTCGGTGTTTTGGGCCGAGCCGGGCAGCGGCGCAAATCGAGGCCTCGAAGGTGTTTGCCAAGCACTTCATGGCGCGGCATGGCATTCCAACCGCGCGCTATGCCACGTTCGATAAATTGAGTCAGGCGTTGGCCTATCTGGAGCAGATAGACTATTTGCCGGTGATCAAAGCATCTGGTTTGGCGGCAGGCAAGGGTGTGATTTTGCCGCACACGCGGGCAGAAGCCGAAGCAATTGTGCGAGAGATGCTCGAAAGGCGGGCGTTTGGCGCGGCGGGAAGCGAAGTGGTCATCGAGGAGCGTCTGACCGGGCCGGAAGTCTCGCTCATGGCGTTTTCGGATGGCAAAACGGTAATTCCGATGCTTCCGGCCCAGGACCACAAGCGTATCTTTGACGGTGACCAGGGCCCGAATACCGGCGGAATGGGCGCGTATGCACCCTCTCCTTTGCTGACAGCGGAAGGCGTTCGTGAAGCATGGGAGACGGTCTTGCAGCCGGCAGTGAACGGTTTGCGGCTGGAAGGCAGACCGTTTGTGGGCGTTCTCTATGCCGGGCTGATGCTGACCCCCGCAGGCTTGCGCGTGTTGGAATTCAACTGTCGCTTTGGTGACCCGGAAACGCAGGCGGTACTTTCTCTGCTTGAAACGGATTTGCTGGAAATTGCCGAAGCCTGCGTGGAAGGCCGTCTGTCCGAAATGGAAATTCGCTGGAAACCGGGTGCTTCGGTCTGTGTCGTTTTGGCGGCCAAAGGTTACCCCGAACAGCCCGAAACCGGTCAACCGATTACGATGGGCGCCTTACCTGAGAACGTGGTCTGTTTTCATGCCGGGACGAAAATAGACACGGATGGACGCCTGGTCACTTCAGGAGGGCGTGTGCTGGGAGTCACCTCGTATGCCGCACACCTGTTCGATGCTGTCAACCTGGCGTATGATGCGGTGAAACAGATTACGTTTGATGGGATGCAGTATCGGACGGATATTGCCGCCCGTGTCCTGAAGGCAGATTCATCTGCTTATGCGGCTTCTGGCGTTTCGATCGATGCTGGTAATCGTGCTGTCGAATTGATGAAATCCGCTGTCAAATCCACCTACACACCGGCGGTTCTGGCAGGAATCGGTTCGTTTGGCGGCTTATTCGATGCTTCGCTGTTGAAACAGATGCAAAATCCGGTTTTGGTGGCTTCGACCGATGGCGTTGGCACCAAGGTCAAGCTGGCAGCACAGGCCGGGCGGTATCGCAGCATTGGGCATGACATCGTCAACCATTGTATTGACGACATTCTTGTCCAGGGTGCGCGTCCGCTGTTTTTTATGGATTATTTCGCTACTTCTCATTTGAATCCCGAACAAACGGCTGAAGTCGTGACCGGTATGGCGGAAGCCTGCCGGCAGGCTGGCATGGCTTTGCTGGGCGGTGAAACGGCGGAAATGCCGGGTGTCTATCAGCCGGGCGCCTTCGATGTGGCTGGGACGATTGTTGGCGTGCTGGAACGAGAACAAATGTTGCCGCGTCTCTCTGCGCTCAAGGCGGGGGATGTTTTGCTTGGTCTCCGTTCTTCGGGGCCGCACACTAACGGCTATTCGCTCATCCGCAAAGTGTTTGCAGACACCCCGCTCGAAACGGTGTTTCCTGAATTAGGCCTTTCGCTGGCAGATGCCTTGCTGGCGCCCCACCGCTCTTACCTGGATGTTCTGGCTTCGGTCATCACCCTGCCACACGTTAAGGCGCTCGCACACCTGACCGGTGGCGGGTTTATTGAGAACATCCCCCGTATCTTGCCGGAGAACCTGAGTGCCGTCATTCGTTTGGGTTCGTGGCCTGTGCCGCCGCTCTGGGGGCTGATTCAGCAAAAGGGGAATATCGCCTGCGAAGAAATGTACCGCGTCTTCAATATGGGCATCGGTATGGTCGTGGTTGTCGAGAAACAAGCCGTCAACGTCGTGCAAGCGAGTATTCCAGAAGAAACGTTCGTGATTGGGGAACTTGTCCCCGGCGCACACAAAACCATCCTGCAAGGCCTTTAATCCAAAATCATCAACATCCCATCCCCCAAGCCTATGAACTCTCTTCCTCTTCGCTACGGAATGAACCCCCAACAGACCCCGGCGCGTGTCTTTATGCGCGATGGCAGCGACTTGCCTTTGACCGTCTTGAACGGTTCGCCCGGCTACATCAATCTGCTCGATGCGTTGAATGGTTGGCAACTGGTGCGCGAGTTGAAAACCGTCACAGGTTTGCCCGGCGCGGCCTCTTTCAAGCACGTCAGCCCGGCGGGAGCGGCCGTGGGCTTGCCGCTCAATGACATCCTCCGAAAAATCTACTTTGTAGAAGATGCTGAACTCTCTCCACTGGCTTCCGCGTATGCGCGCGCACGTGGCGCCGACCGGTTGTGTTCATTTGGGGATTTCATTGCGCTTTCTGACCCTGTGGACGAGCCAACAGCCCGGCTGATTGCTCGTGAAGTCTCGGATGGCGTGATTGCGCCTGCCTACGAACCATCCGCGCTCGAAATTCTCAGGCAGAAAAAACAGGGCAAATACGTCGTTTTGCAGATGGACCCCGCCTACGAAGCACCGTCCAGCGAAACCCGGGATGTGTTTGGAATTACGTTTGAGCAGGGACGCCATACCCGTCTGACCAGCCCGGCCGATTTTGAGAACCGGGTGACCCGCAATAAGAACCTGCCTTCGGAGGCTTTGCGTGACCTGCAAATTGCCTGGATTACGCTCAAGTACACACAATCCAATTCGGTGTGCTTCGTCAAAGATGGACAGACGATTGGTGTAGGTGCTGGTCAACAATCGCGCGTTCACTGCGTTCGCCTGGCAGCCCACAAAGCCGATTTGTGGCGCTTGCGCCAGCATCCGGTGGTGCTTTCTTTGCCCTTCCGCCCAGAAATCAAGCGCCCGGAGCGCGATAATGCGATTGACCAGTTCTTACGCGATGACATCACCCCGCGCGAAAAGGCTGCCTGGCCAGACATTTTTACCGCGTTGCCGCGTCAGCTGACGCCGGAAGAGAAACGCACCTGGCTGGATGGCCTGACGGATGTCGCCCTTGGGTCGGATGCGTTCTTCCCCTTTGCCGATAGCATTCACCGCGCGGCTGCCTCTGGCGTCCGTTACGTGTTCGAGCCGGGTGGTTCGGCACGCGATGCCGAAGTGATTGCCGCCGCCGATGATTACGGCATGGTGATGGCCTTTACCGGCGTGCGTTTGTTCCATCATTAGAGCCGATGACCGCGCGTCTGGTTGTTCTCATCTCCGGGAATGGCTCGAACCTGCAAGCGATTCTGGATGCGTGTGCAGAAAATCGTCTGTCAGCGATGGTCGTTGCGGTTATCTCGAACCGCCCTGACGCCTATGGCCTGACCCGCGCCCGCAATGCAGGTGTTCCGGCGCTCTCCTTTCCCAAACGTCCTGACGAATCCCGTCAGGAATACGATGCCCGTCTGGCAGAACTGGTAGCAGGCTTTCAGCCGGATTACGTCGTCCTTGCCGGCTGGATGCGTCTTTTGTCCTCCGTCTTTCTGAACGCGTTCCCGAATCGGGTCATCAATTTGCACCCTGCTCTGCCGGGTGCGTTTCCCGGCACACACGCTATCGAGCGTGCCTACGCGGCCTGGCAGGCGGGTCAGGTGGACCGTTCGGGCGTGATGGTTCATCTGGTGCCGGATGAGGGCGTTGACAATGGTCCTGTACTTGCCAGCGAGGAAATTTTCTTTCAGCCAGGGGAAACGCTCGAAGCCTTCGAGGCGCGTGTCCATGCACTTGAACATCGTCTGCTGGTCGAAACTCTGCAGCGACTGACGTCTGCTTGATACGCAGAGCGTTGCAAGCCACTCCAAAACAAAACCTCCCCAACGCGGGGAAGGTTTCGCAGGCTGGGGGCAGTGGACGCGCCCCCTCAAGGGGGGTACGAACCACTCCAAAACAAAACCTCCCCAATGCGGGGAAGGTTTCGCAGGCTGGGGGCAGTGGACGCGCCCCCTCAAGGGGGGTACGAACCACTCCAAAACAAAACCTCCCCAATGCGGGGAAGGTTTCGCAGGCTGGGGGCAATGG
>JANWWK010000016.1 GCA_025056175.1 Anaerolineales bacterium
CAGCGCCAGCAAACTCGGCGCGAGATAGCCGCTCAAGGCCAGGATGCCGCTCAGGCTGTGCGAGAGGGCCGTCCATTTGGCCGAGCCGGTGCGGTAAGCAATGACGCCGTAGGGCAGGGCCAGAAAGAAGGTCGAAATGACGAATCCCAGGACGTTTTCGGCGGGAAAAATCGCCTGCGGGGCGAGATGCCAGAGGGCAAAGCCCAGCGAGGGGTACAAAATCGCCAGCCAGGGGTTGCGCGGGAACAGTCGGACGTACAGCCCGCGCCAGAGAATCTCCTCGCAAAAGCCGTTGAGGGTTGCCAGCGGCGCGGCAAGCAGAATCAGGGTCAGCGGAGCGCGGACGAAGTCTCCAGCATACATCAGCACGGCAATCAGCGTGACGAGCAGCCAGAGAAGCGCCGCGCCCCATTCGATGCGGTATGTTCGCTGCGCATACGCCCCTCTTCCATCGGGAGAGGGGTTGGGGGGGAGGGCAAACAGCGGGTCGCGGTCGCGCAGAATGGTGGCAAACTCTGCCTTTCCCAACAGCCAGCGGGGAACGAGCAAGCACCAGAACAGCCAGTAAAAACCGAAGCCGAGCAGGTAACCCGCTTCCGCGCCCAGCCAGCGGTCGGACAGGGAAAAGACCCCAGCCATGACCGGAAGGAGCAGGAGCGGCAGGGTCAGGGCGGCCAACGGCCTCATTGCGGCTCCAGGTTTCGGAAGAAGGAGCGGGTCAGTCCCAGGGCAAATCCGCCCATCACCACCCACGAGCCGACCATGCCGATATAAACGGGGATGGGGAAAACCAGCCCCGACAGCGCCTGGCTGATGGATTGCCCAATCACCACCACGCCAACCAGGGCGCAGAAGAGCATGATGGGCGCAGCCAGCAGGTAGCCGGGCGGCCTGCGCTGCCAGACCAGGATGCCGGTCAGCACGGCGGCGGGGGTGATGACCGCCGAATCAAAGCCATGCGTGAACAGGGTGGTATAGGGGCCAATCAGGGAAGGGGCTGCGCCGGTCAGGAGCGGCGGTATCACTTCGCTCAGCCATATCAAGAGCGTGCCGAATCCAACCACGATGGTGAAGACGGCCACGCCGCGATGCGGGAACCCAGGCCGGACGCGCGCGGCAAGCGTTTGCGTATCGAACGTCGCCAGGGCGAGAATCACGGCGAACAGACTGGCCGAAAACAGCGCCGCATAGACCAGGAAAAGCGGGTTGAACATGGCCGAGAAGGTCATCGAAGCGCCGTTGTAGAGAAAATAAAACAGCGCGGCCAGCAAGACGAGTTGCGCGTCTTGCGAACCGCGCCGCGCGCGCCAATAGGCCGCCAGCAGCAGCGGAATTGCCAGGAAGAGGGTCACGGCGTCTGTGCCGCGGAAGCCTGCCCCGGCCAGCAGGGAGTCGTGGCGGTAGAGGCCGCGTCCGTACAGTTCGACCGTCTGCCCATATACGTTGGTGAAGGTCAACGGGCCGTCACCACCTGAAACAAGCAAACCCGCCCCGGCAGAAATCAGCGCCAGCAGGGCAATCAGCGGGACGAGCCAGCGGAGGGCAGATGCCTTCGACATGGTTCACCCGTTCGCGGCGTTCATCCGCCGGAACTGCCGGAAGACTGACACCGCTCCCTGAAGGCGGCGGTTCAGGTGTTCGGGATTGCCGGGGTCGAATTGGGGGTTCTCATCGGCAAAGAGAAAGAAATCCCCTTCGGCGCGCAGGGTGATGTGGTCGCGGCCAACCAGAAAGCCGGGTAACTCCGTCTCAACGAAAAAGCGGCGCACGGCTTCAGGGTCCTCGGCGCGGACGGCGTAGCGCGCCGCGAAATCGGGATGCGCCGGGAATTTGACTTCTTTGTCGTTCATCCAGGTTGCCCAGGGGACGATTTGCGCCAGCAGGCCGCGCCCGCGCCGGGGGTGGAGTCCAAACTTAGGCAGGCGCAGGCCGGGGGCGTTTATGGCCGCTACCTGGTGGTGACGCGTGCCATCACCGCTCAAGTCGTACAAATCGAGCAGGAACAATTTGCCATTCGGGAAAGGACGCTCGGAAAGGTGGTCTGCCTGATAGCGGGGCGTTTTCCAGGGCTGGAGGTCGAGACCAGCCACCCAGGTTTCCAGGTCATTGGCGGGCGGCGCGGCGTTCAAGCCGAGCGGTTGAGCCGCCTCGGTTTTGGTTTGTTTGTCTTTCTGGTACTGGCGGTACGAGATATATGCGACAGCAACCGCAATGAGTAAGAAGATGAGTTTTTCCATGTGTAACTTCGTCCACTCTTTGCATGGGTTGAATTTTTGGGCCAGCAAACCTTTAGAAAATGCTCATATACAGCAAAATGCCAGGAATTATTTAGCCGGCTCATCCAACCCAACGGTTCGAATGGCGGCGCCCATGCGCTGCATGTCGCCGAAAAAGCGGCGCGGCTCGACGATGTGCGCCTGGAGCCACAGCCCAGGCTGGCGGACGCCGCCCTCCAGGACTTGAAGCAGGCAGGCCGCCGCCGGAATGGCGGTCAGCATGTAACCGTCCGGGTGGGCGATGGTCATTTCGGCGATGTGGGGCGCGCCGTGTTTGATGCCCCTGGCTTCCAGTTTGAGCAATGTGCCATACGGCGGGCGCGAAAAGGTCTTCAGGCCCCAAAACATCAGGTTCGCCAGCGGCGTTGCCCCTTTTTGGGGAAAGAGTTTCAGCCCAACCAGGATGAGCGGCGAGAGAAACCAATCCACAAACCAGTTGAATCCGCCCACGAAGAAGCCGGTCTCGCGTAGCGAGGGGTACATTTCCGGCAGGGCGCGCATTTCCTCCAGGAACATGGGCAGGCAATACCGGCGGCGGAACTCTCCGCCGAAATCCATGAACCGCGGGAACATCATTGCCAGCGCGCTCATCTCCTGCCAGCGGCCATCTTTAAAATGCAAGGTCTGGAAACTCATGAACTCGGCGACAAACTCGCGCAGGGTGGCGGGCGAAAGGTCGAGGCGGCCCCAGTCAATCTGGATAACGCTGCCCACATTGGCCGATTCGAGCCGCTCGAAGTGCGGCGCGACAAAGCGCACCATCGCCGCCGGCAAACCGGGATGAAACCCTCCGTCCGTGATGAAACAACGGCCTGCCGCTTCGATTTCCTCAGCCAACGATTGCAGACAGTCCATCTTGGCTTTGCCGTATTGCACATCGAAATAATCGGCGCGGCTTTCCAGAGCGGCGCGGGCGACGTTTTCGGCGTATTCCGCTGTGCTGGAGACGACCACCACCATATCCGCCCCCTGGAAGGCCTGGCGCAGGGACGATACATCCGCCGCATCGGTGCAAGCCGCCCGGACGCGGTTGCCCGGAATTTGCGCGTTGAGCCGCTCCGCCGCCTGCCGCGCTTTTTCCAGGCTGCGCCCGGCCAACGTGATGGAGCAGTCGCTATGCGCCAGCAGCAGGCGTGCCAGCGGAAGGCCGGTGTTGCCGTATCCGCCGAGGAGCAAAAGATGTTTGGGTGACATTGAGCAAAGTCATTCCTGTAACGCAAGTTGAAAACTTGCGCTACGTAGCGCAAATCTGCGATTTGCGCGGGCAAGTCAGAGACTTGCCCCACCTGCGCGGCGCATGGGCTGCGGCTTGAGATACGTCAGCGAGCGCCACAGCCATTCGGCGGGGCCGTATTGGAAGCGTTTCATCCACCAGTGGCTCAGGGGGATTTGCAGGAGGTAAATGACGATGGTCAGGCCGATGCCCGCCGCCGGGCCCATTTTGCCGAACAACCCCAACCCATAGCCGTAGAAAATGAGCGTGCAGACGATGGATTGCGTCAGATAATTGGTCAGCGCCATCTGGCCGACCGGGGCCAGGACGCTGATGCGCTTACCCCAAACCGGATGGAGCGCCAGCAGGCAAAACGCCGAAACGTAGGCCAGCATCAGCAGGGGCGCGCCAATCGTCTGGGCGGTGGTTGCCAGAAAGAGCGTCCAGGACTGGTATATGCGCGAGATGGGCATGATGAGCGTGGCGTAGAGCAGGTTGCCGCTCAACCCCAGGGCCAGCCCGATGACCAGCAGGCGGACGAACAGTCCGCGGTGGGCTTCCAGGTTCTTGAATACTTCCCGTTTGCCGAAGTACAGGCCAAGTAGGAACATCGCCAGGATGTTGAAGCCCATCACAAATACCCCTGCCAGCCCTATGTCGAAGTAGTCCTTCACGCGCTGGGCGGTGATTTCGGCGAAATTGCCGGTGGCGTACACCTGGGCGGCGCGTTCCAGGTCGGCGGCATATTCGGCTTCGGCCTGGGCAAAAGACTGTTCGATTTGCGGCGCGGCTTCGGGGATGGTGCTGGCCCACGTCACCAGAGCGGTGATGGCGGCGTTGAACAGGACGGGAATGGCTATCAGCAGGACGACCCAAATGAGCAGAGTGCGCGGTTTGGCCTTTCGGAAGAGCAGCAGCAGGAAGCCAATCAGGGCGTAAACAATCAAGATGTCGCCCATCCAAATCAGGAAGGCGTGGACGAGGCCGATGCCGAGCAGGACGAGCAGGCGGCGGGCGTAGAGCGGCACGAAGCGTCCGCCGCGCCCCTCGACCCGCTCCATTTGCAGGAACAACCCCAGCCCAAAGAGCATCGAGAACAGGGCGTAGAACTTGCCCTCCCCCAGGGCGTGAATCAGCCAGATGGCGGCGCGGTCGTGCCAGGGCAGGGAAGGGTCGGTGGGCATGACGATGGCCTGCATCGGATGGCTGAAAATCGTCATGTTGACGAACAGAATGCCGAACAGGGCAAACCCGCGCAGGATGTCCACAATCTGAATGCGCTCGGTCTGCTGGACGGGGAGGACGGGGGTAGAAGTTGTCATAAGTTGCTCTCTTGAAAACTTTGGACAGGATTCAGGTGGTTGGGTGTCAGGTCACCCTGCTCCGCTTGCGCCGCCGCCGGATGCACCCCCGCCGCCATCGGCCCCCGCCGATGATACGGAGGTATCCGCCGAGCTCATGACCGCTACCACTGAGCCGAAGTCGGCGTTGCTGCCGGGCAGGGCCCGGAACCAGACCGGGAGCGGCACGCCGCCCAGCTTGTGGAAAGTCCTGGCCCAGGCCTCGCCCAGGCCAAAGGCGGCCGCAAACGCCAGGTAGCGCTCGAAGGTATCCGGGCGGATGGCCGGTTCACGTCCACGGCTGACCTGCTCCAGGTAGGCGCGGAAACTCTTCCAGCGGATTTTTTGCTCCTCGCCTGCCGGCGTGAGCAGGGAGTAGATGCCGGAATAAACTGTCAGAACCAGGGAAAGCACGAACATCCCGCCGCCGAGTCCCGCAATCGCCGCTGTAATCAAGACCAGGGTCTGATT
>JANWWK010000021.1 GCA_025056175.1 Anaerolineales bacterium
TGTGAACCTGAATCAACAACTCGACCTGATTCGCCAATCAGCGACCGTCTCGCTCAACGACCGAATTGTAGCCGCGCGTGCCGTCGGAAAACGAGTCATCCCCCTGCACGTTGGCGACCCGGACTTTCCCACCCCGCAGCCAGTTCTGGAAACCGCTTTTCGTGCGCTGGAGGCAGGTCTGACCCATTATGGTCCCAGCACAGGCGACCCGGAGTTGCGCCGTGCTGCCGCGCTGAAGCTGGCCCGCGATAATGGTTTGGAATATGACCCCCAAACGGAAATTTTGGTCACGCATGGCGGCATTCATGCCTATTACCTTGCCATGCAGGCTATCCTCAATCCTGGCGACGAGGTCTTGATTCCTGACCCGACCTGGGCAACCCATGCCAACATGGCGTTGATGTTGCGAGCAAATGTGATTCGCGTGCCGGCGCCGCCAGAAAATGATTTCTTGCCAACCTTTCAGGATTGGGAGCGGGCTTTGACCCCTCGCAGCCGCGTTATTGTCATCAATTACCCATCCAACCCAACTGGCAGGTATCCCTCCCGTATGTATTTGCAAACCCTGCAAGAATTTGCCGCTGCCCATGACCTGTGGGTGGTCAGCGATGAAGTGTACGAGAACCTGTACTATGAAGAAAAACCCGTTTCGGCGGCAGCGTTCGATGGCGCCAAAGAGCGTACTTTGCTGGTTCATAGCCTTTCCAAGACCTATGCCATGACCGGCTGGCGGGTGGGGTATCTGGCTGCACCTGCGCACGTCATTGCTCAGGCCATCAAGGTCGGTCAGAACTCGATAACCTGTGTTGCGCCATTTATCCAGAAAGCTGCCGCCTTTGCGCTGACCGACCCCGGTGTTCAACAAGCGGCTGCCGGGATGCGCGCCGCTTATGCCCGCCGACGCGACCTGGTTTTGCGCATCGCAGAGGAGATGGGCAGCACAAACGTCATCACCCGGCCTTCTCCGGGCGCGTTCTACTTTTTCCTCGATATTCGTCCATTGCGGATGTCTTCCCTCGAATTTTGTGAGCGCATTCTGGATGAGGCTGACGTGGGGTTAGTGCCGGGGTCGGCCTTTGGGCAACAGGGAGAAGGCTTTGTGCGGATGACGATTGCCGCATCGGATGCCGAAGTTGAAGCCGGCTTTCGCGCCATTTTGATGTGGGCTGCGCGTCAAAAAACAAAGGGAGGCTAACGATGAGAGTTGCGTTTCAGGGTGAGCCGGGCGCATATAGTGAACAGGCGCTGTTTGGGTATTTCGGCCTGGTTGAAACTGTGCCATGTGAAAGTTTTGACCTTGTCTTTGAGACGGTTGCAGGCGGTGGGGCCGATGCGGCTCTCATTCCCATCGAAAATTCGCTGGCGGGCAGCATTCACCAGAATTACGACCTGCTCTTACGGTATCATCTCCACATTGTGGGGGAATACTTTTTGCGCGTGCGGCACTGTCTGATTGCTGCTCCGGGTGTCACCAAACAATCGGTTCGCAAAGTCATCAGTCATCCACAGGCACTGGGACAGTGCGCTGCTTATCTGCGCCGCTGGGGAGTCAAGAGTGAAGCCGTTTATGATACCGCCGGCAGCGTGAAAATGCTAAAAGCCAGCGGTGCGCGCGATATGGCCGCGATTGCCTCGCGCCGCGCGGCGGAACTTTATGGCATGGAAATTCTCGAAGAAGGCATCGAAGACAACCCCGAAAATTACACCCGCTTCCTTGCCGTAGCGCGTGAAGCCATTCAACCGCAGGGAGAAGCCAAAACCTCGATAGTGTTTACCCTGAAAAATGTCCCCGGCGCATTGTTCAAAGCCTTGAGCGTGTTTGCCCTGCGGGATATTGACCTGACCAAAATCGAATCACGCCCGTTGCAAGGCAAACCCTGGGAATACCTGTTTTATATTGATTTTCTCGGCGCAGCGCACGAGCCGGGCGCTTCTCGTGCGCTTGAACATCTGGCCGAATATGCGCTAATGTTGCGCGTGCTGGGTTCGTATCCGCGCATGAAGTTTGAGCCTTGACCGAAACGAAAGCGGCGCAACAAAGCGCCGCTTTTTACTCACAAATTTCATTGTATAACGAAATCGTGGAAAGTTTGTCCAGACAATCCCTTACAGTTATTATGGCCTATTTTAATGTTTTGGCCTGTGTTTTGGTGTATTCTATAGGTAGTAACTCATCCATCTACCCACTCAGTTACAGAAAGGAGGTCAGAATTTCGGTCCCAAACTATCCGGCTGGCACTCCTGGAGGTGAAATCGGGGACTGAGGAAATGGCAACAAGGCTTTCTGCCTGCGCCAGACGTCTCCCGGCACGATAGACCGGATTCCCGATTCACCTCGGATAGGCCACTCCATAAGAGTTTCCTTGAGACGTTGCGAGTCTCTTCTGCAAGTGCGAATGTACAATCGAGATTAACCGACCGAGACGGATGGACATGCTCCATCCGTCTTCGTTTGATTTGTCTTTCGCGTTTCTGAATTCTGTGGGTTTGCGGCTGTCGTTCGTTCCAGGTTTCTATGAAGTGGTACAATCATCCCAAGACCAACCTGTGCCAGGAGTGCTTCTGATGTCTGCCATTTTTCCTTCTGCCGAGTGGCTTCAAACCTTTCAGGAAAAACTCAATTCCGATGAACAATATGCGCGCATCGCCAGCAAGTGGGAAGGTGATATGTACTTCATCATCGAACCGGAAGGCAATTTGAAAGAACGCATGGTCATGTACCTGGATTTATGGCACGGTCAATGCCGCCATGTTGAAATTGTGGATGACCTTGCTAAATATACTCCTGCGTTTACGCTCAAAGCGGCCTATTCCAACTTTGCCCGCGTACTGAAAGGCGAACTTGACCCGATGCAGGCCATGCTCACCCGAAAACTGGATGTGAAAGGCAACATGGCCGTGATGATGCGAAACGTACCGGTGGTTTTGGATTTTGTCCGCTGTGCGCGTGAGATAACCCGCGAGATTCGGTGACCCAGCCGATGGGAGACGAAAAAGCCCCTTGTTTGAAACAGGGGCTTTTCTGTTGAGAGGAGTACTCTACCCGTTGCTCATTCCGCCAGGGCGTTTGTTGAGGAAGGTGCTTCGGCCGCACGGTAGCGGTCGAGTAGAGCGCGCGTGCGCTCGTTTTTGGGGTTGGTAAAAATTTGCTCCGGCGTGCCAATTTCGATGATATTGCCCTCGGCCATGACCACAATACGGTCTGCAACATCGCGCGCAAACCCCATCTCGTGCGTCACCACCAGCATCGTCATCCCATCCATCGCCACACGTTTCATCACGTTCAAGACTTCCCCTATCAACTCCGGGTCAAGTGCTGAGGTAGGTTCATCAAACAGCATGACTTGTGGCTCCATCGCCAGTGCGCGTGCAATCGCCACGCGCTGCTTCTGACCCCCAGAAAGACGGTTGGGGTATTCGTCTTTTTTGAACAGCATTCCTACCCGTTCCAGGTTCATCTCGGCCAGCTCAATCGCGTGCTGGCGTTCCATCCCTTTGACCGTTATCGGCCCTTCGATGATGTTTTGTAAGACCGTCATGTGAGGAAACAGGTTGAATTCCTGAAACACCATCCCTGTCCGCAGGCGAATATCATGAATTTTTTGCCGGCCTTCTTTGCTGTGGTCGTGCGCCCGCACCTGAATGCCCGCCACTTCAATGCTGCCATCGGAGGGTTCTTCCAAAAAGTTGATGCACCGCAGCAACGTGCTTTTGCCAGAGCCGCTGCGCCCAATGATGCACACCACTTCGCCCCGCTCGATTTCCAGGTTAATGTCGTTCAGCACGTGCAGGCGTCCAAAGTACTTGTGTAACTGAGAAACGGTCACAATTGGCGCCATTTCATCGGTCTCCTTTTGCCATACGGGCTTCGATTTTTCCTTGAATGTAGGAGAGAATCATGGTCATCAGCCAGTAAAACACCGCCGCCATGATGAGCGCTTCCAGGTTCTTGAAGTTGGCGCGTCCTACTTTGGTTGCGCGCCACATCAATTCGTGAACGAAACCCGTCGCTGAGACCAGCGCCGAATCTTTGGTCATGGCAATAAATTCATTCCCCATTGGCGGAATAGCAAACCGCAAGGCTTGCGGAATGACAATACGGCGCATCACCTGGACTGGCGTCATTCCCAGCGCCAGCGCCGCCTCGCGTTGCCCTTTGCCCACGGAACCAATTCCAGCGCGGAAAATTTCACTCATATACGCGCCATAGTTCAGTCCCAATGCAACCACACCGGCAATGAAGCCCGGTAGAATGATTCCCAGTTGCGGTAGCGCCAGGAAGAAGAAAAAAATTTGTAGATACAGTGGTGTGCCGCGAATCAGCGAGACATAAAACGTTGAGATGGCATAAAATGGCGGAAAACGTGAGAGCCTACCGAGTGCCGCAACCAGCGCCAGAAGGGTGGCAAGTAAAATCGAAAGCACTGAAATCAGAATCGTTTGTCCCATTCCGCCTGCAACGAACGCCAGATTGCGCTGGATGAAATCGAAATCCAGGCGAATCGTGTTGAATTCCAGGCTGCCGAGCGTCAAAGTCTGTCCGCTAAACAGAAACATTAGAAGCGCAAACATCACCAGCCAGGAAACGCCCACATGAATGCGGAAAACACGTTCTCTGCGCTGTTCTGCTGCGTAAAGCGCCTCTCCCAGTGAAACCGAGGGCGTGTTTTGTTTGGTATCGGCGGTATCGTTCATCACCTTCTCCCAGGAAACGCTGACGTGGAGGCACATGCTGACGTGCCTCCACGTCCAGACCAGGCATTTTTACTTTGGGGATTGCGTCAAATCCTGCCCAAACCACTTTATCGAAAGCGCCGAAAGGCGACCATCGGCATGCATTGCCTGGAAGAGTTTATCCACTTCCGCGCGCAGGCTATCGGTAGGCAGTTTCGCGGCTTTATCAAAGGCGGCTGCCAGTTCTTCCGAAAACACCGGCGACCCCAGTTTCTTGACCGGCATGCCGGCGGCGATGTTGGCATCTACCACTGTGGCCGAAGTCACGTACCCTACGAAATCGGTTCTTCCGGCAGCAATCGCCTGCGCGCATTCCTGGTCGGTAGAGAGGGTGACGACCTTGACCCCCGCCGGAGCTTTGGCGTAAATCGAAGATTCGGGCAACCCCAGCGCAGCCATATCGCCATTCAGCCAGGCTTCATAGGTGGTGGCTGTTCCGGCACAGAGCGCCTGCCCGGCCAGTTCCTCCAGCGAAGCAAAACTCGCATCACTGCGCACCGCGACCACTGCTGGGGTGTAATAATACGGCACGCTAAAATTCAGCACTTTTTGCCGCTCTACGGTAATCGTCATCGAGCCTACGCTCACATCCCACTTGTTGGCCCAATTTCCAGCGGTAATCATATCCCAATCTGGTGTGGCAAAGCAGGTCTCAACCCCTAGCGCCTTCCCGATTTCGATAGCAACATCCACATCGAACCCCTGCATCTGATTCGCGGTCAGGGCATCGGCAGGACACTTTGTTTGGGCCAGCCGCTGCTCGTTGGCATTCAAAAACGATTGCGGCTCGTAGTTTGGGTCGGTCGAAATCAGAATGTAGCCGCGCTGCTTGATTTCCTGCAACAAATCGGCAGCCGGCGGCTGACCTCCCTGACAGGCCGAAAGAACGATGGCAAGCGCCAGCGTCACGATAGAAACGAAAGATAATTTTCTCATGCTCCTTCTCCTTATTGGCGTTTGAAATACCAGCAGGGAACGCTGGATGGTATTAGGATAGACGAAAACCTCGCAAATTTCAAGTTCAATTTGGAGGTAGTTTGCAGGCCGTTTGCTTTTCTTACGGAACATTAAGAAACATTTCCCATTCAACCGGAGTATACTGGTCTTGATAGTCTTATCTGTTTTCAAGCATCTTGTCCCCACCGAATCAGGCTACCGTTATGAGTGACGCTCTCTTTACCTCCACCGAAACCGTAAAAAACCAGCTCTCGCAGCAAAAATACATTGCTACCGATGAAATTGCCACCATCGTCTTTCTGGCCGAAAAACTCGGTAAACCGTTACTGGCCGAAGGCCCTGCCGGTGTGGGCAAAACCGAACTTGCCAAAGCCATTGCTGCTGCCGCCGGACGCGAACTGATTCGTCTGCAATGCTACGAAGGCCTGGACGAATCCAAAGCCCTGTACGAATGGGAGTATTCCAAGCAGCTGCTTTACACCCAACTCTTGCGCGATAAACTCAACGAAACCCTCGGCAAAGCCGAAACACTGGCTGAAGCCGCTGACAGACTGGCCGCCGAAGAAGATGTGTTCTTCTCCACCCGCTTCCTGCTTCAGCGTCCGCTCCTGCGTGCCATCCTGAGCGAAAAACCGGTCGTTCTGCTGATTGACGAAATTGACCGTGCTGATGCCGAATTCGAGGCCTTCCTGCTCGAAGTGTTGAGCGATTTCCAGGTTTCGGTGCCAGAACTCGGCACACTGGCTGCCAAACATCGCCCGTTCGTCATTCTCACCTCCAACAACACCCGCGAACTGAGCGAAGCCCTCAAACGCCGCTGTCTGTACCTCTTCATTGACTACCCCGATTTGGAAGCCGAACTGGCGGTCGTGCGTCTGAAAGTGCCGGACCTGAACCCCAAACTGGCGCGCCAGGCCGTAGATTTTGTTCAGCGTCTTCGTAAGAGCGACTTGCGCAAATCTCCTTCCATCAGCGAAACGCTGGATTGGGCCAACGCACTGGTGGCTCTCAACGCTTCCAATCTCGATAAAGACACCCTCGAGGAAACCCTTTCCGTTTTGCTCAAGCACGAGGCCGACCTGCAAAAAGCCCGTCGTCAATTCATCCATCCCCCGCCCTCTCGCCCCGACGAATTTCGACGCTTTTCGGGAAATTGACCTATGGAAAGCCGCATTCTACAGTTGATTGCTGCCTTGCGCGCCAGCGGTGTACGCATCAGCCTGGCAGAGAGCGCCGAGGCCTTCTCCGCAGTAGATTTGATGGGGATTCAAGACCGCGAACAATTCCGCCTCTCCCTGCGCGCCACACTCATCAAGGATGTGCGTGACATTCCCGTCTTCGAGAAACTCTTCCCGCTTTTCTTTGGCGCCGCGCCTCCGCCGCTGATGGGCGGTAACATCTCTGAGCAGTTGACGCCCGAAGAAGCCGGCCTGCTGGCCGAAGCCTTGCGCCAGTTTGCCCAGGATTTGCGTGAGCGCATGGACCGCCTGCTGAACGGGCAACCCCTGACCCGTGAGGAACTGGAGCAACTCGCCCGCATGGTTGGCCTGAACAACACTCAGGATTTGCGTTACCAGAACTGGATGGCGCAGCGCATGATGCGCGCGCTGGCCTTCCCCGAAGTGCGCGAAGCCCTGAAAGAGTTGATGGAACAACTGGCCCAACTGGGGATGAGCCGCGAGCGGGTCGAGCAGGTGCGCGAACTGATTCGCCAAAACCTCGCCGGCCTGGAAGAACAGATGCAGCAGTTTGCTGGCGAGCGCATTGCCGAAAATTTGAGTCAACAGCCTCCCGGAGAAAGCACCGATTCCCTGCTCAATCGTCCGTTTCGCGCCTTATCCGATGCCGACAAAAAAGCCCTCCAGCGCGAAGTCCGCCGCCTGGCGGCTATCCTTCGCACGCGCATTGCCCTGCGCCAGAAGCGCGCCAAAACCGGGCAGCTCGACCCAAAAGCCACCATCCGCGCCAATCTCAAGCACCATGGCGTGCCAATGGAAATCCGCCACAAAGACCGCACCCGCAAACCGCGCATCGTCGTCTTGTGCGACATCAGCACGTCCATGCGTTTCTGTTCGGAACTCATGCTCACTTTCCTCTACGCGCTGCAGGGACAGGTACACAAAACCTACGCCTTCGCCTTCATTGACCACCTGGAATCCATCTCCGGCGATTTCGAGGCCACCAGTGCCGAAGAAGCCATTGCGTCCGTCTTGTGGCGTATGCCTGCCGGTTCGTACAACACCGATTTAGGTTGGTCGCTTCAGAATTTTGTGGATTCCTATCTCGATACGCTCACCGGCCAAACCACGCTGCTCATCGTTGGCGATGGCCGCAACAATTACAACGACCCTCGTTTAGACCTGTTCTCCTTGCTGGCCCGCCGCGCCGCCCGAGTCATCTGGTTCAACCCCGAACCACCCGCCTTGTGGAATGGTGATAGCGATATGCCTCGCTATGCTCCTCTGTGCAACTCTGTGCTAAAGGTGGGTAACCTGCGCGAGCTGGCCGAAGCCGTTGACCATTTGATGACAAACTGAAAAAAGCATTAGGAAACCAAAGCCACCTATTGACATCCGATTACTTCTATGTCATACTCCCATCATCATTAAGGGGCAAGTCAATTCATTCATCGCTATCCTTTAGAAAGGAGGAGGTGATGTCTCGCATGGACAGTAACAGTATCCAACGTGGCGCGGCGGCATCCCTCCTCGGTTAATCCGTCAGGAAGCCGCTGCGCCAAACCGAATGCCGTCCTTCAGGGCGGCGTTCTCGTTTGGGGAGGAGGTCTCTCATGAAAAAAATCGAAGGGATTCCCGTATGGGGGGAGCCGGTCGATGAATCGGCGTTTGCCCAAATCAAAAACTGTGCCAGAACCGCCAATGCCGCCGCCCTCATGGCCGACCACCACAAAGGATATGCCGTACCAATTGGCGGTGTCTTGGCCTACTACCAACACATCAGCCCCTCGGGGGTGGGTTTCGACATTGCCTGTGGCAACAAAGCCGTTCTGATTGATATTCCCGCAGCTGAAATTCGCCGGAATATCGCCAAAATCATGGACGACATTTGGCGAAACCTGTCATTCGGAATCGGCATGAAGAATAACATCCGTGTTGACCATCCGTTGTTTGAAGACCCGGCCTGGAAACTGCCTGCTCTCTCGCCACTCAAGAAGATGGCGCAGGAGCAACTCGGCACGATTGGCGGCGGCAACCATTACGTAGATTTGTTGGAAGACGAGCAGGGACGCATCTGGATTGGAGTCCACTTTGGCTCGCGCGGCCTCGGCCACAAAACCGCCACCTACTTCCTGAAGGCCGGCGGCGCCAAAGATGGGATGGATGTGGACCCGCTCATCATCCCTGTCCGCTCAGCACTGGGGCAGGATTACCTGACAGCGATGGAACTGGCGGGACGCTATGCCTATGCCGGACGTGACTGGGTATGCGATTTTGTAGCAAAGATGCTCGGCGCACGCATCCTCGATTCAGTTCATAACCATCACAATTTTGCCTGGCGCGAAACGCATTACGGCGAGGCGATGTGGGTTGTCCGCAAAGGCGCTACTCCGGCGTTTCCTGGTCAGCGCGGGTTCATCGGCGGTTCGATGGGGGATATTGCCGTCATCGTGGAAGGCGTAGATTCGCCTGAAGCACGCCAGGCGCTCTATTCCACCGTACACGGAGCGGGGCGGGTCATGAGCCGCAACGCAGCGCGAGGCAAACGCGACCGGCGGACGGGAAAGGTCATCAGCCCTGGCCTTGTTTCGCGCGAGATGATGCTGGCATGGGTACGCGAGCAGGGTGTGGAACTGCGCGGTGCAGGCACCGATGAATCGCCACACTGCTACAAACGCCTGCCTGAAGTGTTGAAACACCACGCCGCCACCATCCGCATCTTACACACACTGCGGCCCATTGGCGTGGCGATGGCTGGTGAAGACGAATTCGACCCCTATAAAGATTAGCGGTCGCGCTTTGTGAAAACTCTAACAAGAAATTAATACCAAGACGGTCTGAATTAGGTAAAATAAGGGCAGACTTGTGAAAACCACCACGAATTACAGGTATGCCCTATGGATGTTGTTACCCTTTCCCGTCTTCAGTTTGGCGTCACCACCGCCTTCCACTTCCTCTTCGTCCCGCTCACGCTCGGTCTCATCTGGTTTGTGGCCTTCTTCCAAACCATGTATTACCGCACCGGCGAGGAGCGTTACCGCCGCATGACCAAATTCTGGGGTAAATTGTTTCTGGTCAACTTTGGCATGGGCGTTGTCACCGGAATCGTGCAGGAATTCCAGTTTGGCATGAACTGGAGCGAATACAGCCGTTTCGTCGGTGACGTGTTTGGTTCGCTGCTTGCCATTGAAGCCCTGGTGGCCTTCTTTCTTGAGTCAGTTTTCATCGGCATCTGGATTTTTGGCGAAGGGCGCGTCTCGAAACAGGTGCATCTCTTCTCGATTTGGATGGCCGCTATCGGAAGCCTGTTCTCCTCAATCTGGATTCTGCTCGCCAATGGGTGGATGCAGCACCCGGTTGGATACGTCATCCACCCGGAAACTGGCAATGCTCAGCTGGTAGATTTTCTTGCGCTGGTGACCAACCCCAAAGGCTGGCTCCTGTTCTGGCACGCCATTTCGGCCGGGCTGGCCACGGCCGCATTCCTTCTTCTCGGTGTCAGCGCCTGGTATATCTTGCGGAAGCGTGAACAGGATGTCTTCAAACCTTCGTTTACTGCTGGTGCCATTGTCGGGCTGATTGCCGCCTTTGCTCTCCTGATGACCGGCCACGAGCAGGGGCAGGAAATGCGCCTGTATCAGCCAATGAAGCTGGCGGCCATCGAAGCCATTTGGGAAACCGAACAACCCGCTTCTTTTTCCCTTCTCACCATCGGTGACCTGACCGGCAAACAGGAAATCTGGTCTCTGCGTGTGCCATATCTGATGAGTTTCCTGGCCTGCAATAACTTCGCGTGCGAAGTGCGCGGCGTGAACGACCTGCAAGCCGAATACGAAGCTCTCTATGGTCCCGGAGACTACATTCCGCTGATGGTTGCCACGTACTGGTCGTTCCGAATTATGGTGGGCATCGGCTTTCTTCTGCTTGGCGTCGCAGCCTTTGCCTTGTGGGTCATTGTGCGCGGCTGGCCGGAGAAGCTCATCCCCTGGCTGAAGTGGATGCCTTACACCATCCCCCTGCCCTTTGCGGCGGGCGTGGCCGGATGGGTGACGACCGAAATGGGGCGTCAGCCCTGGGTGGTGCATGGATTAATGACGACCGCTCAGGCCATCTCCCCAAATCTGACGGTTCTGGACGTCACCATCAGCCTGACGGGCTTTACGCTCATCTACAGCATCTTAACCGTGATTATGGTGATGTTGATGTATCGCTTTGCACGCGAAGGCACCGAGGCTGCGCTTTCCAAATCGGTGGATGTGGCCGAAACGCGCCATCCACTCACGCCCAGCCTGGTTGGTGCGCAGGATTAAGGCGCACCGATTTTGCCCAGTTATCCCGAAGGCGGCCATCCTTCGGGATTTTTTATACCAAAAGTGTCATATTTACTACGACATTGATGTTACTTTTGTCATATAAAGATGGTTACATCTCTCATCTTAACGAACGGTTTGTAACGTTTACAATATCGGTAAAGGTTGAGTTAATCTGTAAGTATTTGCGGAAGAAACCATGCTCCGAATTAACCGTCAGACCGATTATGCCGTGCGTGTGGTGCTGGCTCTTGCGAGAGCCGGCCAGGGGGCGCGAGTTTCTTCTGCGGCCATTCAGCGTGAAATGCAAATCCCCAAAGCCTTTATGGCACGCATTGTGGCACAGCTGGCTCAGGCAGGGCTGGTGACTACCTTTCCAGGCCGCGAAGGTGGCCTGAGCCTGCCCCGCCCGCCAGAACAAATTACCTTGCTCGAAGTGGTCGAGGCCTTCGAGGGAAAACTTTTACTCTCGGAGTGTCTGCATTTGAATGGCGAGGATGACTGTCCCTTCGTGGGTCACTGCCCGGTGCGCCCCAATTGGGGACGGGTGCAGGGCGCGATGGCGCGCGAGATGGCTGCTATCCATTTTGCTCAACTGGCTGCCGATTCACTTTCTATACCGGTGAAAGAACCTGCCCTGTTTGTGGCAGGTTAGTTGTTTCATTCATCCCTTTTCGAGGAGAACCTATGGATACAACGACCCTCATTCTCTCTCAGTGGCAATTTGCCATGACGTCTATCTACCACTGGCTTTTTGTCCCACTGACGCTGGGGCTGGGCTGGTTTGTAGCGTATTTCCAGACTCGCTACTACCAGACGCGCGATGAAGCCTGGCGTAAACACGCCAAATTCTGGGGCAAACTCTTTCTCATCAACTTTGCCATCGGCGTCGTTACCGGCATTGTACAGGAGTTTCAGTTCGGGATGAACTGGAGCGAGTACAGCCGGTTCGTGGGCGATATTTTCGGTGCGCCGCTGGCGGTGGAAGCGTTGCTGGCCTTCTTCATGGAAAGCACCTTCCTGGGCGTGTGGATTTTCGGTGAGGGCAAAGTGCCTGAAAAAGTTCACCTGGCCTCCATCTGGCTGGCCGCGCTTGGCTCGAATCTCTCTGCTATCTGGATTCTGATTGCCAACGGCTGGATGCAGCACCCGGTGGGTTACACGATTGTAGATGGCCGCGCCCAGATGACCGATTTCTTTGCCGTCATTGGTAACCCCAAAGCGTGGGTGATGATTTGGCATACCCTGGCTGATGGCCTGACGATGGCTTCCTTCCTGCTCCTGGCCGTCAGCGCCTGGCATTTGTTCAACAAGAAAAACGTGGAGTTCTTCAAGACCTCGTTCCAGGCCGGCGCCCTGGTAGGGCTGATTGCCAGCGTTATCCTGTTCCTGGGTGGCCACACCATGGGTCAGTATATGTTTGAGACCCAACCGATGAAGTTCGCTGCCCTGGAAGCGCACTGGGATACCTCCGCCCCCGCTGATTTTTCTCTGCTTACCATTGGTGACCTGAGCGGGCGCCGCGAAGTCTGGTCGCTGCGCGTGCCGGCAGTGCTGAGCTTTCTGGCTTGCAACAACTTTTCTTGCGAAGTGCCGGGTGTGTATGACCTGCAAGCGCAGTATGAAGCCCAATATGGTCCGGGTCAGTATATCCCGCTGATGGTCGTTACCTACTGGTCGTTCCGCATCATGATGACGTTTGGCTTCATTATGATTGCCGCCTCGGCCTGGTATCTGTGGTCCAGCCGCAAAGCGGGCTACGAAAAAGCCGGATGGCTCAAATACGTGCCGCTCACTTCGCTGGTTATGATGTACGGCGCCAATATGTCTGGCTGGATTTTGACTGAAATGGGACGTCAACCCTGGATTGTGCAGGGTCTGCTCAAGGTGCAGGATGCCGTTTCTCCGAAGCTAACCGCACTCGACCTGACAATTTCGCTTATCGGGTATGTGGCGCTTTACGGTGTATTGGCCGTCGTCATGGTCAAGCTGATGCTCAAGTATGCCAAAGCCGGCCCCGAAGCCGCCATGCACGAATCGGTAGATGTTGCCCCTGCCCTGGTTGGAGCGCAAGATTAATCAACACAGCGTAAGAGAACCTCTTACGTAAGGAGAAGACTTATGTCTCACGAAACTTTGCAAATCATCTGGTATCTGCTCATTGCCATTCTATGGATTGGGTTTTTCTTCCTGGAAGGCTTCGATTTCGGCGTGGGTATGCTTTTGCCCTTCATCGGCAAAAAAGATGAAGAACGCCGCGCCATCATCAACACGATTGGCCCGGTGTGGGATGGCAACGAAGTCTGGCTGCTCACTGCTGGTGGTGCAACCTTTGCGGCCTTTCCGCATTGGTACGCCAGCATGTTCAGCGGCTTTTACCTGGCGCTCTTCCTGCTCCTGGTCGGTCTGATTATGCGTGGGATTTCTTTCGAATATCGTTCCAAAAGCCCCGACCCGGCCTGGCGCAACCGTTTTGATTGGATGATTGCGATTGGTTCTTTCCTGGCCTCTTTGCTGCTCGGTGCAGCTTTTGCCAACCTTTTGCGCGGTGTTCCGATTGACCAGGATGGCAATTACGTCAGCGCCAACGGCATCATGACGGTCGTGGGATTGCTCAATCCGTTCGGCATCTTGGGTGGCCTGACTACTGTAGCGGTCTTCCTGTTGCACGGCGCCAACTTTCTCGGCCTGAAGCTGGAAGGCGAACTCAAGAAGCGCGTGGATGACCTTGCAAAGAAGTTGTGGATTGCCGCGGTGGTGTTGTATCTCATCCTGACCGTGTTCACATACATTTCCGGTTACTGGCAGCGCGGCATGGTCAACCCTGGCATTATTCCGATTACAGCAGTAGTGACTTTGCTGGTGGCAGGCTACTTTATCAATCAGAAACGCGATGGTTGGGCTTTTATCATGGTGGCGCTCAATATCGTTCTCACCCAGGTCACCTTCTTCAGCATCATGTTCCCGAACGTGATGATTTCCAGCCTCAACCCGGCGTGGAATCTGACCATCTACAACTCGTCTTCCTCCGCCTATACGCTGACAGTGATGTCCATCGTGGCGCTGGTGTTCGTCCCGATTGTGCTGGCCTATCAGGGTTGGACGTACTGGATGTTCCGCAAGCGCGTGACGACCGATAAGAAATCACTGGTGTACTAAGAGGAGCTCTCTTAGAGCGCAACATAGAGCGAGAGAAAGGTCTCTCGCTCTATTTCTTTTGTAAGAATTATCACAATGTAACTTTTTTGGGGAAGAAAAATCTAATTTGTACGAAATTTGCTTCAGGAGGCAGCAGATGGCAAAAATTGTTGTGATTGGAGCGGGGTTTGCCGGACAAACCGCCGCCATTTACCTCGGCACACGGCTGGGAAAAAAGCACGAGGTCACGGTTATCAGCAATCGAGATGTATTCGGCTACGTTCCCTCGTGGGTGTGGGTGGGCGTTGGACATATGAAGCCCGAAGATACGGTGTTCAAACTCAAACCGGTGTACGATCGTATCAACGTCCGTTTTGTTCATGCCGCTGCCAAAGAGATTCACCCCGAACCCGGCGACCAGTATGTTCTTGGTGAAGAGATTGGCACGGGCAATCCGGTACGCCTGGATTACGACTACCTGGTGATTGCTCCCGGCCCTCTGCTCAATTTTGCTGGAACGCCTGGTTTGGGTCCCGACAACGGTTTCACGCATTCTATCTGCTCTTTGCCGCATGCCGTCAAAACCCGCGATGCCTATCTTGCGCTGGTGGAGCGCATGAAAAAGGGCGAAAAGGTCAAAATTGTCATTGGAACGGGGCATCCGCTGGCGACCTGTCAGGGCGCGGCGTTTGAATACATCAGCAACGTTCACAAAGACTTGCTCAAACGCGGTCTGCGCGATAAGGCCGATATTCTCTGGCTTTCCAACGAACCCGCGTTGGGCGATTTCGGCGTCAACGGTGTACAGGTCAAGCGCAACGGCATCGTAATGAAGAGCGAGGAGTTCATCAAATCGGTCTTTCTGGATGCCGGTATCCGCTGGCAGGTGCAGACGGGCGTCAAAAAGGTTGAAGACGGCAAAATTTACTGGGAGAACTACGAAGGACAGGAAGGTGTAACCGAATTCGATTTCGCTATGCTCATTCCGCAGTTCAAGGGACAGCCGTTCAAGTATATTGGCAAAGACGGTGAAGACATCTCTTCCAGAATCGTCAATCCTGCCGGTTTTGTGATGGTGGATGGAAAATATGGCCTGCCGTATGCAGAACTTTCTCAGACTCCCGAAGCCTGGCCGGCGCGCTATCAGAATCCCACCTATCCAAACATGTTTGCTGCCGGGATTGCCTTTGCGCCGCCTGGGCCGATTTCCAGGCCGTTTACCAATCCAAACAATTTTATGATTGCGCCTGCGCCTCCACGTACTGGCATGGTCAGCGGCATGATTGGCCGTGTGGTGGCGCTCAATATTGTGGATATGGTCAATGGCCGCGAGCCGAGCCACAGTGAACGGATGACTGAAATGGTGGCAGCCTGTATCGCCAGCATGGGCGACTCGCTCTGGGATGGCAGCGCGGTCGCAATTGTCATGCGCCCGGTGGTGCCAGACCGTAAGAAATATCAGAATGAATATGGCCGCGACCTGTTCATTTCTCACCTGGAGATGGGGTTGGCCGGTGCATGGATGAAGTTCATGCTCCACCACACGTTTATCTGGAAGTTCAAAGCCCTGCCGGGCTGGCAATTGATACCGGAGTAGATGCCGGGCTGATTTCAAACAGGATGAACCCCTGCAGGAGAATCTCTTATGACTGAACAGCAATTTTCTCGAGCCGAAAAGTTCTGGATGAATTTCAAGCTCTATCAACTCTGGCGGTTTATTGTGTTGAACATCAAAATTTACACAATTGCCGTGCAGAGCAAATGGAAATAGTCACAAATTGATTGACAAAACGGGGAACGCATAGTAACATACTGTGCGCTCCCGGCGAGGTAGCTCAGCGGCAGAGCAAGCGGCTCATAATCGCTCGGTCGTGGGTTCAAATCCCACCCTCGCCACTCTTCCCACTCCTGGAGTGGGAATTTTTTGTCGGTTTCCCGATTGGGACTTGTAGAAGAATCTGCATAAATTATCCTGCGGAACAGAACAAGCAAAGCCGTAATCAGCAGTATAATTTCTCTATCCTGATTCTCTTCATTTTCCGGCAGGCATTTATGTCGAATTTCCAATCTCGCCCCCCCTCTTCTGGAGGAAATCTGCCGCCCCGTGTGGGTGTTAGTCCGGCAGCGCCACGCCCGGCGGCTGCCGTGCCTTCGGCTTCTCCATCGCCGTCTTCTGGTTCCGGTTTCGTTCCGCCGCCGATTTCCCGCCTCGAAGATACTGGCCTTTCTCCTCTCTGGCTGCAAGACCTGGCGCTCAAGATTCTCTACTTTCAGGGGTATCTCTCTGGCTTCAAAATTGCGGAAGAGATAGCCCTGCCGTTTGCGGGCGTCACTGACCAGATTTTGGAATCGCTTAAGCGTGAGAAACTGGTCGAAGTCAAATCGTCTGCGATGGGCGGGCTGGGCGAAGGGTCTTATCAGTATGCGATTACTGGAGCAGGCATCGAACGTGCGCGTGAGGCGTTGGAACGAAGTCAATACGCCGGGCCGGCACCCGTTCCCATCGAAATTTACAATCAGGCCATCCGCAAGCAGAGCCATCATCGTGTGGTGGTGACTCAGCGCCACATGCGGCAGTTGCTCTCTCAACTGGTGCTTTCCAACGCCACCTTCGAGCGTCTTGGCCCGGCTCTTAATTCAGGGACTTCGATTTTTCTCTACGGGCCGCCCGGCAACGGGAAAACCAGCGTGGCGCGTGCGTTTGGCAATCTTATCCTTCAGCAAGATATGTATATCCCCTATGCGCTGTATGTGGATGGGCAGGTCATCAAACTGTATGACTCGGTCAACCACCAGCGCGCAGCAGATGATGATACGACCGCTGCCGGTACAGGGTCGCTGCGTTCCGGCCAGAAACGTGACCCGCGCTGGGTTCACATTCGGCGTCCCTTCATCGTAGTTGGCGGGGAATTGACGATGGCTGGCCTGGATTTGGTCTTCGATGACACGCACAAATACTATGAAGCCCCCTTTCAGGTCAAGGCGAATGGCGGCATTTTTCTGATTGATGACTTTGGTCGTCAGCAAGTGCGTCCGCGTGACTTGCTCAACCGGTGGATTGTCCCGCTCGAAAACCGGGTAGATTATCTCACCCTGCACACCGGGCGTAAAATCGAAGTGCCGTTCGATGTACTGGTAGTCTTTTCCACAAATCTTCCGCCGCGTGACCTGGTGGACGAGGCCTTCTTGCGTCGTTTGCGCCACAAAATTGAAATTGGTGACCCAAATTTCGAGGAATATCGCCAGATTTTCCAGCGCGTTGCCCAGGCCAAAGGCGTGCAATACAACGACCAGGGATTGGCTTATCTGCTTCAGGAATGGTATATCAAACGCAACCGTAAATTGCGCGCTTCGCACCCCCGCGATTTATGCGACCAGATTCTCGATATTGCCCGCTATCGCGGTGTGGAACCGACCATGACCAAAGAACTGATTGACCTGGCGGCGCAGTCATATTTTGTCGAGTTATAGGGTGCTATTCTCTTTCGCTGGAAATGCAAAGCACGCCAGTGGGCAGGGCAGGCAGTTATCTCCCCACAAGGTTTCTGAATAGTTCTTCTACCCTGAGCGCCAGCCGCGTTAGCGCGCTGGTGCTTTGTTCTTCTCCCAGGTCTCGAATATCCCAGTAAATCACTTCTTGCAAATCTGGAAAGCGCGCGCGGATAAGCGGCTCATGTTCGGGACGGTTTAGGGCAACGATACGCGCGAACTCTCGCCACTCGCCCGGTTGTAACCCGCGCGGCCAGCGCACCGAAGAAGCCTGTGCTCCGCGTTTTTGTAATTCCCGAATCGCTTCCGGCGACATGGGCCCAGGGTTACGCCAGAGCAGGGGCTCCTCCGCGAGTCCGCGCGATTCGGCTGACCAATCCAATCCCTGCATCTTGGCCAGGTGATTGAACCAGTCTTCTGCAAAGCGGCTGCGGTAGTAGTTGCCGGTGCATAAAAACAAGACTTTTTGCTGTTCGCGCATCACTTCATCATCTCCGCAATGTGCGCTATCTGCTCGGGGCGCAGGCTTTCATCCGTGAACCAGGTGATATATCGGACTATCTCGCCGGGCGGCAAAATCTTGACGTAAGGCGCATGGGGGCTTTCGGGCGCATGGCCGGGACAGGCCAGCACTGCGCGCGCCGTCAGGCCGGGGAAATCGAACTTGAGCAGTTCGTAGCACAGATGCGCAGCGCGCCGCACCTGCTCTACGGGGTCGGGTTCGCCGGCTTCGGGCTTGCCGCCGCGCCAGACATTGACGGCAAACAGCCCGGCAGGGGTCAGGACCAGGTGGTCAATTTTGGCATTCCAAAAGGATTTGCCGTCCATCTTCACCGGGCTATCGGTTTCCAGACGGATGCCGTTTAGAATGAGAGCATTCTCCGGCAGACTGCGCAGATGTTCCAGTAGTTCCAGTTCCAAAAGCGCATCGGTCATCTGGCGGGATTCCAGCACGTTTTGCAGGGTGGTGATTTGGACGTTCAGTTCCTGATATTCGCGGGCGGCTTCTGCTTCGATGGCCGCACGCCGCTCGGCCAGCAGACGGTCTTGCTCGGCCAGCAGGCGCTCTACCCGCGAGGTGATTTCGGCGCGCGCCGCTTCCAGACGCGCCAGTTTTTTTTCCTCGCGTCGGATGCGGTAAAGATTGCGTACCCGCCCGGTGATGCTTCGGTCCAGCCGAAATAATTCCAGATGCAGTCGTGCCTGGTGGATGTCTTCGTCTAACTCAGCCAGGCGTTCGGCGGGAGCATTGCGGATGTTTTCTTTTTCGGTCAGGATTTCTGCTTCAATGGGCTGCAATTGCGCACGCGCTTTTTGCGCGGCTTCGGCAGTTTTTTGTGCCAGGCGCGTGCGGCGTTCGGTCAGGAGCGGCGCAATTTCATCCGGCGCTGCAACTTGCAGGCCGATTTCTGCCAGGGTATTGACAATCTCTTGCCACGAACCGCTTGTTCCTTCGATGCGCGCCATGCTTTCCACCGGTTGTTTGCTTGCTTACAGCGAAATGACTTTATCCGCTTTGGCTTGCGCTTCGAGAATATCACCCATGCCGCCGACAATACCCACACGCACTTTCTCCGTCAGCCCAAAGTAGTTCAGGCAGGTTGAGCAGAGAATCAGCCGCACGCCGCGTTCTTGTAGCGCTGTCAGTTGATTCAGGACGGGTGAGCCTTCGACAGCCAGTTTCACGCCATCGGTGTAGAAGCACAGGGCATTGGGCAGGTTCCCGCTCGACAGAAGAAGTTCCAGGTATTTGGTCATCAGTGTATGCTGGAGCGGGGTATCTGCTTTTCCCATGCCGTCATTCGTTATCAGGATGACTGTGTTTTGCATCGTTCACCTCCACGTTTTCCGATTCTTGGTTTTCCAGCTCTCCGTTTTCGTAAGCGTCCAGCCAGGCCTGGGCCTCCGTCAACCGGTCGCTGGGGACGCAGATTTCCACCATCGAAAGCGGCCCGACGCCGACCGGATAACCGAACTGTGCCGCGCCCTCCTGAAAGAAGACCGCCGGAATGCTTTGCGCTTCCAGCGCCTCTTTGATAATGGCTGCCTCCAGACGGTCATTCACTTCGAGCAGAGTAACCCATTCTCTTTCGGACATGGCTACCTCCAAACGGCAAGAAACAAGACCGTGAATAACGTGCTGACGATGAGTTGCCGCACGCCGATGGCGGTTGGACGCATCCCCACTGCCGGATTCAGCGTTCCCCAAACCGTCTCTCCGAATTGTAACAGATAGGGAAGGAAAATGAGCGCAGGGGCCAGGCCTAACCCTGCCAGAGCAACCGATAGCCCCAGGTTGAAACCAGTATAGGCCAGGGCGCGGCTTCCGGCCTGCAAACGCTCATGCAGTTTTGGCGTCGCTTGCCATTCCCGCTGTGTCAGCCGCAGGTAGGCATGGACAATGGAAGCCGCCGATTGAAACCAGGTCAGTATCCACAACACCCAGCCGAGGGGGTCATCGGTGTTTTGTCCAACCCAGAAGGCGGCAGGGGCGGCAAGGGCCAGAACGCCTGCGGCAACGATTTCCAGCCCGGCCTGGCGGCGTTCCTCACGGCGGCTGACCAGCCAGAGATGCCAGGCAAACACCGGTGCGGCAGGGATGGCAAGGAGTAAAATTGTCGTGTAGCCATAATATAAGAGAGCGCTGGCGCTCATTAAAAGCAACAGGCCGTAACAGGTCGTCCAGAACCAGGCAGCAGGGAAGTCGCTTGCCGGGCGGCGGCCAGAGCGAATTTTGACCAGCGTGGTCACTGGTTGACGGATGAGAAAGGCAGCCAGCGCCGCAGTGATGATGAACAGCGAGGCCGGTCGCAGGCTGCTTCCGGCAAACAGGCCAATCAGCAAGGGGCTGAGCAGAAAGACCCATGCACCATGTTCCTGGGGCAGGGCAATGTGTCGGCGGAAGAGGCGGTTCATAGGAAAATTTTAATTGGATTTTCTGGCACAGTCGTCATCGAAGAGAAGTTTTTGCAGATTTTCATGAGAATTTTTTGAGAAAGCGCCGCTGGTTCACTCTGAAATTTTATAATTGCGGGCATGGGCATCAACTGGACTGGTCTGGTTTCTGCATGTTCGGCCTTTTTTGGCATTTGGCTGGGGCATGTGGCGGTGCGTTTCTTTGAGGCGCGCCTGACCGACATCCGCCCGGCGATGGCTGTGTGCATTGCTTTGGGGTTGGGGTTATGGGCAGGTGCACTTTTTGCGCCTGTTGCCCCGCTTTCGGCGGCGCTTGGCATTTTGGGAGTGACTTTTTTGTGGGATGCGTTCGAGTTTTATCGCCAGGAGCGGCGTGTGCGGATTGGGCATGCGCCCGCCAATCCGCGCAACCCACGCCATGCTCGCATTCTGGCCGAGTGTCCCGCTGCTACGCCACTCGACCTGCTCGACCGTGACCCTGTTGGTCGTCCGGTGACGTCCGAAGAAGCGGTGCGCCTGGTTTCTGATGACCGTACGAAGGGGAGGGTGTCTCTGTGAACTTTTTCGGCATTTCTCTCGGCATCGTCACACTTTTGATTATCGGACTTGGCTTTGCGTGGGTCATTCGCGGTGAACGCTACTTCGGCTACCTGTGGTGGCCGTATGTGTTGGGGCTGGGCCTGGTGTTGATTGTTGCTTCGCTCTTTCTCTCGAACGATTGGGCTTCGGGGGTGGTTGGTGCGCTGGGGGCTTCGTTTGTGTGGGGTGCGACCGAACTCAAAGAACAGGCTGTCCGCGCTGAGTTGGGCTGGTTCCCGTTTCGCAAGCAGAAAATTCATCCGCCAGGGGCTGCCGTGATTCGGAAGTGGCGCGCCCCGCATCTCTAGCCGGGGCAGCCATCAGGTCACCGATGCTCTGGTTTCAGAATAGGTCTGCCAGCGTGCTTCGTTCATCACGCGCTGAAGGCGTTGAATGGTTTCCCACACATCCAAAAAACGGGTGTAGAGCGGTGCCAGGCCAAAGCGGATGGTATCTGGCGCGCGGAAATCTGGCAAGACGTTCATGTTTTCGATGAGCGCACGGTTGATGCGGTATCCTGCCGGGTGGCGCAAACTGATGTGGCTGCCGCGCCGGGCCGGGTTGCGCGGAGAGCCGGGTGTGAATCCCTGTCCGGTGAGGGTTTGCTCGGCCAGGCACAGGAAGTATTCCGTCAGGGCAACCGATTTCTGGCGGATGGCGGTGATGCCGGCTTCCAGAACGATTTCAACGCCTGTTTCTACGCCAGCCAGCGAGAGTATCGGCGGGGTTCCAGCCAGGAAGCGGGCAATGCCGGGTGCAGGTGTATATTCGAGCTCGAAATCGAAGGGCTGGTTTTGCCCAAACCAGCCCCAGATGGGCGAGCAGGTCTGTTCCTGAAGCCGCCGGTTGACGTAGAGAAATGCTGGCGACCCTGGTCCACCGTTCAGATATTTGTAAGTGCAGCCGATGGCAAAATCTACCTCCCACGCATCGAGTTCAATCGGGATGACTCCGGCGGAGTGACTCAAATCCCACAGCACCAGCGCGCCTTTTGCGTGTGCCTGTCGGGTGATTTCGGCCATATCGTAGAGATATCCGCTTTTGAAGGCGACGTGCGAAAGCGTTACCAGTGCGGTCTGCTCATCTATCAATGCTGAGAGAGCAGATGGCAGGGCAGATGGCTGTTCTTCGCTCTGCAACTCTGTTTCGATGAGCGACTGGGCGTCGAACACCCGGATTTCCAGTGGCGGGGTGTGGGAGGCCGCAATGCCCTGCAAAATGTAAATATCGGAGGGAAAGTTCAGGTTGTCGGTAACGATGTTACGACGTTCGGGGTTTATCTGCAGAGCCGCATGCACCAGTTTGTAGAGATTGACGGAAGTCGAGTCTGAGACGATGACCTGGCCGGCGTCTGCGCCGAGCAATTTGCCAATTTTGTCACCGATACGCGCGGGGGCGGTGTACCAGCCCTGATTCCAGCCACGAATCAGGCTTTGTCCCCATTCGTCTTTAATCGTCTGGTGCAAGCGGGCGGCCGTTCGGCGTGGCAGACGACCCAGTGAGTTGCCATCCATGTAGCAAAGCGCAGGGTCAGGGGATTCGAATTCTGTGTGGAAATGCGCCAATGGGTCGGCGGCATCGAGGGAGAGGGCAAAATCACGGGAGGTCGAAATGTTTTTCATGCTTCCTGAGCGCAGGGGGGAGAAGGATGCCCGACTTTGCAAGACGGGATTGGGCGTTATTCACAGGAAGGAGGATAAAGCAAAGGCTTCAACCGGTCAAGCCATTCTCCGTGTGCTGGCTGCTCTCGTCGTTTGCGGTTGCTCCGCATTTGAAATTCTCGCTTTGGCGCGGATTGTTTATAATTGTGGCTATGGCGCGAGAGTATTCCTTTGAGTGGTCTCTGAATTTACAATCTTCCCCTGAAATGCTCTGGCCTTTTGTGGCCGATACCAACCGTTTCAATCACGATGCCGGCTTGCCTGCTGTTCGAGCGGCGCAGAATGCTTCCAATGCGCGTGCGGGGACGAAACGTCTCCGGTTCTCGTTGTTGGGCCTTCTGGTTGAGTGGGATGAATATCCCTTTGAATGGGTGTATCCGTATCGTTTCAGCATTCATCGCTTGTATTTGCGCGGCCCATTTCGAGAAATTCGCGTTCAAGCCGAGATGACGCCTCTGGCCGAAGGCGGCACGCATTTGCGCTATCAGGTGCGCTTTGCGCCCGCGTGGCCGCTGATTGGTGATGCAGCCATTTTGTGGCAGGTGGGGGTGGTGAGCCGTTTTCGTTTCCTGCAAGTTTTTCGGGAGTATGACCGCCTGGCTCAACGTGGCGCTTCTCAGTTCGACATCCCCGGCGCGGCGCGTTTTGCCCCGGGTGGGCGTCAGCGGCTGGAATCGGCGCGTCAGGCAATTGTTGCTGAGGGAGAGCCGCGCGTCTTTGAGCGGCTGGCCTGGTTGTTGGAACATGCCGACGACCTGGCGCTGCAACGTTTGCGCCCGTATCAACTGGCAGATTTGTGGAATTTGCCGCGCCGCGCTGTTTTGGAGGCCTTTTTGCGCGCCGCCCGCGCTGGTGTGCTGGATTTACGCTGGGAGTTGCTCTGCCCTTCGTGTCGCGGCGCTGCCGAAACCCATGCCACTTTAGGCCAGGTACATTCCCATTTGCACTGCACCTCGTGCGGCATTGACTTTTCGGTCAATTTCGACCGTCAGGTGGAGGCTGTTTTTCGCCCTAACCCTGCGGTGCGCGTTTTGCCGGAGATGTATCAATTCTGCGTTTCGGGGCCACAATCTCAACCCCATGCTGTTTTGAAGGCACAGCTGCAACCGGGCGACGAAACCATACTTTCGCCAGTGTTGCAGGCCGGGAGTTATCGTTTTTATGCTTCAGGACTGCCGGGAGAATTGCCCGTGTCTGTTTGCGAGGAGGGTCAGGATGCAGTGACGCTGACGTTGCGGCCCGAGGGCTGGCCGGAGACGGAACTGCGGCTTACTCCCCGCCCGCTGTTGCGTTTGCAGAATGCCAGTGAACAGACGCAGTTTGTTCGCCTGGAACGCACAGCCTGGCGGGATGATGCGGCGACCGCTGCCGATGTGACCGCTTTGCAAGTGTTTCGTGACCTGTTCTCGCGCGAAGCGCTGCGAACGGGAGAAGAGATTGCGATTGGGAGCGTGACGCTTCTCTTTACCGACCTGAGAAACAGCACGCGCCTGTATCGTCAGATTGGGGATGCGCCTGCTTTTGGGCGCGTGCGCCAGCATTTTGAGGTGCTGCAACAGGCCGTTGCCGCTGAAGGCGGTGCGGTCGTCAAAACGATGGGGGATGCGGTCATGGCGGTCTTTCGTCAGCCGGTGGCGGCGCTGCGTGCAGTACGCTCGGCGCACACTGCGCTCTCGCGCCTGCAGGGCAATCCGGCGCTGGCCGTCAAATTTGGTTTGCACACCGGGCCGTGCATCGTGGTCACGCTCAACGAACGGCTGGATTATTTTGGCTCGACTGTCAACATCGCGGCGCGTTTACCCGGCCTGGCCGAAGGCGGTGAGCTGGTCTTTTCGGGGGAAATCAAAAATGACCCCGAAGTGCAGACCTGGCTGCAACAGAATGGCGTGCAACCGGTCTGGTTTCAGGCAAATGTCAAAGGTTACGACCAGCCGTTTGATTTATGGCGGATGTGGGTGTAAGGTTGGTTTTCGACAGGTGACAGACGTCAGGTCGGTCACCTGTGTTTTTTGTTTGAGAAGTCTAACCCCGATTGTTCCGGTACGCTGCTTTTTGACCCGCTCAGGAGGAGATTTTCATGGAATCGTTCGATTGGTACGCGCTCGTTATCTTACCGATTCTGGTATTCATTGCCCGTTTTGTAGATGTGACGCTTGGAACGATGCGCATCATCTTCACCTCGCGCGGACGTCGCCGCCTGGCTCCGCTGCTTGGCTTCATCGAAGTCTTCATCTGGATTGCGATGGTGGGGCAAATCGTTAAGAGTGCCAACAGCCTGAACGCGTACCTGGGGTATGCTGCCGGCTTTGCGCTGGGGACGTATGTGGGGATGTTGCTGGAAGAACGCCTGGCGATGGGGACGCTGGTTGTACGGGTTATCCTTTCTAACGGTGCAGAAAGGCTGGTTTCTGCTTTGCGCGAGGCCGGTTTTGGAGTCACGGCCGTCAATGGCGAAGGGGCGCAGGGACCGGTGAAGCTGCTTTATACGGTGGTGCAACGCAAAAATCTCGAAGTCGTCACCCGTATCATTCACGATACCTGTCCTGGTGCGTTTTTTGCTGTGGAAGAAGTGCGCCTGGCTGAACGCGGCATTTTCCCCGTTACCCCTGGCAATATCGGGAATAAGACGTAGTCTCACTTGCGCTGGGCCGCCAGAACGACCAGCGTGCGCGGTTGTACGCGGTAGATACCACCGGCGACAGGGGGCGCCGAATCGGGGTGGGAGATGCTTTCTTTTGGTGGCAGCCAGGTATCCAGCACGCGCTTCCACCCTGACCTGCCAGGCGCACGGGGCAGCTCGAAATCGAGCGCTTCCCAATAGGCATTGAGCATGATGTGAAACAAATGCCGTCCCGAAAGGCTTTGCACACTCAGCGCCAGGCTGTGCGAGTAATCGGCCCAGTCGGGCTGGTTCAGACGCACCCCATGCCAATGCACCGATACCTGATGCAAAATTTGCCGTAAGGGGGCGTTTTGCATCTGCCGTTGTGTGAGCGACATGCTCTTTCGCAAATGGATAAGCGCGCGTGTGAATTCCAACAGGTCGGCGTGGCGCTCTACCAGGCTCCAGTCGAACCAGCTGATTTCGTTGTCTTGTGCGTAAGCATTGTTGTTGCCGTACTGGGTACGCCGTACTTCGTCGCCCATGCCAATCATTGGCACGCCAATTGAGAGCAGAGTGGTTGCCAGAAAGTTGCGAATTTGCCGGGCGCGCAGGGTTTCAATTTCCGGGTCACTGGTGGCTCCTTCGACGCCGCAATTCCAGCTCAGGTTATAGTCGCTTCCATCGCGGTTGCCTTCCCGGTTGGGCCAGTTGTGCTTGCGGTTGTAGGAGACGACATCGTTGAGCGTGAAGCCATCGTGACAGGCCACAAAGTTGACGCTTTGCTCCGGTTCGCGTTCTTCGTGACCGTACAGGTCTGGACTGCCGATAAGCCGGTTGGCAAGTTTTCGCACGACGCCGTTGTCTCCTTTCCAGAAGGCGCGCACATCGTCGCGGAAGCGCCCATTCCATTCCAAGAAGAAATCTCCCATGAAGTTGCCGACCTGATACAAGCCACCCACGTCCCACGCTTCAGCAATCAGTTTGACTCCCGCCAGCACCGGGTCCGATTCGATGTCCCATAAGAGCGGCGGGCTGGGCAAAGGGTTGCCCTGCTCATCTCGTGAGAGGATGGAGGCCAGGTCGAAACGGAAGCCATCCACGTGCATGACCTGTACCCAATAGCGCAGACTATCCAGAATCATACGCCGCACGATGGCATGGTTGGCTTTGAGCGTGTTACCGCAGCCTGAAAAGTTAACGTATTGCGCGCGGTCGGCAGGGTCGAGCATGTAATAGGCGCGATTTTCCAACCCGCGAAAGCACAGGGTCGGGCCATCGGCACCGTTTTCAGCGGTGTGGTTATACACCACATCCAGGATGACTTCGATGCCGGCGCGGTGCAAGGCTTTGACCATATCGCGGAATTCGTTTACCGGGCCGAGTGGGTCATGGCGCGAACTGTATGCGGCGTGCGGCGCGAAGAATGACACCGGGCTATATCCCCAATAATTGGTCAGTCCTGGCGGTGCGTCTTGCGGGTCGAATTGAAAGACCGGTAACAGCTCAATTGCTGTAATCCCCAGCGATTGCAGATAGGGGATTTTTTCGATGAGGCCGGCAAAGGTGCCGCGTTTTTCGGGTGAAACGCCAGAATTGGGGTGACGGGTAAACCCGCCGACGTGCATTTCGTAGATAATGGTGCGTGAAATGGGGTGCTTGAGCGGCTGGTCACCTTCCCAATCGTAAGCGCGCGGGTCCACCACCACTGACTTCATGCAGGCATGGACATTGCTGCCCGGACGGCAGGCCAGCGCACGCTGGTAATTGCTCCCCATGGCGACGCCGCGTCCGTAGGGGTCGAGCAAGACTTTCTCATCATCGAAGCGCAAGCCTTGTTCGGGCAGGTTCGGCCCGCTCACTCGCCAACCATACAGTTGGCCTGCGCCAATGCCCGGCACGCAAATATGCCAGTAATAACCGGTGCGGTTTTTCAGCGGGTCGAGCCGAAAGACATGCGAAGGCGCTTCGGCTTCGGCATCCTCGAACAGGAGCAGCTCAACCCCGGTGCAGTTTTTGGAAAACACGCTGAAGTTCACCCCACCGGGGGTGATGGTCGCTCCCAAGGGATGACTTTTTCCCGAATGTGCGTGAGACATCCTGCCTCCTGCCTAAAGCCCGACTCGTTCTATCCGAAACGGCGTTCCATCTGCTGGCGGTTCGTCAAACGCGCGCGCTGCCAGATGTCCGGAAAAGATGGCCTGCGCTATCAGATTGGGCGCTTCAGCATCGCCGATGACGCGCAGAGATTCAAGCTGGCCTGTGTCCAGGGCCGGCCGGAGTGCGTGGTATAACCCATCGTCAGGCAGGCGGTCGGTGACGAGAATCACATCATTTGCCGGAAGCATGCGTTGTACGCCGGTCAGGCTCTCAACCAGGCTTACGCTCTCAGCAGCGATGTCGGTCAACGTGTGGCGCGTCAGCAAGGTGACCCCCAAATGGCGCAAGCGGCTTTCCACCCGCTCCTGTTCAAGGGTGAATTGAGACCAATACGAAACCAGCGGCGCGGGTGTAACGAGCGTGGTCGCACAACCCTGCTGAACACACCATTCGGCCAGCAAGCCGCCCAGGATGTAGTGGTCATCGTCGTAGATGACCACCGGACTGGAGGGGACTCTGCCTGCGAAGATGTCATCTGGTGTGAGAGCGCGCTCATGGCCGGGAATGGGCTTCCAGAGCGTGCGCCCGATTCCATCGCGGCGGTAAACGGCGCCTGTGGCAATCAGAACGTTGGAAATGCCGCTTTCCAGCACGTCGGCAGCCGTCATGGGGCTGGAAGGATACAGCTGGACGTTCTTCATCTTCGCCAGTTGGGTTAAGCGCCAATCAATCACCCGCCGCCATTCGATGAGACCAGGCAGGGCTGACTCGTAAAGTACCCGTCCACCCAATTCGCGCCGCGCTTCGGTGAGCGTAACGCGATAGCCGCGCTGACCCAACGCACGGGCGGCTTCCAATCCGGCTGGGCCGCCGCCGACCACCAGGATTTCCCTGTCGGATTTTTTGGGTTGGATAATTTCAGGATGCCAGCCGCGTCGCCACTCCTCGCCCATCGTGGGGTTTTGGGTGCAGCGGATGGGAACGTAGCGCGTATCGCCAGTGACGCAGATGTTGCAGCCGATGCACTCGCGGATGTCTTCGAGTCGCCCGGCCCGGATTTTGGCCGGCAGGAAGGGGTCAGCAATAGACGGCCGCGCCGCTCCGATGAAGTCCAGCACACCGCGCCGAATGGCCGAGACCATCGCATCGGGCGTGGTGTAACGGCCTACACCGACCACTGGTTTGCTGGTCAGCCGCTTGACGAACTGAATATACGGTTCCTGATGGCCTGATTTGCAGAAGCGTGAGAGGGTCGAGTCGTTGCTCCAGCCGCTCACGTTCACATCCCACAGGTCGGGCAGCTCGGCCAGCATGGCGACCACGTCGTGGCCTTCCCCCTGGTGGGTGATGCCATCTTCGCCGAGCAGTTCGTCCACGGCAAAACGCACGGCGACCGCACAACGGTCGCCGACCGCCTCTTTCGTATCCTCGATGAGTTCGCGCAGCAGGCGCACGCGGTTTTCGAGTGAACCGCCGTATTCGTCTGTGCGGTCGTTGTAACGGCGGATAATGAACTGGATGGGCAGGGTCATGCCATGGGCTGCATAGCAATAAACGATGTCGAACCCGGCTTGTTTGGCGCGCAGGGCAGCCTGACGGTGCCATTTTCGCACGTTGCGGAGGTCTTCTTTATCCAGGCGGCGGCTTTGTACCGGCTCCCAGCCCGAACCGCCCAATACGCCCATCGAACGCGGTCCCAGGGGAGGGGTGCGGGTATAGAGGTTACAGGCATCTATCCCGTTGTGGGCCAGCTGAATGCCTGCCAGTGCGCCGTGCCGATGGACGGATTCGACCATCAGTGCCAGGGCTGGCAGGTCGTCATCGCTCCACAGGCGGCCCTCGAAATACGGTGAAAGGTCGCTGGATGGGTGAATTTCTACTTCTTCTGTGCAAACGACTCCCCAGCCGCCTTCGGCTTTGATGCCGCGCATGGCCGCCAATCCTTGCGGCATACGATGACCGAAGCCGTTGCAATGCGGTACCTGATAAAAACGGTTGGGGGCGGTCACCGGGCCGATTTTGACCGGCTCAAAGAGAATATCGTAGGGGGAGGTCATGCTGGCTCCTCAGACAAAATGCTTTTAGAAAGGCTTTCAACGCCGGTTACGCTTTTTTGCCAGTAAAGTGCTGGCGATGGAATCGGAGGCTGTGCCGTCGGTGGGTTGGGACGGCATAGAAGTAGAGAGGTTCTCAGATGGCATAGAGGCGGGAAAATCGAACGGTTTGATTTCTGCGCCCTCCTGTGACGTCTGATTTGCCGGTGGAACCGTTGGTATGACGCGCTGTTTTGCCTTGCGCAAGGCTTCCATACTGGGGGTGGAGACCGTCACCGGTGCTGGTTGGGGTGTTGAACGCAGGAAACGCGTTCTGATTGTATGGCGTATCTGTTCCCAATCTTGACGGGTGAGAACCAGTCGGCGGATGGCGATGTCGAAGGGGAGCAGAAGCGTTGCCAGCGCAACCAGCCAGGGCCAGGCTGGTCGTGCTGCCCGCGCACCTTTCAAATCGTGGCGGAAGGCTTCGGCAGGGCTGGCGGAAGCCGCTCCACCGCCGGTCAGGGCAGCCAGGCGCAGAAGCAATTCAGGGTTGGTGTTTTCGGCGCGATATTCGGGCGAGTAAGGCAAAGCCCAACCCAATGTTTCGGAAAACGCAGCCGCTTCGCTGTGTGCATCGAAGCGGAAGAGGTAAACCCCCGCTTCTTCGGGTCGGAAGACGCCTTCGTAACGTCCTGGCGCGCTTTGGCGCAGCGGAATGGTGAGCGTGTTTCCATTGGGGGCAATCACGTTAGCGTTGATTTGGTACCCGTTCAAGAACGCACCACCGATGTCTCGTGCCTCCAGGCTCAGGCGCGCCGTTTCTCCTTGCTGGCGAACATCCATTTGCAGTTGGGCGGTGGTCAGTTCGCCCAGCACATAGCGGGTCACTTGCGCCCAAAAGACGGGATAACCCGCCCAGCCGACCCAATCGCGCGCCCAGCGTCCGGTGGCATCGGAGGTAAAGGCGGCGGCGCGTCCCATGCCATACTGCCACACGGCCAGGAGAGGGTCATTTTCGGAGGACTCCGGGCCGCCAGGCGTCAGGATGACCTGTGCAAGCGCTTTGGGGCTGGAAGCAACGTAACCATACAGAGGCGGCAGGCTTTCCACGCCAGACAGGATGGGGGAGGGGTTGGTTTGTTGGGGTGCAAACAGGCCCTCCTCGATGTAGGCGCGGCTGGCGAGGGTGGTTTCTTCGGTAAAGATGCTGGGAATGGTGGATGCGTCTGCTGTGAAATGATAGCGTCCGTTCCCCAGTTTTGCCAGGTCTTTCAGGAAAGGTGCGGCATCGCGCCCTACGGCAACGGTGGAAAGGGTGATGCCATATTCGGTGTAAAGGTTCTGCACCAGTTCGGGAATGCCGGTGGGGTCGGCGATGCCATCGGTCAGCAGGATGACGTGTTTGACCCTCGCCGGGTCACCGGGCAGGACTCTTGCCATCGCTTGCAGACCGGCCATAATGTCAGTGCCGCCGCCGACCTGGATGCTGCCGATGGCTGCCTTGACCGCCGACGGGTCGTTCAGTGTGGTCATAGGGACGACCCACGCTGCAGAGTCATCGAACTCAATCACGCCGACCCGGTCGGTCGGAAAAAGCAAATCTATCGAGCGGGCAGCGGCTTCTTTGGCAAGCTCCAGTTTGTTGACACCGCCAGATGTCTCGCCCATGCTGCCCGAATGGTCAATAATGAAGACGATTGCGATAGAAGGACGGCGTTGTTGGTCTTTGATTTGCATTTCCACCGGCAGAGTCTCTTCCAGCGGGGTTTGGAAATAGCCGCCTACGCCGTAACTGGTGGGTCCCCCAACGACCAGCAGCCCGCCGCCTAAATCGCGGACGTAGGCCTGGATGGTTTCCATCTGGCGCGGGCTCAGGTCGCGTGCGGGCAGGTTGACCAGAATCAGCGCGTTGTAACCTGCCAGGCCGGGCAAATCGGCGGGCAAGCGGTTGGGTGGAACGAATTCCACCGTGTATCCGGCGGCCTGCAAGGCGGCTAGCAGGGCCGAATGCTCATCGGGACGCACGCTGCCGCCGGGCAGGCGTTCGCCGGGCAGAGGGGCGCTCATCAAGAGACGTGGTGGCCCTTCGATTTTGGAGAAAGCGTACAGGCGGTTATTCTGGTAGAACGTATCATCTTGGGGCGAAATCTCAACGATGTAACGCAAAATGCCGTTTTGCGCTTCATTTACCAGCGGCAGGCTAAACGTTTGTGTGCCACGCCGCAGCTCGTGCGCTTGTTCGTAGAGCAGCGTGCCATCGGCCAGCACACGCAAGGTGGCGCGGGTGGGGCGGTTGGCCTGCACCGAAACCTTCAGGTCGAATTGTTCACCAGGGCGCAGACGGGCAGGCGCTTCGAGCGCAGTGACCAGTGCTTCTGCCTCTGGTTCTGCAATGAATGGAACGACTATGATTTGCACACCGGAAGCAGCAGCCAGTTCGGCAGCTTTGAGCGCATCACCGGTGGTTTGTGCGCCGTCGGAGAGAATCACCATGCGCCGCGCCGACTCGGAAGGGAAAAGTGCCAATCCTAACTGAATGGCTTCGGCCAGGTCGGTTTGGGTGGTGACCGGCACGGAAGTCACTACTCCTAACTCTTTCCCCGGCAACATGGGGCGTTCAACCAGTGCATCGCCTCCAAACAGGATGACTGCGGCGCGGTCCTCAGGGGTCATGGCATTCATCGCCTGGCGCACATAGTCCAATGCGCTGTTAACGGCTGCTTCAGGCATCGAGTCGGAGACATCCACCAGAAAGACGACGGCCAGTTCGTTACCTCCGCGTGTAATTTCCATCCCGGCCAGTGCCAGAATCAGGCACAGAACGATGACCAGGCGCAGGACGAGGCTGGCGATTTCGCGTTTTTCGTAGCGCAAGACGCCGTTCTGAACAATGCCTGCCTGCCAGACGAAGAACGGCAGGAGTAGCAGCAGCAAAAGGGCGAGAGGGGACGTAAAGGACATTGGAAGTGCAGAATGATGAAGGTTGATACTCAATACCGTTTTCTGAACACTGAATACTCCCTGCGGTGATAGACCATCCATTCCAGAAGCAGAACCAGCAGCGCCAGCCCAACCAGCCAGGGCCACAATTCGCGCAGACCGGTGCGTTCCGTGGCAGCAGGCGGGATAACCTTCTGCCCGATTTGCAGAGACGAACGGGGGCGGATGTCGGATTCGTCTGGGTCAAACAGGTTGACGGCGAAGTATTCGACGCGGTTACTTTCGTTTGAGAGGAAGTTTATGGCATAGTAGCCGATTTCTTCGGTTGCCGTAAAGGTCAGGGATGCGTCGCTGGACAAAAAGGTGTGAAGTTTGCCGGAGGGGGCAGCAACCGTTACCTGTTGCGTGCCAGGCGGAGGGACGAGGGTCAGGCTTTCGCCGGGATGCAGGCTTTGCGAAGCGTCGAACGCAGTAGGCGGCACCAGGTAATCTATCAGATTGCTGAACAGGATGGGGTAGGCCACCTGAAGCGGCAGGTCGCTCTGACGCAGGTCGAACATCACTGCTGCAATACGGCGGCCTTCAGTCTCTCCGGCAAAGACCAGTGGACGGCCATCGGCCTCGATGAGCGTCTCAGCCCAGTTGGGAAGAGTGGCTGCGTTGGCCTGCAAGATGTGGACATTGCTCCAATCCACATAGCGGGTGAGCGGATGTTCGCGCAGGCGCATTTCGGCAGGCTGGAAGGGTGAGCCAGGCGCAAAGAGCGGGTTAGGCGGCGGGTTCACGAACAGGAGCGCGCCTGGCGGCAGTTGGGGGGGATAGAGACCATCGAACAGATACAGGTCGAACCGCTCGGCGGGCAGTTCATCAGAGAGTGCCCGGAAGGGACGTATCCCCGGCAGGGCGGCCAGCAGTTGTTCCAGGTACAGGTTTCCTTTTGAGACGAGCAGCACGCGGCGGGTAGCGGTTTCGCGGTCTATGGCGAAGGCAGTGTCATCAAGCTGCAAGGCATCTGGCGGCGTGGTTGCCTGTGGAGAGGTGATTTGCGCCTGGTAGATACCGCCGTTGGAGATGATATTTTCAAGCGTGATGTTACGCTGCTCACCGGGGGGAATTTCCAGCTGACGAGCGTAGCGTAACGCAGTTTCTTGCGCGGTGATTTCGGAAATGGAGAGCAACACAGTGTGTGACGTGCTGCTGTAATTGCTGACTTCGGCAAACAGTTGCCCGCCGCGCAGTGCCAGGGCGCTGATTGCCAGGTTGTCCTGCGCAACGCCGACCGGTACATAGCGCACCTCACCAGGCAGAGCGGGCAGACCAGTGGTCGGCAGCCCGCCATCCGAGACGATGACAATGACCGGCTCGCTGGCGTTGCGGGCGGCTGCGGTGGCTAACGCAAACGCTGCCTGCCAATCGGCGCTGGTGGGGGTGGGACGCGCAGAGGCCAGTGCCTGGCGTAACAGGGCTTTGTCATTTTCGGCAGCGATGAGTGTTTGGGGCGTGTTTCTGACCAGGATGAGCGTCAGGCGTGAATCGTCAGGTAGATTCTCGATGAGTGTTCCAACCGCGCGGCGGGCAGCCTCGAAACGGTTAGGCGCCACGTCGGTGGCGTGCATGGAGGCCGAGCCATCGAGCAGGACGATAACCGCTCCTGAGGCCACTGCCGGCGTCAAGACTGCCGGGCGGGCAAAGGCCATCGTCAGGGCTGCCAGGATAAAAAGCTGCAGGAAGAGCAACAGATTACGCTTGAGTTTTTGCCAGGGGGTATTGGCCTGCCGGTCGCGCAGAATTTGCTGCCAGAGCAGAATCGAAGAGACCTGCGCGGGCTTGCGGCGCAGTTTGAGCATGTAAAGCAGGAGAATGGGAACGGCCAACAGAAGCAAGGCCAGTCCACCAGGGACAAGCAATTGCATAAGGATGCTCTCCTGCCTGGAGTTTACCAGAAAAGAGCTAATGATTGTCCTGGTATTTCATTTCCCCGGCTTCAATCGCAATCGGCAGGCGGTTATCGGGCGTGGGCAGGCCGCAGGTGGCGTAGGGGGTGTAGGCGCAGGGCATGTTATAGGCTTTGTTGAAGTCCAGAATCACCCGTCCGTTTTCGGGGGCTTCGGTCAGCAGATAGCGCCCGCCCGGATAAGATGTTTTTCCGCAGGTTTTATCGTGAAACGCAATAAAGAGACCGCCATCGCCGGCGTTTTCGGCATCCAGTTTGTATTCGCGGCCTTCCCAGGTGAAGATGACCTTGCCAATCATGTGCGTATCGTGGGTTTCGCCGATGATGTCCTGCTGTTTGACGAGTTTGTACGGCGCATAGCCCTCGTAGCGGGCTTCCAGGCGGTATTCGGGTTTATAGGGATACCAGTTCAGACCGGTGAATTGCAGGCGGGCGGGGTTGTTTTTATCCCAAAGGCGGATGAGCGTGGCGCTGCCGCGTTTGAGAACGACCAGGATGAGACACTGCAATTCCAGGAAATCCGGTTTTTCTTTCTGGTCGTCTTGCAACGGCCCGGTTGGCACGGTACCGCCATTGCAGGTGATGGTCACATCCGGCGCGGGTTTGAGATATACCAGCCCATGTTTGAAAAGAAAACTGCCTGCCAGCGGCGGCGCGCAGGCAGGCAGGACGAAATCACATTTGGGGTTGCTGCCGAAGGTGTTTTCGCCCTCCTTCAGCCAGTACAGGCCTGCCAGTCCGAGCCAGCTTTTTTCGCTGGTGCGCAGGCGCTCGGCGCGGGCGGTGCGCCATTCCAGGACTTCAGTTTCGTCATCCCGACCGGTCATGTTTTTATTTTACCACGTTTGCCTTGCGCATTTCCAGCAGGAGCATTTCGTCCCAGGGGCGGTTTGTGACCACAGACAGGTAGCGCATTCCTTGTTTGCGGCATTCAGCCTGGAGCGATTCGAGCCACGCTGCGGCACGCTTGCGATACAGGGAGCGCAGACCTCCATCGAGCGAAACGTCTTGTGTCTGGCCGGTTTCGATGTCGAGCAGCTGTAAATCGCCGGTGAGCGGCGGGTCGAGTTCATCGGGGGAGAGGACGTGTAAGAGAACAGCCTCTTGTTGACGGCGCAGAAGACGCAGGAAATGGTCTGGTGTTGTTTCGAACAAATCCGAAATCAGAATGAACAGGCCCGGACGGCGCGGCGTGAGTGCATAGGCCTGGAGCGCTTCACGTAGACGGGTTTCGCCGTCGGGTTGCAGGTTCTCAAGGAACGCAAACAGGCGTGGCAGGGCAATTTGTCCGCGCGTGGGGCCGAATTCGGCGGTGACGCGCCCGTTTTGCAGAATGCCCACGGTGAGCGAATCGCCCGAAGCGAGTGCCACTGCGCCCAGCCCGGCGGCCAGGCGCAGGGCGTAACGAAATTTATGCAGGGTGTTTTCCGCTTCGGGCGGCCAATCCATAGATTTGGACGCATCCAGAAGCAGGTGAACCGCCAGGTCTTCCTCTTCCTCCAACAATTTGATGAAAGGCCGTTCCAGCCGGGCGTAGATGTTCCAATCCAGCCGGCGCAGGTCGTCACCGGGGGTGTAATCCCGGTAATCGGCAAATTCGATGCTGGAGCCGCGTTTGGAGGAGCGCCGTTCCCCTTTGATGGCGCCGCTGCGAATGCGTCTGGCAATCAGAGTTAGCCGATGAAGTTTGCGGAGGGTGGTTTCGTCCAGAAGCATGGCGTGGAGAGAGTGGGAAGGCGGGACGTTATTCGTTGCGGAATTGCAGGCAGTAGTGGTGAAAGGTGTTGCTGACCCAGGCGCTGCCCAGCCCAAACGGCGCCAGGCGTTGATTGTCTTGCAGCCAGAGTTTTTCGTCCTTCAGGGCGTAGATGTTTCCCAGTTCACGGCCTAAATCCCAGGCCAATGGGTAGATTTTACCGCCCTTTTTGACGTTCTTGACGATGATGGTCAGGTAGGCACCTGGGCGCAAGAGCGGTTTTAGCCCGGCATAGATGGCGACCAGTTGTGTGAGAAAGGCTGCGTAGTCGTGAACGTTGCCCAAATCACGCGGGTCGTCGGAGTACACCACGTCCAGCCCATCGGTGGCGCGTCGTCGTTTTTGGGTTTCTGCCCCGCGGGCGTGGAGCATATCCCAATAGGGCGGAGAGGTCAGGACGTAATCTACAGTGGGAAGGGCGTATTCAGTGGCGCGGGCAGCATCTCCCTCGATGATTTCTGCCGTTATCGGTGCAAAATCGGCATTTGCTTTCAGCAGTGCGCGCTCTTCGGCGAGAATCTGGCGCGCAATTGCGGCATATTTGGGGTTCAGTTCGATGCCGTAGGAGTGGCGTCCGGCACGCAGGGCGGCCACGAGGGTTGAGCCGGTGCCGCACATTGGGTCCAATACGGTTTGACCTTTTTTGGTGAAAAAGGTGATGAACTCCTGCGCCAGTGTCTCCGGAAATTTGGCAGGGTGAGTCAGAACGCCTTTCTTGCGCGGCGGTGGGTTGTGGATGAACCAGGATTTCTGAAATTTGAGCCAGGTTTTGGGGTCGAGGTCGTTGAGTTTGTTGTTCATCGTGGCGTGCGGGTGGGGGTGGGGGTGCGGCTGGGGGTGGGCGTTGGTGTTGGGGAAACGTAAGAAACGGCGCGAATTTGCAAAGAGGAAAACGAGACGTTCAGGCCAACCTCGCTGCGGATGACCGCAAAGTAACCGACGCTACCGTTGCGGAAGACCGAATCCAGAACGGTGAATTGATAGCGGTCGTTCAAAAAGAAGCGCATTTCGTTCCCGGCTGTCCAGATGCCGATTTTGAACTGTGCGGGTGCGCCGGGGGGCAGGTCACCGCTGGTTTCCCAATCCGAAAGCGGATAAACTTCGCCGCCGCGTGCACGTTCAACACGCATGCGGCCCTCGCACGTCAGGGTGAAGCGGTAGGCGTATGCCTCGGTAGCAGCGCGAAAGTACATCCCATACGCATCGCGCGCGCCGCAACGGTTGAGAGTCACGTTGCTCTCGGCGTAGAAATCGTTCAGCACCAATCCCTGCCGCAGAGTAGAGAGGTTGACCGGGGCAACATTCGCAGCCAGGATGAGCCGATTACCGCTCATCAGCACATTGCTGCTTCCTGCGCTTTGCTGACGGGCGTTCGTCCATTCGAGTGGCTGCGAAAAGTCATCGCTGTAGAGCGTATTTCCCAGCCCGGGCAGGGGGTTGGGCGTTGGGCTGGGTTGAAAAGTGGGATAAGGCGTGGGTGTAGCGGTGGACGGGAACCACACGATGGTGGGTGTGGCGCTCGGCGTGGGAGCAACGGTGGCTGTTGGAGGGGAGGAGACCTGCGCGTTTGAGACGCAGGCCCCCAGAAGCACAGCCAGCAGGCCAGCCCAGACCCAGAATGAAGGAGCAAAACGGTTGTTCACGTTCGCATTGTACCCGAAAATGGGGGGTGTGAGTTTCATCCCGCTTTTTCGTGGCGTTTCGCAGATACCGGAATGGGACAGGTGTTGTACAATGGGGTTACCAAATCCCAAACAGAAGGAGAAATGTATGCCCGATAAAGCCGTCCTCGTCACCGGAGCGTGTGGTGAGATTGGTCAGGCATTGGTTCAAAGTTTGGCACAGAAGGGAGGCTATCGCATTGTTACCACCGATTTGATGCCGCTTCCCGATTCGTTGAAGGCCTATTCAGCGGAACACGTGCAGGGAGACCTGGTGTACCGCGTCAAGCAGTTCTATGACTATAATTTCGACATCATGTTTCACCTGGCGGCTTCGCTTTCCTCAAAAGCGGAGGTAGCAACGGAGGAAGCGCACCGCATCAACGTCGAAGGGACGATGCAGTTATTGATGCTGGCAGCGTATAAGTCCGAAAAGCGCGGCAAAGCGGTCAAGTTCATCTTTCCGAGTTCGATTGCGGCCTATGGTTTTGATAGCCTGGAACAAAAACGCAAGGCCGGGCGGGTGAAGGAGGAAGAATACAATCATCCGCACACCATGTACGGCGCAAACAAGTTGTATTGCGAAAAATTGGGAGAATACTACGGCAACTTTTACGGTCAACGTCATCTGGACCCCAATCCGCCGGTGATGCTGGATTTCCGTGCCATTCGCTTCCCCGGTTTGATTAGCGCCTACACTTTGCCCACCGGTGGAACCAGCGATTACGGCCCGGAAATGCTCCATGCGGCGGCGCAGGGACTTTCGTATTCGTGCTTTGTGCGCGAAGATACCAAAATTCCCTTTATGGCAATGCCCGACGCCATCAAAGCCCTGTTGATGCTGACGGAAGTGCCGCGCGACTATCTCACCCGTCAGGTGTACAACATCACGGCCTTCAGCCTGACCGCCGGCGAGTTTCGCAAGCGTGCTGATAATGCTTTCCCCGGTACGCGCATCACCTTTGAACCGAATCCGCGCCGGCAGGGGATTGTAGATTCCTGGCCCGAAGATATGGACGACTCGGCAGCCCGCAACGATTGGGGCTGGGAGCCAGATTACGATTTAGACCGTTTCTTCGATGAGTATTTTCTGCCGGAAATCCGCAAACGCTATGCCTTTCGCCCCAGTTTGCGGACGAAGGAGTGACCAGAGCGCCAGACAGGCACACCGCTATCAGAATGAAAAAACCGCCGGAAGTCTTCTTTCCGGCGGTTCGTTTCAGGGCTTTTCCAGGCCGTGCGCTTCGAGCAAGGGCTGGTTCTCCAGCAATTCGGCGGTGGGGCCATCGGCAACGATGCGTCCTTCGTCCAGAATCACCATGCGCGGAAAGATTTCGCGCGCCAGTGCCAGGTCGTGGGTAGAGACGAGCATGGTCACCTGTAGTTCTTTCAGCAGACGGATGAGCGCACGACGGGCGCGCGGGTCCAGTCCCGCAGATGGTTCATCCAGAACGAGTAAATGCGGGTTCATAGACAGGACGGTGGCGATGGCAATGCGTTTTTTCTCGCCCATGCTCAAGTGGTGTGAAAGCCGGTCGCGGTAAGCACTCATCCCTACCTGTGCCAGCGCCTGTTCGACTCGCGCGCGCACTTCGCTTTCCGGGTAGCCCATGTGGAGCGGGCCAAAGGCCACGTCCTCGAAGACGGTAGGGGAGAACAACTGGTCATCCGGGTTTTGGAAGACCAGTCCCACAGCGGCGCGGATTTGCGGCAGGGTCTTTTCGGTCACTGGCAAGCCTGCGATATGAATGCTGCCTTTGCCACCGTTGAGAATGCCGTTCAGATGCAGCAACAGTGTACTTTTGCCTGCACCGTTCGGGCCGACCAGCGCCACTTTTTCGCCTTTGCGTAAGGTCAGGTGGATGCCGCGCAAGGCAACGTGCCCATCGGGATAGGAAAAATGCAGGTCGCAGATTTGCAGAATCTCGGCTTCGGACAGCGGAATGCCGGGTTGGGGAGCAGGGTGGACGATGGGCATTCAACCAATCCTTCCAATCAGTTGTACGACCAGGAGCGCAGCAATCAGGAGCACCAGGCTCAACCAATCGCGTCGGCGCATCACGTGGGCGCGCAAGGTGCGGATGTGACCGGTGTATCCGCGCGCCAGCATAGCGTGGTAAATGCGGTCGGAGCGTTCGTAACTGCGTAAGAAGAGTTGACCGGCCATGTGGCCGGTGATTTGAGCGCGCCAGAAGACGCTGCGTCCGCTCTTCTGGCCCGGAATCGCGGCTGAGCGCGAATCGCGCGCACGAAGCAGGCGCAGCACTTCATCGCTCAGCACGAACAGGTAGCGGTAGAGAAATGCGATGATGGTGGTGAGGATTGCCGGAACGCGCAGATGCTCGAAGGCGTGAATCAGGTCGGGGAAAGGGGTGACGGCCACCAGCAAGATACCGGCCTGTACCGAGAGCCACGTTCGCAACAGGATGCTCCCAAAGCGGATGAGACCGGTATCCGTAGGGGTGAGTGATAGGCCCAACAGATTCCACTCTGCCAGCGGCTGACCGTTGGGTGCAAAAAGGGCGGAAAGCGCCACCAGCATGAATGGCAAAGCAATGAAAGAGCGGCGGAAGGTGAAGTCGGGACCGAGGTGCGAGGCGAGATTGGCCAGCAAGAGCAACAACCACGTCAATCCAAAAGCGGCCCAGGCGCCATCGGGCAGCAGGGCGTTAGAAAGTACAAAGGCAATCAGTCCCAGCACCTTCACGCGCGCGTCCAGGCGGTGCAGGGGGCTTTCGGTGGCGTAATAGCGGTCGAAGGCGTTGACGTGCATCAAGAAATTCACTCTGTGCGCTGTCGGGTCAAGCGCTTCGTTTCTTGAGCAATCCTCCCACCAGTATCATCAGCCCTAACACCACGAACGCACCAACCAGACCGGCGATGATGGTCGAAAGCGCGGTTTCTCCCAGGAAGGGGATGGTGTAATCTGGCAAAATCTGGTAAGGCGCGTCCAGTCCGGTGTCCAGGAAGCCCAGGTCTTCGGCCACACGCTCCAGACCGTCGGGGTCGGCAGAAGCCAGGGGAGAAAGCAGAACTGCCACCAGCGAGACCAGGATGCCGGCAATGACCCAGCCGGTGCCACCTTTGGCGGCCACATTTTCGGCTTCCAGCAGGTCGGGCCGGGTTTGCATCAGGAAAGCCAGCGCGGCGACCGTAATCAGGGCCTCGCCGATTCCAATCAGCAGATGTACGCCCAGCATGGCCGGCAAGACGATTTCCAGGCGGGAGGTGCCGCTCAGCCAGAGTTGCAGCGCGGTTAGCAGCGCTGCAGCGACGGTGGAGAGCCAGGCGGCCACGCCTGCGGCGGCCAGTTTCAGGGTTTTATTCGCAGAAGCCGAGACGATGCGGTACAACCCGAAGCCGATGATGGCCGTCAGGACGCCCATATTGAAAATGTTCGCACCCATCACCAGCAGTCCGCCATCCTGGAAGAGCAAGGCCTGAACGGCAATGACAGCGGTCATGACCAGAATGCCGGCCCAGGGGCCCAAAACGATAGCAGCCAGCGCACCGCCCAAAAAGTGGCCGGAGGTGCCGCCGGCAACGGGGAAGTTGAGCATTTGCGCGGCAAAAATGAAGGCTGCCATGATGCCCATGAGCGGCACTTGTTTTTCCCCCAGTGCTTTGTTGGTTCGGCTAAGGGCGATGCCAACGAACAGGCCGGTCAGCGCCCAGAACACCAGCGAAGTAACCAGGTTGAGAAACCCATCGGGGATGTGCAGGGGAGCGGGGGCGTAGTGCATGTTCATTCTCCTTTCGGTTTGCAGCGTGGACAATAGCCGAGAAACGTGTGGTGTGTTTCGGTCAGCCGGTAACCGGTAGATTGCTCTAACCGTTCGTACAGCGGCTGTAAAAGACTATGTTCGATTTCAATTTCTGTTCCACAGTCCTGGCAGCGCAGGTGATGGTGTGGATGTCCGACGATTTCGTATTCCAGGCGTCCGTTACCGGTTGGCGTGGCACGCACGAAGCCGTTCAGACGCAGAAAATCCAGGTTGCGATAGATGGTGGGTTCACTGACATGCGGTAACTTCGGGTGGAGATGCTCGAAAATTTCGGTAGGCGTCAGATGCCCACCGGCTTCGTATAGCACGTTCAGAATTGCCATGCGCGGCTGCGTCAGGCGGAATCCGCGCGCACGGATTTGTTCGGTAACATGAGTGGCAGAACAGGTCATGTGCTTATTGTAACTTATTACAATAAAAAGGAATGGAAGTTGATGACTGATTTTTGATTGACTTGCCCCGCAAACCTGCTATAATCATTGAGAGCGCTCTCAATCTGACGCATCCCGCCGTGCGCGGTTGTTTTTTGACCTGTTGTGGGAGCGCTCCCAAACTGCTTGTATGCCGCTCACTCTTGAAGATATTGCCCGAATCAGCGGGGTCTCCCGCTCAACCGTCTCGCGCGTGGTGAACGGGGGGGATAAGGTCAACCCGCAGACGCGCGAACGGGTGCTGGAAGTCATCCGGCAGTGGAACTATCAGCCGAATGCGGCAGCGCGCCGCCTGGCTGCCGGACGGAGCGATACGCTTGGCCTGCTCATTCCGGCGGGGGCCGGCGCGGCCTTCGAGGACCCGTATTTCTCGCAGGTGATTCGCGGCGTGGCCGCGGCGTGCAGTCGGCGCGATTATGCCCTGACGCTCTGGCTGACCGACCCGGAGCGCGAGCCGCGCGTGCTGCGCCGACTGGCTGCCAACAACCTGGTGGATGGGGTAGTGGTCTCGTATACGCTGGCCGATGACCCGATTGTCGGCGAACTGCGGCGCGGTAATCTGCCGTTCGTGCTGATTGGCCATGCGCCCGACCCGGCCATCAACGCCGTGGCGCTGGATAACGTGGAAGCGGCGCGGGTGGCGGTGCGTTACCTGTTAGAACGCGGCTATCGGCGCATTGGCATCATTATGGGGGCGCCGAATCAGATAGACGCGCAAGACCGCCTGCGGGGGTTTACCGAAGTTCTCGAACAGGCCGGGGTCTTCGACCCAACTCTGCTGGCGGAAGGCGATTTCTTGGAAGAAGGCGGCTATTCCGGGATGCGTTTGCTCTTGCCCCGTCGCCCGGAAGCCGTGTTTGCCGCCAACGACCTGATGGCGGTGGGCGCGTACCGCGCCATTCAGGAGGCCGGGTTGAGCATTCCGGCTGATGTTGCGATGGTGGGCTTCGATGATGTGCCGATGGCTGCGCAGCTGCATCCGCCGCTGACCACCATCCGCCAGCCGATGTATACGATGGGGCAGCTGGCTGTGGAGCGGTTGCTGGAGATTTTGCGCGACCCCCGCCAGCCGCCGCGTCAGATTCTCCTGCCGCCAGAACTGGTCGTCAGGCAATCGGCCTGAATGAAGGTGAAACCCTGAAATTGGCATTTCTTTGTGTACGTTGTGGTGAAAAAACTTTTGGACTCTGCTGAATTTGTTCAACCGAATCAGTCTATCTAAAGGAGAACGTATGTCCCGTATTGAAACCCTGCTCCAGCAAATGACTCTCGAAGAGAAAATTTCCATGCTCGCCGGTGCCGACCTGTGGCACAGCGTGGCCGTGCCGCGCCTGAACATTCCGCAATTTCGGGTGACGGACGGTCCCAACGGCGCGCGCGGCACGTTGGGCAGCCTCAGCCCGCAGGCGGTGTGTACGCCCGTCGGGATTGCGCTTGGCGCGACCTGGAATCCTGACCTGGTGCGTCAGGTGGGCGAAGTGCTGGCCGATGAACTCAAGGTCAAAGGCGCGCAGATTCTCCTGGCGCCCACCGTCAACATTCACCGCACGCCGATTGCCGGGCGTAACTTCGAGTGCTTCAGCGAAGACCCGTTCCTGAGCGGGATGATTGCGGCGGCCTACATCCAGGGGATTCAGTCGAAAGGCGTGGGCGCCTGCATCAAACACTTCGTCGCCAACGACCAGGAATTTGAGCGCAATTCGATGAGTTCCGACGTGGACGAACGCCCGCTGCGCGAAATCTACCTGGAGCCGTTTCGGCTTGCCGTCCGCGCGGCCAGACCCTGGGCGGTGATGTCGGCGTACAACCGCGTCAACGGCGTGTATGCCTGCGAAAACGACCACACGCTCAAAGAGATTCTGAAAGGTGAGTGGGGCTTCGACGGGATTGTGATGTCGGACTGGATGGGGACGTATGACGAAGCCGTCCCGGCGGGCGGGCTGGATTTGGAAATGCCCGGCCCGGCGCGCTGGATGTCGGCTGAAGTGGTGAAAAAGGCGCTCGAAAACGGCAGCCTGACCGAGAGCGCGCTCGATGACAAGGTGCGCCGTCTGCTGGGGGTGCTGGAAAAGGCCGGGTTGCTGGAGAATCCCCAGCCGCTTCCTAAAGAACGCAGCGAAGACCGCCCCGAACATCGCGCTGTGATGCGCGAGGCGGCGCGCGAGGCGATTGTCCTGCTCAAGAACGAGGGCGTGCTGCCGCTTCAAAATGTTCAGTCCATCGCGGTCATCGGGCCTCATGCCGCGCGCGCCAACATTTTGGGCGGCGGCAGTTCCAGCGTCAACCCGCATTACGCCGTTTCACCGCTGGCGGGCATTCGTCAGCGGGCTGGTGAATCCGTTCGGGTGGAGACGGCGCCCGGTTGTTTCATCAACAGGACGCTGCCCGCGCCCCTGCCGGAAACGCTCACCACGCCCGATGGCAAGCGCGGCCTGCGCCTGAGCATTTTTGATAACGCGGAGTTATCGGGCGCGCCGGTTTTCACGCTGGATACGACCATCGTGCAGCATGGCTGGTGGGGCGGCGGCATCCCCAACATCACCGACCAATCCGTTTTTTCGGCGCGCATGGAGGGCTTCTTCACCCCACAGGAGAGCGGACGCCACACGCTGGGGTTGAATGTCACCGGGCGGGCGCGTTTGTATCTGGATGGCAGCCTGGTTGTTGACCATTGGGACCAGGCCGAAAGTGGACAGCAAAAGAACGCCGAACTTGACCTGGTAGCCGGACGCGCTTATGCGCTGAAGATTGATTATGTCTGGCAGGGCGACCCCTCCTGGCGCGCGCTGATGCTCGGACACCTGCCGCCGCAGGCCCCCGACCTGATGGACGAAGCGGTGGAACTGGCGCAACGTTCCGATGTGGCGGTGGTGGTGGTGGGGTTAAGCCCGGAATATGAATCGGAGGGCTTCGACCGCGCCGATATGAAACTGCCCGGTCAGCAGAATGAACTGATTCGCCGCGTGGCCGCCGTCAACCGCCGGACGATTGTGGTGCTGAATGCCGGTTCTGCGCTGGAAATGCCCTGGCTGGATGAAGTCGCGGCGGTTGTGCAGTTGTGGTATGCCGGACAGGAACAAGGCAATGCCCTGGCCGATGTCCTGTTTGGGGATGTCGCTCCGAGCGGCAAACTGCCCACCACCTTCCCCGTCCGCTTGCAGGATAACCCGGCCTACATCAACTACCCCGGCGAAAACGGCCACGTGCGCTATGGCGAGGGGATTTTTGTGGGCTACCGCTATTACGACAAGAAAGACCTGGCCCCGCTCTTCCCGTTTGGACACGGGCTTTCGTACACCACCTTCGCATATTCCAACCTGAAATTGAGCGCCGAACGGCTGACCGAAGCCGAGACGCTGACCGTGAGCGTTGACGTGACCAACACCGGCGCGGTGGCAGGCAAAGAAGTGGTGCAGGTGTATGTGCGTGATGTTCAGGCGAAGGTCGCCCGCCCGGAAAAGGAACTGAAAGCCTTCCGAAAAGTGTCGCTGAAGCCCGGCGAAACACAAACCGTGACCGTTACGCTCGACCGCGAGGCCTTTTGGTACTTCGACACTGCCCGCAATGCCTGGGCCGTGGAACCCGGCCTCTTTGAGATTCTGGTTGGCGCTTCCAGCCGCGATATTCGCCTGAAGGCGCAGGTGGAGATTCTCGCTGCTGCGTCTGGGCGTTTGCACAGCGGCCTGACGTTGCGCGCCGTCTTGAATGACCCGCAGGGCAAAGCCGTGCTGAAGAAACACCTGGGCGAGATGCTGGAGATGCCCACTCTGGCGATGGTGATGGATATGACCCTATCCGACATCGCCGAGAAGTTCGCCGCTTTTCTGCCCGAGGGATTGTTCGAGAAAATTATCGAAGATTTGAGCAAGGTGAAATAACCTGCTTGCCGCTCTTTCAGAGCGATGTGGAATGACCTGGCTGCCCTCGTCCCGCTGTACGGGGATGAGGGTGGCTGGATAATCACGTTTGAGTAACGAGATGCGCTCTGCGCGCTCAAGTTCTCTCTCCTTATGGGAGAGGGTTAGGGTGAGGGCAAATATTTGCAAGGAGATGCTATGAAATTCGGTTATTTTGATGATTCTCGCCGGGAATATGTCATCACCCGGCCCGATACGCCCCTGCCGTGGATTAACTATCTGGGCTGCGAAGCCTACTTTGGGCTGATTTCCAACACCGCCGGGGGCTATTCGTTTTACCGAGATGCCCGCCTGCGCCGCCTGACGCGCTATCGCTATAACAACGCTCCGCTCGATATGGGCGGGCGATATATCTACCTGCGCGATTCCGAAGGGTTCTGGTCGCCTTCGTGGATGCCCACCCGCGCCCCGCTCGATGAATATGAATGCCGTCACGGGCAGGGCTACACGGTCATCTCTTCCAAATCGCGCGGCATTCGCGCTTCGACGCGCTATTTTGTGCCGCTGGGCGAAACCCTGGAAGTTTGGGAACTGACTTTGACGAATGAGCGGCCTGTTTCCGCCGCGCTATCGGTTTTTTCGGCGGTGGAGTTCTGTTTGTGGGATGCGTGGGATGATGCCACGAACTATCAGCGCAATTATTCGACCGGCCAGGTGGAGGTGGAGGCCCTCACCCTCACCCCCAGCCCCTCTCCCACAGGGCGAGGGGGCTGACAATAGGGGCGTGCCGCGCGCGCCTGCATTCTGGCACGACGGGGCGGGGTGCACGCGATGCGCCCCTACGCACCTATCAACCTAAGCCATTGTAGGGGCGCGCCGCGCGCGCCCGATGCGCACTCCCTGTGCTCCTCCCAGAGGGCTGCCAGAGATGCAGGCAATCAAAAGCCCTGCAAGGAGAGGGGGATGGGGATGACGCTGACGCACCTCACTGAACCAAGTCCGCGTTCAGGTCTACGTCGCTCTCCGCGTTCGCTGGCGCAGGCTGGGCTTGGGCGCGCTGCTTGCGGCGTTGGCGACGCGA
>JANWWK010000031.1 GCA_025056175.1 Anaerolineales bacterium
GGCTGCGGGGTGGGAAAGTCCGGGTCGCCAACGTGCAGGGGGATGACTCGTTTTCCGACGGCACGCGCGGCTACAATTCGGTCGTTGAGCGAGACGGTCGCTGATTGGCGAATCAGGTCGAGTTGTTGATTCAGGTTCACAATCATTCTCCGGCAGAAATTCGGGTTATTATAACGTGCGTGGCGAGGAGAGATTACAAACTCGCAAAGCCTGGATAATCGTTTTCCACACCGAACTTGATATAATACTTTCAGGTCAAACCCGCGATAAAATAGGATACAAATGGGCTGCAAGGATGCTGTTATCCATACCATCCTGCTCCTCAAGTAGAATTCAGTTACGGAGATACATGTAAAGGAAGCCTATGTTCAGTGATGAAAATCTTGGCACAATTTTATATGTGGAAGATGACCCGAATAACCGCACGTTAATCCGCCGAATTTTGGGGGCCGAAGGATACACTGTGCATGAAGCACCAAACGCTGCCATAGCACTGGAAAAGTTAAAAACGCTGAAACCCGACCTGATTTTGATGGACATCAACATGCCCGAAGTAGATGGCTACACCCTGACAGCGCAAATTCGCGCTATGCCGGAAATGAGCAGCGTGCCAATTATTGCGCTAACGGCCAACGTCATGAAAGGTGACCGGGAACGGTCTCTTCAGGCCGGTTGTGATGGATACATTCAAAAACCGATTGACATTGACACTATTGCCGCTCAAATTCAACGATTCATGAAAAGATGAGCCTCCATGAGCACCGATAACACCCCTCCCACCAATCCGCTCAAAGAAGCGGGCCGCAAACCGGGCATCTCCAAAGATACGACCGTGCTGGTCGTGGAAGACAACGTCTCCAACTTCGTGCTGATTGCCCGTCTGCTTGGTTTCATGGGTATTCACTGCGAGTGGAAGACCTCCGGCTACGAGGTGGTCGAATACGCAGATACCCTGCCGCGCCTGGATTTGATTTTGATGGACATCCGCTTGCCATATGAAGACGGTTACGGCGCAATGAAGAAAATCCGCCAATCGGAACGGCTGAAGTCGGTGCCAATTATCGCCGTTACGGCAGAGGCCAGTCAGGAACAGATGAACAAGGCGCGCGCTGCTGGCTTCAATGGCTTTTTGGGCAAGCCGCTCGACCCCGACCGCTTTCCTGACCAGATACGTCGAATTTTGAGCGGAGAGCCCGTGTGGGAAATTCCCTACGAAGAGTGACAGACAAGCCGAGCGAGGGCTCCTCAGCAAAAAGGAAACTCTCGCTCTTTTCTTCATGAACTGGACCACGTATGAACGACACATCAACGCATTCAGTTGACTACCGAGATTTGCTTCGGATGCACGAGGCAAATTATGCCGTCTTTCAAGCAAAGACGGAAAAAGAGATTGAGCAAGCCATCCTGAAAGCGTTTCAAATCTGCCCATACGCTGGTCTTTATTACGTCGTGAACGAAGTTGGCCTGGAACGCGTTCTGACGTATAACCCTGCCAGCAAACAAGAGATTGAAGACGCACCCGCGCAAATTGACCTGACGCCGGCGGAGATTGTGCGCTTTTTTGCGCGCGAACCTGCTGTGACGAACATCCAGCCAGAGAGTTTACCCGAAGCGTTGGTCTTGTTCCTGAGTAAACAGGCATGGGAGCGGGCAGCTGTCATCCCGGTCATGCAGGATGTGGTTGTCCTGGGCGTATTGCTGATGCTGGCGCAGCCGGGCGAGAAGATAAACCAGGACACCATTGCCCCGCTGATTTATCTGGCAGAGGCCATCCCCACTGCGCTGGATAGCGTGAAAGCCGCACGGGTGACGAAACAACGTCTGCGTGAACTGGAAAGCATTTCAGAGACCAGTCAACTGATTTCGTCCTCAAACAACCTGGAGCAACTATACGAACTACTGCACAAGCAAATCAGCACAACCATCGGGTCAGATGTAAACGTTGCAATTGCGATTTACGAACCGCTGAACGAAACCATCGAGATTCCTTACATGGTGCAGGGTGGTGTAAAGCGCAGCGTGGAACCGTTCCCCCTCGGTGAGGGGCTGGTCTCCATTCTCATTCGTACCCGCCAACCATTAATGCTGGTAGAAGATACCGAACGGCGCGCACGCGCCCTTGGCGCAAAATTTGTGGGAGCGCCGCCAAAATCCTGGCTGGGATGTCCGCTGGTGATTAGCAACGAAGCAATTGGGGCGCTGGTGGTACAAGATTTGGTGAATGAACAGCGCTTCACGCAAGACGACTTGCGCTTTCTGATTGCGCTCTCTGCTCAGGTGGCCGGGGCCATTTACAACATCCGTCTGTTGGAAGAAGCCCGCCGGCGCGCGCTACAACTGGAGACAGTGGCCGAAATCTCGCGCGAAGTATCCAGTTCGCTCATCATAGATAACCTGTTGCTGCAAGCGGTGAACCTGTTGCGCGAACGGTTCAATTTTTACCACGCTGCGGTATTCCTGCTCGATAAAGCAGAAGAATACGCCGTCATCCGCGAGGCTACCGGCGAAGCCGGCGCACAGATGAAACGCGCCGAACACAAACTGGGCGTGGGATCGAAATCTCTGGTTGGGCGTGCAACGCTTGAAAAGGAAGCACAGGTGGTCAACGATGTTTCCAAAGACCAGAATTACTATCCCAACCCGCTTTTGCCAGACACAAAAGCCGAAGCCTGTTTGCCGCTCAAGGTTGGCGACCGCGTTCTAGGCGTTTTGGATGTGCAATCTACCCGCCTGTATGCTTTTACTACTGAAAATATCAAGATTTTGCAAATTCTGGCCGACCAGTTAGCAATTGCCGTTGTCAACTCGGAACTGTTTGCCGAAGCGCAAGAACGCCTTTTACAGCACCGCTTGTTTCACAATGTTACCAAAGCAGCAGCCTCTTCGACCAATATCGAAGAAGCCCTCAACAGCGCCGTACAGGGATTACAGGTGGCGCGGGGCGGCGACCAGATTGCTATTTTGCTGTCCGACAAAGAGCAGAAAACGCTGGAGGTTCGCGCCTCGATTGGTTACCCCAACGACGAATCAGCGCGTTTGAAAATCCCCTTTGGAGTGGGCATTACGGGGTGGGTTGCCGCACACAAACAGTCGCAAAGAGTGAATGATGTCACCAAAGATTCCCGCTATATCGCGGTCAACTCTAAAGTGCGTTCGGAATTGGCCCTGCCGTTAATTTACCGCAATCAAGTGCTGGGCGTGTTGAACATCGAAAGCACAAGTCTAAACGCATTCACCGAGAATGACGAGGAAATGCTCGGCACACTGGCGGGCAGCCTGGCTGCCATCATCGCCCACTCCCGTCTGCTGGAGCAATATCGCCAACAAGTAGAACGAGAACGGCTGTTGTATGAAATTACCAGCAAAGTCAGACGCACAACCGACCCGAAAAAGATTCTGGCGATTACCGCTGAAGAGCTGAGTAAAGCCACCAATGCGCACCGCACAGAGATAGCAATTGAACTGGATGATGCAGTGCGCTTACCCGCGGCGAGCAAATAGCAGATTATGAAAGAAGCCAACCTCCTTCAACCCGCTCTCACACTTCGCTTGATGAAATGGGCAGGCAGATATTATCCGCTTCTGGTGATTGCGATTGCCAGAGTGATTTGTGGTTTCCTCGGAATTTTTCTGAGTAACATCATCAGCCGCAACAATGGGAATTTGTCCTCAGAACAAATCAATACAGTCTATTGGGTCAATCTAGGGCTGTCGCTGCTTGGAGATTTGCTCGTCCTGGCAGTAATGGCCTCCCTCAACCGGGAGCTAATGACCCGCCTGGAACAATGGAAACACGGCAACAAAATGAGCGAAGGACGGGTGGAATTACGGGCGTGGCAACAAGCCAATACCTTCACCTGGAATTACAGTCTGACAGGAATTGCGATTGCTGTGCTCGTCAATACGTTACCGTTGCTCGTTTTTCAATCCATCTCATTGCAGGTAAACACAAACCAGCTGCTGTACTCAGCATTTGGCACAGGCATAGCGGCTATCATTACGCTGACCACTTCCGTTATCATTATCGAGACCCTGATGCATCCTGCACGCCTGATTCTGCTGCCCACCAGTTTCGATTTCCAGATAAAAGGTGCAGTCGGGGCGCGGCTGCGCACCAAAGTCATTCTCTCCACGCTTGCTGTCGTGATGGTGAGTGTGTTAGCGCTCGCTCCATTGGGATATTCGCGCACCTACCGGGTAATTTACGAGACAATTGGCTCGCTGAGCACCTTACAAGAACTCCAGACGAGCATGATTGCCGTTACAATGATTGTCCTGGCGCTGGGGGGAGCGATAGCCTTCTTCAATGCGGAAACCAGCGCAGCCCCAATTCGGGAACTGGTTGAAGTCTTTCGGAACGTAGAGCGAGGCGACCTGAAACAGCGCGCGCGCGTTATCGCAACAGATGAGACTGGTGAACTCGCTATCTACTTCAACCGCATGATTGCGCGCATCGAAGAACTACAACTCAACCTGGAAAAACGGGTACAAGAGCAAACGGAAAAATTGCGTGCTTCCAACGAAGTGGGACGCATCGCCAGTACCATCCGTGACCCGGATGAATTGATTTCCCGCGTCGTGAACCTGATTGCAAAAACGTTTGATTATTACTATGTGGCTATCTTTCTGGTTTCATCCAATGGGCGCTGGGCAGAAATCGTGGATGCTACGGGTTCGGCAGGCGAAATTCTGAAAGCACGCCGGCACCGTCTGCAAGTTGGCGGCACCAGCATGGTCGGCAGCGCCATTGCTACGGGTCAGGCGCAGATTGCTATGGACGTAGGCGAAGCGGCGGTGCGCTTTAATAACCCGCTCCTGCCCAACACCCGCTCTGAGCTGGCGTTGCCGTTGATTGCTGGCGAGCGAGTCATCGGCGCACTGGATGTGCAATCCGTCCGCGAAGCCGATTTTAAGCCAGATGACATCACCACTCTCCAAAGCCTGGCCAGCCAGGTGGCCATCGCTATCGAAAATGCGCGTCTGTTCCGCGAAATGGAAGATGCCCTGACCGAACTACGTCAAACCAACCGCCAATACATCCTTTCAGCCTGGCAGGAACAACTTCAAGCCGGAAAATTAGAATACATCGTCAAAGCGCCTGATGTTTCGGAAGCGAAAGAAACCCGAGAAATTTCGGTCAATTTAAGCGTGCGCGACCAGCCGATTGGCTACATTCGCCTGGAAACGAGTGGAGAGTGGACGGAAGAAGACCAGGCATGGGTCGAATCGCTCGCCACCCAGGTTGCCATCTCTCTGGAGAACGCCCGGCTGGTGGAAGACAGCAACCAGGCCGCAACACGCGAACGTCTTTCGGCCTCGATTATTCAAAGGCTGTGGTCCAGCCAATCGGTGGATGGCATTCTGCAAACCGCTGTGCGCGAGCTCGGACGCGCACTGGAAGCCTCTGAAGCCGCCATTGAACTTAAATTGGAGAAGTAAACACTCATGTCCTTCGACGCTTCCTTCCAAAAGCCATCGTCTCTTGCTTTGGGAGATTTATGGAACACCCTGACGCAACCTTCGCGCCAGGTAACTGACTCTTACGAGCGACGCGAGGCACAACTGACTAGCGCGATAGCTCTGTTGAACATTCTGTTTAACAGCGTGGCGGCCGTGTTTACCCCCGGACAGGACCTGCGCGAAATCCTGCTGGCTTTCGGTCCACTGATTGGCCTTTCGGTAACGGCCTATCTCATAGCACGCACACGGTTCTTTCGGTTGGGCGCTTTTCTGATTGTGGTTGGCTTGTTTGCTTCAGCATATAGCGCAATTGTCTTTGTAAGGCGCGATGTAGTATATAGCCTGTTGGTTTATATCAGTTTGGGATTAGCGGTAGGAAGCGCACTGCTTTCGGGGTGGGCTGTTTTTCTTTTGTTGGGAATCAATGCCGCAGTTGTCCTGTTTGGTTTACCGGCGCTGGGGGTTGCACTGCCCGAAAACCTGGGCGGAGCACTCGGCCCACTCACGAACCTGGGATTGGTGCTTATCGTCTTGAACTACTTCCGCAGGCAAATCGAACAACAACGGCTTCTAGATGCACAACGCGCTAACCAGGAATTAGCGAACATTCGCGAAACTCTGGAGGAGCGCATCGAAGAGCGTACCAAGGAATTGAACCGGCGCACTGCACAACTCGAAGCCTCTACAATCATAGCACGCTCTGCTGCAACCATACATAACCTGGATGAACTGCTGAAAAACGTGGTAGAACAAATTGCCGAACGCTTTGGCTATTATCACGCCGGCATTTTCCTGACCGACCCTGGTGAGAAATTCGTCATCTTGCAGGCTGCATCATCCGAAGGTGGAAAGAAACTGATAGAGCGCGGCTACAAAGCCGCCATCGGACGACAAGGCATCGTAGGGTATGCTGCCTACCAGAAACGCCCGCGCATCGTGCATGATGTTTCAGCCGACAGCACCTATCTCTACCTTCAGGAATTACCCGAAACGCAATCTGAGTTGGCCCTGCCGCTCATTGCCCGTAACCGCGTCATCGGCGTGCTGGATATTCAGGCGGACGAACGCAATGCTTTCAAATTCGATGATATTTCCACCTTGCAAAACATGGCCGACCAGGTGGCCCTGGCCATAGACAACACTATCCTGTTGCAGCAAAGCGAAGCCAGCCTGCAAGAACTGAGGGCACTTAACGCCGCCAACGTTGCAAACACCTGGCAGATTCGCCTGAAACAGACCCGGCAGGGTTTCGTCTATACACCACTGGGAATCTCTGCAATTTCAGAAGAGTATTCTTCCGCAACACAATCCCTCAACGAAAAGACGATGGTTATTCCGGTCAATCTGCGCGGGAAGGTCATCGGCAACATCATACTCAAGCGCAAAGAAAGCGAGCGCCCCTGGAACGAAGCCGAGCGTGAAATGGCGGAACGTATCGCCGGACAGGTTGCGTTTGCGTTAGATAATGCCCACACCCTGGAAGAATCGCAACGCCGTGCCGCACGCGAACAAACCGTTAGCGAGTTCTCCAACTACTTCAACCGTTCTCTCGATATCGATTCGTTGTTAGAAAACGCCGTCCGCAAATTACACACCCTGCCACAGGTGGCAGAAGTCTCGGTGTTCATCCATCCAGAGAGAGCAAACCAGAAAATGAAATAAGTTCTCGATTTGGAACCTGCCCATGCTCCAACAGATTTTTGACCTGCCCAATGATCAACCCGAACTTCCCGCCGAAAAACGCGGTCTATATCAATTGCTTGCAGCCGGCGTGCCGGCTATCGCTACTTTTCAGCCGCTCATCGGGCTTTCGATGTTCGTCGTTGCCGGGTTGACCATGGCCGGCTATCTGGATACACCGGAGCAAATCCATCTGCTCTGGTTGGTCGGTGGAATCAACCTTCTCAACGGCCTGCTACACCTTCCCATCTTGAATCTGATACGACGTAACCAGCTAAATGCAGTGGCTTTTCTGCTTGTCGTGTTGAACGGAGGCCTTTCGGCCATCCAAATTTTGCTTTGGAAAGATGTTTTATGGTTCCCCTTAGGGCTGGTTAGCGCGGTTATCGGCGTCTTCTTAATCGTGCCTGGCTTTCGACGGCTTTATAAAATTCTGATTTTCCTGATTGGTGTCGTTCTCTTTGCACTCGTCATTATTTTAGATGCCCAAATTGCTTACCCGCGCCTGCACCAGGAAAATCTCAGTCACTACCTGGCGCTGTTTCTGTACATCGTTCTCACGTTTGCCATGGTTGCACTTGCTGCAATCAATGGGCTGGTGAATTTTCAAGCAATTTCAAGACGGATGGTCTCGAATTTCACCACGCTAACCGGCATCACTATCCTGGTCTTCATCACGCTTGGCACCTTCTCGAATTACCTGGATAGCCGCAAACGCGCCTACGAACAACTGGAAATCATTACCAATCTGAAAACCGCCCAAATTGAGTTGCTCCTGGAGCGGCTGCACCAGCAAGTTTCTCAGCCGCTTGAAGATACAACCGTCTTACGCCTAGTGCAATCGATTTTGAAGAGCAATCCCGAAAATGCCATTACCAAAATTGACCTGGAAGTCTTTCGTTCCTATCTTTCTCGCCTTCCACGCCAGGCCGACGAAGAATACCTTTTGATTGATGCCAACGGCAGGGTGCTTCTATCCACTAATAGAAACATGGAAGGAATGTACGTGGCATCTTACACGCTGCTCGAAAAAGCCCGCCAGGCACAATTGTTCAGCATTGAAAAGGATTTTCCCGGCGCACCGGTACGATACTCGTTGTTTGTCATTCAACCCATCAATCAAGCCGAGCAGTTTTTGGGCATGCTGGTCTTTCGTACCACGTTCGATGCCATCAACAACATTACGAAAGTCACGCCAACCACCAGCAAAACGCTGGAAACCTATCTGGTCAGCCGTATCGAAGGCCTGAATGTTCCAATCACCGAAATCCGTCAGAGCGTTGAGCAAATTGATACTCCCCCTACCCGACAGGCATTCGGCCAGTTTCTGACCAACATACGAGAAGAATACTGGAATTATGCCGAAAAAGAAGTCTTTGGTCACTTCGTTTTTATACCGCAATTGCAATCGGTGCTGATTTCAGAAATTCAACAAGAGGAAGCGCTCGCCAGCCTCTTTACCGCCTTGCCGGTTTACCTTGCGCTTGGCAGCGTGATGATACTTCTATCAATAGTTACCGTCTTGACCATATCACAAACGATTAGCCGCCCTCTGGAAGAAGTTGCCCAAAAAGCTGCCCTGCTGGCAGGTGGTAAACGGGACATACGAATTACCTCGCACCGTCAAGACGAACTCGGCGCCCTGGCCGCCAGCTTCAACAAAATGGCCAGCGAATTGCAAGACCTGGTACGTACCCTCGAAACCAGAGTAGCTGAACGGACCCAAGAGCTGCAAAAACAGGCCAATTACCTGCGTATCGCGGCGGAAGTAGCGCGCGATGCCACAACAGCACAAGACCTGGAAGAACTCCTGCATCACGCCGCACAGTTAGTGCTGGAACGTTTCAATTTCTACCACACCGGCATCTTTCTGATTGACCCCGATAACGAATACGCCGTTCTGCGTGCCTCCCCCACCGAAGCCGGACGCCGGATGCTGGAACAGGGTCATCGTCTGAAAGTGGGACAAACCGGTTTGGTAGGCTACGTTGCAGCCGCCGGCGTTCCGCGCATTGCGCTGGATACCAGTCAAGATGCCGCATACTTCAACAACCCTCTTTTGCCAAACACCCGTTCGGAAGTAGCCATTCCACTCAAAATCGGCGACCAGATACTGGGCGTGCTGGATGTGCAAAGCACCGAGCCGGAAGCCTTTACCCAAGACGACATTGCGACCTTGCAAGTGATGGCCGACCAGCTTGCACTTGCCATTCAGCGCGTCCAGCTGGTGAGCGAGTTACAGCGTAATCTGAACGAACTCAACAACACCTACGCCAGCTTGACCACAGAAAACTGGCAAAAATTCAGTCAGCAATTTGAATTTAAACCTGGTTACGTGTTCGATGGCTTCCAGGCTATGCCTTTGCAATCGCTCCCGGAAAACGCGCAACAGATGCTCTCCAAAGGGCGAACGATCTATCTTGAGTCGCAAAGAGACGAGCAAGGCGCGACCATTCTCACGCCGCTCAAATTCCGCGAACAGGTCTTAGGCGGCGTCGTGCTGAGATTCCACACCCCGAATGTAGACCGAGAAACCATCAATCTGATTGAAGAAACCGCGGCACGTCTCGCAGGCGCGATGGAAAACGCGCGCCTGTATTCCGAAAGTCAACACCTGGTGCAACGCGAGCGCGCCGTCAGCGAAATCTCCAAACAAATTACGTCCTCGTTCAATATCGAAACAATTTTGCGGACCGCCGTAACTGAAATTGGGAAGCGATTGCCCGACGCCGAGGTCATCGTAGAACTGAAACAAGAGAAGGACTGAAGCATGTCCATTCCGCAAAACACCGTCATGCCTTCAAACGATACCACGCACATCCAGCAAACAAATTTGCGCGTTATCAGCCTGGTGGTAATGCTGGGTGGATGGGTTCTCGCGCTTGCATATGTGCTTGGTTATGTCATCTCACGCGATGCGCGTTTCCTGCATCTGATAGCTGCCCAAAGCGCTTATAGCATCGCGCTCACCATCGCATGGGTGCTTCAGCGCGCAGGACGTCACCGCGCCTCAACCTGGTTGATGTTCCTTTCTACCTTTGTCGCCAGCATCTTTATGGCCCTTACTATCGAAGGCATTGGTGTGGTGCTGGGCGTGCTGGTGGCAATCATCTTTTCAATCATTGCCTGGCAAACTCTTTCAACCCGCAGTGCGGCACTGGCAATACTGGTCAGCCTTCTGGCAGGCATTGCTATTGCATGGATAGATATCAATACCCCCGCACCCAACCGGCTGACAGGCGGATTTTTCGTGACCACGCTGCTGATTGTTGCCGGGGGCGTGGTCATCTTCATCTTGCTCATCAACGCCTTACGCGGAATTGAATTTCGCCGGATTGGCGCCCAGATACGAGCAGCCTTTCTGGTCGTCTCTATCTTGCCAGTGCTTATCGTCACTGTGTTCCAAACTGCTACGCTGACAAACGTTCTGACCACCCAGGCCAGCAATGCCTTGCGACAAAATGCAGAACTGGTGACAGAACGTGTCAATACCCAACTGTTTCTGCTTGCCAGTTACGTCGAGGAAGATGCCAGCAATCCGGTCATCCGCAATTATCTGCAAAAACCGGATGGAAGTGTCTCGTTTCTTGTCCTGTTGGCCTCGCGCTATCCCGGCTTGATTTCGTACGGCTTGCTGGATAAAGATGGGATTCTCGTCATAGACCATCGAGGAAGCACACGTGGTAACGAAAGGGATACGGCATACTTCCAGGCCGCGGTTTCGACCCGTATCACTTACATCTCCGACGTCGTATTAGACGAAGATACCCGACGGGGGGTGTTCTTCGTGAGCAAACCGGTCCTCGATGAACAGGGAAAACTGCTGGGCGTTCTGCGCGCCAAAATATCCGGCGAGCAAATTCAATCTATCGCTCAAGAGAGCGCAGCACAGTTTGGAACGGGTTTCTCGGTCGTCATTTTAGACGAAGCAAATATCATCCTGGCACATAGCGCCAGGCCCGAATTGCGTACAAAAATACTGGCCATGCCCGGGCAAACCACACTCAATACCCTGCAACAAGCCGGGCGACTGCCGCTGGCTGGAGAAATCAGCGCCAGGATGGATGAATTGGCCGCACAAATTGAACAAGCCAACCCGCAAACGCTCTTTACCGGTTCACTTCTCCCTGGTGAAACAACCGGAGATTACATTGCGCTCTCTTCCACAATGTACAAGCCCTGGAAAGTGCTGACCGCGCAAAATGCAGGTGTCTTCCTGGCTCCCGCGCGCAATCAGGTGTTGTCCACGCTGTTGATTATCCTCTTCCTGTTGGGGGCAGTGTACTTCGGCGCGAACCTGACCACAGGGCTCCTGGTCACTCCAATTAATCGGCTGGTTGCAGCCGCACAGGAGTTAGGCAAAGGAAACCTGGATACACCACTGGCACTGGCACGCAAAGACGAACTCGGCACCCTGTCGGCCGTGCTGGACAATGCCCGCCGGCAGATTTACGACCTGCTCCAAACCCTGGAGCAACGGGTCGAAGAACGTACCCAGCAACTCACTCTCGCCAATGCGAGAAACGAACGCCGCGCCCAGCAACTGACTACCGTTTCGATTGTGACCCATGCGATTGTCAGCGTGCAAAATGTAGATGAGGTGCTGGAAACCATCACCAGCCAAATCAGCGAGGCCTTTGGCTATTATCACGTTGGCATCTTCCTGCTCGATGAAAACCGCGAGTACGCCGTGTTGCGCGCGGCCAACAGCGCCGGCGGAAAGGCCATGCTTGCGCGTGGACACCGCCTGCGGGTTGGCAGACAGGGCATCGTGGGGAACGTCACCAACACCGGGCGCTACCGTATTGCATTGGATGTCGGTGAGGATGCGGTTTTCTTCAACAATCCCGATTTGCCGTACACACGTTCCGAAGCTGCTTTTCCGCTCATTATCGGAGAGGAAATTATCGGCGCGCTGGATGTACAAAGCACCGAACCAAATGCGTTTAGTGAAGACGACCTGACCGTGTTAGGCCTGCTAAGCGACCAAATTGCCATTGCCATTCAAAACGCCCGCCAGTTCGAGGCCACCCGTCAGGCTTTTGCCGAATTGCAGCAACTCTACGCAGCCTCCCAGGAAATCGGCTGGCAAAGCACAACAGGGGAGGGTGACATCATCGGGTATCGTTACGCCAAAGGAAATTTGGAACCCTTACAGAAAATGCCGGAAACCGCCACAACCACCCAGGACAATACGCTCACCATCCCGATTGCACTGCGCGAAAAGGAATTTGGCGTCTTAAAAATCCGACATTCTGGTCGCAAATCGGGGTGGACGGAGAACGAGACCAGAATGTACGAAGCAATTGCAGAACGCATGTCCTTTGCGCTCGAAAACGCCCGACTATTTGCCGAATCCCGCCGGCGCGCCAACCTGGAGCGCAACGCTGCCGAAGCCGCTGCTAAAATCAGTTCGTCCAGCCAATTTGAGAGCATTCTGCGTAGAGCAGCAGAAGAAATCAGCCGCTTCCTGGATGGAGCAGAAGTCCTCGTTCAAATTCAGCCGGAGACGCTCGAAAAACCGGCTGGCAAACTGCCAGAGTAACCCTTTATGAAACGATTGACCGGTGTCTCTCTCCCGCAATTTATTTACTTCCTGTGGGTGTTCGCCCTGCTGACTTCCTGCGGACAGGCTCCTGATACAGCCAACGCACCTGCCCGCCCTCTGCGCGTGGAGTTTGCCGAATGGTGGGGCGATTACACCCTTCTCATCGCGCAAGAACAGGGTTTTTTCCAAAAATATGGTGTCGAAGTCGAGCCAGTGTTCTATCCTGTCTTCTCCCGCGCCTTGCCCGACCTTGCGGCGCAGCGAATTGACGGTGGATTATTTGCGCTTGGTGATGCCATTAGCGTCTCAAAATACACAGACATCAAAGTTGTGGCGGTGTATGATAACGGCAGCTACAACACTATCGCCGCCACACCAGAAATCAGGCGCATCCGTGATTTGACCGGAAAACGGATTGGCGTACAGATTGGCAGCACCTACGAGCTGCTCATCAACGAAATGCTGGCTTCGGTAGGCATGAGCCTTTCAGATGTCACCCTGGTCAACGTCAATCCTGAAGACGTTCCCGCCAATCTGGGGAAAACTATCGAAGCAGGCTTTGTATACGAACCCTACACTTCGCAGGCGCTCGCACAAGGCAACGTCCTGCTGGTCAAAAGCCAGGAATTCGTCGGTCTCTACCCCGATGTGATTGTGTTCCATGCCAGCGTGGTCAACGAACGCCCCGATGACATCCGCGCTTTTCTTAAGGCCTGGTTCGAGGCGGTGGAATTCCGACGACAAAATCCCGCAGAAGCCCGGCAAATCATTGCCCGTTACTTGCAAAAACCAGAAGAAGAAATTATTCCTGACGATTCGCTGGAGATATTCAACCTGGAGGATAACTACGACTTGTACAGCGAACAGCCCTCCAGAAAACGCTCAATTTACCAGACCGCACGCCTGAATGCAGATTTCCTGGTACGCATTGGCGTGTTACCCGCCCAGCCCGACCTGAACGCATTAATTACATCCGATTACCTGCCCTGAACCACCAGCCAGAAGAGTTCGCGCTATGATGACCGGCCAATCGAAACCCTTGTTCGACGAAACAAAACAAGCCGCCCAACGGGAGAGAAACACCTACCGGATTGGATTGTGGAGCGGTATTCTGTTTACGCTGATTGCCATCGTTTCGACGATTTCCACCATCCAGACCGGCTTATACGTCTTTGGCGGCATTGCACTTGTCGTCGTCATTGCCGCAATTAGCTTTCTGGCAGCTTACCTGGCACGGCGCGGGCGGGGAAGCTCGGGCGCTGCCATTCTGGTCGGAACAATTTTGTTGGCCGCCCTGACGTTGCCGGTGATTGCCAAAGGACAGGGAATTCCGCTAGCGCTGCTTAGCGTCATTATCGTCTCCACAATTGCGTATTTTACGTTGACCCCACGCTGGACGGTACTTGCGACCATTGCCAGCATTCTAATTGGCCTGCTTATCATCCTGGCTGATTTCTTCCTGCCTGATTTTGGTATTCCCAACGACCCACGGGTTACTTATGTCATCAGCGCAATTACAGGAATCATTTACTTGCTGGCTCTTGCCCGCCGGTTTGGGGATTTCTCTTTGCGGGCAAAACTGATAGCGGCCTTTTTGTTGATTACCCTCCTGCCCATCCTGGCGCTGAGTGTGTATAACAACAATGTAACGCGCAGTATCCTGACCGACCAGGCACAAACCAGCCTGAACACCCTGGCACTTGAAACCGGCCAGAATATAGACCAGTTTATCCTGTCGCAGCTCGACGTTCTCAAGATGGAGGCGCAACAGCCAATTCTGACTGACTTTCTTCAGAGAAGCCAGTTTACCCGAGACGAAGCGCTGGAAACCGCCGCCTTGAAAACACTGCTCACCTTCCTGCGCAAAAATCCGGTGTTCATCCAGTCGTATGCTTTGCTGGATATGAGTGGAAAAGTCGTCCTCAGCACCAATCCAACCCAAAATGGACGAAACGAAGGCCAAACGGACTACTTCCGCCTGGCGGTGCTACAACAAAAACCGCAAGTTGCTACGACAAGCAACTGGAGTGATGCACCCATTCTGTATTTCATTTCACCAGTACGGGCCGAAAGCGGGCTACTGGTTGGCATGTTGCGCGCCGAATACGATGCCGTGCTTCTGCAATACCTGGTTAACAGCAGAACCATTCAAAGCGCACTCGGGCAGAGAGTTCTCTTACTCGAAAAAGCAACAAGCCTGCGACTGGCCGACACACAAGAACCCGAAAATCTATACCAGCCGTTCCCAGCGCTGAAAAATGAAATTCAGGTTCTTGTTGCCTTGTCCACGTTTTCCATCCCTGTGGAAAACGAAGAAAACTTTTTTGCCGTGGGTCAACCACTGACGACACGTCCATGGGCAGTGGTTGCCCTGCAGCCCGAAAGCACCGTTTACGCCCGCGCCGAAACGCAGGCGCGCACGCTCATTCTCGTCTCCATTGGGCTGACAGTCTTTTCGCTAGCGCTTGCGCTTTCAACAGCCCAATTTATTTCCCGGCCCATCGCCTCGCTGGCACGCGTCGCCCGTGCAATTATCGCCGGCGACCTTTCAGCGCGCGCGCAAATCCGTACTGAGGACGAAGTGGGGCAGCTGGGAACTGTCTTCAACGAGATGACCACCCAATTAAGCCAGACACTCTCCACCCTCGAGCAACGCATTAAAGAACGCACGGACGAACTGGAACGCGCGACCCGGCAAAGCGAACAACGCGCCCGGCAACTCCAAACCATTGCCGATGTATCAAAAATCATCACCCGAGAGCAAAACCTGGAAAAACTGCTCCCGCTGATTACTGAGACGGTAAGCGAAAAGTTCGGTTATTACCATATCGGCATTTTCTTTCTCGATGAAACACGCCGCACCGCCGTGTTGCAAGCGTCCAACAGCCCTGGTGGACAACGCATGCTCGAAGCCGGTCATCGTCTTCCGGTTGGCACAGGCAGTATTGTGGGATACGTTTCGCTCACCGGCAAACCACGCATTGCTCTCGACGTAGGTGCGGATGCCGTCTTTTTTGACAACCCCAACCTGCCCGAAACCCACTCTGAAATGGCTTTGCCCCTGTCAACACGCGGTAAAGTCATTGGCGTTCTCGATATTCAAAGCAAAGAGCGCGGCGCGTTTCGGCAAGAGGATGTGGAAAGCCTGCAAATTCTTGCCGACCAGATTGCAATTGCCATCGAAAACGCCCGCCTGTTCGATGAAAGCCAGCGCCGTCTGAAAGAAACACAGAACGTTATTCAAACCTACCTGCAGCAAGAATGGTCAGCCTTTGCCCGGCGGCAAAACACAGTCGGATATTTCCATAGCCCGGTGGGTGGAAAATTACTCGAACGCCCCATCCAGGCCGAAGAAATCGAACAAGCCATCCGCAAAGGCGGCATCGTACAAAAAGAGAGCAAGACAGGCGAAATGAATATCATCATGCCAATTTTACTGGGAAATCAGGTCATCGGTGCCATTCGCGCACAACCCTCCAACCGGAAACGCGAGTGGAAGCCTGAGGAAATCAACCTGTTACGAACAATTACAGAACGCGTCGGTCTGGCGCTCGATAATGCTCGCCTGTTGGCTTCCATTCAACGCCGTGCAGCAAGGGAACGCACCGTCAGCGAAATTGCGGCCAGAATCAGCGCAGCGGCAGATATAGACGACATCCTGAAAACTGCTGTTCAGGAAGTCGGGCGCGCTTTGAATGACGCTGATGTAGTGATTCAACTCAAACAATTTGAGGATGAAGAGTAGCAGGCATGGAAACTCTGCCCACCGCCCAACCCACGCCCCACAGAAAAACCGTTTCTCTCCGCGCACTGCTTGCGGTGAGTTTCTCGTTGGTATCCAGCTTGGTCGTAGCTGCGGTCATCGCCGCGCTGTACATTGGCTTCAGCCAACAAATTCGAGAAGACCTGCGTACCCGCATCAAAAATGTCGCGGCCATTGCTGCTTTACAACAAAACGGTGACGAACTGGTGCAAATTTCCTCCGAATCAGACCCGCTCTACCGGAAAATGCGGGAACAGAACTTGAAAATCGTCGCAACCGAGCCAGATATCGCTTACGTTTACACCATGCGAAAAGATGAACAGGGCATCTTCTTTGTGGTGGATGTCGGTGGAGCAGGATACGAAGATACAGCCATCTTTGGCGAACGCTATCCCGATGCCAGCCAAACTTTATTGAATAATTTCGACATCCTGGAAACAGCCATTTCCGACGAGGAAATCTACACCGATAGTTTTGGTTCGTTTCTCGGCGGATACGCCCCCATTCGCAACAGCCAGGGCGAAAAAGTCGGTGTCATCGGCGTTGATTTGAAAGCCGACGCAGTCCTGCAGAAAGAAAGGCAATTTCTTTTTATCTCATTGGGAGTGTTTGGGCTTTCATTCGTAGTGATTATCATTGCAGGCTGGGCCATTGGCAACCGCCTGGCCCAACCAATCAGCGCACTGGCAGAGTCGGTGCAGCGAATTGCCTCTGGCGACCTGGCCTATCGGGCCGAACTCGAAACAACTTCCAAAGAAATTGACCAGTTGGCTGAAAACTTCAACAAAATGGCCGTTGCATTCAAAAACCTGGTCGAAAGTCTGGAAAGACGCATTGCCGAACGCACCGAAGAGTTGCGTCAACGCGCTTTGCAGCTGGAAAGCAAATCGCGCGAGTCCGAGAAGCGTGTTCACCAGTTACGGGCAATTGCCGAAGTGGCGCGGACGATTTCAACCATTAAAAATCTGTCAGACCTGCTTCCCAACATCGCGGCAGTCATCAGCAAAGAATTCGGTTTCTATCACATCGGCATTTTCTTGGTAGACGATACCAGAGAATACGCCGTGCTGGCGGCCAGCAATTCCGAAGGCGGTCAACGCATGTTGAAGCGCGGCCATAAACTCAAAATTGGCGAAATTGGCCTGGTTGGTTTTGCAGCGGCCACCGGTCAAGCACGCATCGCGCTCGATACGGGCGCAGATGCCGTGTACTTCGACAATCCCGACCTGCCAAACACCCGCTCCGAAATTGCGCTCCCCCTAAGAGTTGGCAGCGAGGTCATCGGTATTCTGGACGTGCAAAGTGAACAAACCGAAGCATTTAGCGAAGAAGACATCGAGCTGTTGATTATTATGGCTGACCAGGTCAGCATCGCCATCCAAAATGCCCGACAATTCGAGGCGGCGCAACGGGCAACCGAAGAAGCCCAGGAACTGTACCGCCGTTACATTCTGGGAGAATGGCGCTCGCTGATACGCGAGAGGGAACGACAAGGATACCGCTACTCAAAAGCCGGTGTTGGCCCCCTGAAAGCCCGTGTTCAATCACTGGAAGTGAAACAGGTAGAAAAGACTGGCAAAACCAATGCCTCACAGCAAGAAACCGGCAAGCCGATGGTGGTGCCTATCAAACTGCGCGACGAAGTATTGGGTGTTTTGAACATCTCCTCCGAAAATAGTCGCATCTGGGAAGAAGATGAAGTGAACATGGTGGAATCGATTGCTGAGCGCGTAGCGCTGGCAATAGACAACGTTCGGCTGCTGGAAACCTCCCGTGCGCAGGCCGCCCGTGAAAAAACCATCAGCGAAATTACCGCGCGCATCGGCAATTCGGTTAATCTGCAAAACGTATTGCAAAGCGCAGTCGAAGAACTTGGGCGTATTCTGCCGGGTGCCGAAGTGGCAATTCAACTTGGTGCGAAAAGCGAGAAACCACAAGGATAGTTGTATATGAAAAAGTGGTTGCAACCATTTTTTATCACTGCCGATGTCGAAGACGAATCGTACCTGCGTCTGTTGCGCGGCATTTTGAGCATTGCACTCATCGGTCTCACGGCGCTGCTCGTTGTTCTGTTTATTACTCAACCAGAAAATACAACTTCCATGCTCATTCTTGGCATTCTGGAAGTTGCTGTCATACTTTCGCTGTGGCTTTCCACCCAAAGAATTTACTGGCCCGGGCAAATTCTGATTCCCGGGCTAACCATTGCCGCCATCACCATAATGGCAAATCTCTCAAACGGAATGCACGATACAGCAATGGCAGGATTTCCACTTGCTGTTGTGCTTGGTGGCTTAATCCTGGGCCGACAAGCCATTCCGATTATCACTCTAATCACCCTGACAGGCGTATCTATCGTAGCGTATCGTGACATGGCAGGCCTGAACCCATCCTTCATGGCCGTCAAAACCGGTTGGGATGACTTGCTGGTTTTTTCCACAATTCAAATCATCATTGCGGCATCTTTGAGTGCCTTAATGAACCGCCTGGATAGGGCTTTGCAGAAATCACGAGAAAATGAACAGGCACAGCGGCGTGCCAACGAAGAACTGCGCCAGCTTCAGGCCAGCCTGGAAGAACAGATTGCTGTGCGAACGCTGGAACTGGAACAGCGTACTCAGGAACTGTCTGAGCGTTCGGTTGAGCTGGAGTTAGCAAACATTCGTACCCAGAAACGTGCGGCGCAGCTACAGGCAATCGCCGACACCACCCGTGCGATTGCCAACGTACGTAACCTTAACGCACTGCTGCCACGCATTGTAAATGTGGTGAGTGAACGTTTTGGTTTCTATCACGTTGGCATTTTCCTGGTTGATGAAAGCAACCAGTTTGCCATCTTGAGCGCGGCCAATTCGGAAGGCGGCAAGCGCATGCTGGCACGCGGCCACCGCCTGGAAGTCGGCGGAAAAGGTATCGTGGGATACGTTACCGGCACAGGCCTGCCCCGCATTGCACTCGATACCGGCACGGATGCCGTTTTCTTTGATAACCCCGACCTGCCCGAAACGCGCTCCGAAATGGCAATTCCGCTGATTATCGAAAAACAGATTATCGGCGTACTCGACCTGCAAAGCAAACACCCAAATGCGTTTACACAAGAAGATATCGAGGTGCTTTCGACACTGGCTGAACAAATCAGCCTGGCGATTGAAACCGCACGGCTGTTCGAGCAAAGTCAGAAACTGTTGGCCGAGGCCCGGGCCAGCTCCCAGCAGTATGTTCAGCGCGAATGGAGCAGATTAACAGATAGAAACGAGGTTCTTGGCTTCCGATACACTATGAGCGGTATAGAGCCATTACCGTCTCCTATTCCCATAGAGGCTTCCGCCTTCTCCGCACCCGAGGGTATCGCCACGCAAACCGGTGCAAACGCTATGCTCGCTGTACCAATTCAGGTACGCGGCGAATCGATTGGCGTCCTCACCGTTCGCGTTCCTGAAAAAAATCTTTGGAAACGAGACGAAGTGGCCATTGTGAAAGCCGTTGCCGAACGCGTTGGCATCTCGGCGGATAACGCCCGGCTGTACGAGGAATCACAACGGCGCGCCGAAAAAGAACGCACTATCGGCGAAATTTCCCAAAAATTGAGTAGTACAACCAATCTGGAGAACATTTTCCGCACAGCATTGCAGGAACTCGGTCAACTTGTTCCTGGTGCGGAAATGTTCATCGCGCTGGATACAGACCAACGAGCCGAACAATAGGATACTCGCATGGATAGATTGCAATCTCTCTACCAAGCCTTAACGCCATCAGCCCGCAGGGTCTTTTGGGTCATTGTTACTATTGCGGTCTTGCTGACAGGTTTGAGTATTGCTTTGCTTGAATCGCTGTTGCTATCGGCTACTCTGCTCGACCTGATTGGGGTCTCTGTCCCCTATTTGTTGGCTGCTATCGCCATTCTCAGTGCCGTCAGCATTCTGTATAACCGCGTTTCATTTGGCGTTTGGTTGTTTTTTATCAGTACACTGGCAGCCATGCTTTTCCTGCCGTTCATCCAGGAGGGCATCGCGTTTCAGGCAGCCCTTCTGGTGCTGGTTGTCACTGTATTGGTGCCATTACAAGCCAGCACAGGACAAAAAACGACAGCAACTGTTATCACCGGAATCACCGTAAGCGGCCTGATTATTGCCATAGATATTCTGTGGCCTGGCATGCGCGCAAAGGTTGCACCGCGCGATGAACCTGCCCTTCAAGTAGTCACGATTGCGCTGGGGTTGCTTTTGTTGGTCTCTATCGCTTCACAGTATTCCTCGCTGAATCTGCGCAGCAAACTCCTGGTCATCAGTGTGGGGGCAAGTTTACTTTCGATTATCGCTGTCACTGGAGCCGCAACCTTTTACAGCCAAACAGCCTTGACGCAAAATGCGCGCGAAAAACTGCTGACTGCCGCCCGCCATACTGCCACAGCCATAGATGATTACCTGCGCTTCAACCTGGAACATGTCAGCGCCGAAGCAGCCTTGCCCGCGTTTTACCGCTATCTCGCCAAATCGAATACCGAACGGCGCGGTCTGGCCGATGTACAGGCTACCCTGCAAGCCCTTGCCAGGCGCGACACAGAAAATATCCGTTCCTATGCGCTTCTGGATAGCAACGGCAACATCATTTGGGATACCCGCACGGTCGGTCTTGCGGTTGGACCAGGCAAAAACCAGAGCGAGGAAGACTATTTCCGCGTGCCTTATCGAGAGGGCAAGCCGTACATCAGCCCGGTACGCTTCCTGCCAGGCGGTACAGGCCGGGCCTTCTACATCAGCGCGCCGGTGCGAGACCCCTTCGACCAGAGCGTTGTGGGCGTGCTGGCAATTGAACTCCGCGCCGACCTGCTGGACGACATTTTGCGCGAGAATGCAAACGCAGCAGGCGCCTCTTCCTACGCCATTTTGCTCGATGAGTACAATCTTATCTTATCAGACCCGCTGCATCCAGAGCGAACCTTCCGTTCAGCAACTCAACTCACCGCTGCACAGGTCGCCTTCCTGCAAACGCAAAAACGGTTACCGGCTGATGCAAACGTCTTTGAGATTTCGCTGGAGATGAACGCTTTTGCCCGTGGGTTGAGCAACATCAACCGCTCCCCCTTCTTCACGAGCGGAGACCGCGCTTTTGAGGAAAGTATGCAAGTCGCCGCCGTCTTTACGGGCAGACAGCCCTGGAAGGTGGCTTTTGTGCAGCCCGTATCGGTAGCGCTGGCGCCCGTCCTGCAACAAACCCGCGCAATCACCGCTGCTGCCTTGCTCACCAGTTTCTTGCTGGGGCTGGCGACCCTGTTCCTGTCCCGCACCATCACCAACCCCGTTGCCATGCTGACCCGCACCGCAGAAGAAATTTCCGCAGGCAACCTGAATGCGCGCGCGCAAGTTCGCTCACGGGACGAACTCGGCCAACTTGCCAAAACACTCAACGCCATGAGCGACCAGCTTCAACAAACCCTGGCAGGTCTGGAAACCACGATTGCCGAACGCACTGCTGACCTGGAAGCAGGCCAAAAACAACTCCTGGAGCGCTCTGCCGAACTGGAAGCAGCCAACCGGCATGCGCAACGCCGCGCTGAGCAGTTGCTGGCTGTTTCCACCGTCTCAAACGCAATTGCTACTGTGCAAAACCTGGATGAATTGCTCCCACTGATTACGCGCACCATCAGCGAAAAATTTGGCTTCTACCACGTGGGCATCTTCCTGAACGATGCCAGCAATCAATTTGCCGTCTTGCGCGCGGCCAACAGCCCTGGCGGACAACGCATGTTGCAGCGCGGTCACCGCCTGAAAATCGGTGAAACCGGCATTGTCGGGAACGTCGTCGCCACGAACCGCCCCCGCATTGCGCTGGACACCGGCACCGACGCCGTTTTCTTCAACAATCCTGACCTGCCTGAGACGCGCTCCGAAATGGCGCTACCGTTACGGGATGGACCGGTTGTCATCGGTGCGCTCGACGTGCAAAGTACTGAACCCAACGCATTCTCGGAAGAAGACATCGAAATCCTCAGCGCTCTGGCCGGGCAAGTCAGTACGGCCATCCGCAACGCACGTTTGTTCGAGGAAATTCAGCGCTCGCAGGCCGAGTTACAAACCCTGTTACAGAAAGATGTTGAACAGCAGTGGCGTGATGCTATGCAAAAAATGCAAAAGAGTGGCTACTACTACGATGGCGCGGCGCTTCTGCCCATAGAAAAACCGCCTGCCACAGACGATAAAACGCTCCTGTTTCCAATTACAGTGCGCGGTCGAACGATTGGTAATCTGGGCATTCGTCCTCCCACAGACCGCCCACTGACGCAAGAGGAAATGGAAGTTATCCAATCGGTGAGCGAACGACTGGCGATTGCAGCAGAGAACGCCCGCCTGCTTGAAGACTCGCAAAAACGCGCCGCCAAAGAACAGATAATCGGCAAAATTTCAACCAGGATTAGCGAATCGATTAACCTGGAAAACATTCTACAAGCCGCCGTGGAAGAACTTGGGCAGGTATTGCAAGGTTCACAGGTTTCGATACGGCTTAAGAGCGGCTCGCCGCCAGGGAAACAGGTATGATAAAGAAGTGGAAACTCCCCTCCCCGCCGGTCTTTGCTGGCGATGAAGAAAAAACCAGCCGCGCTCAGGCCTTGTTTCAACTGCAGGTGACGCTGGTCGTTTTGGGTTTGGCAATTGTGCCAGTTGCGTTGTTCAACCCGGCACAACGAATAATAGTTCTTGCCACGGCCTTATTCACAAACGCTGCATCCCTCCTCAGCTACTTTCTCACCCGCAAAGGGCGTTTGAACGCGGCAGCCTACATCGTTCTTTTTTCGGTTACCGCTGCATTGATTTACCTGGACTACACCGGACGCGGCCAAACGCGCCCGCTTTTGATTTTCTCAATTATCCCTATCTTCGTGGCCGGCTGGGTGCTTGGAGCGCGCGCCACCATCGGTGCAGCCGTTGTAATGGCAATTTCACATGGGATTTTTGTGTACATGGATGCACAAGACCTGTATTCCTTTGAAGCCACTCCCATCCCCGACATTCAGAGGATATTTGTGGTCGGATTAGGATATGTAACTACTGCCATCCTGTTCCAACTGGCCTTGCGGCGCATTCAAATTTTGTTACAGCAAGCGCGCATCAGCGAACAGGCTGCCCGCCAGAACAGCCTGCTGCTCGAAGAGGCCCAAAGCGAATTACAAGCCTATATTGCCCGCCTGGAGAACACCGCACAGGAATTGCAACGACAATCCGAAGCGCTTACGCAACAGGCACGAGAACTGGAAGAAGCTAACCTGGTCAACCGACGCCGCGCACTCGAATTTCAGGCTGTTGCCGAAATTTCACGCGCCATCACCGAACTCCGCGAACTGAATGAACTCCTGCCAAGCATTGCTCAAACGGTAAGCGCCAAGCTCGGACACTATCACGTCGGGATTTTCCTGCTCGACCCGCAAGGCGAATACGCCATCCTGGCGGCCAGCAACAGCGAGGGCGGGCAGCGCATGCTGCAACGCGGTCACCGCCTCGAGGTTGGGAAAAAGGGTATTGTAGGCTATGTGGCAGCCGCCGGCATTCCCCGTGTGGCGCTGGATGTTGGTCAGGACGCAGTGTACTTTGACAACCCCGATTTGCCAAACACCCGCTCGGAAATTGCCCTGCCGATGATTGCGGAAGGACGCATCATCGGCGTTCTGGATGTACAAAGCACGCAGCCAAATGCATTTGGTCAGCAAGATATCGAAATCCTTTCTACCCTGGCCGCACAAATTGGGGCAGCCATCGAAAACGCGCGTCGTTTCGAACAAACGCAAAAAGCCTTGCTCGAGGCGCAAACCATTTACCGCCAGGAGATGGAAAGCGGCTGGAAGCGCCTGGCGCGCCGCCGTAAGCTGACAGGCTTCCGCTACGACAACTTGAAAATCACTGCGATCGAACCAATAGACTCCCAGACGGCTGAACAGATTGCCGCACAAAAAATTGTTCTCGAAACAAACGAACAGGCCTCGCGCCTGAGCCTTCCCATCGTCATCCGTGAGCAAGTTATCGGCGTCCTCGAGGTTCAGTCAAATGGCGGGCGTAGCTGGAGCAAAGACGAAGTGGACATTGCCCAGGCAGTGGCCGAACGGGTTGCTCTGGCTGCTGAAAATGCCCGTCTGTTCGCGCAAACAACCGAGCGTGCCGAACAAGAACGAAAAGTCTCGGAAATTACATCCAAAATCCGCTCGACCAACGACCCCGACGAAATGATTCAAATCGCCATCAACGAACTCAAGCAGGCCCTCAGCGTCAAAAACGTGCGGATTCTCCCTTACCAACCAGCCGAGCAACAAAAAGGCTAGGAGGACGATTATGGCCTATGTGATTGCTATCTCAAATGAGAAAGGCGGCGTGGCAAAAACCACAACCACGTATTCATTGGGTGCTTCGCTGGCAGAAAGCGGTAAAAAAATCCTGCTGATTGACCTGGACCCGCAGGGAAATCTGACGCTTGCAAATGGTATCGAACCGGGCAAAGCGGTCAAGACCAGCCACGACGTTTTGCTCAACGGCCTGAGCATCACGGAAGCCATCGCAAAAACCAGCACCCCAGGTCTGGAAATCGTCCCGGCCAGCCCGACGCTTATCGAAGCCGAGCAAAATCTGCCTTTGCGGAGCAATTATGCCTTTACGCTAAACAACGCTTTACGCCAGGGGGCGCTTGTTCACGAATATGTCTTGCTTGATTGCCCTCCTTCGATGGGAGCGCTGACTTACAACGCCCTGACCGCTGCCGAATTGCTCATCATCCCCACGCAGGCAGAGTATTTCTCGGCGTATGCCCTGCGCGACATGATGACCCTCATCCGCCGCGTGCGGCGCGATTCCAACCCACGTCTGGCCTACCGCATCCTCATCACCTTGCTCGACCAGCGCAATCGGACACACAAAGTTATCCGCGAACAACTGGAACAAACCTTTGGCAGCGGCTTGTTCCAAACCGTCATTGAAATAGATACCCGCTTGCGCGAAAGTCCGATTATCGGTTTACCGATTACGCAGTATCGTCCCACCAGCCGCGGCTCGCAACAATACCGTGTCCTGGCGCAGGAGTTAATCGAATATGTCCAGCAACAAAAAAATTCGCAATCGTCTCAATAAACTGTTTACCGACATCGAGACCACTGAGGGGCAGAAAGTCAGCGTAAGCAAGCCGGCACAACAGGAAGCCCGCGCAGAACGACCTGGTGTTGCGCGCAGGCAGCAATCTGCGCCTGCAATGGAAACAGCGATGACGAGCGTTCTGACTGCCGTACGAGAAGACGCTTCGGTCTTTGCCCTGCCATTTCGAGTCGCTTCAGAGTGGAATCTGCTGGAACTGGAAGCAGAACCCTCTTACGAGTGGGACGAACCCGAACAAAAACTGGTCAGCCAGATTGCTGACCAGCTGGGGCTGGCCCTGCAAAACGCGCGTCTCTTCCAACAAACCGAAGCTCAAAACCGGGAACTGGCTGTCCTCAACGAGATGGCACGGGAAATTTCCTCGCTCCTCTCGGTAAAAGAAGTGTCACAGGCCATTTATCGGTACGCTGGACAATTAATGGACGTCACGGACTTCTTCGTCGGCATCTACCACCCCGAAAGCGACGAAATCTCATTTCCAGCAATTTACATTGATGGACAGCCCGCCGGCCTGGAAAAAACCACCCTCGAAAACGGTCTTACAGCCTACGTCATCCATCACCGTCAAGCGCTTTTGTTGCCTGACCGTGTGCAAGAACGCGCCGAAGCGATGGGGATCGAAATCCTTTTGCTTGGCGATGACGTCATTCCGCTGTGCTGGCTTGGCGTGCCACTGGTGATAGGTGAGCAAACACTTGGCGCAATCGTCGTACAAAACACGACAAAACCATATGCCTACACCGAACGGCATCGTGATTTACTGTCTGCCATGGCAAACCAGGCGGCCATCGCCATCCAGAACGCCCGGTTGTTTGACGAAAGCAAAAAACGCGCCGAAGAACTGGCCGCACTGAATGAAATCGTGCGGGTGGCATCCGAAGAAATCGAAGTTGACAAAATCATTCAGGCAGTTTACCAAAAGACCGCTGAGCTGCTGCCGATGGATGCCTTCATCCTGGCCTTATATTCAAATGAGTTGATTGATTACCGTCTGGTGGTGGACGAAGGTCAGCGCTATGAACTTCCGCCCTCTCCGCTCGGGAACAACACCATTAGCCAGGTGTTGCGGGAAAAGAAATCCCGCCTCATCCTGCGCACGCGCGAGGAAGTGCAGGCGCTGGAGCAAAAAAACGTTGGGCTTGGCACCAACAAAATTTCGTCATCGCTCATTTATGTTCCCTTGCTTAAGGGTGCAAACGTACTGGGGGTGATTTCTGTCCAGAGTTATCGCTACAACGCCTATACGCAAAACGACCTGGCACTGGTCGAAAACATCGCCGGGCAAATGGCAAACCTGATTCAGAATGCCTTCCTCTACGCCAACCAGCAAAAGACTCTCCGCGACCTGGAACTGATTAACCGCCTGACCTCGCTGGTAAGCGGCTCCCTGGAAATCCAGGCCAGCCTGCAAACGATTGCAGAAGAATTGCAACGCACCTTCCAGCTCGGTCACGTGGGCATTGCCCTGTTCGACCAATCTTACACCACGCTCACCCTCACTGCCGATGCACCCCTGCCCCCCGACGGCAAAGGCGACATCGGTACCACCTTCCCGCTTGCGGGCAGCCTGGCAACCCAACAGGTGCTGGAAACCAGAAAACCTGTTTTCGTATACGATGTTTTGAACAATCCTCTTACCGTGAACATCAGAGCCATCCTGGAAAAGCGCGGCACAAAGAACATGTTGCTCTTCCCGTTGCTGGCAGGCAACGAAGTGATTGGCACAGTGGGCTTCGATACCTTCAAACTCGAAGACACGTTCTCAGATGACGAAATCCAACTTGTTACGACCATCCTGTACCAGGTTGCGACCTCCGTCCGCAATGCACAATTGTTCAGTCAAACGCAAGCGTCCGAAGAGCGCTTGCGCCGTCAAAACCAGTATCTGGCGGCAGCCAGCGAAGTGTCCCGGCTGATTACCACCACCCTCGATATGGACGTGATGTTCAGCAATGCGGTGGAAGTGATTCGCTCCAAATTCGGCTATTACTTCGTTGGGTTGTTTCTCCTGGACGAGAACAGTTACAACGCCATCCTGCGAGAAGGCACCGGAGAAGCAGGATACCAGCTCAAGCAACGTCAATATACCGTGTCAGTCGGTTCGAGAACGGTCATTGGTTCAGTGACAGGCACAGGTTCGACCAAAGTGGTCAACAACACCGCGCTCGACCCCCTCTACCGCCCCAATCCATTCCTGCCAGAAACGCGCTCCCAGGTCGGCTTACCGCTCAAAAGCGGCGCGCGCATCATCGGCGCATTGGATATTCACTCAAACGAAATCAATACCTTTCAACCGGAAGAAGTTGCCGTGCTGGAGACCCTGGCAGACCAGCTCTCCCTCGCCGTCCAAAACGCGATGTCGTACCAGCAATTGCAGAAAAACATGGAAGAGCTGAAGCAGATGGACGTCATCAAGAGCCAGTTCCTGGCAAACATGTCCCATGAGTTACGCACCCCTCTCAACTCCATCATCGGCTTCTCGCGCGTCATCCTCAAGGGAATTGACGGCCCTATCACCGAACAGCAACAACAAGACTTGCTGGCAATTTACAACTCCGGTCAACACCTGTTGGGCCTCATCAACAATATCCTCGACCTCTCGAAGATTGAAGCCGGTAAGATGGAACTGACGTTCGAAGAACACAACATAGCCGATGCCATCAACAGCGTGGTCTCGACCTCGGCCGGCCTGGTGCGCGACAAACCCATCAAAATCCTGCAAAGTGTGGAAAGCGGCCTGCCCACCGTGCGCGCCGACCCCATGCGCTTGCGCCAGATTCTGCTCAACCTGGTTTCGAACGCTGTCAAATTTACCGAGCAAGGCACCGTTACCATCAGCGCCAGCCTCCACACCCCCTCGACCGGCATTCCTGAAGTGTTAATAAGCGTCACCGATACCGGGCCGGGCATTGCGCCAGAAGACCAGAAAAAACTGTTCCAGGCCTTCTCTCAGGTCGATTCCTCGGCCACCCGCAAAACCGGCGGCACCGGATTGGGGCTTTCGATTTGTAAACACCTGGTCGAAATGCACGGTGGAAGAATCGGCGTTCACAGCACACTCGGGAAAGGAAGCACATTCTACTTCACCCTGCCGCTTTTCAAAACACCATTGCCCGAGGCGCTGGATGAGCAACAGCGCATCATCCTGTGCATAGATGATGACACGCAAGTCATCAGCCTGTATGAACGCTATCTCAAATCGCAGGGGTATCAGGTCATCAGTGCAACCAACCCTATCACCGCCAAAGACATGGCGCAGCGTATCAAACCTTATGCAATTACGCTCGACATCATGATGCCAGAGATGGACGGCTGGTCGTTGCTGAAAGAACTCAAAGCCGACCCGGAAACGCGCAACATTCCTGTTATCGTATGCAGCATTATCGAAGAACAAGATAAAGGCTTCAGTTTAGGCGCAGCAGACTACCTGGTCAAACCCATTTCACAAGAAGACCTGCTCGCTTCACTGCGAATGCTCAACGGCGATGGAAGCATCAAAGAAGTTTTGATTATTGATGATTCGCCTGATGACCTGAACTTGATGGCACGAATAGTGAGTGAACATGGGAAATATCATGTTCTGACGGCACAAGGCGGCGAACAAGGCTGGCAAACCCTGCTGGAAAAACGTCCGCATGCCGTCATTCTCGACCTGTTCATGCCCGACATGAATGGGTTCACCATCCTGGAACGCCTGCGTACTACCCCGGCTCTGCGCGACTTGCCGATTGTGGTGGTGACAGGCGTTGAATTGAACGCGGAACAAAAACGGCAGCTGGATGAATTTGGAAAAACCTTGCTGCAAAAAGGCATGCTGCGCGAAGAAGAACTCTTCGCTACACTGGAAAAAGCGCTGAAACGGCTCGAAGCGCCTTCCAGATAGGAGAGAGGAATGTCGTTTGTCATTCGTTGCCTCGATTGCGGTCACGAAGCGCCGTATCACCCTCTCATCATCAACTGCCCCCAATGCAAAAGCCAGTGGCGGCAGGCAATTTACGATTACACCAAAGCGGCTCCAATCCTGCGACAAGAACTCCCCAAACGTCCTTTCGATTTGTGGCGTTATCGTGAAGTTTTACCGGTTCGCAACCCCAACCCCGGTTTGTACTTAGGTGAAGGCGGCACGCCGCTCATCCGTGCGGTCAACATGGGGATGATGCTCGGCTGTCCGGGCATTTACATCAAAGATGAACGTCAAGGACCGACAGCCTCCTTCAAAGACCGGCAAGCCGCCCTGACGATTGCCGCCCTGAAGGAAGCCGGCATCACCGAAATGGTAGCCGCTTCCACCGGAAACGTAGCCATTGCCTATTCGGCCTACGCCGCCCGGGCGGGCATCAAACTGTGGGCGTTCGTCACCAGTCTGGTGCCAGCCGTCAAAATGCGTGAAATTGCGCTCTACGGCAGTCAGGTCGTCAAAGTCACCGGCTCCTACGACCAGGTGAAACAAATTGCTGCTGAGTTTGCCCATAAGCGCGGTCTATACCACGACATGGGCACTCGCACCATTACCTCGGTCGAAGGTATGAAAACGATTGCCTACGAAGTAGCTGAACAATTGACCGAACAACTCGGCCCGCCCCCCAACACCCCACCGGGAGAACTGCGCTGGCGCGTGCCAGATTGGTACATCCAGTCTGTAAGCGGTGGATTAGGCCCGGTAGGCGTTGCTAAAGGCTACCGCGAAATGATGGCAATGGGACTGACTGACCGCCTGCCCGGAATCATTGCCGTCCAATCCGAAGGGTGCGCCCCAATGGTACACGCCTGGAAAGACGACCTGGAAGAGGCCATTCCGGTTACCAATCCCAAGACTCACATCGAAACCCTTGCCACCGGCACACCCGGGCGCTCCTACACCCTGTTGCGAAAGGAGATGAAAGAACACGGTGGCCTGTTCGAGAGCGTAACCGACGATGAAGCCTTCCGCGCCATGCACGTCCTTGCCAAAATGGAAGGAATCTCCGCCGAACCAGCAGCAGCAGTGGCTTTTGCAGGGCTATTCAAACTGATTCGCGCCGGCGTCATCAAGCCGACCGATACGGTAGTGGTCAACTGTACCGGCCACACCATGCCTGCTGAGCCGCTCGTGTTAGGCAGCGGCTGGGCGCGTAATGTGGTACTGCCACAGGCCGAAACAAGCGCCGTCAAAACCATCACCGAAGAAGAAGGCTTACTGGCTGCGCTCAGCCGGGTTGCGCCCGACCGTTTTCCTCGCGTGGCAATCATAGACGACACGCCCGATGCACGACGCCTGGTACGTCGTATTCTGCAATCGCAAGGGGATTTCACCATCTTCGAGGCCGCCGATGGACGCGAAGGCCTCGACCTGGTCAACCGTGAACACCCCGACCTCATTATCCTCGACCTGATGATGCCAGAAATGGACGGTTTCTCTGTGTTGGATGCGCTCAAAGCCAATCCTGATACGGCTGAAATTCCTGTTATCGTTTCGACGGCCAAAGAATTGACGCTCGAAGAAAAAGCTCGCCTGCAAGGCCAGATTCAAGCACTCATGCAAAAAGGGGATTTCATGAGTGACGAATTCCTCGAAGAAGTGAAGGCGCTCTTACGCTAATACAATTGTTTTCGTTTTTGTCAGGATTTTTTTGTACACGGGTCATACCTAACAAAACTGTGTATGCCCGTGTCCACTTTAACATGCAATCGTTTTGTTGTCGAAATACATCGGCAACTAGAATGGGCGCATGACGGTACGCGCTCTGACAAGCAACTGGCTGGAAAGGATGAGGATGGCAACCAAAACGCGACAGGGCCTGGGGATTATCGCGGCTCTGTCTTCCGCAATGTTTCTGGGGATGAATCCCGTGTTAGGGCGGTGGGCTATCCTGGAAGGGTTCTCGCCCCTGTTGGTGGTTGCCATCCGTACCGGTATGGCTGGTCTGATGATGCTGGTCTATCTGCTGGTCTTCCGGCGACAGTTTTTTTACATCTTCCCGGTCGGCTTGTTTGGTTGCTTCCTGGCGGGTGCGCTCAACGGCTTTGGTTCATTGCTGTACTACCAGGCGTTGGGGTCTCTGCCTGCCAGCCTGGGGCAGTTGCTCTACTCTCTCTATCCCTTGTTTGTAGCCCTGTTCACGTTTCTGGATAAACAACCCGTCAGTCGGCTGACCTTCATCCGCGTGGGCATTGCAGCCATAGCCGTCTTTTTGCTTACCCAGGCCGATGGCGCCAGCGCGCCCCTGCCAGCCGTCTTGATGATGCTGGGGGCGGCCGTTCTCTACGCGCTTCACATCCCCATCAACCAGCGCGTATTATACGAAATCCCGGCACCGACCGTCACCCTCTATACGCTGCTTTCGATGAGTCTGGTGACGGCTCCCTTCTACCTGATATTCGACCGGACACCCCCTCAACCTGGCGGCGAATGGACGCCGGTGGTCTTGCTCACACTGGTCACATTTGCTTCGCGCTTCACACTGTTTCTGGGCATCAAAAACATCGGCGGATTGCAGGCCGCCCTCTTGGGGTTGGGAGAGTTGTTCATCACGTTTTTGCTTGGATATTCCCTGCTGAACGAAAGATTGACCACCCTGCAAATCATCGGAGCAGGCATTCTGGCAATCAGCATGTTGCTGGTAGCACTGGAAAAACAAGACCCCACCCGCCGCCACCCCAAAGGCGGCTGGCTGGCCTGGCTGCATCCGCCTGAAATCAAACCCTGGAGCCTGCAAGATTGAGGCAGAAACCCTGGCAGTTGCGCTAAAACTACGGGATAACGCCAAAAAGCAGGCGTCTCTAAGGTACGGTCAAAAGCTTTTCGTCATTTCCAGCGCGTCTGTCTTCCCGCTTCGTCCGCCGTTCACACAGTCAGGTGAGTTGCCATCATCCTTCTCCGGCCAGAAGTTTGATTTTCTCCCACGGTTTGAGTTTCTCATCATCCGCCAGCAAAGCTTTCAACTCGAACAGTTCATCGCGCAAAGCGGCGGCGCGCTCAAACTCCAGGTTTCTGGCGGCTTCTTTCATCTGCTTCTCCATTTCTGCAATCAAACGTCTCAATTCGCCCTGCGAGGCCGCCTCGGCGCTCCGACGGACGCGGTATTGCCCCTTTGGCTCACCCAGTGCCATCGCCCGTTCCCGGCCTTCGCTCGAAAGGGAATCAGTCAGGTCGCGGATGGCTTTGTGAATACTGACCGGTACAATACCGTGTTCCTGGTTGTATTTGATTTGTTTGGCACGGCGGCGATTGGTTTCAGTAATGGCAGCGTTCATCGAATCGGTCACACGGTCGGCGTACATGATGACTTTACCGTTGACGTGCCGCGCCGCACGGCCAATCGTCTGGATAAGCGCCGTGCTGGAGCGCAGGAAGCCCTCTTTATCGGCATCCAGAATCGCTACCAGAGAGACTTCCGGCAGGTCGAGGCCCTCGCGCAGCAGATTAATGCCTACCACCACATCGAAGACACCCAGCCGCAAGTCGCGCAAAATTCCCACCCGTTCCAGCGTGTCTATCTCGGAATGCAGGTAGTGAACCTTGATGCCCAATTCTTGCAAATAAGCCGACAAATCTTCGGCCATGCGCTTGGTGAGCGTGGTGACCAGAGCGCGTTCGCCACGTTCCACGCGGGCGCGGATTTCGCCCACCAGGTCATCTACCTGGCCTTTGGTTGGGCGCACTTCGATTTCCGGGTCCACCAGGCCGGTTGGGCGGATAATTTGCTCGGCCACATTTTCGGCGCGTTCCAGTTCATAAGGACCAGGCGTGGCAGATGTGTAAACAGTGTAGCCCATACGCTGCTCAAATTCCTCGAACTTGAGCGGACGGTTATCCAGCGCGGAGGGTAAACGAAAGCCGTACTCAACCAGAATTTCCTTGCGCACCCGGTCACCATTGTACATGCCGCGAATCTGTGGCACGGTCATGTGGCTCTCATCCAGAACAAGCAGGTATTCGGAGGGAAGGAAATCAATCAGCGTCCAGGGCGGCGTGCCGGGTGCGCGGCGGTCCAAATGACGGGAGTAGTTCTCAATGCCAGAGCAATACCCCACTTCCTTAAGCATTTCCAGGTCGTAGCGGGTACGCTGTTCGATACGCTGGGCTTCGAGCAGTTTTCCCTGTTCGTTGAACAGTTTCACCCGTTCCGCCAGTTCGGCTTCGATATCGGCAATGGCCTCTTTAAGCTTTTCTTCGGCAGTAATGTAGTGCTTGGCAGGAAAGATGTCAATCGCATCCAGGTCGCCATGCAGTTCGCCGGTGAGCGGCGTGAATTCGGTGATACGCTCCACCTCGTCGCCAAAGAACGTAATCCGATAACCGCGTTGTTCCGAATAGGCCGGGACAATTTCAAGCGTATCCCCGCGCACGCGGAAGGTGCCGGCACGCAATTCCAGGTCATTTCGCTGGTACTGTCCGTCAATCAACATGCGTAAGAGCGCATTGCGGCGATAGAGCTGCCCTACCGCGAGATGCACCGAACCGCGTAAGAACTCTTCTGGCGACCCCAACCCATAAATGCACGAGACCGAAGCCACAATAATCACATCCTTACGCGAGACCAGGGCTGTGGTGGCCGCCAATCGCAGGCGTTCGATTTCTTCGTTGATTTGGGTCTCCTTCTCAATATACAAATCGTGGCGCGGAACGTACGCTTCAGGTTGATAGTAGTCATAGTACGAAACAAAATATTCAACCGCATTGTTCGGAAAAAATTCCTTGAACTCGGCATACAGTTGCGCCGCGAGCGTCTTGTTATGCGCCATCACGAGGGCAGGCATTTGCAGTTCCTGAATGACCGATGCGATGGTAAAGGTCTTACCGGTGCCGGTTGCGCCAAGCAAAACCTGATGCTTCTTGCCGGCACGAACACCTGCGACCAGAGAAGCAATCGCTTCTGGCTGGTCACCGGTAGGGACAAAAGGAGCATTCAGTTGGAAAGCAGGCATAATTTTCTCCACACACAAACAGGAACAGGCGTTCTATTTTAACCCGATTTCGGGACGCTTTTTGTAAATTCCTATCCTGTTTGTTTTCAAAAACGGGTAAAATTGGTCAACATTTGTGAACAGTACTTCCTATCGTTGCTTTCGGGTATTGAATGACAGGCTGACGCCTGCGCCATGAATGGTACAGGTTATCAAGCATCGGTGACCTGTGCAGGGAGAAAGACGCAAACCGATGATACCACTTGAAGTCCTCGAAGCCAACTTCCAACGTCTTTGCGAGCGCATCCAGAGCGAGATGAAACGGCTCAAAGTGCCGGGCGCAGCGGTGGGAGTGTACCATGAAGGGCAAGAACACACCCTTGGGCTGGGACGCACGAGCGTAGAAAACCCTTTACGGGTAACTTCTGAAACACTGTTTCAGATTGGCTCAATTACCAAAACCTTTACCGGCACCGTCCTGATGCGCCTGGTAGAAGAAGGACGCCTGGATTTGGATACGCCGCTCCGTAAAATTCTGCCTAAATTCAAAATGGCAGACCCCGATGTAGAAAAGCGCGTGACTACCCGCCATTTGCTCACGCACACCGGCGGCTGGCAGGGTGATTATTTCGATGACTTTGGCAACGGCGACGATGCCCTGCAAAAGATGGTCAAGCGAATCCGCAAACTGCCGCAAATCACCCCGTTGGGCAGTTGCTGGTCGTATTGCAACACTGGCTTCAACCTGGCCGGGCGCGTTATCGAAGTTCTGACCGAACGCCCCTACGAACAGGCCATCAGGGACTATCTGTTTGCGCCGCTGGGAATGCACCAGAGCTTCTTCTACCCGGATGACGCCATCCTGACCCATCGCTTCGTGGTCGGTCACTGGAAGACGGGTAAGCGCGTCACGGTGGCACGGCCCTGGGCCATTGGACGGGCAGGCAATCCGGTCGGCGGGGCGCTCAGTACCGTGCGAGACCTGCTGATTTACGCCCGCTTCCAATTAGGAGCATCCACAGAAACAGCAACTCAGCCGCCCCTGCGCCGGGAAACACTCGAAGCCATGCGCGTTGAACAGGCCGACGCCGGCGGACGCGGCAAGATGGGTTTAACCTGGTTCATCCGCCAGGCAGGTGGATTGCAGATTTACAGTCATGGCGGCGCAACGCGCGGTCAACAGGCTGCATTTCACTTCATCCCACAAAAAAACTTTGCCGCCGTGCTGCTGACCAACAGCGAAACAGGCGGCATTCTCACCGATAGTTTTCTGGCATGGACGCTGGAAACGTATTTCGACCTGACGCTCCCCTTGCCCCAGACGCTACCCAAAAGCGAAGACGAGCTGACCGAATACGTTGGGCGGTACGACCTGCCGCTCTCAGCCTTCGACCTGCTGCCCGGTGACGGCGTTCTCATCAAAAAAGACATCCCGCGCGGTGGCTTTCCGACTCCTCAATCCCCCCCTGCGCCGCCAGAACCAGATGTGCGCCTGGCGTTCTACGATACCGACCGGGTCATTGGTCTGGACGAACCACGCAAAGGAGCATTCGGCGAATTTCTACGCGACGAAAACGGCAAAGTACGCTTCCTGCGCTTAGGTGGACGGTTACATCCCAAACTTGAATCTATACTGATGACATGATGAAAATACGCGCTCTTCCCTTCCTCTTCTTGATACCTGTCCTGTTGCTCTCGGCCTGTAACCTGCCAGGCCCTGCACCGCAAGCCGCCCCGCCCACAGCCGACCCTGGCCTGGTCAGCACCATCGCCGCCCAAACACTTCAGGCACTGCCCTCCGCTACCCCGATGCGCACCGTTACACCCACTTCCTCCCAAACCCTCACTCCAACAGCGACCTCCACGCCCACCATCACGCCCACGTATGAAACGCCTACAGCGCGTTTCGATACCAACACGAACTGCCGCGCCGGCCCCAGTACGACCTATCCGGTGGTTGTCGTCTGGCGCAAGGGGCAAAAAACAGAAATTGTCGGCAAAGCCGAATTCGACGATTTCTGGCTGGTCAAAACCCCAAACAAAAAGGACACCTGTTGGGTAGCGCGCGAACTCATCCAGACGAGCGGAAGCGTGCATCTTGTGCCGACCGTCACTGCACCGCCCACACCAACCGCGGCACCACCCAAAGCGCCCGGGTGGAAGAACTGGACGTATTCCTGCACGTATGCGCCGGGTGGCAGTAATGCGACCGTACAGATGGTCTGGTCAGACAACGCCCTGAACGAAGACGGTTACAACGTCTATCGTAATAATCAGGTCATTGCTGCCTTCGGGCCGGATGTGACCGCCTACACCGATACGGCGTTCGTCACCTCGGGCGGCTCGCTGACGTATTACATCGAGGTTTATAATACAGCCGGCAGCACGCGCAGCAGCACCATCACCGTCACCTGTCAATGACCGTATCTAACACGCGTATAGACTTTCTGCGCCTGCTCTCGGCACGGCTTGAGCGCCTCTCGGTCGATTCGATTTGGGCGCGCCGCGCCAGTGGTCTGCGCCGCTCCCTGTTCAAAGCACTCGAATCAGCAGAAGCCGGCCACGAATTGCCACCAGAGCAGGTAGATGCACTTCTCGAACGCAGCTTCGACATTCTCCGCAAAGCCGCACAGGAGATTCCCGCTTCTGGCGAACTCTCTGACCCACGCAGCGAAAGAAAACAACCATGAGCGCAACCGACCGATACACCCTTCATCCTTCCCAAATCGTGTTCTACGGCACCTCCTGGTGCGGTGATTGCCGCCGCGCAAGGCAAGTGTTTGCACAAAACCAGGTGCCCTATGTGGAAATTGACATTGATTCCGACCCGAAAGGCGAGGCTTTCGTCAAACAGGTCAACCACGGGAGTCGTTCCGTCCCGACAATTGTTTTTCCCGACGGTTCGACTCTGACCGAGCCGGATAACGCCACCCTCGCCGCGCATCTCAGGCGTTTCAAAGTCTCCGCCTGACCTGCGCACGGCTCAAGACCTTTGGAGCGGGCTCTTCACGAAAACCACGCACGCATGAACATCGAAATCCGTGACCTGTGCCACATTTATCCAAACGGCGTTGAAGCTCTGCGCGGCATCTCGCTTTCTATTGGCACAGGCGAGCAGGTGGCACTGATAGGGCAGAACGGGGCCGGCAAGACCACGCTGGTCAAGCACCTGAACGGCCTGTTACGACCCACCCGTGGCGAAGTATGGATTGGGGATTGGGAAACCCGCCAGTTTTCCGTCTCCCGTCTGGCGGCACGGGTAGGGTACGTTTTTCAGAACCCCGATGAACAATTGTTTTGCAAAACGGTCGAAGAAGAAGTTGCCTTTGGGCCGAAAAATCTCGGCTTCGACCCGGTGCAAACCGCAGCAATGGTGGAAGACGCCCTGATGCTCACAGGTCTGTGGGACAAACGTGGTGTCAACCCGTATGATTTATCGCCTACCGGGCGCAAAATGACCGCCCTGGCATCGATTCTTTCGATGGACACCCCCATCATCATCCTGGATGAACCCACCACCGGACAGGATGCCGCCACCACCGCACGCATCGCTCAAATCATTGCCCGCCTGCGCAAGCGCGGCAAAACGGTCATCACCATCACCCACGATATAGATTTCTGTGCTGAGAACTTTGCACGGGTCATTGCCCTGTTGCAAGGTCAGGTGCTGCTGGATGGTCCGGCGCGCGAGGTCCTGGGGCAGGAAGAACTGCTCGCCCAGACGTACGTCGAACCCCCACAACTCACCCGGTTGGGAAAACGGCTTGAATTGCCCGAAACCATTTTGAATCAAGATGAATTTCTGCGTGCCTATCGCAAGGTAACCACCCATTAAAACTCTTTTTTGGGGGAAAAATGACATCCTCTCTGCATCCTGTCAGCGCGTCTGAACGCATTCACATTCTCGATATTTTGCGCGGTTTTGCCCTGTTTGGCATCTTGCTCGTCAACATCAACGGCTTCGCCAGCCCGTCATTTCTCCCCGGCTATCATTCAAGCGCTTCTCTGCCCTGGTACGATGCTCTGGCCGATGCCGCCATCCTGTATTTGGCCGACGGCAAATTTTTCACCATTTTTTCGTTTCTGTTCGGACTGGGGTTTTCTGTGCAAATTACACGCGCAGAAGCCAGCAGACGTTCTCTGCTTTCCTTTTACCCGCGCCGTCTGCTAGCGTTGCTGGGGTTCGGCCTGTTGCACGCCAGCCTGTTCTGGGTGGAAGACATCTTGCGTCTATATGCCCTGCTCGGTTTTGCCCTGCTGGCCTTCCGCAACGCCTCGAACCGCGCTTTGTTGAAATGGGCAGCCCTGTGGCTGACGTTGGGGTATGCTCTCAGCCTGGCACACGACCTGGTAGAAGCAAACCTGCCTGACCTGGCGACAACGGGAGCAGAAATCTACCGCACAGGTTCGTTCTGGCAAGTGGTCGCTTTTCAAACGCGCTGGGGATGGTATCTTTTTCTGCAGGAAGCACAAGTGCAGGCGGCCAGCGTGCTTGCCTTATTTCTGCTTGGCTTGCTGGCCGGGCGGTTACACTTCTTCGAGAATCTGCCTGCACACCGCCAGCGGCTGAAAACCATTTTCTGGCTCGGATTACTGCTCGGCCTGACGCTCAACCTGCTCGATGCCCGACTCGAAGCACCCTGGCAGGCTAACCTGATTTTCATCCTGGCAGCACTGTGCCTCTCGGCAGCATACATCAGCGGCTTATCTTTGCTTTCGCTCACCACAAGCGGCGCCCGGTGGCTTGCGCCGCTTGGACAGGCCGGACGCATGGCGCTGACCAACTACGTTCTGCAATCGGTAGTGTGTTCACTCCTCTTCAACGGTTATGGATTGGGATTGTACGAAAAAGCAGGAACAGCCAGTTTGCTCGGCATGGTTGCAGTTCTCTACGCACTGCAAGTATGCCTGAGCAGCTGGTGGATGAGCCACTTTCAGTTTGGTCCGCTCGAATGGGTCTGGCGCGCGCTCACCTACTTACAAAGACCTGCCTTTTGCCGCCTCTCACGTTGACAGCGCAATCCTGCGTCAGTACAGTTTCATGATAAAAATGCCGCAAAGCACAGCAGGGTATTGTACAATAGAGGGAGGTTACATCTCCCCAGAAACGGCAAGGAGGCAACATGGATTCTACAAGCACATGGATTATCCTGGCAGTGGGCAGTGTGGCCGGGCTGGTTGTTGTCATCGTCCTGGCGCTTTTGTTCCGCAAGCGCAATCAAATCAACCTGACGGCTGCAACCACAACCCGGCCAGAATGGATGCGTCAAACGCCGCCCGCAGAAACCATTCAGGCCACTTTGGAAAAAGGTGTCAGTGCACAGGTCTTCGACCACGCCCCTGGAGAACGTCTGGCTGCACCGTTTGCCGAGCAAATTGAAGACATCGTGCGAGCGCGCCTGGCCGCACGCGCCGATTTAAGCCATTACCGGGTAGATTTCGGCACCGCCCCTGATGGCAGCCTGGAAATTCACATTGACGACCAGAGATTTTCCGACCTCGAATCCATTCCAGACGAAGCCTTAAAAACGCTCCTGCGCCAGGCCATCCAGGACTGGCAGAGCCGGCAATAAACTCATGCTATTCCCTTTGGAGACATCGATGCCCGACTTCACCGCCCGCCTGCCCGCCATGCTCACCCTGCTGCAACGGCTGGTTGAAACCGAGTCCCCTTCCAACGACAAAGCCGCCGTAGACCGGGTTGGGGCGCTGGTGCTGGAAGAATGCCACCGCCTGGAGGCGCAGGTGGAAATTGTAGAAAATGCCGAAACCGGTAATCATCTGGTTGCACGCTGGAACGCACACCTTCCCGGTCAGCCCATCCTGCTCCTGCATCACATGGATACGGTCTTCCCGCTGGGGATGCTGGCACGTATGCCGTTCTACACCCGCGATGGCAAAACGTATGGACCGGGCGTCCTGGATATGAAAGGGGGCATTGTCATTACTCTGGCGGCGATTGAAGCCTTGCGAGATGCCGGCCAGTTGAATCGCCCGGTGACGGCGTTGTTTACATCTGATGAAGAAATTGGCAGTCATACCTCGCGCGCGCTCATTGAGCAGCTGGCAGCAAAATCGGCGCTGGCGTTGGTGATGGAATCGGGATTGGAAAGTGGCGCGATTAAGGTCTGGCGCAAAGGCGTGGGTGATTTCGTTGTGCGGGTCCGAGGACGGGCAGCACATTCGGGCGGAGAACATGAAAAAGGCCGCAGCGCCATCCGTGAGCTGGCGCACCAGATTCTTGAAATCGAAAAACTCACCGATTACCGCCTCGGCACCACTGTGAACGTAGGCGTGATTCGCGGCGGTACAGTGACGAATGTTGTACCGGAAGAAGCTGTTGCAGAAGGTGACATTCGCATCCTCGTGCCAGAAGAGGCCAGACGTATTGAGGCGGCACTCAAAGCCCTGAAACCGGCCTTCCCCGATACGCAAGTGGATGTGACGGTCACTTTCAACCGTCCCCCTTTGCCTTTCAATGAACGCAATCGGGCAGCGTTTGCACAAGCACAGGCCATTGCCGCTGCCGAAGGACTGCCGCTTGAGGCAGGCGGTTCCGGCGGCGGCTCCGATGGCAATTTCATCGCTCCGCTGGGCGTGCCTGTGCTGGATGGACTGGGGGCAGTCGGTGCTGATTACCATTCCGAACGCGAGTGGATTTACACCGAAAGCCTCGCCACCCGCGCCCGGTTGGTTGCGGCACTTTTACGGGAGTGGGGATAAATCATCAGATAGCAGTCAGGCTTCCGCCTGTTGGCTGCCTGAAGGCAGCTCTACATTATACAGCCGCCTTAAAACGGCGTCACATCAGGGAACCGACTGTCCCGGTCGGGCGTCCTGTGGGAGAGGAGAAGCCGCCATGACGACTGAACAAACACCCCGTATCTCAACACGATGGGCACTTGCGTTCATCGGCTTTTTAATTATTCTGGTCGTGATTGTGCTGATGCTCATCCAGTCACCACAGACTCTCTCCAGATTGTGGCGTACGCCTGGTCCGCAGGTAACGATTGCAGTCCAGG
>JANWWK010000038.1 GCA_025056175.1 Anaerolineales bacterium
GTCGTCCTCTGTTCCCCGTGCGGGGGCTGGCATCTGGTTGCCGCTGGGCCTGCTGGCGGTGCTGCTGGGGTTGGGCCTGGCGCTGGGTGGGGGGCTGGTGCTCCTGGGCATGCGCGGCGCCGGCCCGCTGGCCGGACTGGCCACGCCGACTTTGACCCCGACGCGCGCGCCGACCCCCACGCTGGGGATTGGGTCTACGCGGACTCGTCCGGCAGACGGGATGGAGATGGTGTACGTGCCGGCGGGCGAGTTCCGCATGGGCCGCGAAACCGGCTATATCGATGAGCGCCCGGTGCACCCGGTGTACCTGGATGCGTTCTGGATTGACCGGACGGAAGTGACGAATGCGATGTATGCGCAGTGCGTGCAGCAGGGTGCCTGCAAGCCGCCGATGGAATTCTCTTCATATAGTAGGCGCCCGAATTACTATGATGACCCAGAATATGCCAATTACCCGGTGATCAATGTCTCATGGTATCAGGCGGCAGCGTATTGTGAATGGGCTGGTGCGCGGCTGCCGACGGAAGCGGAGTGGGAGAAGGCCGCGCGCGGCACGGATGGACGGACGTATCCGTGGGGAAATGGTTCTCCGAGTTGTTTTTCGGTGAATTATAGTTGGTGTGTAGGTGACACGAGTGCGGTGGGATTGTATCCTGCTGGGGCGAGTCCGTATGGAGCGCTGGACATGGCGGGGAACGTGTGGGAGTGGGTGGCGGACTGGTACGACCGCTATCCTGGAAATAATGATGAGAACAGTGATTATGGTACACAATACCGCGTTCTGCGCGGCGGTTCGTGGTCCGGGATGGGGCGCTTCATCCGCGCCGCCTTCCGCGGCAGGGGCAAACCCGACTACTGGAACTACGTCATCGGGTTTCGTTGTGCGCTTTCATCCCCGTAGGGGGCTCGAAGTGATGCTGGGATCCCGTGTTCTGGACTTCTGGGCTTCTGACTCGGGGAAGGGGTTTGGGGAAGGGGCTGTGCCCCTTCCCCAGCCGAATCGCTTTTGAGCAAGACAACTGCTCGCAGTTGTCCTGCCAGCATCGCTCGTCCTTGCCTGGCGCCGGGCGCTTCTTAACCTGCAAACCATTTGACGATTCGACTCCCCGACCATCCAACTATCATATCCCTGTCGTTGTATAATTGAAAAAACGCATCAGGGAGGTTGCACATGCCCCCTCTCCATCTCTCCCCCGAAACCGCCCATCAAACCGCTGCCCTGCTTCAACGCCAGGCGGGGGCGCTCTTCGAGGCCGCCCATGCCCTGCGGCGCGACCTGGCGCGCCTGCAAATCGCCTGGCAGGGCGGTCAGGGCGACGCGTTCCAGTCTCAGGGACGGGGCTTGTGCCCACGCTGGAGGGGCATACGGGTTGGGTACGCAGCGTGGCGTTCTCGCCGGATGGGGCGTTGCTGGCTTCGGGGTCATTCGATGGGATGGTGCGGCTATGGGGCGTGAAACCATGAGTATAAACAGGATGCACGCCCTGGTGCGAACATCTTGCCGGTTTGTCTGTCTGGCTGCTTGCAGATCTGACAACCCGTAAGCAGCGGGTGCTGCTCTGGAGGTTGATTGTTTGTTTATGTAACCAGTGGAGGGAAGATATGCCTGCGATAGAAGCGCACTGGGCTACGCATATCGGTCGAAAGCGTACCAACAACGAAGATGCAGTCGGTGCATTGGAACCGCGTACCCGGCAGGAGTTTCGTCAGAATGGCGCGCTTTACGTCGTTGCTGATGGATTAGGCGGGTTTCAGTTTGGGGAACGTGCCAGTCAATATGCTGTGCAAACCTTATTGAAGGAATATCCGAAATTTCCCCAACTGCCGCCGGGCGAGCGATTGAAGATGCTCATTCAGCGAATCAACGCCGATTTGTATGCAATTGCACAGCGCGAGTTGAAAGAAGGAGAACACATGGCAACCACGATTGTGGCTGCAGTGGTTCATCAGGGCAGGTTACAGGTAGCACACGTTGGCGATAGTCGCGCTTATCTGATTCGAGGCACAGAAGTTTACCAGTTGACTGCTGACCATAGTGTCATTGCCGAATTGATACGCAGTGGCAAACTGACCGAAGAAGAAGCGCGTGGTTCCAAACTGCGCAATCGCCTTACCCGCAGCGTCGGTACACGTCCTCGCATTGAAGTAGAACTGAGCCAGCCAATTCCGCTCCGCGCGGGTGACGTGATTTTGTTATGCAGTGACGGCCTCACTCAGTATGCTTCCTCTGAAGACTTGCTGTCCTCTGTGCATGGTGAACCAAAAGAAATTGTTGAACGGCTCATTGCTTTTGCCAATCAACAGGGTGGTTCGGATAATATCTCGGTCATTACGGTTCGCTATGGAAAGCCATTCACTCAGGGAGTGTCTTTACCGCGTTGGGCGCAGGCAGGATTGATAACTGGTCTCAGCAGCTTGCTGGCTTTGTTGTGCACTCTGGTCTGGTGGCTGAGCGGCGCTTCTCTGCCGGGGTGGATGGCTGCCACCTCGACGTTTACACCCTCTCTTTCGCCAACGTGGACAGTTGTCTTACCGACAGTCACCTCAACCCCTTCCTCTACTCCCACATTTTCTGCCACGCCAACCGCGACAGTGCCCCCAACTTTTACGTTTACTCCGGAACCCACGCTTACGCTGTCTCTCTCCCCATCGTTTACCCTCATTCCAACTGCCAATTCCCCAACACCCGCTGTTTCCAACACTCCTGAAATTACGTTTGTGACGTGCGCATATATTGTTAAGCCGAAAGAAACGGCGATACAAATTGCCAAACGCTTTGGCGTGCCCCAGAAGAATATTACCCGCGCATCGGGAAATAAGAATTTAAACCTGATTTACGCCGGTGAAACGCTTTTCTTGCATGAAGTTAATTCCAGGGTCTGTATTCAGGAGGGCGGTTTTATTCCGTATCCGGCAAGTATAGATAATTGAGCTGTTGTTCTTTTTACGAAATGATGGCTTAAACTCCCTCTTGACAACCCCCCTGTTCTTCCTGTAAACTAATGTTACCGGTCACGTGACCGGTAACATCTCTGCTCTGGCGGTTTGCGGCATGTCTTCCCCCCGTCCCACCATCCGTGATGTGGCCCGTCTGGCTGGCGTTTCGCACCAGACGGTTTCCCGTGTCATCAACCGCAGCACAGACGTAACGGCAGAAACGCGCGAGCGGGTTGAAGCGGCCATTCTGGAGTTGGGCTACCGTCCTAATGCCATTGCCCGTTCGATGGCGCGCGGCGAGACGCGCATGCTGGCCTGCATCTCTCCCAATCTGACCGATTTCACCTTTGCCAGCATCATCGAAGGCGCCGAGCAGGAAGCGCGCGCCAACGGCTACCTGCTGCTCTCTTCTTCGGCAGAAGATGCCGCGGCGTTTGGTGCGCTGGTCGAAGAACTGGTTGGACACCGCCGCGTAGATGGCCTGCTCATCATCAACCCCTTTGCCGATGAACGCCATACCCTGCTTCCGTCCAACTTTCCGGTGGTGTTTGTCGGCGCACATGCGCGCGGCGGCCCCACCCCCAGCGTCAGCCTGGATGATGAAGAGGCGGCTCGTGTTGCTGTTCGTCACCTGCTGGCGTGTGGATACCGCCGCATTGCCCACATCAGCGGCCCGCTGGTGGAGGATTGTGTGATAGACCGCCGTGCTGGCTTTTTGCAGGCGCTGGAACAGGCTGGCATCGCATTCGAGCAAGCGTGGTTTTATCAGGGCGATTGGTCGGCCAGTTCCGGGCGCGATGCGCTGCTGGCGTGGGCGCAGCAAGGCCGCCTGCCGGAGGCCGTCTTTGCCCAGAATGACCGCATGGCGCTGGGCGTTCTCCACGCTGCCCGTGAACTCGGCCTGCGCGTCCCCGAACAATTGGGCGTAATCGGTGTGGATGATATGCCGCTCTCCTCTTACTTTGACCCTCCCCTGACCACCATGCGCCAGGATATGCCCCGCATCGGACGTGAGGCAGCACGCCTGCTGCTGGAGCATATTCACAACCCCTGTGCTCCTGTTCTCAACATGAAATTGCCCGCCGAACTGGTGGTCAGGCAATCCACCTGTTCACGTGAAAGGAGGTGAGGCCCCGGGCAACGCAACGTGTTTCGCTTTCCCTGTTCATCCGTTCGATTGATTTCACACCAATTCAGGAGAAGTTGAATGAACCGCAAACTCTGGATGCTCGCCAATGTGTTCGTTTTGGCCGCGCTGGTGTTGGCCGCCTGTGGCGGTGGAACGCCGGCTCCGGCCCAGCCGCAACAACCCGCTCAGCCTGAACAGCCGCAACAACCCGCTGCAGAAGAAATCACCATTCGCTGGCGCACCCGCCCCGATAACCAGGAAGAAATCAACGTTTACAGCACCATCAGCAAGGAATTGGATGCCCAGCTCGACGGTATCAAACTGGTCTATGAGCCGGGCGGCACCGAAGGCGCCAATTATCAGGACCAGCTCCGCACCGAAGTGGCCGCCGGCACCGCACCAGATGTCTTCTGGATTCCCGGCACCGACATCGCCGATTTCGCCACGCGTGGTCTCATCCTGAACATTGCCGACCTGGCCGCCAGGACCGAGGGCTTCGATGTGAATGCCTTCTACCCCGGCCCAATGTATCACCTGACTTATAACCCCGCCAACGGGCAGAGCGGCGCCAATTCTGGCGCGCTGTGGGGGCTGCCGCGCGATGTTTCGACCTTTGCGCTTTACCTGAACCTGGACCTGATTGAAGAAGCCGGCGCGCCCGACCCGCGTGAACTCGCCAAACAGGGCAAGTGGGACTGGGAAGCCTTCCTGGACGTTGCCAAGAAGACTCGCGCCCTCGGTTCTGACATCTACGGCTACGGCGCGAGCGCCTGGTGGGGCCCCTACGGCGTGTGGTTGAACGCCGCCGGTGGCGGGTTCTTCAATGCCGACCGCACCGCCTGCGCCCTCAACACGCCCGAATCGCTCAAGGGCCTCGAATTCCAGCGCGCGCTCTACCAGGAACATGATGTGGCCGTGCCATATGGCGAAGACCCCGAACCGCCTTTCCGCGCCGGGAAGGTTGCCATGTTCCAGAATGGCCGCTGGGCCACGCCGGGCATCCGCACCGTTACCTTCAATTGGGATGTGGTGGAACTGCCCAAAGGCCCCAACGGACACATGGGCAACTGGCTGTTCTGGGGCGCTTACGTCATCAACGCCAAGACTCAGCACCCCGAACAGGCCTGGAAACTGCTTCAGGCGCTCACCACTGCTGAAACGCAGGGTAAGGTGGCCGCCCTCGGCGCAAACATCCCCAGCCGCGTGGGACAGGAAGCCTTTGATGCCTTCCTGACCTTTACCCCGCCCGCCAATAACCAGGCCTTCCTGAACGGTTTGGCCGATAACCCCGCCACCGAAGGCCCGCTGTGGGCCGGTTCCTGGCCGGAATACGATAAAATTATGGGGCCGGCCATTCAGGCCGTGCTGACCGGCAGCAAAACGGTCGAAGAATTCGGCGCAACCATCTGCGACGAAGCCAACAAAGCCTTCAACAAGTAAACCGTTATGCGCGAAACGCACGGGCAGGCCGGGTTGCCTGCCCGTGTTCTTGAATACCTCAGGGAGAACCGAACGATGACTCACGCCTCTCACCCCGCTGGAGAGCTTCTAACACCACACACATTGCTTGTTCTGCGCTTGCTGGCTGCCTGGCGAGCGCTATTCAGCCTGCTGGCGCTGCTGGGGGCGCTTGCGCCATGGACCGGCCTGCTGCCTGGCCTGCCTGTCTGGCAGGGGCTGCTGATTTCCGTGGCGCTGGGGCTGGCTGCCGTGTTCAGCCTGCTGGCCTCACGTGATATTCTCTTGCGGCGGCATCGCGGGCGGATGCTTTCCCTTGTGTTAGATTATTTGAGCTTGGTGGCCTGCTTTATTGCGGTTTTGCAAATTGGCGGGGTGTTTCTCGGCATAGATGCGCTCGGTGAGGTCTTTGGGCGCAGCATCTGGTTCCTGTTCGTGGTTCTGGCTGGCTACCTGCTCGGCGCAGCAGGGGATTATTTTTTGCACGACCCCCGCACCGAGGCGCTTTTGCGCCAGATTGGCAAATGGGTCATGCTTTTTGGCGCGCTGGCCTTTCTGGTTGTGGCTAATCTGCCGCAGGGATTGCTGGCCCTGGCGCGTAACCTGGCTAACCCGGCGGGGCTGGGCGCTGTGGCGGGGATGGTTGTCTTCGGGCTGGCGTTGTGGGCCATGTGGCGCTCTCCTACCGCGCTGGCGCTGAACGCCCGAACCGGCCACGAGCAAATGCTCAGCGGCTGGTTGTTCCTCTCTCCCAATTTGCTCGGCTTTCTCATCTTCTTTGCCGGGCCGCTTTTGCTCTCGTTCTATTTTTCTTTTACCGACTCCGATGCCTTCAACCCCCCGAACTGGGTCGGGCTTGCCAACTATGCCAGAATCCTGAACGTCACCATCAAGCCGCTGGCCTCGCCCGACCAGCTGGCGCGCGAGGTGTTGGATATTTCGGTGTACGATGAAGTCGGGCGGCTCAAAATCGGCAACGGTGGCCTCTTGTTCGGTGCGGAAGACCGCTTCTTCTGGCTGGCGTTGCGAAATACGCTGATGTATGCCCTGGCGGTGGTGCCGCTCAGCGTCATTCCCGCGCTGGTGCTGGCAAATATCCTCAACAGCAAGCTGCCAGGCATGAAGTTCTTCCGCGCGGTGTACTTCATCCCCAGCATTGCCGCCATTGTGGGCATTGCGCTGGTGTGGCAGTGGCTCTACAACGCCACCGTAGGCTACATCAACTACTTCATCACGCTGGCGGTGGAGTTTCTCAACAATACCTTTCAGGCCGGGTTGACCGACCCGAAAATTCGCTGGGTTTCGGATGAACGCACGGCCTTGCTGTCCATCATCATCATCGCCGCCTGGCAGACGATGGGCTTCAACACCGTCTTGTTCCTGGCGGGTCTGCAAAACATCCCCGGTGAACTGTACGAAGCCGCCACAGTGGATGGCGCGGGCGCGTGGGATAAATTCTGGCGCATCACCCTGCCCTTGCTGGCGCCGTCCACGTTCTACGTCGTCTCCACCACCACCATCCAGGCCATGCAGGTCTTCGAGCAGGTCTTTATCCTGATGAACCCGCCCGAAGGCCCGAATAACTCCACCATTACGCTGGTCCTGTACCTGTACCGCAGCGGCTTTCAGAACTTCAAGCAGGGCTACGCTTCGGCGCTGGCCTGGGTCTTATTCATTGTCATCTTTGGGCTGACGCTGATTCAGTTCCGCCAGCAGCGGCGCAGCAGCATTTACGAAAATTGAGCGCGGAGGGACGGCCATGAAATCGTATCGCGTTATCACCTTTCTGAAAAACTTGAGCATGTACCTGATTCTGACCTTTTTTGCGCTGGTCATGCTCTTCCCTTTCATTTACATGCTGACCACCTCGCTCAAATTGCCCGCCGATACCTTTCGTTACCCACCGCGCCTGCTGCCGCGCGAACCGGCTTTCACCGAACTGCCGGGCTACCCCGATAAACTGCCGCTTTACTACGTGGAAAAAGACGGTCAGCGGCGCGAGTTTGCCCTGGTGCGCAGCAACATTCGCATCGGCACCTTTGCTCCACCCGAAAACCCCTCGGCTGTGGTAGAACGCTTTTTGAGCGAAGTGACTCCCACCGGCCAGAGCGTCACGGTCAACGGCCAGGAGCGGGAGCTTTTTCAGGTGCTGGTAGATGGGCAAAGCGTGCCAATGATTCAACTCAGCCAGACCACCGTAGGCGAATTCGTTGACCCGGAAAATCCCGAAATCAAAGCCTATCAGAACGTGCGCTTGAGCCAGCCGGTTGAGAAAATCACCTGGCACTTTGAGAACTATCAGAAGGTCATCGAACTGCAAGGCCTCGACCGCGCCCTGACCAACACCGCGCTGGTCACCATCCTGGTCGTCATCGGTCAGCTGGCGACTTCGGTGCTGGGCGGCTATGCCTTTGCGCGGCTCAAGTTTCCAGGGCGGGATACGCTTTTCGTCTTCTACCTCGGCACCATCATGATTCCGTTCGTCATGCTGATTGTGCCGCTCTATCAGTTGATGGTCTTGATTGGCTGGACCGACCGCCTGGCGGCGCTCATCGTGCCGTGGATTTTCACTGCCTACGGCACGTTTCTGATGCGTCAGCACTTTATCACCTTTCCGAAAGAAATTGAAGAAGCCGCCCTGCTGGACGGCGCTTCGCGCCTGCAAATTTTGAAGGACATCATTTTGCCCGCCAGCGTGCCAGCCCTGGCAACGCAGGCCACGTTTACCTTTCTGTATGCCTGGAACTCCTTCCTGTGGCCGCTGGTGGTCATCAATGTTGGCAACGAGAAGAACCACGTCCTGACGCTGGCGCTCAACGTCTTGCGGGGCCGCGCTTCGGATACGCCCAACCTCATTCTGGCGGGCGCGGCCATTGCCATCTTGCCGCCGCTCATCGTCTTCATTCTCGGTCAACGCTTCTTTGTGGAGAGCGTGGCTTCCAGCGGTGTGAAAGGATAAGTGCATGACCACACGTGGTAACCTGAACCTGCACAACCCGCAACTGGATGGGGATTCCTTTCTTTTGCCCGGTGGCCCAACGGGCATTCTGCTGTTTCACGGCTTCACCGCCACCACGGCCGAAGTACGCCTGCTGGCCGAAATTTTGCATCGGCAGGGGTACACCGTCGCTGGGCCGCTCCTGCCCGGTCACGGCACGCGCCCCGAAGATTTGAACCGAACCCGCTGGCAAGATTGGGCGCAGGCCGGTCAGGAAAGTTTGCACCGGCTCTTCCAGACCTGTGAAACCGTGTGGGTGGGCGGCGAATCGATGGGCGGCGTGCTGGCGCTCTACCTGGCAGCGCACCATCCGAACGTGAAAGGTCTCCTGCTCTACGCCCCGGCGCTGGTGGTGAACATGACCTGGGTGGACCGGCTGAAGTTGTATCTGGGCGCGCCGTTCATCGCCCAGGTGGGACGCAGTAAACTCGATAACCCCGATAAGTGGCAGGGTTACCCGGCTTTACCGCTCAAGGGGGTCATCCAGTTGCTCCAGTTCCAAAAGGCCGTCCTGCCGCTCCTGCCGCGCATCCATCAGCCGGTGCTGGTTTTACAAGGGCGTTTCGATGAGACGGTTGCTTCGCAGGCCGGGCAGGTGATTTTGCAGGGCGTTTCATCGCCGGTTAAAGCCCTGCACTGGATGGAAAAATCGCACCACACCATTTTGCTGGACGTGGAACTGGAACAGGCAGCCGCCCACACACTGGCATTCATCGGCTAAAGAGTGTTCAATTGCGGCATTCTGCGGTAAGATGGGCGGCGCATGAACCCATTTACCGAAGAAATTTTCGTCCTCTTCGCCATTCTCACGCTGGGAGCCTGGCTGGGGCACCTCTCCTGGCGCGGAATTTCGCTGGGCGCGGCGGGGGTTTTGTTCGTTGCCCTGGCGTTTGGTCACTTCGGTTACAGTGTACCGAAGGAAATCCGTGACTTTGGCCTGCTCCTTTTTGTGTATTCGGTTGGCCTGAGCGCCGGGCCGAGCTTCTTTCGCACCTTTCGGAAACGCGGGATGCAGTTCGTGGTGATTGCTCTGGTGACGGTGGGTGTTGGGGCGCTGGTGACCGTTTTGCTGGCCTGGCTGTTGAACCTGCCTCCGGCGCTGGCGGTTGGTCTGTACACCGGCGCGCTTACCTGCACCCCCGCGCTGGCCGCTGCGCTCGATGCTCTCAATCGCGTCCTGCCCGAATCGGCAGCCCTGGCTTCGGTAGGATACGGCATCGCGTATCCATACAGCATGATTGGGATTGTCTTGCTCGTTCAGTTTTTGCCCAAATTGCTCAAACGAGATGTCCGCGCCGAAGAAGCACGCCACCTGGCCGAAAAATCTGCCGAAAGCCCTGCCTTGCAGGCGCGACAATTCCGCGTCAGCAACCCGAACATCAACGGGCTGACGGTGGCGCAAATCAATCCCCGCCGCCTGGCGCAGGTCAACATTTCGCGCGTCAAGCGCAACGGGCAAGTCCATGCTGCCATGCCGGAGACGGTGCTTCACCTGGGCGATGTCGTGATGGCGGTTGGAACCCAGGAATCGCTCGAAAAATTGCGTCTGTTGATTGGCGAGGAGACCGAAGAACGCATGGATTTGAACGCCGGCGTGGTCAGCGTAGATGTCGAAGTGTTGGAAGAAGCCCTGACCGGCAAAACGCTGGCCGAAATGAAGGTGTGGGAACAGTTCACCGTGGTCATCACGCGCATTCGGCGTCAGGGACTGGAAATTGTGCCGCATGGCAACGTTACCCTTGAGCGTGGCGATGGCATCCGCATTGTGGGTGAGAAGAGCGCCGTTGAAGCCTTTGCCCGGCTGGCGCAGGGTTCGCCCCGCAAAGCGATGGAAACCAGCATGGTGCCGTATCTGATTGGCCTGCTGACGGGTGTTTTTGTGGGGCTGATTCCGCTGCCGCTGGGTGAAGGGGTATATGTGAAACTGGGCATGGCTGGCGGGGTGTTTCTGGTCAGCCTGCTGATTGGGCATTTCGGAAAAATCGGTCCTTTTCGGCTGTATGTGCCGCCTGCTGCCAGAAATCTCACGCGCGAACTGGGCTTGATGCTCTTTCTGGCCGGGGCCGGTGCAGGTGCAGGCGCGCACTTGCTGGATGTGTTATCGGAGCGCGGCTGGCTCCTGCTGCTGGCCGGGGCGGCCATCACCACACTTTCGGGATTGGCGGGTCTGTTCGTCATGGTACAGGGCTATCGCCTGAATTTGCTCTCCGTGATGGGCGCTTTGACCGCTTCCATGACCAACCCGCCTGCCCTGGCAGCTGCTAACAATCAGACGGAAACTGACCTGCCGTCGATTGCCTATGCCAGCGCCTACCCCGTGGCGTTGATTTTCAAAATCCTGCTGGCCCAGGCGCTGGTTGAAGTATTGCGCCTCGTGCTATGATTCGTGCCCCGCGTCTTCTGCTCATTCCGCTTCATTTTTCGCAACTGCAACGCGCTCTTTCGGATTTGCCCTCTTTGGAAGCCGAACTGGGCTTTCCACTGGCCCGTGAAATGTTCACGGAAGAAGTCGTGCGCGCTATTGGCATGAAACTTGCCAGAATGGAAATTTTGCCGCCTGACCTGCACCCCTGGGTGACGTATTGGCTGATGGTGTTGACCGAACACGAGCGGGTGGGCGCGGGGCTGATTGGCTTCAAGGGCTATCTCAATGCGCGCGGGGAGGTGGAAGTAGGCTATGGCATTGCCCCGCAGTTCGAGGGACACGGCTATACCACCGAAGCCTTACGCGCGCTGTGTACGTGGGCATTTCGCCATCCGGCGTGCCGTGCTGTCACCGCCGTCACTGTCCTCAATCCCGCCTCCAACCGCATCCTGTACAAAGCCGGCGCGCAAATCGTAGATGCACGCGAAGGCCGCATGGAATGGAAAATCTACCGCCTGGGGTTTCAGCCGCTTGGCGAGATTCTCCCCGAACCTGGTGAGCGCTACCCTGCCGCCGAATAGCGGGATTAATGAAAGTCTTATTCTCCTTCCGGTTTAAGTTCGGTATAATCAATTCAGACTAAAGGAGTCTGATATGTTCCTGTTTGAAGGCCCAGACCGAAGAAAAGAAGAAGAACGTATGCGCAGCGAGGGACGGCTTCCGCCGGGTCAATCGCTCACGCTCAAGTTTCCGGTTTTGCATTACGGCCCGGTGCCGCCCTTCAATCCGGCTACGTGGGATTTCCGCGTGTGGGGCGAGGTGGAAAGCGAGCGCCGCTGGACGTGGGATGAATTCAACCAGCTGCCCCGCACCCGCGTGGTGATGGATATTCACTGCGTAACGCGCTGGAGCAAGTTCGATACCGTGTGGGAAGGCGTTTCGGTGCGCACACTCGTCGAAGAGGGCTTGATTCGCCCGAAACCGACCGCAAAATATGTCATGCAGCACGCCGAATATGGTTTTACTGCGAACCTGCCGCTGGAGGTAGTGTTGCAGGACAACTTTCTGCTTGCCACGCATTTCAATGGCGAACCGCTCACGCCCGACCATGGCTATCCCCTGCGCGGTGTGGTCGGACATATCCCCTCCCGTCCCGACCTGGAGACGCCCTATTTCTGGAAAGGCGCCAAGTGGCTGCGCGGGTTGGAGTTTATGCCTGCCGACCGGCGTGGTTTTTGGGAGCAGGCGGGTTATCACAACCGCGCCGATGTGTGGAAAGAAGAACGCTTCGGGTAAGTGTGTCTGCAAACACCATCTTCCTTTTCGCCGCCCGGGTAGAAATATCCGGGCGGTTTTATTCCCCAATTTCCCGCCAACAGGGGAAGCCAATTCGTCTTGATCTTGTCGTATAATTCTCCTCTGCCGCGTGTATCGAGAGAACGCGACGGTCTTTCCACATTTATCCTTTCCCCGGCGCAGGGGATTTTGCCGGATGGACTCTACCATCTTTTTCGGAGGGTACCCATGTCAACACCTGCCATTGCTCCTGCGGTTGCGGCGCGCAAGAAAGTCACGACTCTGACCTTTCAGCAGAAGAAAGAGCGCGGCGAACCGATTACCATGCTCACCGCTTACGATTACCCCACCGCTCTGGCGCTCGACCAGGCCGGGATAGATGCTATTCTGGTCGGGGATTCACTGGGGATGGTGGTGTTGGGCTATGAAACCACCTTGCCCGTCACGATGGAAGAGATGCTTCACCATGCACGCGCAGTGGCGCGCGGCGCCCGAAGCGCCCTGCTGATTGGCGATATGCCGTTTCTCTCGTATCAGGTTTCCGTGGCAGAGGCCGTTCGCAATGCCGGGCGCTTTTTGCAGGAAGGCGGGATGGATGCAGTCAAACTGGAGGGCGGGCGTGAACGCGCCGAAACCATCCGCGCAATTGTGGAGGCGGGGATTCCGGTGATGGGGCATTTGGGGCTGACGCCGCAAGCGATTCATCGTCTGGGTGGTTTCCGGGCGCAGGGCAAAACGGCTCCGGCAGCACGGCGACTGCTCGAAGATGCACTCCTGCTCGAAGAGGCGGGTTGTTTCAGCCTGGTGCTGGAGGCCGTTCCAGCGCGTCTGGCGGAGTTCGTCTCCCGGCAGGTTTCCATCCCCACTATTGGCATTGGTGCAGGCGCTGGCACTGACGGCCAGGTGCTGGTGACACATGACCTGCTCGGCTGGTTCGACCGTTTTACGCCCCGCTTTGTGAAACAATATGCCCATCTGCACGCGGAGATGCAGCGCGCATTTCAGGAATACATTGCCGATGTGCAGACGCGACAATTCCCGGCTGTCACGCACACGTTTGACATGCCTGAGGACGAGTGGCAGGCGTTTCTGGATGAGACGGCATGACTCGTATTTTGCTTCTCGGCACCGGCGCGCTCGCAACGCTCTTTGCGGCGCGTTTGGGGGCAGCAGGGCATTCCGTCACCCTGTTGGGAACCTGGCGCGAGGCTTTGCACGCGCTGAACCGCGATGGGGCGCGCCTGATTCTCGCTGATGGCAGCGAGCTGCGCGTTCCGGTATGTGCTGTGGATACCCCAGCAGCGTGCACGCCCGTCGAACTCGCGCTGGTACTGGTTAAAGCCTGGCAAACAGGGCGTGCTGCCCAGCATCTGGCAGGTTGTCTGACCTCCACAGGGGTGGCGCTGACCTTTCAAAATGGATGGGGAAACGATGCCATTCTGGCTGAATCGCTTGGCACGGCGCGCGTTCTGCTTGGAATCTGCACGTATGGCGCCACGTCGTTAGCGCCTGGTCTCGCACGGGTAGGCGGTGAAGGCGTTCTCGCGTTGCAAACACACCCGCGCAGCGAAGAAATTGCTGTGCTTTTGCGCGCAGCAGGCTTTCAGGCGCAAATTGTCTCCGATGCCGCCTCGCTGGTTTGGGGCAAACTCGTGGTCAATTCCGCTATCAATCCGCTGACGGCGCTTTTGCGCGTGCCGAACGGCAAATTGCTCGAATATCCGGCGGCGCGTTCTCTCTTGCGGGCGCTGGCGCAAGAAACGGCGCAGGTGGCACAGGCCCAGGGGGTGACGCTGCCCTTTGCCGATTCCGCAGCGGCAGTGGAAGAGGTCGCCCGGCGCACGGCAGACAATCGTTCCTCGATGCTTCAAGATGTTGAACGTGGCGCGCCCACTGAAATCGAGGCCATTTGTGGGGCCGTGGTGCGCGCGGCACAGGCGCAGGGGATGGCTGCTCCGCTCAATTGGACGATGTGGCAATTGGTGAAGGCGCAGGTCGAGTCTTTCGCGTTTTCGTGGTAATATCCCGCTAGTTACTCCCAGTGGAGGTGCTCTCATGCGCCGCTTGGCGGTTTTTCTGGCATTCATGTCGTTCCTGCTCTTTCCTGTGTCTGTGAGGGCGCAATCGCAGGTTACGTTCGAGCGCCTGACGATTGAACTGTGGCCCGATTTCGACCAGCCTTCAGTTCTGGTCTTGTACGATTTCGTCCTGGCAGCGGATACACCCCTTCCGTCGCAAGTCAACATCCGCATGCCTGCGGGCGCGCAGTTGTTTGCGGTTGCGCGGGAAGAAGCGCAAGGGCTGATGAATGTAGAACATGCCCCACCGGTGCAGCAGGGAAATTACAGTGTGGTCACCTTCGTTGTGACCGAACGGCTGGAGTATCGCGTTGAGTTCTATGTCCCGTATGTGCAGCAGGAACAACGGCGCACTTTCATTTACTCCTGGCTGGGAGATTATCCGGTGGCTGCGTTGACAATGGTGCTGCAAGAACCGCGTGCTGCTGTCAACATCGAGACGGACCCGGAAATGACCCGGCGGGAAACGCGCGCCGATGGCCTGTTCTATCGCACGTTTTCGGTGCAAAACGTGGCTGCCGGTGAGCGTGTGGCGCTCAAAGTAGGCTATGATAATCCGGCTTCCGAACTCACTGCTCCACGGCCGGCGCCTGTGACATCGCTCGAACCCTCTGCGCCTTTGGTCTCAATTTTGCCGTGGATGTTGGGTGGGTTAGGATTGGTGCTGATGATTGGTGGAGGGGTATGGTATTGGCTTTCCGGACGTTCTACCTTTGGCACCAGCCGTTCGCGCAAGCGTCACGCAGTCTCTGCGGAAGAGAAGGCTGCCGATACGGTCTATTGCACGCAGTGCGGCAAACGCGCCCAATCGGGTGACCGCTTTTGCCGCGCCTGCGGCGCGCGCTTGAGAGTATAGGTTTGCTGAAATCCTCCAGGATGGTGACGGTTGCCTCTGAAGCAACCGTCACTTTTTTGTTTCAATAACGCTTTTGTATACCAAATGATAAGTTTGGCTAATAGATTTGGATGACTTTAGTCCACTTTGCTGATGACAGGTAGCACTTGTGAGATTTTTCATTTCTCGTTACCCTTTACCTTGACGTCCAAATTTGTGTTCATGGGAGAATGCAACATGAAAAAATCGATTATTTGGAAGCCGGTGGTGTTGTTGGGACTGGCGCTCTTGTTCCTGACCGGCCTGATGTTCCTGCTGGCGGCCCCCAGCGGACAGGCACAGGCCGCTCCTGCACCGCAAGGCAGTCCGGCGGATGCCTGCAAGAACTGCCATACCGAAGTGTATGACCGCTGGAGCCAGAGCAAACATGGTGCCGCAGCGACCAATTGCTTTGCCTGCCACCAATTAGAACAGGGTGAAGGCGCACATCCACAGTTAAATTACCTGAACCTGCCCGAAGCAGAGACGTGCGATGTGTGCCATGCAAACATCAAAGCCGATTGGACCGCCAGTAAACACGGCGAACGCGGTATGGGGTGTATCACCTGCCATGAACCGCATTCCCAAAAACAAAAACTGATTGGCGAGAACAAAACTACCTGTGAGAACTGTCATCGCACACAACTCGAAGCAACGCATACTTCAACACATGGCGCTGCGGGTGTAACCTGCTTTGATTGCCACATGGGGCCGCAGGTGGGGCATACATTCATTTCACAAATTTCCACCTGTCAAACCTGCCATTCGGATATTCATCAGGCCAACAGCCTGGTGCGTGGCGCATTCATCACGCCTGTTGCACCGGACGTGAAACCGCGCGTCGTAGAGCCATCTCAACCCCAGCGTGGTGGTGTCAATCTACCCACCTGGTTATTCTTCCTGGTAGGGATTGGCGTGGGCGGCGGCGCCGTCTGGGTGTTGATTGAGCGGGAACTTGATGTCAACAACGGCAATGGTAAAACTGCCCCAAAACAGGAAAGTTCGGAGGCCCAAAATGAAACGCAAGCGAACCAGCAATGAGTCTGAAACCGAAAACGGTGTTTCGCGGCGCGATTTTCTCAAACTGGCGAGCGGCCTGGCCGCCGCGGTAGGGCTGACGCAATTTATTCGCCTGGATACCCTGGCGGGCAGCGGCACAGAAGGCCAGGAAAAGGGCGTGAAATGGGGCATGCTGATTGACATTAACAAGTGCATCGGCTGCAACTATTGCACATATGCCTGTCAGGCCGTTAACAACCTGGCGGATGACATGCTTTACAACGTGGTCACGACCGAAACGACCCAAAACGGCACGGAATACTTCCTCTCGCGGCCCTGTATGCAGTGCGCCGAAGCGCCTTGTGTACATGTTTGCCCGGTAGCGGCCACCTATTACCGCGAAGATGGCATTGTGGCGATGGACTATGACCGTTGCATCGGCTGCCGCTACTGTCAGGTGGCCTGTCCGTATGATGCACGCGTCTTTAACTGGCGCCAGCCCATTGAGAAGAGCGAACTCTCGCCGATGTTTGGTGTACAGGAAGTTCCCAACCGGCCGCGTGGGGTAGTGGAAAAATGTCACTTCTGCTCCCACCGCATTGATGACGGTCTGGTGCGCAATTTGACGCCCGGCGTAGACCCCCAGGCGACCCCCGCCTGCGTGGTAGCCTGTCCGACCGGCGCGCGCGTCTTCGGCGACCTGAACGACCCCGAAAGCCCCATTTCTAAGGCGCGCGAGCAAGCCAACGTGACCCTGCGCCTGCGCGAGGAACTCAGCACCGAACCGCGCGTGTATTACGTCCCCCCTGCTTCAGCCTACCGGCCCCCCTTCCAGAAGGGAGAATGAACCATGCAGGCCATCGTTCACTATCCAAAAGTTCGCATTGGAAAACTCTCCGTTGACATCTTTCCATATTGGATTGCCTTTTTGCTGGGCCTGATTGCTTTTGGCCTGGTGGGCGCTTACGTTGTGCTGACGGAGGGATTATATGTCACTGGTCTTTCCAACAAAGTCCCCTGGGCTTTGTGGATTACGATTGACCTTTCGGCGATTGCGCTGGGCGGCAGTGCTTTCGTGTTTGGCGTCATTGTCCATTTGCTCGGTCTGAAGCGCTATGAAGTGGTGGGCAAACTGGCGATTTTGCTCGGTTTTTTGGGGTATTCTACCGCCGGCATGGTCCTCCTGTTCGACCTGGGTCAACCCTTCCGCTTCTGGCACCCGGTGGTGTACTGGCAGCCCCACTCGCTTTTGTGGGAAATTACGATGTGCGTGGTCTTGTACCTGACCGTGCTGATGGCCGAACTGTTGCCGATTGTGATGGAACATCCCGGCATTTCTGATAACTTCCTCACCCGGCGCTTTGCTGTGTTCTGCAAAATCCGCACGGCGCTCATCTGGCTGGCGCACAAATTACATTCCTTCAGCCCCGTTCTGGCGGTCATTGGTCTCACGCTTTCGCTCCTGCATCAGGCTTCGCTGGGCGCAACGTATTCGGTCCTTTCGGGGCGTGGCTTATGGTTTAACCAATCGGCGCCGGTTCAATTCGTTCTCTCGGCTGTGGCGGGGGGCGTGGCTTTGCTTTTCTTTTTGAGCATCGTCGTTTTCCGCATCATGCGTCCGGGGTTGGTGAAGGATGACGTCTTCTACGACCTGGCGCGTATTTCCGGCGCAGCGACCCTGCTGCTCACCTACCTGCGCGTTTGGGATTGGGCTGTGACCAACTACTATAGTTTTGACCGCGAAATTGCCCTGCAAACGCAGCTGCTCGATACCATTGCTCCCTACTCACTGACTTTCTGGCTGGGGCAGGCACTTTTGCCGGCAGTGGCCGGTGGTTTCCTGCTGGCAGCCGGACGGGTTCGCAATTTCCGCTTCCTGCTGGTCATGGCGGCCATTCCCATCTTCAATGCCATTCTAATGCGCTGGAACTACAACTTCTCCGGCCTGATTGCCTCTATCACCTATGACCCGTTCACTCCAACGGTGGTTCTGAATTCGTACACGCCCACGTGGGTCGAATTTGCGATTGCTGGGATGGTGCTTTCGTACTGGTTGCTGATGTTCAGCCTGGCGGCGCGCTATTTGCCATTTCAGTCTCCAGAAAAAGAGCATTCTGTTCATTAGCATCGCTCCAAACCCTATCGGTTCACATGCCCGGGCAGGGATGTCCGGGCTATCTGTTTCCCTGCGCTTGAAATAGGACAAAAATGATGAATTCGAGTGACATTTGTCACCCTCACCATCAATCCCTTTTCAGCCCACCTTAATCTGATTATGTAAAATCTTAAGCGTCACTTGTTCATCCTTTTTGCAAATGGCCGGCGCTCTGGCCTTCCTCGGGCGCAACGCAGGCCGAAATGTTCAAGGAGAAACCCGCAATGGCCCAATCCTCCCGCATCAAATTTATTTTGGGCGGCGCTCTCATTCTGGCCGCAGTCGTGTATCTGATTGTTTCGTCCACGCAGGCCAGCGCTCAGTATTTTATGACCATCGAAGAACTTAACGCCAAAGGGCAAAGCGTCATCGGCAAGAATGTGCGCGTTTCCGGCGCAGTTCTTGGCGAGAGCATCCAGTATGACCCGCAAAGTCTGACTCTCCGCTTTACGGTGGCGCACGTCACTGCCGACAACCGCGAAATCGAAGCGCAGGGCGGCCTGGCCGAGGTGTTGTACCAGGCCACCATTGACCCCAACCGTCCACGCATTCAGGTCGTCTATCACGGTCCCAAGCCCGATTTACTACGCAACGAGGCGCAGGCCATCATGACCGGCAAAATGGGCGAGGATGGCATTTTTTATGCCGAGGAACTGCTTCTGAAATGCCCCACACGCTACGAAGAAGCTGTTCCCGCGCAGACGGAAGGTTAAGGAGTCCCCATGCTGGCCGATTTTGGTTTTGGCATCCTGCTTGTCACCTTTCTGGCATCGCTTTACAGCATCGTTGCCTCGCTCTATGGTCACCTGGCACATCGCCCAAAGTGGGTTGAAAGCGCCCGCCTCTCGATGCAGTTGACCTTTCCTCTGCTCACGCTGGCGTCGCTGACCCTTATCTATCTGCTCGTCAGCGGTGACTTCAATGTCAAATTCGTCTATGAAGTCACCAGCCGTGACATGCCCACCTACCTCAAAGTGACTGCGCTGTGGGGAGGACAGTCCGGCTCACTCCTGTTCTGGTCCTGGCTGATGTCGGCGTTTGCGACGGCGGTAACCCTGCGCAAATGGGAGCGTGACCGCGAATTTCTGCCCTGGGTGACGATGGTCGCCAGCATTACGATTGCTTTCTTTCTAGGTCTCAACGTCTTCTTTGAGAATCCCTTTCAACGCTTCTGGCAGACCTTTCAAGGGGTAGATGCCTACACCTTCCGCCCGGCCAATGCCATTCCGTTTGCGCCCGAAGATGGCCGCGGCCTGAACCCGCTTTTACGTCACCCGGGCATGGTCATTCACCCGCCGATGCTGTATCTGGGCTTTGTTGCATACGTCATCCCGTTTGCGTTTGCCATTGCGGCGCTCATTACCGGACGTGCCGATGACCGCTGGATTCGTCTCACCCGCCGCTGGTCGCTCACTGCCTGGCTTTTTCTCTCGCTTGGCCTGGTGTTGGGCGGACGCTGGGCTTACGACGTGCTGGGCTGGGGCGGCTATTGGGCATGGGACCCGGTTGAAATTGCAGCGTTTATGCCCTGGCTGACTGGTACCGCCTTTCTGCACTCGGTGATGATTCAAGAAAAGCGCGGCATGTTGAAGCGCTGGAACATGATTCTCATCATCCTCACCTATTCTCTGGTGGTCTTTGGCACCTTCCTGACCCGTTCCGGCGTGCTTTCTTCGGTTCATGCCTTCGCGCAGAGTGAAATCGGCCCGGCCTTTTTCATTTTCATTGGCGTCACACTGGTCGCTTCCGTTGCTCTGCTCATCTACCGTTGGGATTCGCTTCACGCCGAAGGACAGATGCACTCGATGTTCTCGCGCGAGGCGCTGTTTTTGCTCAATAACCTGCTCTTCATGGGCATTCTGGTCATCTGTTTCTGGGGCGTTATTTCTCCGCTCATCACCGAGCTGGTGACCGGCTCAAAAGTGACCGTTGGCCCACCCTATTACGAGCGCGCCGCCGGTCCGCTGTTTGCCTTGCTCGTTTTGTTGATGGGCATTGCCCCGCTTTCGGCGTGGGGACATATCACTCTCAAGAACCTGGCTGCCCAAAACGGCCTGGAACTGGAAAAACGCTACGCGCTGGCGATTGCCAAATTGCTGTGGAAACCTGCCATCCCTGCCGTGCTGGTTTTGATTGGCCTGCTGGCGGCAGGTATCACCAACATTTATGCCCTGATTGGTCTGACCTTTGCTGCACTGACCGCTTCAATTACACTCTATGAATTCTGGCGCGCAGCCCGTGCGCGCGGACGTGCTCAGAAAGAGCATTTCTTCCTGGCCTTGTGGAATCTGGCAGGGCGCAATCGCCGCCGCTATGGAGGCTACATCATTCATCTTGGCGTGATTTTGATGGCGGTGGGCATTATCGGTATCGAGATGTTCCAGAGCGAAACGCAGCGCAGTCTGGCGGTGGGGGAAAGCATTCAACTGGCCGGGTATACCGTTCGCTATGATTCGCTGGCGCAATTTCCCGCCAATGACGGTCGCTGGGTGACCCGCGCTGTAGTGAGCGTCTTCGATAAAAACGGACAATTCCTGACCGAACTCTACCCCCGCTACGATGTCTATTCCGACGGTCAACCCATGACTATCCCCGGTGTGCGTTCGACGCTGGCCGATGACCTGTATGTGCTGTTGATTAACTGGGAAGGCGTGACCTCGCAAATTGCGCCGTTCAAGGTGTATCACAATCCGCTGGTCAACTGGTTGTGGCTGGGCGCGTTCGTGTTCATCTTCGGCACCCTGATTGCCGCCTGGCCTGAAGCCGAGCGCGAACCCTTGCCAGCACAGGCGCGCAAGACGAAGACCGTTTACCAGCCAGGGGATTAAGGAGGCGTGCCATACCATGCGGAATATGTGGAACGATGGTTTCGTCAAAAAAGCGTTTTTGGCGTTATTTTTGGGGTTGCTTCTCGCACTGATGGGGGTGGGCGGTGTGTTGGCGCAGGATACCCAACCGCCGACCGATGACGAAGTCAACGCGATTGCCAGGCAATTGTTTTGCCCGGTGTGCGAGAACACACCGCTGGATGTCTGTCCTACCGAGGCTTGCAAGCAGTGGCGTGAACTGATTCGCCTTAAACTCTCCGAAGGCTGGACGGAAGAACAAATCAAACAGTACTTCGTGGACCAATATGGCGCACGTGTGCTTTCCGAGCCGCCTCGCCAGGGCTGGTACTGGCTGATTTACCTGGTGCCGGTGGCGCTCCTGCTTGTGGGCGTGTATATCCTCTTTCGTGCTTACCAATCCATGCGTGCGCCGCTCCCCGCGCAAGAAGCCTCTGACCCTGTTGCGTCACCTTTGCCAGCCTCTCTGGGCGATGACTATCTGCGCCGGGTGGAAGAAGAACTCAAAAAGCGAACATGACCGCTTATCGTCAGGAGAAAAATCATCATGTCTGAGAGCAATTCCCCATCGGCCCCGCTTGCCGCTCCCGTTCGCCGCGGTGTGCCGCTCTGGATTCAGGTGATTGTGTGGATAGGTCTTCTGGGCTTGCTGGTGGTGGTGGCGCTTGGATTACGCCGCGCCCAGCAGGGAACTGTGCAACCCGGTGAAACCATTCCCGATTTCACCCTGTCCCTGTTCAGCGGCTATGAATACGAAGGCCGGAGCGAGATTCGCTTTTCCGAATTTCGCGGCAAGGTGGTGGTGGTCAACTTTTGGGCTTCGTGGTGCAAACCCTGTGAACAGGAGGCCGCCGAACTGGAATCGGCCTGGCGTTCTTACCGCGATTCAGGCCAGGTCATCTTTCTGGGCATTGATTACGTGGATACCGAACCCGAAGCGCGCGGTTATCTGACGAAATTTGACATCACCTACCCCAACGGCCCCGACCTGGGAACGCGTATTTCACAATTCTTTCGTATTAAGGGCGTGCCGGAAACGTATTTCATAGACCGGCAGGGCAAACTGGCCTATGTGCAGGTCGGGCCATTCACCTCCGAAGCCCAGATTCACGCCATCATCATCCCCTTGTTGAACGATTAGAGGCTTCATGGAAGCAGGTGCTATTTTCCTTACCCTTGCCGTGTTGATACTGGTGGGGCTGTTCGTCAGCCAGCCGTTTTTGTCGGGCCGCCGCGCCTATGCCGTTTCGACACAAGAACACGACCTTTCGCACTGGCTGGCCGAACGTGACCGGCTGATTACTGCCCTTCAGGAACTCGATTTTGACCATGTTTTGGGGAAAATTCCGCCAGAAGATTACCCCAACATGCGTAGCGCCTTGCTCATGCAGGCAGCGGAGGTTTTGCGTCGGATTGATGAACTTCAACCCCAATCGCAATCGGCGCTTGATGCCGAGAGCCGCATCGAGGCGGCTGTGGCTGCCCGCCGCGCCGATGCTGCCCGAAACGCGCAGCCGACGCTCTCGGACGATGACCTGGAAGCCCGTATTGCTGCCCGCCGCGCGGAACGCAAGGAAAAATCTGGTGGATTTTGTTCCAGCTGTGGCAAACCCGTTCTGCGTTCTGACCGTTTTTGTCCCTCGTGCGGCAAGGCAGTGAGGTGATTGTCATGCGTTTTGTTTCTATCGTTTTTCTTTCATTCCTGCTGACTGGCTGTATCTCCCTGGCCGAAGATGTGACCCCGCCCCCCGGCTATATGGCCCCCACGCCGGCCCCAACCCTTTCTGCCGAAGTGTTTCCGGCTTCGTCCCCGGATGTGAATAGCGGTGCGGCAATCTATGCGGAAAAATGCGCTCCCTGTCATGGCGTGACCGGGCAGGGAGATGGACCGCAGGCCGCGCAATTGCCGGTTGTCGTCCCTCCGTTGGGGCGCCCCGATTACGCCTTTGACAAATCCCCTGTCCGCTGGTACCAAATCGTCACACAGGGCAATTTGCAGAACTTTATGCCTGGCTTTACCAGTCTGAGCGACCAGCAACGCTGGGATGTGGTGGCTTATGCCCTCTCGCTCAGTGTCTCTGCTGAACAGGTGCAGGC
>JANWWK010000014.1 GCA_025056175.1 Anaerolineales bacterium
TGACCTGGCGGCCGAGATGGGCATTTCCAGCGCTGATTATCCCGCCGGGGTTTGGGCCGCAGGAGAAGTGGCCGGACGCCGCTATAGCATTCCGTTGGACATTCATCCGATGACGATGTTCTACAATGCCGACCTGCTCAAGGCTGCTGGTTTTGAGTCTGCGCCCAAAACGCGCGAAGAGTTCGAAGCAGTGGCGGCTGCTTTGACTACGGCTGAAACCAAAGGCTTCAACATCACCGGTGGTTTCCCGGTCATGCAGATTTTCCAGATGCTGCTCCACCAGTTTGGCGGTACGGAATTCAGCGCCGATGGTACGCAGGCTACCTGGAATAGCGAAGCCGGGGTCAAGGCTTTGCAATGGATGAAGGACGCCCAGACCAAATACTCCGAACCCAACCTGGAAGTGGATGCCGAGCTCAACGCCTTCAAGACCGGCACGGTCGGCATGATTTGGAACGGTATCTGGCAGACGACCAACGTCACCGGCGCGGGCGTGGAGTTCAATGGCGTGGCGACTGCCGTGCCGCAAATTGGCCCGCAGATGGCCGTATGGGCCGGTTCGCATCAGTTTACCCTGCCGGTGCAAAAGACGGTTGACCCCTGCAAAGACCGCGCCGTTGCCGTTTTCATCAAGTACATGGTCGAAAACTCCGTCACCTGGGCCAAAGCCGGGCAGATTCCCGCTTCCAATTCCGTGCGCGCCAGCGCCGAATTCAAGGCCATCGAACCCCAGGCTTCAATTGCGCCTTCGGTGGAATATGCCTTCTTCCCGCCTGCTGTGCCGGGCATTACCGATGCCTTTGGACCGCTGGGTGAAGCCGTCGGCGCGGTGATGAACGGCACCGCCACCGACATCAAAGCCGCACTGGATGACGCTGCCAAACGCGCCAATGAAATCCTGGCGCAAAACAAAGCCACCTACGGTGACGCGCCCAAAGCGCCGTAAATTCTCTCTCAACTGCGCGAAGGTCTCGCAAGAACCATCGAGAGACCCTGCGAGACCTTCGCGGCCTCTTACGAAAAATTCTTTTCTTGCCTGGTAGTTTCAGTGAGTTTTCAGATTTTCAAAAGGCAGGTTCTTATGTCCATTGCGCTCGCCCGGAAACGCAAAATTCCGCTGACCCCTTACCTGTTCATCCTGCCGCACCTGCTTTTCTTTGCTGTCTTCGTCGGCTACCCGTTTTTCAGCGGCCTGTATATCAGTTTTTTCCAATACGACTATCTGCGGCCTGAAGCCACAGTCTTCGTGGGGTTACAAAACTACCTGGATTTGTTCAAACCGGGCAGCGTCAAGTTTATCGAGTTCTGGAATTCGGTGCGCGTAACGTTCACTTTCGTCATTTGGAGCGTGCCGTTCCTGGTGCTTATTCCGCTGGGGTTGGCAATTTTGCTCAACTCAAAGTTGAAAGGTATGACGTTTTTCCGGGCGGTGTTTTTCTCCCCCTGGGTGCTTTCGTGTGCAGTCATTTCACTCATCTGGTGGTGGATTTTCCAAAGCCAGGGCGGCCTGCTCAACTACTATCTGAAGTTGTGGGGCTTCGATACGCCGCGCTGGCTTTCAACCATGCCTTACGCCATGATTTCCATCGTTGTTGCCACCGTCTGGTGGACGATGGGCTACAACATGGTCATTTTCCTGGCCGCCCTGCAAGATATTCCTACCGACTTATATGAAGCCGCCGAGGTGGATGGCGCGAATGCCTGGCAGCGCTTCACGCGCATTACCCTGCCACTGCTTCAGCCAGTGTTGGTGTTCATCATCATTACGACCATCATCGCTTCGTTCAACCTGCTGGGCCAGCCAATGATGATGACGCGCGGCGCGCCTGCCCAGCCAACCGGCGGTGGAGCAACCGAGCCGGTAATGCTGCGAATTTTCACCGAAGGCTTCGTGCGTCCCTTCCAGGGCAGCGCGGCGGCCATGTCGGTCGTGGTTGCAATTATGATGATGACTTTTTCCTTTGTAAACTTCCGTCTTTTCCGTCAGCGTGATTGACGCTTCAGGAGGCAAGCCATGACAATCAGAACCACCCACAGTCCGGTTTCGGGCTACCGTGTGCAAGAATTCGTCAATCGCGCCGTGATATATCTGACCCTGTCTATTGTCACGTTGATTGTGGTCATCCCGTTGGTCTGGATGTTCTCGACCTCGTTCAAACTCAAGTCGCAATTGTTCACCAAAGAAATTTACTGGATCCCCAAACAAATTACGCTGGAAAACTACGAAAAAATTCTGAACAACCCCTCCACGCCCATTGGCCGCTGGTTCATAAACAGTCTGTTTGTTGCCTCTGTTACTACCGTGCTGAAACTGGTGATTGATTCCCTGGCCGGATATGCCTATGCACGCATGGATTTTCCCGGGCGCAAGCAGATTTTCGGCCTGCTGATTGCGACCCTGTTCCTGCCGGGGGTGATGTTCCTGGTGCCGAATTTCGTTACGGTTGCCAACCTGGGCATGTTGAATAAATTCAGCGGTGTCATCATCCCGGCCCTGGCGAGCGTGTTTGGGGTGTACTTTATGCGGCAATTCTTTGAGAGCCTGCCCAAAGAGTTGGAAGAAGCCGCCGCGATTGATGGCGCAAACCGTTTGCAAATCTTCTTCCTGGTTGCTCTGCCGCTTTCCAAACCAGCCCTGGCAACGCTGGCGGTTATCGAATTTCTTGCCAGTTGGAACGATTTTCTCTGGGCGCTTCTGGTGCTGAAAGACCGCGCTGTGCAGACCCTTCAGCCTGGTTTGCGGACTCTGCAAGGCGCTTACACTTCGGAATATGGCCTGATGATGGCCGGGGCTGTGATTGTGGCTGTGCCGGTCTTGGTGCTTTACATCTTCCTCCAGCGCTTTATCGTCCAAAGCGTGGCGACGACGGGACTCAAGGGATGAAACTCTCCTGGCTCTTTTTCCTCGCTCTGGGTTGGCTGAGCGTTTCGTCGGCTTGCACCCCGCAGACGCCGCTCCCCGTTTCCTCACCGGCTGCCGAGCCCACCGTCGCGCCTTCGCCGACCGTTCCAACCTTTCAGAACCCGGTGTTGCGCGAGAACTTTGCCGACCCGTTCATCCTGCAAGTCGGCGACACCTTTTACGCTTACGCCACCAACAACGCCAGCAAGAACATCTCTCTGGCGCGTTCTACCGACCTGGTGAAGTGGCAAATCTTGCCAGATGCCATGCCTGCTCTGCCCCGCTGGGCCAGGCTGACCGGCGGCCTGGTCTGGGCGCCGGAAGTCATTCAGATTGGCGAACAATTCGTCTTGTACTACACCGCCCGCGATAAGCAATCTGACAAGCAGTGTGTTGGCGTGGCGGTCAGCGACAAGCCAGAAGGCAAATTCAAAGATACCAGCGACGCGCCGCTCGTCTGTCAGGCTGAACTGGGCGGGACGATTGACGCCAGCCCATTCCGCGATGAAGACGGCAAACTGTACCTGTATTTCAAGAACGATGGCAATTGCTGCAATCTCACCACCTACATCTACGTTCAGGAACTTGCGCCCGATGGCTTGCGCCTGCTCGGTGAGCCGATTCCGCTCGTGCGAAATGATGCTCTGTGGGAAGGGCGCGTGGTAGAAGCGCCCACCATGTTCAAGCATGAAGGCCGTTACTACCTGTTCTTTTCGGCCAACAATTATGCCGGACATGAATACGCGGTCGGCTATGCCATCTGCGAATCACCCGTTGGCCCCTGTCAGGATGCACCGGAGAATCCCATTCTGCAAAGCGATTTGACCAACCCTCCGGCAATGGTGATTGGTCCCGGTCACCAGGCGTTGTTACAGATAGGTGGTCAGACCTGGATGTTTTATCATGCGTGGGAGGTAGTGGGCGGCAGCCGACGCGGTGAACGTCGCCTGATGTGGCTCGACCGCCTGGATTGGGTGGATGGAAAACCGGTCTTGCGCGGGCCGACGACCGGGCCGCAGCCCCTACCGCAATTGCCCTGACCAGATTCGCTTTTACTGCGCCATTTCTCTTCTCCTTATGCCTGCCCGCAGGCCGATGCTGCGGGCAGGCGCAATCTGCCGCCAGGCGCGGCCTGGTTTTGCGTTGCAATCATTCAAGGAGTTTCCTGTGTCTGCTCGTATGCGCCTCTCTCTGGATGGACAATGGTTTTTCTCTCCACTTGAACCACTGACGCCTGACTCCCCTGCTTTGCTTGCCGGGAACTGCACCCTGATTCAGGTTCCCGCCCCCTGGCAGGCCGACCCGCGTTTTCGCCATCATACCGGCGCGGCCTGGTATGCGCGTGAATTTCACCTGCCAGACGAATGGCTCGCAGCGGGGCGCGTGCTGATTTTGGGGTTTGGCGCGGTGGATTATTGCGCGCAGGTCTGGGTGAATGGCGTGGAGGTCGGCAATCATGAAGGCGGCTACCTGCCTTTCGAGTTCGACATCACCTGCGCGGCGCGGCCTGGCGCAAATACGGTCACGGTACGGGTAGATGACCCGCCTGAAATTTTCGAGGAAATTCCGCACGGCAAACAGTCCTGGTACGGAATGCTCTCCGGCTTGTGGCAATCGGTTTGGGTGGAAAGCCGCGCGGCCACCCACATTCGGCGGGTGAAAGTGACCCCAACTGGCGAACAGGTTTCGGTGGAAGTCAGTTTGAGCGGCGCATTCGCCAGAAAACTCACGGCGGAAGTTATTGCGCCGGATGGCCGAATCGCGGCGCGGGGCGAATTCGATGCGCCGCGTTTTTCCATCCCCATCGAACACCCTTTGCACTGGTCGCCAGATGAACCACATTTGTACACGCTCAAGGTCTCGACCGGCGACGATGAAGTAACCGAAACCTTCGGTTTTCGCGTCATTGAGACCAAAAACGGGCAGATTTGGCTCAATGGGCGTCCGTTTTATCTGCGCGGCGCGCTGGACCAGGATTATTATCCCGACCTGATTTGCACGCCGCCCTCGCAGGAATACATCGAGGCCGAGTTTCGCCAGGCCAAAGCATTGGGCTTAAACTGTCTGCGCGTACATATCAAAGTGGCGGACCCGCGCTATTACGCTGCCGCTGACAAGGTGGGGTTGCTCATCTGGACGGAACTGCCCAACCATATTTTGCTCACCGAAGACGCCAAGCGCCGCGCCCGGCAAACCCTGGCCGGCATGGTAGAGCGAGATTGGAATCACCCTTCGATTGGGATTTGGACGATTATTAACGAATCCTGGGGCGTGGACCTGAGCAATCCCGAACACCGCGCCTGGCTGGCTGAAATGTACGACTTCATGAAGTCGCTTGACCCAATGCGGCTGGTGGCTGGTAATTCGGCCTGCTGGGGCAACTTCAACGTGGTCAGCGACCTGGATGACTATCACATGTACTTTGCTATGCCCGACCATCACGCGCAGTGGCGCGATTGGGTGGCGGCCTTTGCCGGGCGGCCCTGGTGGACATACGCTTGTGAGTACAAAAATGCGGCTGACTGGCAGGAGATTCTGCGCGCGCCCTGGCAGGCCGCGCCGCATCCGCTTGCGCCCGAAGCGCGCCGCCGCGGCGATGAACCGCTTCTGGTTTCCGAATTTGGCAACTGGGGACTGCCAGACGTGGAAAAACTGCTGGCGCGCTATGGCGGCGAACCCTGGTGGTTCGAGACCGGGTTGGAATGGGGCGATGGCGTGGTGTACCCGCATGAGACCGGGGGGCGTTTTCGGCAATACGCACTCGACCAGGTCTTCCCCTCGCTGGCGGCCCTTTCTGCGGCCAGCCAAAATCTGCAATTCGCGGCGATGAAGTATGAAATCGAACAAATCCGGCGTCACCCCTCCATTCAGGGCTATGTCATTACTGAGCTGACCGATGTGCATTGGGAATGCAACGGCCTGTTGGATATGCTGCGCGGCCCAAAGACATATTTCGAGAAATTTCACACCGTTAATGCCGATGATGTGCTGATTCCGCTGTGGGAGCGGCTGGCTTTTTCGAGTGGCGAGATGTGTAACATGCCGGTTTTGTTCTCGCACTATTCAGCGCGGGATGTAAAAAAAGCTCTGCTGGAGTGGAAAGTGACCAGTGAGCCGTGCGTGGAAGGGAATCAGCCAAAGGCGGTTTTGGGAGAACCCTTCGTAGAGATGAGCGGACAAGTCGAAAGTGGAGAATGCGCACCCTTCGACGTGACCGCGTTGGGCAGGATATGTTTCACGGCACCGGTGGTGGAAAAGCCCACCCGAGCCTGCCTGCATCTGAAATTGGCGCATTGCGGCGAGATGATTGCCGCAACCGAACAGGAGTTTCTCCTGTTGCCTGCTGCATGGCAGCGACCGCCGCTCGAAAATCTGTATGCCCCCGATTTGAACGCATTTTTTGCCCGGCAGGGCATTTCGACCGTAGATGACCTTTCTCAGGCCCGCATGGCTGTCGTCTCGACTTTGGATGATGCCTGCCGTGAATTTCTCTTGCGCGGCGGGAAGGTTTTATTCCTGGCCGAACAGCCCGATTCGCTGCGGACGGTTTTGCCTGGCGTGGGCATTTCTCCGCGCGCTGGCTCGCCCTGGCAGGGCGATTGGGCCAGCAGTTTTGGCTGGCACCGCTTCCAGAGCCTTCCAACCGGTGGCGTGGTAGATTTCTCGTTCGCCGGGCTAACGCCAGAGCAGGTCATTCAGGGCTTTGCCCCGCGTGATTTCGCGCGCAACGTCTTTGCCGGGCTGTTCGTGGGATGGATTCACAAACCTATCCCAACCATCGCCCGAAAACGTTTGGGACGCGGCGTTCTGGTCGTTTCTACTTTTCGTTTGCGTGAAAATCTGCACGATAACCCCCTGGCGCGCTTCTTGCTGGGAGAATTGCTGCGCCTGCTCTGAAAATACACCTGGAGTTGCCTATGTCTCTTGTCTATTCCAACCCCCTGCCTATTAAGCATATCGGTGACCCCTTCGTTTTGCGCGCGCCGGATGGTCTGTACTATTGCTATGCCACATCGGCCCCCGATGGCTTTCAGGCCTGGGTTTCACCCAACCTGGCAGATTGGCGCGAAGCGGGATATGTCTATCAACGTCGGCCCGATTCATGGGGTCAATCCGATTTCTGGGCGCCAGAAGTGGTCTTCTATCAGGGCCGATACGTCATGCACTATACCGCCCGTTGGGCGAAGAATCAGAGTTTACGCCTGGGCGTGGCCATTGCTGATTCTCCGCTTGGGCCGTTCGTGGATGTTTTCAACCGCCCGATGTTCGATTTTGGCTATGCAGCGATTGACGGACATGTTTTTTTCGATGACGACGGACGGAAATACTTCTACTATTCGCGTGATTGCAGTGAAAATATCGTCGAAGGCCGCCACGAAAGCCATTTGTACGTGGCGGAACTGACCGACGACCTGCTCTCTTTCCGCAGCGAACCGGTGCTGGTTGCCAAACCGGAGCAGGAATGGGAAACGCGCCACTCCGCCGAGTGGCGCTGGAATGAAGGGCCGTTCGTTCTCAAGCATGAGGGGCGATATTTCTTGATGTATTCGGCCAACTTCTACGCCAGCCGTGAATACGCTGTTGGATATGCCGTTTCAGAAAGCCCCACCGGGCCTTTCGTCAAAGCCGCCCACAACCCGGTTCTGGCGGCGCGCGGCGCGGAGATTTCTGGCCCCGGACACAACTCCGTCACCCTGGCGCCTGATGGCAAAACGCTGGTGATTGTCTATCACATTCACACCGACCCCCAAAACCCCAGCGGCGACCGGCAGGTTTGCATAGACCGGATGGGGTTCGATGCTGAAGGGCGCTTGTTCGTAGAGGGGCCAACACTTGGAGCGCATATTCTCACATAGAGCCTGCTGTTTGTGGTCTGTGTGACCATCTTACGCCTGGTTTTCGTACTCCCCCTTTTATTTCTGTGCGTTTCGTGGGCTGGTTTGTGTGGCAAATGTAAGCGCCAGAGCAGCAAACGCGGTGTTTATCAGGGATTTCGATTACAATTCAAAAAATCATACGGTGACCAATCAGTTTGTAGGTTTTTTACTTGTCCATGCCCAACCGACTCGCCCGCGAAACCTCCCCTTATTTGCTTCAGCATGTTCACAACCCCGTGGACTGGTATCCCTGGGGCGAAGAAGCGTTGCAGCGCGCCCGTGCCGAAGATAAGCCAATTTTCCTCAGCATTGGCTATGCGGCCTGTCACTGGTGCCATGTCATGGAGCGTGAATCGTTTGAGGACCCCGAAACCGCCGAACTGATGAATCGGCATTTCGTCAACATCAAAGTAGACCGCGAAGAACGTCCCGATTTGGACAGCATTTATATGGCCGCAACGGTGGCGCTCACCGGTTCGGGTGGATGGCCGATGTCGGTCTTCCTCACGCCTGATTTACAGCCTTTCTACTGTGGAACGTACTTTCCGCCCCGCCGGCGCTACAACATGCCCTCGTTTCGTGATGTGCTGACCGGGATTGCCCAGGCCTGGCAAAACGAACGGGAGGAGATTTTCAAAGTAGGCAGTCAAATTACCGAACATCTTCAGCGCGCCAATCTGGTACCGGGACGCGCGGCGTTGCCCCTCACCCCCTCTTTGCTCGATAACGCGGCTGATTATCTGTATCAATCCTACGATTGGGGGTTTGGCGGCTGGGGTGGCGCACCCAAATTCCCTCAGCCGATGACCATCGGGTTTCTCCTGGCGCGGGCTACGCATCCTTCCGAACTAGAACGGCGCGCCAACTATCTGAAAACTGCCATCCACGTCCTGCGCGCGATGTCGCGTGGTGGTATGTACGATGTGGTTGGGGGTGGTTTTGCCCGTTACAGCGTGGATAATCTCTGGCGCGTGCCGCATTTTGAGAAAATGCTTTACGATAACGCCCAGCTGGCGCTGGTGTATCTGCATGGTTACCTGCTCAGCGGTGAAGAATCCTTTCGCCAGGTGTGTGAAGAAACGCTCGATTTCGTTTTGCGCGAAATGACCCATCCGCTTGGCGGCTTTTACAGCAGTCTCGATGCCGATTCCGAGGGAGAAGAAGGCAAGTTCTACGTTTGGGAATTTGACGAACTGAAAGACCTGCTCGGTGACGAATTCGCGTTCTTTCAGAGCGCCTATGGCCTGACGCCTGCTGGCAATTGGGAGGGCAAAATCGTCCTTCAGCGCGCGCTGGATGACGCCACCCTGGCCGCCCGCTTTGGCCTGACCCGCGAAACAGCTCGCCAGCGGCTTTCTGCTTTGCATGCCCGTTTGCTGGAAGTCCGCACACGCCGCACGCGCCCGGCGACGGATGACAAAATCCTGACAGCCTGGAACGCGCTGATGTTGCAGGCCTTTGCAGAAGCCGCTCGCTACCTTGGCCGGGCCGATTATCTGCAAGCTGCCCGGCGCAATGCCACTTTTCTGCTCCAAAACTTGATGGTAGAAGGAAAGCTGCTGCGCTCCTGGCGCGAAGGCATGGCGCGACATAGCGCCTACCTCGAAGATTACGCCGCGCTTGGTCTGGGATTGCTCTCCCTATATCAATCGGACCCTGCTCCCGAATGGTATGTTGCTGCCCTGCGCCTGGCCGATGACCTGATGAACCGCTTTGCCGACCCCGCCGGAGGCTTTTTTGACACGCCTGCGGACCACGAGTCTCTGCTTTTGCGCCCCAAAGACCTGCAAGACAACGCCACCCCCAGCGGAAATGCACTGGCTGCGCATTTGCTCCTGCAACTGGCAGCCTATGGTGACCGTCCTGCCTGGCGCAGAACTGCCGAAGAAATGCTTGCTCCCGTCCTGGAAACCGCCGTGCGCTATCCTACCGCCTTTGCCAGGTGGCTCACAGCAGCAGATTTTGCGTTGGGCCCGGTCAACGAGGTCGCCATTGTGGGCGCCTATCCCAACAGATTGCTGGAGACGTTGTGGAAAACCTGCCGGATGCGGCAAGTGGTGGCGATTTCTGCGTTTCCCCCGCCGGACGGTGCGCCGGCTTTACTGCGTGACCGTCCTTTGTTGAACGGCCAGCCCACAGCGTACGTTTGCCGCGATTTTGTGTGTAAACAGCCCGTGACCCGGCCCGAAGAACTTGAAGCGCAATTGAATGCACAGGGTTAGCAGTTCAGGCAAACAGAGCAACGCCGTCTGTTTCAACCTCCGCCAGCAAGGCATCCACAGTGCGCCCCAGGCGCGGATGAATGACCCCAGCCCCTACTTCGGCCAGTGGGACGAGAACGAACGCGCGCTCGTGCAAACGTGGGTGTGGCAGAACGAGCGGCGGCGTATCGAGAACCAGGTCGTCGTAGAAGAGAATGTCGATATCAATCAGGCGTGGACCGTTACGGAAGGTGGGGACACGCCCCAAAGCGGCTTCTAACTGCTTGAGAAATGTGAGCAAATCACCAGGCGAGAGCATCGTACGGGCGCGAAGGGCCATGTTCAAAAAAGCAGGCTGTTCGTGAAATCCCCACGGCGCAGTCTCGTAGATGTGCGATTCAGCCTCCACCTGCACCTGTGGTGGAAGGGCGCAAATGGCCGCGCGCAGGTTGGCTTCTCGTTCCCCCAGGTTTGAGCCAAGTGCCAGGTAGATAACGTGAGATTGCATTCAGGCCTTCAGGAATGTTTCAGCGAGTCTGGAGTGAATGCCCCGGGCAGCAAATCACGCACGGTGGTCTGATGCAGGAGATGTCCTGCGGCATCGCCAATCAGGACAATCGTTTCCAGGCCGAATTCAGCCAGCACCTGGCGGCATCCGCCACACGGAAACCCACCATTGGGGGTGACGATGGCAATTGCCTCGAAGGTGTGTTCGCCTTCGGAAATGGCTTTAAAGACGGCAACCCGCTCGGCGCACATGGTGGCCGGGTAGGCCGCGTTTTCGACGTTGACACCGGTAAAGACCTGCCCCGATTTTGTGAGCAACGCCGCACCGACCGCGTAGTTCGAATAGGGCGCATACGCGCGCTGACGGGCTTCGCTGGCGGTGGCAATCAACATTTGGATTTGTGGGTCGGAGAGAGAGTTCATCGTTCCCTTCAGGAGGAGTGGAGTAGGTGTGATTATTATACATCTCGCCCCGAAGCAAAACGAGCGGCATCTGCTTCCGCTCGTTTTGCTTTTCTCGATGGGCATCCGTTACGAAGCCGGGTTCAGTGCCAGCTCGCTCTCTTGTTTTTGGAACTGACTCATGTACAGGTCATAGTAGAAACCACGCCGTGCCAACAAGTCATCGTGCCGTCCGCGTTCGATGATTTCTCCCTTATTGAGAACCAGAATCATATCCGCATTGCGGATAGTGCTTAGGCGGTGGGCAATGACGAAGGCCGTGCGCCCTTTGAGCAGCTCATCGAAGGCTTTCTGAATCAAGCGCTCGGTGCGCGTATCGACACTGGACGTGGCTTCATCGAGGATGAGAATGCGCGGGTCTGCCAGTGCTGCGCGTGCAATTGCCAGCAGCTGGCGCTGTCCTTGCGAAAGGCCGGCGCCGCGTTCACCGAGCAGGGTATCGTATTTTTCGGGCAGGCGTTCAATGAAACTATCGGCGTTTGCCAGCCGAATGGCTGCCAGCACTTCTTCATCGGTAGCGTTGGGGCGTCCGAAACGGACGTTGTTCATCACCGTATCGTTGAACAGGAAAGTATCCTGTAAAACGATGCCAATCTGACGGCGGAGCGATTCCATTGTCACATCGCGCACGTCCAGCCCGTCAATTTTCACAGCCCCGGCGGTCACATCCCAAAAACGCGGCAGCAGGTTGATGATAGTGGTCTTTCCGGCCCCGGTCGGCCCAACGATGGCAATGGTCTGACCGGGTTGCGCCTCGAACGAGACATTCTTCAACACCGGCACACCGTCTTCGTACTCATGGGAAACGTTCTCGAAGACAACATGTCCGCGAATGGGGGGCATTTCCCGCGCGCCAGGCCGGTCACTGACGGCAGGTCTTTCATCCAGAATGTTGAAAATACGTTCGGCCCCGGCGATGGCGTTCTGGATGTTGCCCCACAACGTAGCGATTTGCTGAATGGGCTGGTTGAAGCGCTGCACATAAGCCAGAAAGGTAACCACCAGACCGAGAGTCACTGTGGTTCCCATAAAACTGCCGCCGCCCAACAGCGCCCAGCCGCCCACGCCAGTGACGATTGCCAGCGCAACGTAGGAGAGTGCTTCGAGCGTGGGCGCCAGTGCCGAAGTAAAGGCGACTGCGCGCACGTTGGCATCGCGGTTGGCGGCGTTGACTTCGCGGAATTGTTCGATGTTTTCATCGGCGCGGTTAAAGGCTTGCACTTCACGCACCGCGGAAATGCTCTCTTGCAATTCGGCGTTTACCGAGCCGATTTCCTTACGCGCCACCCGAAAGGCCTTACGCGCCTGGTCGCTGAAAAAGCGCGTCACCAGGAACATCACCGGCGCCACTGCCAGCGAGAGCAGGGCAAACTGCCAGTTGGTGGCAAGCATGTTGTAGGCCACCCAAACCAGCAGCAGAATGCCGCCAAATACCTGTACCAGCGCAAACGAAAAGGTCTGCTCGATGGCGCTGGTGTCGTTGGTGATGCGGCTCATCAGGTCACCGGCTTCGTGTTTGGAGTAGTAACTGAGCGAAAGTTCGTGTAATTTGCGAAAGACCTGCACGCGCATATCGCGCAGAACGTGTTGACCGGCCCAACTCATGCTGAAGAAGGTGAGACCGTTGAGCAACGCGCCTGCTACGAACAGGGCAATCACGATGAGAATGAGTCGTACCAGCCCGGCCACGCGGTCGCCACTGGGGTCAAAACGACCCCAGTGGTAGAACAGACTCAACAGATGCCGGGCGCCGCTTTGGGAAGCCGGGTCGCTGGTCAGCCAGCAGCCGGAAGTCTGCGCTCCGCTCTGCGATGTGCCGCTGGAGAACATCGAAAATCCGCTCGCCTGAGTGGATGGTACAAGGAAACAATCGGTTGCCTGTCCCAGCAATTCGGGGGTGGTGACCTGAGTCCAGGTGGCGATAAAAACGAAAACTACTGCCAGCCCAATCATGTACCAGAAACGCCCAAAGTACCCGAGCAGACGCGAGAGCGTGCGCCCGACATCGCGGGCGGTGCTGGTTTCCTGGTCGAGCAGGTCACGAAAACGTCCACCGTGCATCATAGGGCGGCCTCCGGCTGGTGTGCGAGAATTTGTGAGTTGTAAATTTCAGCGTAAATCGGGTTTTCTTCCATAAGCTCCTCGTGCTTGCCGATGGCGGCCACGCGGCCTTTTTCCAGCACGATAATTTTGTCGGCATTGCGCACGGTGCTGATGCGTTGAGCAATGACAAATGAAGTGCGGCCTTTCATCAGTTCGTCCAGCGCGCGTTGAATGGCGGCTTCGGTGGCAAGGTCTACGCTGGAGGTAGAGTCGTCGAGAATGAGAATGCGGGGGTTGAGCAGCAGGGCGCGTGCGATGGCAATGCGCTGTTTCTGCCCGCCGCTGAGGGTTTGCCCGCGTTCTCCCACGTAAGTATCATAACCATCGGGGAAGGACATGATGAATTCATGCGCCTGGGCGGCTTTGGCGGCAGCGATAATTTCTGCTTCCGTGGCGTCGGGTTTGCCAAAGGCGATGTTTTCCCGAATGGTGCCGCTGAACAGGGTGGTTTCCTGCAAGACGATGCCAATTTGCGAGCGCAGCGAGGAGAGGGTCACGTCACGCAGGTCATAGCCATCAATGGTAACCCGGCCTTCGGTAGGGTCGTAGAAGCGTGGCAGCAGGTTGATGATGGAGGTTTTGCCGGAGCCGGTGGCACCGAGCAGAGCAATCGTCTCCCCAGGCAGGGCTTCAAAACTTACCCGGTCTAATACCGGTTCACCGGTGCTGAAATAGCGAAAAGAGACATTCTCGAAGCGAATGTGTCCGCGTACGGGAGGCAGGGCAATGGCATCTGGCTTGTCGGTGATGTCGCTGCGGGCATCCAGAATCTCGAAGATGCGCTGCGCCGAAGCGGCAGCCTGACTCATCTGGGTAATAATCATCCCGAACATGGCAATCGGGAAGAACAGATACATGATGTACATTGAAAATTGTTGCCACTCGCCCAGGGTGAGCGTGCCAGCGATGATTTGTTTCCCGCCCACGTAGAGAATGCCGGCCTGCCCCAGGTTGGCAACCAGAAAGATGAACGGGAACAGAAAGGTGAACAACCGCGCCAGGCGGATTTGCTGCTGCATCACGTCATCGGCTGCGTGGGCAAATTTTGCCTGCTGCTCCTTCTCGCGGGTGAATGCTTTGATGACCTTGATGCCTGCCAGGTTTTCTTGCAAGAGCGTGTTGAGACGCGAGAGTTTTTGTTGAACGAGCGTGAACATCGGACGCGCCAGCGAACTGAATACGACAAAGATGATTGCCGCGGCGGGCAAGAGCGGCATGGTTGTCCAGGCCAGCGGTACGTTGGTGCTGAACAGGATGATGAGCGTGCCACCGAGCAGGATAGCTGCCCCCACCAGTTGCACCAGGCCTTGCCCAATAAACAACCGTACTTTTTCCACATCATCGGTGGCGCGAATCATCAGTTGACCGGTCTGGTTGCGGTCGTGGTAAGAAAACGAAAGCTTTTGAATTTTGGCATACAGGTCGTTCCGCAAATCGTAAGCCACAGCCTGGGAGTTCTTTTCTGCCCAATAGGCTTGCAGAAAGCCAAACACGCCGCGTAAGACCGCAAAGCCAAGCATGAAGAGCAGGGCGTTGAGAAGAGCAGCGGGTGCGCTATCGCGTTGGGCTATCAGCGCCGCACGCAGCGCTTCGAGGGTGGTTTCCTGGGGGTAATTCAGCGCCGTCAGAATGCGCGGCAGAGCGGCGGCGGCCATGCTTTCGGGAATCTGGCTCAATCCTTGCAGAACCTGGTCAGCCACATACCCGCTTGTGACAGCATCTATCACGCGGCGAATCAGCGTAGGGACGGCTAACTGTGAGAGCGCCGAAATGAGCAGAAACACATAAGGGACGACCGCCTGACTTCGATAGCGGGTCAGATACTGAAGAGCGCGTTTGAGCGAGGCATTATCTGCTGCTTGCGCTTCACGTCTGGATACGGGACGAGAAATGGATGCTTGCATGGAACTCCTGAAGGATGGGTCAATAAGGCTTGTTTCCGGCAGGCAAACGCGAGAGCAAAAGGCGCATTCCCGCGGCAACGACTTCGCGCTCGGCGGGTTCCATTTGCTCGATGAGTTCATCCATCCAGCGATGACGTGCAGCCATAGACGCCTCGACCAGCCTTTGGCCCTGTGCGCTCAGCCGCAATTGCTTGGCGCGTCGGTCGTTGGGGTCTTCGGCCCGTTCCAGCAGACCGGCCTGTACCAGTTTTTCCACCAGCTGGCTGGCGGCGGCGTTGGAAATCTCCATCCGCGCGCTGATGTCGGACAGGCCGCACTCGTGCTGGTAGTGCAATTGCATCAGGATATTGAACTGCGGCATCGTCAACCCGCTGGCCTTAACGAAACGGATATGTTCACGAAAGGCACGGTGCGTCACCTGGTCAATGCCCTGGCGGATGGTTTCGGCAAGAGAGGAGGAATCGCTCATTGGTTAAGCCTGCTTTTTTATTAAGCAGGCTTAAATATATGCAGAACTTAAGGATTGTCAAGGTCAACATGCTAACGTTTACGAAACGCTAATCATTTCAACGGACACAGGGGAGAAATTGCGCGGATTTTGGCAACAAAAGCACCGATTTGCGGACGTTTCCCTCTTCCTGTGGAGGAGGGTTAGGGTCAGGGTAGCGTGTTGCCCCAAAAATCTTTGCAGCCTTTGCATTGCAAAAGGTTTTTGCGTAGAGTCCACGATTTGCAGGATATAATCAAATCAGGAGAACTTAACGCCGAAATGTTCTCAAAAATTAAAAGGTGGAGTATGAAGAGAATCCTTTTCCTGACTCTTGCTTTGCTTCTGACGGCTTGCGGAAATGCCGCCGTCGAGCCAACCGTTACGCCCGTCAACGTGAGTGCTATCCAGACCTCTGTTGTACAAACCGTCATGGCGCAAGCCACCCAAACCGCTCGTGCCTTGCCCACCAACACAACCGAGCCAACCCCTGTCCCTACGGAAACACCCATGCTGCCGCCAACCGAAACCCCTATCCCTGCCCCTACGCTCACGCCCACGCCAGCCTTGTGTGATGACGCTATCTACATTGCTGATGTCTCTGTGCCAGATGGAACACAAATGAACCCTGGACAGGAATTCGTCAAAACCTGGCGGGTGAAGAACACCGGCACCTGCACCTGGACGCGCGGCTATCAAATCATGTGGTCGTATGGGGATAACCGCATGAGCGGACAGGCTACAGCGCTCCCGCGCGAGGTACAACCGGGCGAAGAAGTCGAAATCTCCCTCGTTCTCAAAGCTCCCCTCAAATCTGGTACGTATAGCGGGTACTGGGTGCTTCGGAATAACAACGGTTATACCTTTGGGCAGCGGCTTTCAGTTATCATCACCGTTCCATGAGACCAGATGAGCTGGCCGCCGCCTTGAAAACACAAGCCCGCCAGATGGGCTTCACGCTGGCGGGCATCACCACGCCCGACCCTCCGCCTCATTTCGATACCTATCGGCACTGGGTGGAAGCCGGCCTGCACGGCGAGATGGCTTACCTGGCCGAAGAGCGCGCCCTGGCCCGCCGTGCTGACCCGCGCCAGATTCTGCCAGAATGCCGCGCCATTCTCGTGCTGGGGATTCCCTACTTTAACCCGGCCCTGGCCTCGTCCGAATCTGCACACGCGACGAACACCGGCAGAGTGGCTGCGTATGCCTGGGGCGATGATTATCACCTGGTTTTGCCACCCCGTCTGCAGGCGCTGGTGCGTTTTCTGGAGGAACAGGTGGGGCATCCCATCCCCAACCGCTACTACACTGACACCGGTCCGCTCCTGGAACGTGACCTGGCTCAACGTGCTGGCCTGGGCTGGATTGGCAAAAATACCTGTTTGATTTCCCCAAAACACGGTTCGTACTTCCTGCTGGCCGAAATTCTGCTCGGCCTGGATTTGCCGCCCGACCCGCCCTTTTCGACCGACCATTGCGGAACTTGCACCCGCTGTATTCAGGCCTGTCCCACCGCTTGCATCCGCCCCGACCGTACACTCGATGCCCGGCGCTGTATCTCTTATCTGACCATCGAAAATAAAGGCGAAATTCCGCCATCCCTGCGGCCCCAAATGGGCAACTGGGTGTTCGGATGTGATATTTGTCAGATGGTCTGCCCGTGGAACCGGCGTTTTGCGTCTCCGCATGGCGACCCGGCTTTTGCTCCCCGCGAGGGTCTCTCTCTACCGGTTTTGTCGAATGAACTGACGCTGACGCCGGAAGCGTTTCAACGAAAATTCAGGAACAATCCGGTCAAGCGTGCAAAACGGCGTGGCTATTTGCGAAACGTGGCTGTGGCGGCTGCAAACGCGCGCGATGCGGCATCGTTCCCCGCCCTGCAACACGCGCTGACCGACCCCGAACCGCTTGTGCAGGAACATGCCCGTTGGGCGATTCAGGCGCTTGGACAGCAGTAGCCCGGTTTTCAGCCTGTCAAACCGTTTGAATGTGACGGTGGTACACAACGCTTACTATTTTTGGGAGAGCCATGCAAAAACTTCTGATTGCAACCGGAAACAAAGGAAAAGTGCGCGAATTGCAGGCCTTGCTTGCAGGCCTGGACGTGGAACTGGTCACGCCGCAAGAACTCGGCCTGGAAATGGACGTGGAAGAAGATGGTGCGACCTACGAAGAAAATGCTGGAAAGAAAGCACGCGTCTATAGCCAGGCCAGCGGCCTGATTGCTCTGGCCGACGACTCTGGTCTGGAAGTAGATGCCCTGAACGGGGAACCCGGCCTGCATTCGGCGCGTTACACCGGTCAACCCGGCGCGACGGATGCCGACCGGCGAGCCTTCTTGTTGCACAAACTCAAGGGAAAGCCGCGTCCGTGGACGGCGCATTTTCACGCCACCGTGGCGTTGGCCGCGCCCGATGGCCGATTGCAGTTTACCGAAGGGAATTGTTACGGCGAAATCATTCCCGAAGAGCGCGGCAGTAGCGGTTTTGGCTACGACCCTATTTTCTTCCTGCCCGAATTGAACCGCACGATGGCCGAGCTTTCGATGGAAGAAAAAAACCGCCTGAGCCATCGCGCGCGGGCGGTGCAGGCGGCTATGCCAATTCTGCAGGCCTGGCTCACACAGTGAGCAGTTCTCCGGGACGATAATCAATCGTCTTCAGGAACACATCCAGCAGCCTGGCGGCTACCAGCGGTTGTTCGAGCATTAACATGTGACCGGCGCCCTCGATGGTGTGAAACATCGCGCCGCGAATGCGTTCGCGCATGGCCTGCGAAAGGAACACCGGTGTCATTCTGTCGTCTGTACCGCACAGAATCAGGGTAGGGGCTTTCACGCGTCCGAGCAGCGCCGTCTCATCGTAGCTGGCGCAGGCTAAAAAATCACCATGTAAAACGGAGGGGCGCACTTCGGCCAGGCGTTTTGCAGCCAATTCTTTCAAGCGCTCTTGCGCCGAGGGTGAGAACGCCCACTCCACAAGCGTTTTAACTGCCAGCGGAGCTGTGACCGGGTTCGATGTATCTTCCAAAAGGCTGGGCGCAACGCGTAAACGCGGCGCTGTAGCAAGCAACCCCAGCCCCAGCGTGCGCGCCGGGCGGTGAATCCCCAACCAGAGGGCAATCGCACCGCCCATTGAATGCCCCACAAAGACAGCCTTGCGTAGTTTGAGCGCATCCATGAACCCCAGCACGGCTTCGGCGTATTCACTCACCGATTGCCGGCCAACGCCGTTCGATTTGCCATGACCGGGCAGGTCGAGGGCGTAAATTCGCTGGCCGGGCAAATGCCGTATCTCCGGCGGCCAGAAGAGATGATTGCCGCCCGCACCGTGCAACAAAACTACTGCCGGGCGCGCCCAGTTCTCTTCTTCGTGAGCAAAGTAGTAGATTCCGTTGGCAAGGGGCATGGGATTCCAGGGAAAGTGCTGCGTTGAATGCAGAAAAAGAAAGCCAGCGAGGCTGGCGGTTCAGGCGGCTTGTTCTTTTTGCCGTTCGCGGGCGTGATGTAACAAATCGGCGGCTTCTTCGGTCAGTGGAATGAAAACCTGAATGCGCGTGCCGCGTCCGGGGGCCGAGTCAATGTTCAGCAGACCATTTACCAGTTCTGTGCGTTCGCGCAGGTTGACCATGCCGAGACTGCCGCGCTTGTCATACGATTTCAGCGTGGCATTCACATCGAAGCCGACTCCATCATCGGCAATTTCCAGTTGGGCAATATCGGGTTGTTGGCGCAATGGGTTCAGGCGCACCCAAATATGGGCGGCCTGTGCGTGCTTGCGGGCATTGTTCACGGCTTCTTCGGCAATGTAAAAGATGACGCCGCTCTTGCCCATTTCCAATTGCTCGGTCAGTTTATCATCTACCTGAATGATGACTTCCTGCCCGTAGGTTTCTTTCATCTTGTCAGCCATTGCCTGCAAAGCGGCCTTCAGCCCTTGCGATTCCAACACCAGCGGGCGCAAAGTGAAAAGCATGTGGCGAATTTCTTTGGTGGTACGCCGTGCCAGGTCTTCGATTTTTTCCAGCTCTTCTTTGGCGGCTGCCGGGTCACGGTCAATCATACGCCGCGCCAGGTTGACGCGCATCGCCATTGCTGCCACCGATTGGGTGGGACCGTCGTGCAAGTCGCGTGCCAGTTTTTTGCGGGCTTCTTCTTGCACTTCGGTAATGCGTTCTTTTTCGTCTGCCAGGTCCTGGTAGAGCCGGGCATTTTGAATGGCGATGACGGCCTGCCGTCCGATAATTCCCAGCACATCGGCGCGGTCACGGGTAAAGTAGTTGGGTTCGGGGTGTCCGAAAATCATCACCCCATAAACGTTGAAGCCGCTGCGCAGTGGGAAGCAATACACCGATTTGCACACCGATAACCCCACCAGCCGCCCCAGCTCGGGGTCGTTCGTCACCCCACCTACGGTGATGGGGTCGCCTTCTTCGATGACTTTGGCCAGCAGACCGGTTTTGGCTGGAAACGTCGCGCGCATATCGGCTTGTGTAAAGCGCCGCGCTGAACCGATGACCAGCTCTTCTCCGTGAAAGAGCAGAACAGCACTCACAATGCGGTCTTCTTCTGGCGGTGAAGGTGTTTCGGGGTCGGTCTCTTCCACGTGTAACGCATTGACGCTCAAATCGAGCGCGCTATCCAGCACCCGCCGGTAACTCAGCGTGCTGGTGAGCGCTGAAGAGAGATTGTAAATGGCCCGCAAACGGTCTTTTTCGATTTTTTGTTGTCGTTCACGCGCTGCAATCTGCTTTTTGCGTTCTTCTTGCCAGTGTTTATATAACTGCTGGCTGGTAAACCCAAACACGCCGCCCAGGAGCAGCGTCAGCACAATTCCAATGCTTGTGGTTGTCCATTCTCCAGTCCATGCCCCACCCGCCGCCTGAACCAGGGCCATGAACAGCGCAGAGAGGATGCCTCCCCTGAAGTTATAGTAGAAACTGCTGCTCATGAGCGGAATCATGACCACCCATGCTGCCGGTCCCAGGAAGTTACCTTCGAGCAGGAAGAAGGCTACGGCAAATGCCAGGTCGAAACCTGTACTCACGCCGCGATGATTCTGGAAACGCCGATTTTGAGCCGCCATCCATGACAGGAACAGATTCCATCCCGTTATGCCTATCAGCAGCAGGGTGTTAAGGGAAAGCAGTTTATTGCTGGTGGCAACGGAGAGGGTCAGGCCTACCAGGATAAACCAGCGCAAAGACACGACATACCAGTCTGTAACGAAAGGAGCATCAGCGCGTTTCATATCGCCTATAATCATAACGCATCTTTGCGCTGCGCGCATGAAATTCTCATTTCTTATTAAAATTGATAGGAGACCTTGCAATTCCCAGGGCGGCCCTGCAGCAACGCTCTGCCCACCTGTTGCACGTCAGATTCCGGATTCCGCATTAAAATCACTGCATGCCTTCTCTTGCTCAAACCCTTCCGGCGAACGACCTGGGCTTTTTGCGTATCGCTGCCTCCTTGTGGGGCATCGAGTTGACTTCCAATGCACCTGCACAGGCAGCGTTAGAACTGGCCGAAGCCATGCTCGATGCCGAGTTGATGGAAGAAGTGCTGGCTACCTTGCCAGATGCCGCGCGTGAAGCCCTGGCTGCTCTGTTTGGCGCGGGTGGACGCCTGCCCTGGCCGCAATTTGCCCGCCGCTTTGGCGACCTGCGTGAAATGGGGCCTGCGCGGCGTGACCGCGAACAGCCGTATGCCCGTCCCAACTCTGCGGCTGAAACGCTCTACTACCGCGCGCTCATTGGTAAAGCGTTCTTCGATACGCCCAACGGCCCTCAAGAATTTGCCTTCATCCCCGATGACCTGCTGCAAGCGTTGGAGTTCATCGGCTTTGCACCCGATGAAGCCCCTGCTGTGCCACCGCCGGCCAGACAACTCGCTGCTCCACCTGCGCCGAAATACACCGCCCCCAAAGAACCCCGCTACGCTGCGCTCGATGAGCCGGAATATGCCGATATTGACTCGTTGCTCTCGGACCAGGAATCAAACACGGTCGTCGTTCCTGCCGTCAGTGCAAAACTGCCTCCCGTTATCACACCGGGGGCGGGTCGTACACGTGAATCATCCCCGCTGACCGCCTCCGCAGGCAACAAAGACTCACCGCCCGGGCGCGCCGCTACCCCTTCTGAAAAAGCCCACCTGCGCCCGGCCAGTGACTACATTTTGGATGACCTGACAACGCTGCTGGCTGCTCTTCGTAGCGGCATCGAACCGCCGGCGATGGCAATACCCCTTGCTGTGCTGACCGGCCTGGCCTCAGCCTCTGGTCTCGTGAGCGGCAATACCCTTCAACCAGAGGCCATCCGCACCTTTTTGGAAGCGCCCCGTGAAACCGCTCTGGCTGCGCTGGTAGAAGCCTGGCAGACGAGCGAGACTTTCAACGAACTGCGCCTGATGCCCGGACTCGTCTTTGAGGGCGTTTGGGAGAATCAACCGCTCGTCACGCGCGAGTTTCTACTTAATTTGCTGGAACCCATTCCCGAAGGCGTGTGGTGGAGCCTGTCTTCTTTCATCCGCGATGTCAAACAGCGATACCCCGATTTTCAACGCCCGGCCGGAGACTACGATACCTGGTTTATCAAACGTGCGTCCGATGGTCAATACCTGCGCGGTTTTGGCGCCTGGGACGAAGTAGATGGTGCGCTGATACGTTTCTTTTTCCAGATTTTGCACTGGCTGGGGCAAATAGACCTGGCCGCTCCCGATGAAACGGCTGCACCGACGGCTTTCCGCATTCTCAACGGTGAATTGCGCGAGACAAAACATGAAAATGCCCGGCCAGTTCTGGCCTCGAACGGCCTGCTCGTCATTCCACGCCTGGCGCCGCGCAGTCTACGCTATCAGGCGGCGCGCTTTTGCGAATGGCTTGCTTCACCCAATTCCGAAGAATACCGTTATCGCATCAGCGCAGCCTCGCTGCGGCGTGCCGCCGCACAGGGCCTCAAACCGGGGCATCTGCTCGGTTTGCTGGCAAAACACACTGCCGGGCAAGTGCCTCCTGTGCTGGTGAAAGCCCTGCAACGCTGGGAGGCGCGCGGTACCGAAGCGCGCATCGAAACGTTGACCGTGCTAAAAGTCAGCCGCCCCGACGTGTTGGCCGAACTGCGCGCTTCTAAAGCCGCCCGCTTTTTGGGCGAAGTCATCGGTCCAACGGCGGTTGTCATTCAGCGTGGAGCCGAGGCCAGTGTGCTGACCGCTTTGGCCGAGTTGGGTCTGCTGGCCGAAGTGGACAGTAGCGCCGACTCGCCATCTTCCTGACCGGTTTTGGCGAAGAGGAACTGGCAAAAAGCCGCAAGGCAGGGTTAGCGCTGTCGTAGAGACGCCAGACGTCATTCCAAATCTGCGGTGATGTTCTCAAAATGTTTCAGGCGTGGAGGTAGACCGGGCGCGCCCTCAACAGCAATCGCATCACACTGCCACGTTTCGATACCGCGTTCGGCGGCATAGTGACCCGCTGCGGCGCGCATGTGTCGGCGTTTTCGCAAAGTCAGCGCGTCTTCGGGCAGGCCATATACCCGCGAAGTACGCGCTTTGACTTCCACAAACACCGTCACGCCCTCAATTTCCGCCACCAGGTCAATTTCTCCATACGGGGTGCGGACGTTCCGTTCCACAATCCGGTAGCCTTTTTTGCCAAGATAGGCAGCGGCCACCTCTTCGCCCCAATGCCCAATGCGCCGGTTGTGGTTCATTAGCGGAATTTCTCCAGAAAACTGCGTAAACGAAATCCCACGCCGCGTTGCCGCGAGCGGCTTTGTTGGACGAGTTCTTCGTAATGGGAGAGCATTTCGGCGGTGGTGCGACGGATGTCGTAGCGTTGCGATTCGCGGCGCGCCTGTTCACCCATCCGGCGGCGCAGGGGTTCTTCCAGGCAAAGGCGGGTCAATTTGGCTGTGAAGGCTGCCAGGTCTTCGCTGGAAAGCAGACCGGTGAAGCCATCGGTAACGGTATCGCCTACCCCCACCGATTGAATTCCCATCACCGGCAGGCCGGCAGCCATCGCTTCAATGACTGAAAGCGGATGCACTTCGCTCACCGACGCGGTCACAAACAGGTCGCACATGGCCAGGTAATCGGGCAAGTCGTCATACGGAACGCGCCCGACGAAATGGATGCGCTCGCCACAGCCGCTTTCCTGTGCCTGCTCGGTCAGTTTCTCCCGTTCGGGACCGTCGCCTACCAGCAAGAGATGTGCCTTTGGCACGGCCTCGCACACGCCGCGAAAGGCTTTGAGCAGGAAAGGCAAATTCTTTTCTGGTGCCAGCCGCCCGGTGTAAACCAGCAACAGGTCGTCTGGTTTCAGGCCATACTGCTGACGTTGCATACGCCCGTTCGATTTGTAAAAACGCTGCAATTCTACGCCATTGGGGACGATGGTGATGGGCGCGGTGACTTTGAAGCGCCGCAATACCGCCGCCATGCCCGGCGAGGGCGAGATAACCCTATCTACTGCCGCACAGAAATCGGGCATGTAGGCTTCGAGCAAACTCTCGCTGATTTCCGCGGGGATGCCTGGCAGGTAGGTTTGGGCGTAAATATCGTAGCGGGTGTGGTTGGTGAACAGGATGGGGATGCCCAGCGGGCGGCAATAGCGCAGCGCCAGCCTGCCGCTTAAAAATGGATGATGGACATGCACAACATCCATCGTTTGCAAGAGATGTTTGGCCCGGCGGCTGTATTGGAGCGAAAAATAGTAGCCTGTGTTCATTAATGGTAGGCCGGGCGAGCGGATAATGTGTGTCTCCTCATCGGGGTAATCTTCGTTCCCGAAGGTAAACACATAGACATCATGGCCGGCCTGTTCCAGATAACGCTTATTCAGCTCGATGTAATTTGTAATCCCGCTGATATGCGGTTTGTAGGCATCTGCCATCATGCCGATTCTCATAAAATGCTCCGCAGGTGGGTTTTCCTATGCCCGGCTCTCTCCTGCTGGGAGAGGAGAGAAAAGTTTCCAAACGCTGTTTTTGTATCGAACCTTCACAAGGGTATCGTGTTCGGGCGCGTTTGTGGTGGGCAAACCCTTTTTGTAGGGGGGGTCATTGTTGTAAAAAGTGTTCCAGCGTCTCAAAGGTGTGTTTGAGGGCTTCGTGCCGGGCGCGGTAGATTTTTTCCTGCCCCCGCAGGGTAAGGTGAACCAGGCCAGAGCGCCGCAGTTCGGCCAGGTGATGGGTGACGGTGGGGGCGCGTAAGTTCAAACGGCGTGACAACTGCGAGGGGGTCAGCGATTCGCGCGCCAGATAGTTTAAAATTTTCAAGCGGGTGGGGTCGGCCAGGGCTTTGAGCGCACGCAACAGGGCCTCTGGTACCAGTTCGCCGGGGATGGCTGACATTTCTGCCGGGCGCGCACCGAACAGGAAGAGCAGCTCCGTTTCGTTCAGTTTTTCCAGCATCACCAGTGGTGTAGGCCAATAACTGGGGGCGATGATAATTTTCTGTGGCTGGAAATCTTGTTCCTCGAAGCGCACGCCCTGTGAGAGTTCGGTAACCAAATCGCTCACGCTCAGGGTCTGCGCCAGCGCGCGAGCGCGTTCCAGCCCGGCCTGCATCACCGGGCCAATGCGTTTTTCTTCCTCTTGAAAGAAGGCGCTGTGATACGCCTGCAAGGCAGATAGAAACCCCTGTCCGAAGGCTTCAGGGCGGCTCCACCAATCGAGATACCGCTGAAGCGCCTGAGGGCGCACCTCTCTGCGGCCTCCCCGTCGGCGCTCGCTCTCGAAAAGCTCCAAATCGGACTGCTTCCAGGAACCCCGCGTGGCAATCTCCAGGAGCGCCCGCGCCGTTTCGGATTGGGAACGGCGTTCAAGTTCAAACAGTTCGGCCATGCGGGTTTGTGCAGGCAGTTGCTGCAGAGTCTCCAGCAAGGTGACGGCATCTTTGGGCGGGGGCAATTTCCGTACCCATGCGAGCGGCCACCAGGAAAAGGGGATGATTTCCTCCAGCAGTTTGCGCTCGGTGGGTGGAATGCGCGAGCGAATGCCTGCAGCCCAGGAAGCGCGAATGCCGTAATACTCCGGGTCGTGCAAAACGTGCAGGCTGAGAAAGAACTCGTAGGCGGTGCCAAAATCCCAGTCAATCGTTGCGTTATCGAGCGAATTCATATCCATCTCCAGGTCGGGCCGGCGTGCCGGTTGGCGCAAGACAGAATTAGATGTTTGTCTAATTATACCTGTGCTTCGGCTTCAGGGCCGGGAAGGAGAGGCATCTGCTTTGAGCTGAAGATGCGGCGCAGCGTTCGTCTGCTTTAGCCGTTCTCGAATGTAGCGTACGACTTCTGCCGCCACATCGAAGCCGGTAGCGCGCTCGAAGCCCTCAAAATCGGGCTGACGGTTCACTTCCAGAATCATCGGCTCACTGCCCTTCATGCGAAGGTCTACTGCTGTAATTTCGCGCCGCAGGGCGCGGGCGGCGGCTTCGGCCAGCGGCCCAAAGCCGGGAAATTCCTGCAAGGTGCGGGCGATGAACGTTCCACCCAACGAATGGTTGGTACGGAAATCTCCCGCCGGCGGGCGGCGGCTGACCATGACCGGCAGGGCGCGAAAGCCGATGACCAGCACGCGGTAATCTTCTTCGGCAGGTAGATATTCCTGCAACATCAGTTCGCCATACGTATAATGCCACAGGCGGCGGTGCAGTTGTTCCGTGCTGTGAATGAGATAGGTGTGTTCGCCCCGCGCGCCATGTACGCCCTTCAGGACGCACGGATAGCGCAACTGTTCGGCCAATGCTTCCACCTGACGCGGATTGAACAGTTGCCAGGTGCGTGGGCAGGGCAGGCCATGCGCGGTCAGGACAAGCGTATCGTGCATTTTGCTGACGGCGTAGCCCTCGTCGGTCAGGCTCTGGTCAATGACGACCTTGCCCGCATCGCGGAACAGGCGCGCGACCGTCAACGCTTCGGAGATGTAAGGGTAAAAGGTGCGGACGACCAGTCCATCCCAGTGCTCCAGTAACGATTCGCCAAAAGCGCGCAAATTGGCGCGGCGCTCTTCGATGTCAAACTGAATATCGTGAATGTTGCAGACCAGCAAATCCAGCCCTTGCTGGCGGGCGGCTTCTTGCACCCGGCGCGTGGTATAGACTTCTTCCCATCCCAGCCAGACGACTTTCATTCATCACTCCTGGAGATTAGGAGTGCAGGAGAAACCTCCTGCACTCTCACACACAAGAAACCTTTTTGTCGCGCAGAACACGGTGGTTTGCGGGTTGGCTGTCATGCAGCGGTTTAGCCCATCGGGAAACGGCTGACGATGACCGCCGGCGTGGGCAGGTTGACCTTATCACCGTTTTTCAGGTCGGCAGGTGCTTTGCCACTTTCTTTGGGGGCCGATTGATAAACCAGGATGGGCGTGCCTTCGGCGGCAGATTTCAAATCCACATACGCCTGACCGGTAAGATACCCTTCGGAATCGACCGCGCAAGAAGTGACCCAGCCGATGACCTTGCCGCGCTTATCCAGCACAGGGTCGCCGTTGTGTGCCATGCGCACCCCTTTTTCGGTGAAGCGGAAGCGCGCCACCACGCCTTTGCGGGTTTGCTCGGCGGCCAGCAGGGCTTCGCGTCCGATGAACCAGGGTTTGTAGAATTTGACGTAGCCGATGAACCCACTTTCGCCAATGCCCAAATCGGGCTGGCCCAGTTTGCCGGAACCTGCGCCCATTTCATGCCCGTAGAGTGGCAGGCCGGCTTCGGTGCGGAGCGAATCGCGCGCACCCAACCCCGCTGGCTTCAATCCGAAGCGTTCTCCCACGCGCAATAGCGCCGTCCAGAATTCCACAGCGCGTTCCGGGTGAATGAACAGTTCGTAGGCCACTTTTTCGCCGGTGTAGCCGGTGCGGGAGACAATCAGGTCAAACGGTTCGTTGATGCCGTTTTCCTTTGCGCCCAGGCGGGCATCGCACAGATGGGTGCGTTTGAGGGCGCGCACACGTGCCAGTTCTTCTGCTGAACCGCCCAGGGCCAGCAGAATGTCGGTACTGCGCGGCCCTTGCAGGGCCATGTCAACGCGCATATCGCCGCCAGAGCGGGGGTCACGCAGGTTGCGGATGATGGCGTTATAGCCAAATGCACGCGCCCAGGGCCGGGCGGTATCTACTTTCACCGTGCCATCGCGCACGGCCTCCAGCCAGGTGCGGTCTTTGTCGTCGTTGGAAGCGTTGACGACCATCAGGTACTTATCGTATGTGCGGCGGTAAACGATGGTGTCATCCAGCACCTGGGCATCGGGGGTCAGGAAGTGGGTGTAGGCCGAAGCACCTGGCTGTAATTTGCCGATGTCATTTGCGCAGACGCTATCCAGGAACGCGGCGGCGTCTTCTCCTTCGATGGCGTAAACTCCCATGTGGGAGACATCGAACAACCCGGCTGCCTGACGGGTAGCAAGGTGTTCTTCCAGCACGGAACTGTACCACACCGGCATTTCCCAACCGGCAAAGGGGATGAGTTTGGCGCCCATTTGCCGGTGCGTCTCGTAGAGTGCAGTACGGCGCAGGGTGGTGGGTTCCTCGGCATTCCAGGTGAAATCGGGCAGGGGCGTCCCTTCTCCGCCGTTGAGGCCGATGTAGAAGGGTTTGCGGGGCGCAATCGGGTCACCCTCGACGTGAACCGGCGGCTCTTTCGATTCTTCTACGATGACCAGGCCAGGGATGTGACGTGGGGTGTAATCGGGTGTGCCATCCAGGTTGAGCGAGGTGTACCCGTCGGAGTGGCCGCGCAGCCAGGCAGCGGTCAGGCCGGCCTGTTCGGGCGGTACGCTCAGGCGGAAGTGAGTCAGGTTGACGCAGGTCAGCGTGCCTTTCACCGCTCCCCGCGGGGTGAACAGTTGGGTAGGCTGGCTTTGACCGGGCTGAAGGGCTGAAATATCGCTGGTCAGCACATAGTTTAAGAATTGGCGCACGCGCACGCCGTGAATCTCGAATACGCCGTTGGAGGGGTCGTCAATGTAGAAGAAGTGCGGATACCCGTGTCGGGTTGGCTCGAAATCTACACCTGCCGATTCGGCCAGCGCACGCACTTTCAGGCGAGATTCTTCCAATACGTTGAAATCTATCTTGGCGCGGCGTTTGACCCGTTTGGGGTTGGGCGTTTCGATGCGGTGGGGGGCAGCGGCCAGCAACACATCGGCGATGATGTCGGCCAGCTGGCGGGTTTTTTCTTCGTCGAAACCGCGCTGGGTAATCCAGGGCGTGCCAAGCCGCACGCCAGAGGGGTCGTTGGCGACCAGGTCACCGGGCATGGTGTTGCGGTTGGCCACGATGCCCACCAGGTCGAGAATGCGCACGGCGCGGTCGCCAGAGAGCGAGGTACCATCCGGCGCCTGGATAGGACGGCAGTCAATGTTGAGCAGGTGCGAGTTCGTGCCGCCATACGCAATCCGCAGACCGCGCTCGGCCAGGCGGTCAGCCATCGCTTTGGCGTTCTTGAGGGTTTGTTCCTGAAGCACGCGGAATTGGGGGGTGCGCGCCAGCTTGAAAGTCAGCGCCAGCGCCGCAAAGATGTTGACGTGCGGTCCGCCCTGCTCACCGGGGAAAACGGCGCGGTCTATCAGCTTCGCCAGGTCGGCGTGATGGGTCAGGATGATGGCGCCGCGCGGCCCGTGCAGGGTTTTGTGCGTGGTGGAGGTGATGACATCGGCATAGCCGACCGGCGAGGGGACAACCCCCGCAGCCACCAGGCCGCCGATGTGGGCAATATCGGCCAGCAAATAAGCGCCAACGGCATCTGCAATTTCGCGGTATTTCTGCCAGTCCGGAATCCACGGGTACGAGGAATACCCGGCGATAATCATTTTAGGTTTGTGTTCTTTTGCCAGCGCCATCACCGCGTCGTAATCAATCTGTTCGGTGACGGGGTTGACTGAATAGGAGACGATGTTGAAATATTTGCCCGAGCGGTTCACTGGCGAACCGTGCGAGAGATGCCCGCCGTGAAAGAGATTCATGCCCATCACGGTATCACCGGGTTTGACCAGCGCGTGGTAGACGGCGTTGTTAGCCGGGCCGCCCGAAAGCGCCTGCACGTTGACGAACAGCTGGTCGGGGTGAATGCCGTTGGCCGCAAAGAGTTCCGCGCAGCGCCGGCGCGCCAGCGCTTCCACCACATCGGCATATTCCACCCCTTTGTAGTAGCGCGGGTCGGCATAGCGCCGGTAGTGCGCCAGCTGGTTGACATAATCCAGAATTTCGGCTTCGGTTTGCGTGCGGGTTGATTCGTTGGGGTAACCTTCTGCGTAAATGTTCTGAAACGCCGAAGCCATCGCTTCGCGCACGGCCAGCGGCGCCTGGCTTTCGGAGGGGATGAGAATCAATTTGCGCGCCTGGCGCTCGGCCTCTAACTGGGTCAGTTCGTACACATCGGGGTCGAGGTCGGCCAGCGAACCGCGAAACAGGTAATCGGACATGCGTATCTCCTTTGGGAAATGGCAGAAATTCGGTGAACGTGGGTTGAATTGTAGGACGAATTGAGAATTGCGGCAAGTGTCGAACATCACGCGAAATGGCGCGATGATGGTATATTTTGACCATGCGTTTGCTGTTCGTGGCCGATGGCCGCTCTCCGATTGCTTTGAACTGGATTCGCTACTTCGTCGAACGGGGAGACGAGGTGTATCTGGCCTCCACCTTTGCCTGCCGGCCTGGTCTGCCCTTACGGGGGATGGAGGTGGTGCCGGTGGCGTTTTCGGGGATGAAAACATCCACCGAAAGCAGCGCCCCACGGCGCGGAGTGTGGGCGGCTTCGACCCTGCGCCTGCGTACTGCGCTCCGACAGTGGTTTGGACCGCTGACCATCTTTCGCGCCGCGCAGAAACTGCGTTCTTTTGTGGAACAAACCCGGCCCGACCTTGTCCATGCGATGCGGATACCCTATGAGGGGATGGTGGCTGCCGATGCCGCCGGACTTGCGCCGCTGGTGGTTTCCGTTTGGGGCAACGATTTGACCCTGCATGCCCCTGCCACTCCCCTGATGCAGCATTACACTGCCTGGACGCTAAAAGTGGCCGATGCGCTTCACGCGGACTGTCAGCGCGACATCCGCCTGGCAAAGCAGATGGGCTTCGACCCTTCCCGCCCGACCCTGGTGACACCAGGCAACGGGGGAATTCGGATGGATGTGTTCTCGCCTGCCCCCTCGCCGCCTGTTGCGCCGCTGGTGGTCAATCCGCGCGGGTTTCGCGCCTATGTGCGAAACGATACGTTTTTTGCGTCCCTTCCGCTGGTGCTGAAGGAACGCCCGGATGCGCGTTTTGCCTGTGTGGGAATGGCGGATGTGCCGGAAGCACGAGAAACGGTGGCGCGGCTGGGTCTGCAAGCGGCGGTGGATTTACTGCCGGCCCGGCCTCACGCGCAAATGGCAGACCTTTTCCGTGCGGCGCAGGTGGTGGTCTCTCCTTCGACCCACGATGGCACGCCTAACACGCTCCTGGAAGCGATGGCCTGCGGCTGTTTGCCGGTGGCGGGTGATTTGGATTCTATCCGTGAGTGGATTCAATCGGGAGAAAACGGCTTGTTGATAGACCCTGCTGACCCCCGTGCGCTGGCACGGGCGATTTTGCGCGGCTTAAATGACTCCGCTCTGCGCCGTCAGGCCGCCGAGAAAAATGCGGTCCTCATCGCAGAGCGGGCCGAGTATGCGCGCAACATGGCGCGTGTGGTGCAGTTTTACCAGAAATTATGCTGAGGCCGCCGGCGGACGTGGGGCGCGCAGTTCGGCCAGTTGCTTTTCCAGTTCCTGGCGGCGCGCTTCGGCAGCAGATTTGATTTCGGTCAGAAAGTTGTTCGAGCGGGCGCGCAGTTCCTGGCGCAGTTTTTCGCCGCTCGTGGGGGCAAACAACAGGGCCAGCGTAGAACCAACCAGCCAGCCGACAAATACTCCAATCAGAAAACCGAAGATGCTGCGCATACGCTCTCCTTTCCAGGGCGAGAAATTTCGCTTTTCTGGGAATTTTCTATATTTTTCAAATTATACACGATGATAGAGACCCATTTCCAGACGGAATTGTTCGCGTATTTCGGATAGGCTAACCATGCGGTCAGCCTGCTGTACGAACCAGTGCTCCCATCCGTTGCAGGGCGCACCGTTCATGTAGTGGCTGCCAGCCTGATGAATGCTGCCCTCGAAACCATCCGCCGTTCGCAAGCGCCCATCCGGTTTGATGATGGCCAGACGCTGTGTATCTTTGCGAAAGAAGAGTGTTTGTCCGGGCTGCACGTACCCCTGTTCCACCAGCGCAGAAAATTCCACTTTGGGGGCGGCTTTGGCTGGGCTGCGCACATCGAACACGGCAGGGTCGAATGGTTCAGGGGTGACCGAGTCTATGCGCTTTTGCGCCAGTTCGATGTATCGTTTCTCGCGCTCGATGCCAATCCAGCGGCGGTGCAGTCGTTTGGCAACCACGCCAGTTGTGCCGCTGCCGAAGAAGGGGTCGAGAACGACATCGCCCGGTTGACTGGAAGCCAGGAGGATGCGGTAGAGCAGGGCTTCGGGCTTTTGGGTAGAGTGGGCTTTTTCGCCGTTTTCGTCTTTCAGCCGCTCTGCGCCGGTTGCCAGGGGCAACAACCACCAATCGGAGCGCATTTGTTTTTCTTCGTTCAATCCTTTCATGGCATGGTGGTTGAAGGTGTATTTTGCCTCTCTGCTCGTGCTGGCCCAAATCAGGGTTTCGTGGGCATTGGTGAAGCGCACGCCGCGAAAGTTAGGCATGGGGTTGGTTTTGAGCCAGATGACATCGTTGAGAATCCAGAACCCCAAGTTTTGCAAGATAGCGCCCACTCGGAAGATGTTGTGATACGTGCCGATGACCCAAATCGTCCCCGTGGGTTTGAGGACGCGCTGGCAGGCCGTCAACCAGTGGTGGGTGAACGCATCATACGCCTGAAGAGACTCGAATTTATCCCATCCATCCTGTACACCGTCCACGCGGCTCATGTTAGGGCGGTGCAGGTCGTTGCGTAATTGTAAATTGTACGGAGGGTCGGCGAAAATCAAGTCTATGGATTTTTCAGGCAGCGTCTTTAAGATTTCAATGCAATCGCCTTCGAGAATTTGATTCACGGGAAGGGTCATGGGTTCCTCTCCGGCGGTGGGGCTGCGGGGCCGTAATCCAGCACTTTGCGAACGCCAGTTGCGTCTTCGGGCGGAGCAATGATGCCTTTCTCTTCCAGCGTATCTATCAGCCGTGCGGCGCGGGTGTACCCGATGCGGAGTTTGCGCTGCAACATAGAAACCGAAGCCCGCCCTTCGCGGCGCACCAGGTCGAGCGCTTCTGTGTAGAGCGGGTCGCCCTGTGGCGTTTCGGCGGTGATGTCTCCATCGAAGAGTGGCACCTGCTTGAGGGGAGCATGGAGCGCAGCAGCATCCACCGGTCCGCCCGGCGGGATGGGCATGCCTTGTGCGTTCTGCGCTCGCCAGAAGTCGGTGAGCCGATGGATTTCGGTATCCGAAACGAACACTCCCTGTAAACGCACAGGGGAGGGGGCATCGGGTGATTGATAGAGCATATCCCCGCGTCCAAGCAGGCGCTCCGCACCGGGCTGGTCGAGAATAACACGGCTGTCGGTGTTGGAGGCTACGGCAAAGGCGATGCGCGCTGGAAAGTTGGCTTTGATGAGACCGGTGACGACATCTACTGAAGGGCGCTGGGTGGCGAGAATCATGTGGATACCGGTAGCACGCGCCAGTTGCGCCAGACGCGTGATGGTGCGTTCGGTTTCGTCGGGGGCTATCATCATCAAATCGGCCAATTCATCAATGACGATGACCAGATAGGGAAGTTTTTTCTGTCCTTGCGCTTTCATGCGGGCATTGTAATCGCCGATGTTGCGCGCACCGGCCTGAGCAAAGGCGTGGTAACGTCGGTCCATTTCCCGCGTCATCCATTGAAGCGCGCCGAGAACGCGGTCCATTTCCACCACCACCGGCGCCAGCAGGTGCGGAATGCCGTTGTAACCGGTCAGTTCCACCCGTTTGGGGTCCACCAGCACCAGGCGCAGGTCATCGGGGGTGTTGTACAGCAGGAGTGAGGTGAGAATGGCGTTGACACATACCGATTTGCCTGAGCCAGTTGTGCCGGCAATGAGCAGGTGTGGCATGGCGGTCAGTTCGGCACTTACCGGGTGTCCTGAAACATCCCGTCCCAGCGCGAACGAAAGGGATTTGCGCGTGCGCGTGAAGACATCCGATTCCAGAATTTCGCGCAGTGTCACCAGGCTCATCTCTTCGTTGGGAACTTCGATGCCAACGTAACTGCGACCTGGCACAGGGGCTTGAATACGGATGCGTGGGGCGGCCAGCGCCAGCGCAATGTCATCGGCCAGGGAGACGATTTTGCTCACGCGGACGCGGGTGCGCCCATTGCGCGATTCGATGAAAAGGGGTTCCACCCCGAACTGGGTGATGGTCGGCCCACGATTGATTTCGACCACCTGCGCCGGCGCGCCAAACGAAGCCAGAGTTTCTTCGATGAGCCGTGCGCGTTGTTCCACATATTCTTCGTTGACCGAAGCGGCGCTGCCCGGCTGAAGGATGTCTTTGATGTCGGGCAGTTTCCATTCGATGGGTCTGGCAGCGGATGCTGAAGCGGACGAGGCGGATGGTGAAGCGGATGAAGTGGTTGACGGAATGGATGGCGAAACGGATGAAGGGGAGGAGGGGGATGACAAACCAGCGGGCAATGGGTGGAATCCGTTTTCGAGCGGGGCGGGGCCTGGTTCGGTGGCGTTGCGCCGCTGCCGCGCGAATCGATGCTTCCAAAATTGTGCCAGCGCATCCAACCAGGGTTTTATCTGCGCCGCCAGCTCTGGCACGGTGACATCGAACGCCAGGGTCAGGGCAATCAGCAAGAGTGCCAGCCAGGCGATAATGGCGCCGCCTAGCCCAAGAAAGGTGTACAACAGATAGTAGAGTGCGCCGCCAAACCAGCCGCCATCGCCGGTAACGGCTTCGATGACCGTCTGAATCAGCAGAAAGAGCAACAGGAAACCGGTGACACGCTCAACCGAAACCGGGGGGATGCGCTCGATTTTGCGCAACACCAGCCAGCCGCCGAAAAGGATGAGCGCCAGCCATAAAACGTAAATGCTGTTGCCAAACGGGAATTTGAACAGGCGCAACAGGCCGCCGGTCACTTCGCTTTGTGTGGAGGAGAGCAGAGTCAATCCCATCAGCAGGCCGCCCAGCGCCAGGAAGATGCCCAGAATGTCGAGTTTGCGGTCGGTAGAAAGATGAAAGAGCGGTGGCAGGGGTGGTGGCGTGACCGGGGCGGCAGAAGATGCTGTGGGTTTGGTCTCTCGTTTGACCGGCGGGGTTTTAGAAGCCGGTTTGGGTGTAACCGATTTGGACGGCCCAGCAGATTTAGCCGGCGGCTTTTTTTCGTCCTTTTTCGGTGCGGACTTGCCTTTAGACGAGGATTTCTGAAAGGGAATCTTGAGGGGCATAAAACGGGGAGAGAGCAGGCAGACGAAAAAGATGAAGCCAGCAAATTAGAACACATTTTCATTATACCCTGCTTGCCAAAAGATGTGTTTGTCTCGAAGGGCTATTTGCGATTGCCGATGTGAGAAAGGGCCATCAGCCGCGTGATTTCCGCCTGCGCGGCGGAGAAAGCGTACACGCGCCCGCCAAAGGCAGCGGCAAACCGTTCAGCATCGCTTTGGGCATCGAACGCCAGCGCGGACGGACGACAGCAAGGCGCTACATCGCTTTCCAACACGTACCAGGCCTGTGCAGCGTTAAGCAATGCCCCGTAGAGGAAATCGGCTGTCATGGCCTGGTGCGTGTCGCTCAGGTGACTGAGGGCCAGCAGGCCGCAATGGGCACAACAGGCGGCATGGCGGCTGCCTTCACTCGCGTGAATGTGAAAGACCAGACGCGGGTTGACCGGACGCCGGCAATGCAGGCACAGGCTGGCAGCAGATTCGGGCAGGGTGATGCCACCGGGTACTTTTTGGGCAACGCCTGCCGCAATGAGCGCGTGGATTTCGCGGTAGGCCGTCGCCTGAGAGACGCCTGTCCGTGCGCGGATTTCAGCAATGCTTAAATCGCCTGTTTGGGTGAGCCAGTTCAACAGTTTTTGTTGACGGGGTGAGAGATTTTTCATCTTTTACGCGTTCTCGCGTGGTGATACAATTTTAGAAAACCTGATAATTTTCTCAAATTTTCTCATATTTCTCTTTTCCGTCAAGGAGGCAAAAAGTATGAAAAAGTGTTTTGTGTTTTGGCTGGTTTTAATGACGATGCTGCTGGCGGCGTGCGGGGCAAATGCGCGAATGTCGCACGGCAGCGAGGGCGGCGGTCAACATACTTCGGGGATGCCGATGGATGACCAACCTGCCGTGACGGTTGGCGGGTTGGAAATTTACACGCCGAGAGCAATGTCGGGGACAAAAGGGCAGGTCACTGGCGGGTTTATGGTCATCAAAAACAATGGCGCAACCGCTGACCGCCTTTTGGGGGCTTCGTGTGGTGCAGCCATGATGACGCAGGTGCATGAAACGGTGATGGATGGCGATGTGATGAAGATGCGTGAAGTGAAGTCCATCGAAATTCCTGCCGGCGGCATGGTGGAACTGAAGCATGGCGGCTATCACATTATGCTGATGGACCTCAAGCAGGATGTAAAGGCTGGCGAAACCACCTCCTGTACGTTAAAATTCGAAAACGCGGGCGAAGTGACGGTCGAACTTCAGGTCATGAGCCGTTGAGCCGCGTCAGGTTGGTATGAAACGTCTGTTTCTGATAATTGTCAGTCTCACTCTTCTGCTGATTGTGGGCATTGGGGTCTTTCAACTTACCCGCCCGCCCGTGTTGCATGGCACGGTCATCGAACCCCCCAAGCCCATGCCAGATTTTACACTGCAATCGACAAATGGGCCGGTTTCTTTGAGCAATTTTCGCGGCAAGGTCGTCATTCTGTATTTTGGGTACACGTCTTGCCCGGATGTTTGTCCCACCACGCTGGCGAATCTGCGGCGTGCCTTCAACGAGTTGGGCGCCGAAGCAGAAGGGGCGCAGGTCTTGTTTGTGGCGGTGGATTGGAAAAAGGACACACCGGAACGGGTGGCTTCGTATTTGAGTGCATTTCATCCTGCTTTTGTGGGGTTGAGCGGCAACGAAGCGCAAATCAACGCGGTGACGAAGGATTTTGGCATTTTCTATCAGATTAATCCCCCCGATGAAAATGGCTATTACACCGTAGACCACACAGCGACCACGCTGGTGTTAGACCGCGAAGGCCGTCTGATGTTAACCTGGCCCTACGGTCTGACAGCAGAAGAAATGCAGGCAGATTTGCGGGCGGTTTTGCAGCAAACGAGCCGGTGAGTGATGCGAACGAAAACGGAGTCCGAAGCACACTTCGGACTCCGTTGCTTTTGCAGGCCTTGTTACGGTTCGATGGGATAGCCCAATTCCCGCCAGGTCTTCAGGCCGCCATCCATGCTGGTCACGTTGGTAAATCCGGCGCGGCGCAGGATGTCGCGACCCTCATCGGAGCGGTTGCCTGAGCGGCAGACGACTACAATGGGCGCATCTTTGGGAACAGGGATTTCTCCCACCCGTGCCGCCAATTGTCCCAGCGGGATGAGCGTGGTGTTGGGAGCGTGGTACTCGTTCCATTCTTCCTGTTCGCGCACATCGAGGAAGAACGCTTCACCATTTTGGTAAAGGGCATAGGCTTGTTGGGGGCTGATGGTAGCACCCAGTTTGCCGTTGTTTTCGGCGTTTCCGCTCAGAATCAGGGCGACGACCACCAGTACGGCAATGCCCAGCAGACCGAGCTGGACGGCAGGCCGCCGCAGAAAGGCAAAGGGGTCACTCTGGGTCGTTTTGCGGCGGCGTACAGATGTTTTTTGGGACATGGAAACCTCGTTTGACCGTAAAGTTTGGCAAAACCTGGCTCTCTTTCGCTATGAAGAGTCGTGGGTTTAGATGTCCCAAAGCGCCGAAAGTTGCGTTGAAGTGGTTACTTGCCGGCAGCGGTGGTTTCTTCACGCGGGTCGGCCCCGGCGTAAATCAGGCCATCTTCTCCGATGTGAATAGCGCCCACCGCGCCGAAATCTTTATCCAGCGGATATTCCGGGTTGACCTGAATGTTGTACCCTAACGCAGTGAGCGCATCGCTGACCTGGGCCGCCAGCGGCGGCTCCAGGCGAAGGCCGCCAACGGTGTATTCGTGGGGCGCAAACGAGGAGGGTGCACTGATGCTATAAAAGCGTGGGGCGCTGATGGCTTCTTGAATGTCCATGCCGAAGACGACCATGTTCAGGAAGACCTGTACCAGCGCTTGCGCCTGCATATCGCCGCCGGGGGTGCTGTAGGACATGAAGAATTGACCGTTTTTGAAGACGATGACGGCGTGGGGGGTGATGCGCGGACGTTTGCCCGGCTGTAAGGCGTTGACATGCGTCGGGTCCAGGCGGAACTGGTTCATGCGGTCGCCCAGCGTCAATCCCAGGCCTGGCACCATGGGGCTTTTGGGAAAGTCGGACGGAGTCACGACGACCGAGTTTCCGTATTGATCCAGCACAACCAGTTGGGAGGTATCCTGCCCCGGCCTGGTTTCAGCCAGGAGCGCAGAAACCAGGCTGCTCGCAGCAGGTTCTGGCTGTGTGGAAGCGGGCTGAAAGCCGGGAATCTCTCCAGGGGGCGGGAGCGTGCCAAACGCGCGCTCAGTCATCTGCTTTCTGCGCTGAGCGGCATATTCTTTCGAGAGCAGAATCTCGAGTGGGACGTTGACAAAGGCCGGGTCTGCCACATACGCTTCGCGGTCAGCAAAGGCGAGTTCAATCGCCTGCGTGACTGTGTGGATATATTGCGGGGAGTTGTGTCCCATGCTTTTCAGATCGAGACCTTCAAGAATTTGCAAGACCAGCGGCTCCATAATGCCCTGGGACCAGGTGCCGTTGCCGTAAAACGTGTATTCGCCATAACTGCCGCTGATGGGGGTTTCCCAGCCGCCGGTGTAAGTGGCAAGGTCTTCGTAGGTCATCAGCCCGCCCTGTTTTTTGTGCATCGCATCTATGGCTTGAGCGATGGGGCCTTTGTAGAAGTAGTCACGCACGGCCTGATAGCCCTGCTGGCGCGTGCCGCCGGCTTCGAGAACGGCGCGTTCGGCATTGGCGAGGGCTTCGAGGGTGTTGGCCAGGTCGGGGAAGCGCATTCGGTCGTGCAGGTGAATCGGTCGCCAGAACTCGCCTTGCAGGTATACGCGGGCGGTTTCGGGCATCAGAATGCTAAAGCCGATGCGTTCCAGGGCCGAGAATTGCAGGTTGCGGTACATGATGGCGTGAATGGGAAAGCCTTCCCGTGCAATTTGGATGGCGGGCGCAGCCAGTTCACCGAACGACATCGTGCCACATTCGGTCAGCAAGGCCGTGATGACATCGGGAGAGGCCGGGACGAGTTGCGCCCAGATATGAAAATCGGGAACGGTTTCGTAACCGGCATTCCGAAAGGTTTCGATGGTTGCGGCCTGTGGGGCTTTGCCTGCGCCGATGTAGGATTTGACCTGGCCGCTTTTGGCATCGTAATACAGCATGGGAGCCACGCCCGGAAAGGAGGCGGCTTCTCCATGGGTGACATTGAGTGTGAGCAGCGCCGCTACGGCGGCATCGCACGCGGTGCCGCCTTTTTCCAGCACGGCTAACCCGGCCTGGGTGCTCCAGGGTGTGCCAGCCACAATGGCATATTCTCGCCCAACAAAGAGTGGTTTTTGCGTACCGGTCGAATCGGTATATTCCATCAGGTCTCGTGGACCTTTGGGGAGCAGCGCGTAGACGACGAGGCCGAGAACAATCAGGCCGAGCAGGCCAAGCCCCAGCCATTGCAGGATGCGAAGAAGGGTTTTCACTGTGGGTCTCCTGACGGTAAGGGAATAAGTTTAATTTTAAGCCGGAAATCTTAAAACCTCCGCACAGGTTTGCGGAGGTTTTAAGAGATTCATCCAGAGTCGTCTGGGGCGGGCTGATAAACGCTCAAGCCTTGCGGCTTCAGGTCAGCAAGTTCATGCGTCCCAGGTTATATTTTTTCATTAAGCTGCGGGTGGTACGGTCGGCCTCGCGGTGCAGGCGTTCGGTTTCTTTGCGGACGATTTCTGTTCCGGCCAGGTCGCTGATGTATTCGCGTCCGGCAGCCAGCAGGATGGAGACAGATTTGCCCAGTTCATCGCGCCTGACTTCGTCTGGCACGTTGAGTTCTTGCTCCAGCACACGCACAAGAAGCCGCTGTTCTCGGGCAACCCGGTTGACGCGGTCGCTCAACCCGGCGGCGCGGCGTGACCCTTCGTATTGAACAGCCAGGCCGGCCAGCATTTTGTAGTGTAAATTGAAGTAGGTTACCAGCAGTTTCTCTTCGTCTTCGCCGCTGACGCCACTCAGGTAGAAGATGTTTTCGACCAGGGCGCGCTCTTCGTTCGTCAGGCCAGCGCCGGCTACACCTTCGGTCAGAACTTGCACTACCATATCCATACCGGTATAGCGCCGCTGTTGGTCTAAGGAGGGGATGGCAGTAATCCAGGCTTTGCTTCCGGCGCGGAAGTAGGAGGGTTCGATGATGTATTTTTTCAGGTTGCCCTGTTTGCGGAGTTGAGTTTTCATCTCCTGGAACGTGGTGTCCGAAATTCCCAGCACTTGCTGAACCGGGCTGCCGGTCAGAACGATAGAATCCGGCAGGCGCGTAATGTAGCGAAAGTTCAGGCTGGCTTTGATGACGTGGTCGTTTTCATCGGTGAATAAGAGTGCATTCGCATTCGGTAAGAGTTCTTCTTGCCTGGAAGCAGGTTTTGGCGGCTCGAACTGGTAGGACAATGCGGTTTCATAGACGAAGAGCCCAAAAGCGGCGAACGCATACCAGGCATAATGGAAGAAGTTAGCGAAAGAAGTCAGAAAGCCTGGCCCGAAATTGGAAGGAAGGGGGACAATGGCTTCCCCAAGAAATTTGAGACTGATTGCTATTGCCAGGTAGCGCCAGGGGCCGCCAAAGGTTTTCCATTGCGCCAGGACAATGTTCCCCAGGAAGAAGAGTAAACCCAAATCGGCCAGGGAGTGCAACAGAGCAGCGATGCCACCGGCCAGGCTGGGGACTTGTCCATTGAGGAGCGGTAGAAGGCGAAACAGAACCACGTAGAGCAACCCGACCGCCACTCCGCCCCACAAACCCTGTAGTTGACGTTTTTCCGGCAGCGATTCGAGGGCGGTGTAGCGCAGTGCAAGCGCGTAAAACAGGGGAATCAATCCCAGCAGGGCGAGCCAGTTGAGCAGGGTGAGGGATGGCTGGGGCGAAGCCAGGATGAGCAGAAGGCGGACAAATTCCAGCACGCTCCAAAAGCCGGCGCTCACTGAAATCACCATCCACACCCAGTTGGCGCGCGGAATGCTTTCTAGCCGCCGATAAATGCGGATGGCTAATATCGTGAACAGCAGGGCGGTCAGCAGGGCTATCACGCCGTTTAGCCCATGCACAAAGCGCCCGCCCCCAATGCGCAGCAGGTTGATAAGAAAGACCAGGATGCCCACCGCAGAGGCGGAATATGTTATCGCCAGAAAGCGGTCGTTATAGGAGAAGATTTCGTTGATTTCGGCAGGAGATTTATACTCGAGGCTGCTTTCGTTCATTGGGCGATTCCTGTCAGGATAATTCTTCGGGGCTGAGAGAAAAATGTTAACCTGGCATTATTGTAATCCAACGCTGTCCGACTGCAATGCAAAAATCCTTGCAAACCAGGCTGCACAGGTTTCCGCCTGTTTGACCGTCTGAAAGCAGGGGGACAAACGCGGACGCTACGGGTCGGTACGACAAAGCAACAGGGGGTGTGCAGAAATGACGAATCACCCGGCAGAGTGCTCTGCCGGGCGTGGGGTCATTTCAGTTTGCTTTCGATTTTTGCCCAACTGTCTTTGAGCGTTACTGTGCGGTTGAAGACCGGTTGGCCGGGCCGGCTGTCGGGGTCGGTGCAGAAGTAGCCAACTCGCTCGAACTGGAAGCGTTCACCAGGCGCAGAATTGGAGAGCGAGGGTTCCACAAGACAATCGCTAAGGACTTCGAGCGAGTTCGGGTTGAGAATCTCGTCCAATTCGCCTTCATCGGGACGTTCAACCGTGAACAATTGCTCGTAAAGTCGTACTTCGGCGCGCACGGCGTGCTGCGCCGAGACCCAGTGAATGGTGGCTTTGACCTTGCGTCCATCGGGGGCATCGCCACCGCGCGTGGCGGGGTCGTAGGTGCAGTGAACTTCAGTGATGTTGCCCTTCTCGTCTTTGACGACGTGCGTGCATTTGACCAGGTAAGCATAGCGCAGGCGCACTTCGTTGCCTGGAAACAGGCGGAAGTACTTGGGCGGCGGCACTTCGCGGAAGTCATCCTGTTCAATGTAAAGCACCTTGGAGAACGGCACTTTGCGCGTGCCGGCAGCGGGGTCTTCGGGGTTGTTGATGGCGTCCATCTCTTCGACCAGGTCATCGGGATAGTTGTCAATGACCAGTTTGAGCGGTTTGAGAACGGCCATGCGGCGCAAAGCGGTCTTGTTCAACACATCCCGGATGACGGCCTCGAATTGCGCCATTTCGACCCAGCTGTCGTTTTTGGTCTCGCCCAAACCGGTGACGAATTCGATGATGGCTTCTGGTGGAACGCCGCGCCGACGCAAGCCGCGCAGCGTGGTCAGACGCGGGTCATCCCAGCCGCGCACGATGCCGCTTTCGACCAGTTTCCTTAATTTGCGCTTGCTCATCATCGCATAAGTCAGGTTCAGGCGCGAGAACTCAATCTGCCGGCTGGGGAAGATGCCCAGTTTCTCGATGAACCATTCATACAGTGGACGATGGATGATGTATTCGTTGGAACACAGCGAGTGGGTGATGCCTTCCATCGAGTCGTTCTGTCCGTGCGACCAGTCGTACATCGGGTAGATGTGCCATTTGGTGCCGGTGCGATGATGTGGAACGTGCATGATGCGATACATGACCGGGTCGCGCATCAGAATATTTGGATGTGCCATGTCAATTTTGGCGCGCAACACGCGGCTGCCTTCGGGAAATTCACCGTTTTTCATGCGTTCCAGCAGGTCCAGGTTTTCTTCGACTGAGCGGTTGCGCCATGGGGAATCGACACCCGGACGCACAGCGGCTTCGGTTTCACTCCACTTTGTGCCTTTGGGCAGGGTGCCGCGGTTGGCGCTCATCTCTTCCTGACTCTGGTCATCCACATACGCCAGCCCCATTTTGACGAGTTTGACCGCCCATTCATAAAGCAAATCAAAGTAGTCGGAAGCAAACGTCACTTTATCCCATTTGATTCCGAGCCAGGCAGCATCTTCCTGGATGGCTTCAACGAACTCCGTCTCTTCTTTGGCGGGGTTGGTGTCGTCGAAGCGCAGGTACAATTCGCCGCCGAATTCTTTGGCGGTGAAGTAGTCAATCAAGAACGCTTTGCAATGCCCGATGTGCAGGTAACCGTTTGGCTCCGGAGGCAGACGGGTACGGACGTAGGTGAAGCGACCGGTGCGCAGGTCTTCTTCCACCGCTTCGCGGATGAAGGATGGGATGCGGGAGGATTTGGTGACTTCCATGACAATCCTTTTGAGTTTCGCACAAGAATCGTTTTTCAGGCAAAAAGCGACGTTCGCGGATGCTCAGACAAAACAGCAAATCAGCCGAAGTCGCATTTGCGAACGAGCAGAGTATAATTTCATGGAGAAGCCGTGCTGGGCTTCTGACGAGGTGCGCTCCGTCCAATCGTTGGGGAAATCGCTGCCATACGACGCGGCGCACAACCACGTCTCCACATTATAACAAACCATGCGGAGGAATGATGATGCCTGACCAGCAAAGCACGCCTTTTTGGGGAACGTACTTCGACCGGGATGCTGTTCTGCGTCTGGAACGCCGGGTGCGGATATTGGGATGGGTTCTTTTTGGGATGTATCTGGCGCAGTATCTGTATGATACCGTGACCTTGCTGTATAACAATCTGTCGAACGGCTACCCGCCCGATTGGGCCTATCTTGTGCTGGGGTTGAGCCGTCCGGCGCAAGGCTTGATGCTGCTGGTGGTGCTGTATGTTCTCTCCAGTGCCTTGTTGATTTTGCTCGATATTGAACACAATACCCGTTGTGCGGCGCGCGCGTTGAAGCGCAGCAAATGAAAACGGACGGGAATTGACCGGCGAAACAAGATGCCAATCAATCAATAATGAAATGATATCCTCCTTCCACGTTCGATATAATCGAAAGTATGGCGAACGAAATTGAGCTGCTTCAGCAAAGTATCGCTGCCTTGGAAGCCCAACGAGCCTTGCTGGGCGACAGCGTGGTGGATACGGCGCTCGCCCCCATGCGCGAGAAGTTGTTGCTTCTCCAGGCGCAGCAACAGGAACAGCAGCGTAAGTTCGTCACGATTTTGTTTGCCGATGTCTCTGGCTTTACCGCTGTGGCTGAAACGCTCGACCCGGAAGACATCAGCGACCTGATGAACCGGATGTGGCAGCGACTGGATTCGATTATCCTGGCGCACGGTGGTTCGATCGATAAGCATCTGGGCGATGGTGTCATGGCAATTTGGGGACGTGAACAGGCGCGTGAAGATGACCCCGAGCGCGCTATTCGTGCTGCGTTGGAGATGCTCAACTATTTGCAATCAGATTCAACCCTGAGTGCAAAGTTCCGTATGAGGGTTGGCATCAATACCGGCAGTGTTCTGCTTGGCGCGTTGGGAACGCAAGGTGAATATACGGCGCTGGGCGATACCGTCAACGTTGCTGCGCGTCTCGAAAAGGCTGCGCCGGTGGGAAAGATTCTCATCAGCGCCGATACCTATCGGCAGGTGCGCGGACTCTTCAGCGTCGAAGCGCAGGCCCCGTTGGATGTGAAAGGGAAAAGTGAGCCGATTCAGGTGTACATCGTGCATGGCGCGCGTCCGCGTGTGTTTCGGCCTGGCGTGCGGGGGGTCGAAGGCATCGAAACGCACATGATTGGGCGTGACCGCCCGTTTCGGGTGCTGACGGCGGCCATCGAACGCACTGCCCGCCGTCCTGGCTTACAAATCTTCACCGTCATCGGCGATATGGGGATTGGCAAGAGTCGCCTGTTGCACGAAGTGGAACGCTGGCTGGATGGGTCTTCTCTCACCTTCTGGATGTTCAAAGCCCGCGCCGACCAACAGCGGCAGGAACAGGCACTTTCGCTGGTGCGTGACCTGTTCTTCTATTACTTCCAGATTCAAGAAAGTGATAGCGCTCAAACGGCGCGCGAAAAGCTGGAGCGCGGTATTGTGGGGCTGTTGGGCGAAAGCGGGCGCGAGCTGGCGCATTACATTGGGCAGTTATTGGGATTCGACTTCAGTGAAAGTGAATACCTGCTGCCCTTCCGAAACGACCCGCGCACCTTGCGCTTGCGCGCCTTCGATGCGGTGGTGGAATTCTTCAGCCGGCTGGCCGAAAGCACGCCCCTTTTATTCCTGTTGGAAGATTTGCATTGGGCCGATGAGAGTTCTCTCAATCTGTTCCATCATTTCCGCGAACAAGGCGCCCATTTGCCATGTGTCTTTATCGGCACGGCGCGGCCTGCTTTTCTGGAGCGTGCTTCGGAGTGGGAACGGCAATTCCCCGGTGTGACAATTTTGCGCCTGGAGCCGCTGCGCGAAGAAGACAGCCGCCGTTTGACGCGCGAAATTCTGCAAAAAGTTTCCAACCTGCCGCTTTCGTTTGAGGAGATGATTGTCCAGAACGCGGATGGCAATCCGTTTTATCTTGAAGAATTGATTAAGATGTTCATAGAAAATGGCAGCATCCTCAAGCGCGAAGATGAGTGGGTGATAGACACCGAAAAGGTCAAGGCCATTCGAGTCCCTGCCACGCTCGTGGGGGTGTTGCAAGCCCGTCTCGACCGGCTCTCTCACGATGAGCGCTTGTTGCTGCAACGTGCTTCGGTCATTGGCCGCGTTTTTTGGGACGATGCCCTGGCCTGGATTGAACAGCATGAGCCGGCGTTGGGAGAATTGCGGCTTCTTTTGCGCAGACTGACTCAGAAAGAGCTGATTTACAAGCGCAACCAATCGGCTTTTGCAGGCGCCGAAGAGTATCTCTTCCGCCACGCGCTCTTCCGCGATGTGGTGTACGAGCAGACGTTAAAAGCGCAGCGACGGGTGTATCACCGTCAGGCCGCCCGGTGGTTGATAAATAAAAGTGGCGAACGGGTGCAGGAATATGCCGGCTTGCTGGCCGAACATTTTGACCATGCCGGAGATATGGATGAGGCCGTGGATTGGTATCTGCGTGCCGGGCAGCGCGCGACCGAAACGTTTATGTTCGAGGCAGCCTTCGATTACATTCAGCGCGCGCTGACCTTGATGAATTCGCACCCCGAAGACCACCGTCGTATTGCCGCACATGAGAAACTGGCTTACGTCAACTATCAATTGACACACTGGAAGGAAGCTTTGCAAGACTATCAGGCCATGCTCGAAGCCGCCTTGCGGCTGGGAGACCTGCCCGCGCAGATGCGCGCTCTGCATGGTTTGGCGCTCGTCAACGAAATTCGGGGAGATTACGATGCCGTCTTGAAAGCAGTAGAAGAAGCCGAAAAACGATACGATTTACTGGAAGCACCCGATGCAGCCGAAATGGCACAGATTTTGCTGGAAAAATCGCGCGCCTTGTACTATCAGGGCAAGTATGCGCTTGCCAAAGCCAGTGCGCAGCGCGGCCTGGAGGTAGCCCTGAAGGCGCAGGCGGCGGTGCAAACGGCACGCCTGTATAACGTCTTGGGTATGGTGTATGGGGTCGAAGGGCATTACGAGCGCGCGCTGGAGTACAAGTTGAAATCTCTACAGCACTGGCGTACCATTGGTCACCGCGTATTCGAGGCAGCCATGCTCAACAACATTGGCGAAAACTACCGGCTGATGGGCGAACATCAACGCGCGCTCGCTTTCTACGAAGAATCCCTTGCGCTGGCGCGTCAGGTGCGCGATTTGGGACAGATTGTGGTGTGCCTGAACAACATGGGGGGGACTTATGTGGCAATGGGTGAGTTCGACGCGGCCATCCACGCCCTCGAGTCGGCTATGCACACCAGCCAGGAAAAGGTTTTCACCGAAGTTGAGACGTTGTGTTTTTTGGCCGAGGCCTATCTGGGCAAAGGCAATCTCGAACAGGCGATGGAAACCGCTTTGCGTGCCTTGAAGTATGCTCAGGAACAGGAAAGTGCCTTTCGCGGCCAGGTCTGGCGGGTGTTGGGTTTGTTGGCCGCGCGGATGTTGGCCCCCATCCTGATAGGAGAAGAACGGCTGGACGCTCCACTCTGCTTTGAGCGCGCGTTGACTATCCACAGAGAGAGCGGCGCTTTGCGCGAGCAGGCCATCGTTTTATGGGATTGGGCCAAATATGAGCAAAAGCGGGGGAATGCCGGGCAGGCTCTGACGATGTATCGGCAGGCGCGGGCGATTTTACAGCAGCTCAATCTGCCGCGCCTGCTGGAGAAGATGGAACGTGAGCTTCCGAAGTGATTACTTCCAGATAAAAATTTGAATCCACACCACGCCTATCACCAGGGAAAGCAGGGTGATGACCAGCCCGCTGCGGGTGTACTCCCAAAACGTCAGGGCGATGCCGCGTTTGGCAGCACTTTCGGCCACAATCAGGTTGGCGACTGAGCCGAGCAAGGTCAGGTTGCCAGCCAGGGTGGAGGCAGCAGCCAGGGTGAGCCACCCGGCCTGTGGGTTGGCAAGCGCTGCTACTGCCGGGCGCAGCAGTAAAACGGCAGGAACGTTCGAGACCAGGTTTGAGAGCAAAACGGTAATGGCTGCCAGGGTTGTGGCTCCACGGTTGAGATAAGGGGAGAGAAACGCAAACAGCCCTTCTGTCAGTCCGTTCAACTCGATGACACCGGTGAGAATGAACAGGGCCGCAAAGAAGACCAGCAAATTCCAGTCCACTTCGTTCATCACTTTTTCGGGGTGGACTCGGCGCGTGAACAGCAGAACGCACCCGGCCACAAAGGCCGCTTCGGCAATTGGCACACCTAACACAAACGCAATCAGCAATCCGGCGGTGACGAACAGGCTCTTATACAGAAGCGGGCGGAACAGGCGTGGTTCCGGAATCTCTACATGCTCGAAGTGCGCGGCGGCGAACTCCTCCCGGTAGAACAAAACCAGCACCAGCCAGATGCTTCCCAGTCCCAACAAGGCGATGGGGGTCAGGGCGGCAGCAAAATCGAGATACGAAATACCCGAAGCGATGCCAATAATCATGTTCTGCGGATTGCCGGTGAGCGTGGCGACCGAGCCGATGTTTGCCGCCGCGGCTAGGGCAATCAGATACGGAATCGGGTTGCGTTTGGCTGAGAGCGTCACATCCACGATGAGCGGGGTGAGCATGATGCAAATCGTATCGTTCAAAAACAGCGCACTCAACACGCCGGCTGCCAGAATCTCCAGCGCAAGCAGCGTGCGCGGCGAACGTGTAAACCTGAGAATAAAGGCGCCTGCCAGGCGGAAGAACCCCGCCAGTTGCAGGTTGGCGTTGATGACCATCATGCCGAACAAGAGTACGAGCGTATTGATTTCTAGCAGGCTGCCCATTTTCTCGAAATCGAGCAGCCCCAGGCCCAGCAAGAGACCGACCCCAATCAAGGTAATGGTGGTGCGGTTGACGCGCAGACCCGGAAAGCCGCCAATGGCGATTCCGATGTAGGTGAAAGTGACGATAAGGGTGGTAAGCCAGAAAGTCATTCGAATCCGTTTTTTTCAAACATTCTCACGATATGGTGATGAAGCACTTTTTTTGCTAGTGCCTACGTTTTGCGACGAATGTCCAGAATCGCATCGCGGAATTGTGCTGCGGCCAGTTCCGGTTTTTCTGCCCGCGAAATGCCGCGCGAAATGGGCAGAAGCATGCCCTGCCCATCAGGGCGCAAGCCGGCGCGCAGGGCGGTTTCCAAATCTCCGCCTTGCGCGCCAATGCCGGGGGCAAGAAACCACATTTCCGGCACGGCAGTGCGGACGCGCGCCAGCGCCTCGGGCTGGGTAGCGCCTACCACCAGACCAACGTTGTTGCGAAGATTCCAGGTTTGAGCCAGGCGGGCAACATGCTCATAGAGCGGTATGACTGTTGGACGCTGATTGGTCGTCCGTGCCGGGCCGTCTGCTGTCCATTGTTCCCCATCTACCAGCAGATCTTGCAAATCGCCTGCACCGGTGTTGCTGGTTTTGCACAAGAGAAAAACGCCGTTTTCAGGCCGGCGCAGAAATGGCTCGACTGAATCGCGCCCCAGGTACGGGTTGAGGGTGATGCAATGCGCGCCGAGCGTCTCAAAGGCCGATTGTGCGTAGGCTTCTGCAGTGGAGGCGATGTCGCCGCGTTTGGCATCCAGGATGACCGGGATGAATGAACCGAGACGATTCGATTGCTCCCTGACGGCCTGGATGACTGTTTGCAGCGCTGCCCAGCCTGGTGCGCCGAATTGCTCGAAGAACGCGGCGTTCGGTTTGAAGGCTGCAGCGTAAGGAGCGGTCTTTCGGACGAGATTCAGGCAAAAGTCCAGCGCGGCTTCTGCGGTGGGCGCGGGAAGGTCTGAAACGTGCGGGTCCAGTCCCACGCATAGCAGCGAGGCACTTTCCGCGACGCGTTGTTCCAGCAGTGCGAAAAACGACTCCATTACGCCTTCCCCAACACCATTGCCAGCAAGGCCATGCGCACGTACAGGCCGTATTCCATCTGACGGAAGTACGCTGCGCGCGGGTCGTCATCGAACTCGGTGCTGATTTCGCCAACACGCGGCAGGGGATGCATCACAATCATTTCTTGCTTGGCTGCTTGCATGATTTGCGGGTCAATCACATACGAACCTTTCACGCGCTCGTATTCTGCCGGGTCCTCGAAGCGCTCTTTCTGAACACGGGTGACGTACAGCACGTCTGTTTCCGGCAGAACGGCTTCGAGCGTGGTGTATTCGGCCTGCGGAATGCCTTTTTCGGCCACTTCATCCATCACTTCTTTGGGCATTCGCAGGATGTCGGGCGAAACGTAATTCAGCTTGACGTTGTAGAGCGAGAGCAAGCGCGCCAGAGAGTGAACCGTGCGACCGTATTTCAGGTCGCCCAACAGGGTCACGGTCAGACCGTCAATCTGGCCTTCGCCAAGTTCCTCAAAGATAGTAAAGGCATCGAGCAGGGCTTGTGTGGGGTGTTCACCGATACCATCTCCGGCGTTGATGACCGGTTTTCTGGCTGCTTTGGCGGCGATGGCGGCAGAACCGGTCTCCGGGTGACGCAGAACGATGACATCGGCATAACATTCCAGCGTACGAACGGTATCGGCCAGGCTCTCTCCTTTCGAGACGGACGAGTAGCGTACTTCGTTGATAGGGATGACCGAGCCGCCCAGCCGTTCCATGGCGGCGGTGAACGAAGACGAGGTGCGGGTAGACGGTTCATAGAACAGGTTGGCGAGGATTTTCCCCTTCAGCAGGTCGAACGTGCCAACCCGCTCTACCATGCCGCGCATCTCGTGCGCGACTCCGAAGATGTATTCCAAATCGGCGCGGGTGAATTGTTTGACCGAGAGGATGTCTTTGCCGTACCAGGAGGCCTGTTTGTTCTCGCCAAACGGCAGATAAGGGGAAGAAGAAGCAGTGGGCATGATTCTCTCCTTTGGGGTGACAGAAAGACTTCCGAAGCCTTCGGACTTCGGAAGCCGCATTACGGAATGGAAACTTGCACGAACTTCATACGGCGATTATGCCATCAGGGGCGGTTTAATGCAATAAATTGGGATGTCCTTGCGTCTCTTGACAAGCCCCTGCCAGGCATGATAATCTTGCCCACGCCGGTTGACGGCGAAAACATTCCATGCAGGAGAAAGAAAATGTCAGAACGTATCATTGGAACGGTCAAGTGGTTCAACGCCACCAAAGGCTACGGCTTCATCGGCCATGATGGCGGTGAAGATGTCTTTGTCCACTTCTCGGCTATCCAGATGGATGGCTACAAACGGCTCGAACCGGACCAGAAAGTCGAATTTTCCATCGAACAGGGTCCCAAAGGTGCACAGGCGGCCAACGTCGTGCCGTTGAAGTAAATTCCCCCCTCAAGAAACCAAACAGGACTGTTGATACAGTCCTGTTTTTGTTTGTCGCACCGACGAGAAAGGGTCAATCGGCGAGCGAAGAAAGCGTGGAAGAGGCTGCCGGGGCTTCTTTGTTCATGCGGTTGCTCTCCACGTTCATCACAACCGGCAGGAAGAAGCCTGCGGCGCCCATCAGTAGACACACCAGGCCGCCAAACAGGTACCAGGCACGAACACCGACCACGTCGGAAACCGGGCCGGCCACCAGCAGAGAAAGCGGCGTCATGGCGGTTGCTGCGCTGTTGACCAGCGACATCACCCGTCCCTGCATGTCGGGCTGAATGGCGGCCTGAAGAATGGCATGTAGCGGCCCGTTGGCAATCGGATTGGTCACGCCAACGACGGCCATGCCCGCCAATGCCAGCCAGAACATATTGGCAGGCGCCAGACCGGTCATGAGAACGCCGACGCCAATGCCGATGATGCCCAGCAGGGTCGTGGCAATGCGCTTTTTGAAGCCGCCCCAAACACCAAGCAGCGCCCCACCGGCAATCATCCCAACCCCCCACAGCGTATCGGTCAGCCCCAGTTCGAGCGCACCCAACCCGAAGTGCCTGGTGACCAGCAGCGGCATGAGCGCACCGGCCGGGGTGAGCAGGAAATTAATCAGGACGGCCATGCTTAGAATTGCCAGCAGACCCGGCCAGGCGGCCACATACCTCAAACCATCGCGGACATCCTGCCAGTAGGAGGGACGTGGTTCCTTGTGGGCGTTCTGCACGCGAGTCGGCTGAGGGATGGGGATGAACGCCAGCGGTAAGATGGCAATCAGCGCCGTGATGACATCAATCGCCAGCACGCCTTGCGTGGTCATCACACCGAGCAGGACGGCGCCGGTGGGAGGCGCGACCATGCTCACCAGTCCATGCAGGGTTTGCTGAAGCCCGGCCACGCGTGCCAGATGCTCATTTGGCACCATCAGTGCTGTGGAAGCCGCCATTGCTGGCCAGTGAAATGCCCCGCCCAGCGAGCGAATGAACAGGATGGCGTAAATGTGCCAGATTTGCACCCAGCCGGCCCAAAACGCGCCAGCCAGTGCTAAAGTGGCGAATGCGATGGCGCCATCGGCGGCCATCATCACCACGCGCCGGTCCCAGCGGTCTACCAGCGCCCCCACGAACGGCCCGAGAAAAATTTGGGGCAGCATGGCTATCAGCGTGGCGGTTGCCAGAATGGTGGCCGAACCGGTCTCCTGGGTGAGATACCAGACCAGGGCAAACTGCACCAGGCCAGAGCCAAATAATGATAATGCCTGCCCGGCGAAAATTGTGAAGAATTTGGGTTTCCAGTTAGCCTGAAATTCTTCACGGGTGATGGTAAAACCTTTCATGGTTTCTCCGAAAGATAAAAATGGTTCGAATTTATGATTTTATTTTACAGCAAATTTAACTTAAGTCAATATATTTTTTTATTTATGAATTGTTTTTTCCGATTTATTCATGCTTCGCGTAAAAAGATGAAAATCTGCCCTGTTGCACTGGTCGCAAAACCGGCGTCTTACATTTGAGAGTTTTTGGATGCTTTTTTTCTTATAAAATGGCCTCATCATACGCAACGGAGGAAAATCCCATGTGGAAACGTGCCAAACGTACTTTTCTATGGCTGCTCTTTGCGCTGTTTGGGCTAATTGTCGTGTTGTTGCTTTCTATCCCCCTGGCTGCAATTGGCAGTGAGCAGCGCCTGGCTGCGGTCACCAACGTCCTCATTCCCGGCGCGAACGATGCACCGCCCGTCCGCGCGTATGTCGCCCGTCCAGCAGGAGAGGGGCCGTTTCCGGCGGTGATTCTGATTCATGAGTTCTTCGGGCTGAACAAATCCATCACTGGCAAAGCCGACGGTCTGGCGGAGGCTGGCTATCTGGTCGTGGCGCCCGATACGTTTCGGGGCTCAACCACGTCCTGGATTCCGCGTGCCATCTACCAGGTCATCACCACCTCGCAGGCGCAGGTGAATGCTGACCTGGATTCAGTCTTTGCCTGGCTCGAAGCCCAGCCCGATGTGGATGTTAACCGGGTGGGGATTGTGGGTTTTTGCTATGGAGGGCGCGTTTCCCTCTTGTATAGCCTGCACAACCAGCGTATGGCCGCAACAGTGATTTTTTACGGCTCTTCAGAAACTGACCCCGCCGTTTTGCAGAATCTGCCCGGCCCGGTGTTGGGCATTTTTGGTGGCGCTGATGCTTCCATCCCGCTGGAGGAAGTGCGTGCGCTGGAAGACGGTCTGCGTCAGGCAGGCGTGCCGTATGAAATCACTGTCTACGAAGGTCAGCCGCACGCTTTCGTGACCGATATGCAAGCCATTCGCGCTGGCGGCGCACCGGGCCAGGCCTGGCAACAAATGCTGCGATTTCTGGAAACGCACCTGAAGAACGCTGGCGCGCGCAGTAACGGTCTGCCAGTTGCTCATGACCCGGGGTTTGCCTGGCGCTATTACACCCTCCTGGTATGGGAACATGCCTTCGGCAGTGCTGTCCGTCATACCGGGCATTGAACACCGAATCACTCTCTCGTAATCAACCGCACCGCCCGGTCGTAAAAGAAATAGTCCCACGCCCAGTTAATCAGCACAATCAGCCGGTTGCGGAAGCCAATCAGCCCAATCAGGTGAACCACCAGCCACACGAACCAGGCCAGGAAGCCGCGAAACTGCATCCCAAAGGCGGCAGCGACGGCGGCGTTGCGCCCAATCGTTGCCATGCTGCCCAAATCGGCGTAGCGGAAAGGTCGGAGCGGCTTCTTCTGAATGGCTGCCAGGATGTTCTGCGCGGCGTGAACCCCTTGCTGCATGGCGACCTGCGCCACCATCGGCAGGGGTTTGCCGTTTTCTTCGAGATAGGCCGCATCACCAATCACGTACACATCGGGTGCATGAGGCAGTTGCAGAGTCGGCAGAACGCGCACCCGTCCCATGCGGTCTTGCTCCACGCCAAGTTTACTCATCAGGCTGGCGGCGCGCACCCCTGCCGACCACAAGACTGTGCGTGCTGGGATGACCTCGCCGCTTTCGAGCGTCAATTTTTCCCCATCGTAATTGTTGACTTTAGCCTCCACCCGCACGTCCACTTTTTTCTGCTCCAGCGAACGGCGCGCAGCGGCCTGGAGCGCAGGCGGGAAACCGTTGAGCAGCGTGGGCGCGGCTTCCATCAAAATTACGCGCACATTTTCCACATTGATTTGGCGGTAATCCTTGCGCAACACCAGGCGGATGAGTTCGGAGAGCGCCCCGGCGGTCTCCACTCCGGTCGGGCCGCCACCGACCACCACAAAGGTCAGCAACGCCTGGCGTTTGCGTAAATCTGATTCGTGAGCGGCCTGCTCAAACATCCGCAGGACGTGATTCCGCACCGTCACCGCATCGCTTACATCCTTGAGCGGCAGCGCATTCTGCTCCAGCGACGGATTGCCGAAAAAGTTGACCGATGCCCCTGCTGCCAGGATGAGATAATCGTAAGAAATCTCGCCGCTCTCGGTCAGCACCGTCTTGCGGGCAAAATCTACCCCGTTCACGCGCGCCATCACAAACTCGAAATTCTTCTGCCGCTGGAAAATCGCCCGCACCGGATAGGCAATCTCGTGCGGCGAAATGCCCGCCGTCGCCACCTGGTAGAGCAGGGGCTGGAACAGGTGATAATTGCGTTTGTCAATCATTGTCACACGGACGGGTTTGCCCGCCAGCGCGCGCGCCGCACGCAAGCCGCCAAACCCTGCGCCGACAATCACCACATGAGGGAGTGCCTGAGTCATCTTTGCCTCGTTTCTACCTGCACCGCAGGTTTCCTCTGTATGATAAATTACGATATATTTTGTGATAATTATCGCAAATGATTATAAGACCAAAGTTAGAACTTGTGAAGATTTTCGCAAAGCCAAATGGGAAAGTTGACATCCAGCCATACATCGAGTATGCTTACACCCTGTCCGGGCAGGCCCGGCGCGGCGGAGCTCCCCGAACCTTGTCAGGTCCGAGAGGAAGCAGCAATAAGGAGATGTCTCCGGGTGCCGCCGGTCTCCTGCCCGGATATTGATTCGTGCCGCCGCGAACAGCGGTACAATTACCTCCATGAATGCCAAACGCTGGACGTTGTTTCTGCTCTCCATCCTGGCCGGGGTTGGCCTGGGGCTGTATTACGGCTGGGTGGTCAGCCCGGTGGAATACGTGGATACCGTCCCCTCCACGCTGCGGGCCGATTACAAAGCCGATTACTGCCTGATGGTGGCTGAAGTGTTTGAACGTGAGCGCGATGTGGAAGCCGCTGCCCGCCGCCTGGCTCTGCTCGGCAGTGAACCGCCCGCCGTTATCGCTTCTGCCGCCCTGGAGTTCGGACGCCAGCACGCTTACGCGCCTGCCGACCTGCAACTCCTGCAAGAACTATCTCTGGCCTTACAAACCTGGCAACCATGAATGCACAACAGATGGATACACAGCAGATGGACAACCGCGGCCCGTGGTTCATCTTCACCGGCTTGTTGCTTGGGATTGCGCTTGGCATTGGCATTGCCTGGGGCGTGCCGCAGGCCCAGCCTGTCGATACGCACCCCTCTTCGCTGCGCGCTGATTTCAAAGACGAATACCGTTTCATGATAGCAGCTGCCTACGCTATCAGCGGCGATTTGGGACGCGCCCGCGCCCGTCTGGCTGTTTTGGGCGACCCCGACCCCCTCGTGGCGCTCGGTGGACAGGCGCAGCGTATGCTGGCCCAAAATGCCTCCATCGAACGGGTGCGAATTCTGGCCAATCTTTCGGAGGCGTTGCAATCGCAACCGCTGCTACCTGCGGGAGAGACGAACCCCGCCGAAACTGCCTTGCCGCCCGCGGACTTTACCGCCGTCCCTGCAACCGCTTCTGCCACGCCCACCGCCACCGAAGACCCGAACCTGCCGCGTCCTTCCCCAACGTCCACCGATACGCCTTTTCCGACTTTGCCGCCGCTCCCCACTGCTACATTACGTCCCACGCGCACGCCTACCCCTACGCCCGGTGCCCCGTTCGTGCTGGTGAATCAGGTGACCACCTGTGACCCCCAAACACCGGGCTTGCTCCAGGTGAATTTGAAGAACACGCTTGGTCAGCCTGCAGCCGGTCAGGAGCTGGTCATCACCTGGTTCGGCGGCGAAGAGCATTTTTTCACCGGTTTCAAGAACGAAATCAGTCCCGGCTATGCCGATTTTGTGCTGACAGAAGGCGTGGAATATGCCCTCAGCCTTTCGCAGGGGCGCACGCGCATCACCGGCCTGAAAGCGCCCGCCTGCCTGACTTCAGATGGCAAAGCGTACCCCGGTTCGATTGTGCTGGAATTCCGTCAACCGTAAACCAGACGCACAAGTTCATCCTTCAGGGCTGCATTGCAGGCCATCGCCTCGCCGTGTGTGTGGCCTTCGCGGCCCTGCCAGCTGCCAAAATACCCGCCGGCTTCTTTGAAAATGACTGGAAAGGGCGCACAATCCCAAATGTTCATGATCGGGTCAAACATCGCTTCGGCGCGCCCGGTGGCCACCAGAAGATAGCCATACGCATCGCTCCAGCCGCGCGTTTCGTAAACCGATTGGGCAATGCGCTTCCAGGCCGCGCCGCGCCCGTGCTGCTCCATACTGCGCTCGTTGGTGTAACACACATACGCGCGTGCCAGAGAAGCCATCTCGGAAACACGCGCACGGCGGCCATTCCACCATGCACCCAGCCCCTCGGCTGCGCAGAGCAATTCGTCCGTTGCGGGATAGTAGGCTACACCCACTTTGCTGACCCCCTCGATTTCCAGCCCCATCAACACCGCGTAGAGCGGCACGCCGCGCAGGAATGCTTTGGTGCCATCAATTGGGTCCAAAATCCAGCGAAAGGCAGGGGCAGACTGTCTCTCTCCTTCTCTTTCATCGCCAGAGAAGTGCTTTTCTCCAAATTCCTCGCCCAAAATGGCATGAGTGGGATAATGCCGTTCGATTTCGGCGCGCAGGAAAGTTTCGGCAGCGCGGTCGGCAGCAGTGACGGGGGTATCGTCGGGCTTGTAATCGGGCCGCACACCGGCGTTAAAGTAGCCGAGTGTGATTCGGCCAGCACGGTAAGCGGTTTCGGCAGCGAAGTCGAGCAGGGGTTGCAGGTTCATTCGTCCTCCTTGAAAAAAATGCGCGGCACGCGGGCCGAGATGTTGGTCATCACTTCGTAAGCGTTTGTCCCGGCCCATTCGGCCAGGTCTTCGGGCAGAATTTGTTCGCCGCTGGCGGCCTGACCCAGCAAGATGACTTCATCGCCCAGTTCGGCCTCATCTGATTCCAGGTTGACCATGAACTGGTCCATGCAGATTCTTCCAACCTGTTGATATTTTTTGCCGTTCACAATCACCTGCGGGCGGTTGGTCATGCGACGGAAGTAGCCATCGGCGTATCCGCAGGGGATGGTGACGGTTCGCACGGGATGGTCGGAGACCCACAGCGAGCCGTAACTGACCGGGTGGCCGGCTTGAGTCAATTTACTATACACTACCTGCGATTTCCACGTTGCTGCCGGCTTCACCTGCACGGAGCGTAAAACGTCTTTATCGGGATAAATGCCGTAGAACAGGATGCCTGGACGCACCATATCGAAAAAACTTTCTGGCAGGTTGAGAATGGCGCCCGAGTTGGCGGCATGAACCAGGCGTGGGCGCGGCAGACTGCGCTTGTCGTAGAAGGCCAATACGCTCCGAAAACGTTCCAGTTGTTCACTGGGGTAAGCATAGCCCCATTTTTTCGGCGCGCCCGGCGTTTCACGCGCTTCGGAGTTGGCAAAATGGGTGTAAATGCCCTCGATATCGAGATGCCGACAGCGTAAAGAACGCTCCAGCAGATTGTCGGCTTCGTACCAGCGTATACCTGCCCGTTCCATGCCGGTATCAATTTTGAGATGCACTTTGAGCGGCTTATGTTGTGCCTGCGCGGCGGCTTCGGCGGCTTCCAGCACTGCCGGATGTGATACCGTCAGCGTCAAATCATACTCCAGGTAATAGGGGACATGTTCTGGCAGGGTTCCGCCCGCCACCAGAATCGGTTTGGTGATGCCGATTTGCCGCAGGCGAACGCCTTCATCCAGCACAGCAACGCCGATGTAATCTACATACGGTTCGATGTATGGTGCAACGCCCTCCACCCCGTGCCCGTAAGCGTTGGCTTTGAGCATCACCAGCACCTGCGCCGGGCAAACGTGGGCGCGAATGGCCTCCAGGTTGCGGCGCAATTGGGTCAGATTCACTAACAAATGTGTCGGGCGCAGGGGAATTTTCATCGAAGTCTCACCTTTGCGTGTAAAATGGGGACGTCTCGCGGAGAGATTGTATCAAAAGAATATCCCCCGTAAAGAAAGTGAGCATTCATGAAGATTGTGACGGATTGCGCCGCCGATATGTCTGCGGATGAACTGGAAGCGTTGAATATTACGCAGGCTCCGCTCTTCATTCAGTTCCCCGAAGGCGAGGTCAACTCTGCCGACCTGAGCGCGGACGATTTCTATAACCGGCTGGAAGCCATGCGCCCGGCTATTCCGACCACTGCCCAGCCTTCGAGCGGTGTGTTTGAGGCGTTATATCGCAAACTGGCCGAAAGCGGCAAAGAGATTTTTTCGATTCATATTTCCTCCGGCCTGAGCGGCACGTTCAATTCGGCGCGTGTGGGCGCAGAGCAGGCCAGCGACGCAGCCAACGTGCAGGTGTGGGATACGATGACGCTTTCGGGCGGACAACGTTTTCAGGTATTGGCAGCGGCGCTGGGTCAACGCGCTGGCTGGACGCTGGCGAAAATCCAGGAGCGGATGGCGGCCATCCGTGCGCAAACCGAAGTGATTTATACGCTTGAAACGCTGGAATATCTGGCGCGTGGTGGACGCATTGGGCGCGTACAGGCGCTGCTGGGTTCGGTGCTGAAACTCAAACCGGTCATTCATGTTTCGCATGAAGACGGCAAATACAGCACGGTGGGCAAAGCGCGCACCATTCCGGCGGCGCTCCAGGTGCTTACCGACCATCTTTTGAACGTCTATCAGCGCACCCCGTTGTGGGTCAATGTCTTGCATGGACGTTTCCAGCAGGGGGCCGAAATGCTCTCCGAAATGGTGGAGGAACGCCTGAACGTGGCAAAACAAGAAATCAACCGTATTTCCCCCGTTCTGGGTGTGCATACCGGGCCGGGAATTGTCGGCTGTGCCGTTGTTCCCTTCAGCCTGATGGAAGACCTTATCTGATAGAATGGCCAATGAGCAGCGGGGGTTTCCTCGCTGCTCATTGAATGGTTCTGCTCTCTGTTCACTGCTTACTGAACCTGAATCACGTCCCCCAATCTCGCAGATACAGAAAATCATATCCTACTGTGCGGGTGGTGATTTTGGCAACCGGGGGCATCACGCGCTTGAAGTGATTGCGCCGCATCCGACGGACGACCGTCTCCACGAACTCCCGGCGAAAACCCGCCTCCACACACTCTTCGGGCGTGTAGCGCTGGTCTACCAGCAGGTAGAGCAGCTGGTCGGCTTCTTCGTATGTGAAGCCAAGTTCTTGTTCATCGGTTTGACCGGCCCACAAATCGGCGGAGGGGGCTTTATCGAGAATGGGCTGGGGAACGCCTACCTCGCGCGCCAGTTGCCGCACCTGCGCTTTGTACAGGTCGCCGATGGGGTTGAGCGCGTGCGCCGAATCGCCGTACAGGGTGGAGTACCCGAGCAGAATTTCCGTCTTGTTGCCCGTGCCGATGACCAATCCCTGGAACGCTTCGGACTGGTCGTACAGGACAATCATGCGGCAGCGCGCCATGATGTTGCCCTTGCGAACGTTAGACATTTCTGGAAAACGGGAAATCAATCCGTCGGCCATTTCCGTAATCGGAATATCCAGATACGGTACGCCCAAATCCTGAATGACCAGCATGGCATGCTCGAGCGAATCTTGCGAGGAGGTTTTATAGGGCATCCGCACGCACAGCAGGTTTTGGGGGCCAAGCGCTTCAGCAGCCAGATAAGCAACCAGCGCTGAGTCAATCCCGCCGGAAAGCCCCAGCACGCCGCGAGAAAAGCCAGTGCGGGTGATTTCGGTGCGAATGAAGCGCGTTAGCAGGCCGCGCACCAGAACAGGGTTGATAGACAGGTCAATTTTCATTGCTGATAAGGCAGAACTTCTGAAGAGGAGGGCGGATAGTTATATTTTTTCTAGTTGTCTGAGCAAAATATCCGGTCTTTCATCCCGCAGCAGCGGCAATCTTATGCGCGTGCGGCGGAGTTGGGCCAGGTCGAGTTCGCACACTGTCAGGGCTTCCTCGTTGAAAGGTGCGCGCGCAATCATGCGGCCATCCGGGTCGAAGACGGTTGAACCGCCGAAGAAGTTCAGGCCGTCCTCGAACCCGACCCGGTTGGCGTGGACAAAAAAGGACGTGAACAGCCCGGAATATGCGCGATTGACATCCTGCACCCATTGCGCCGAGCCGAGAATCTGGTCGGTGACGCCGCGTCCGGGAGAGGCCGAAGTGAGCAGGAACAGGTCTGCGCCATCCATCCACAGGGCGTAGGGCGAGGAAACGTGCCAGAAGTCCTCGCAAATCAGAATGCCCGCGCGTCCAAAGCGCGTCTCAAAGGCGTGGAACGTATCTCCGGCGGCAAAGTAGCGTTTCTCATCGAAAATACCATAGGTGGGCAGATATACCTTGCGGTGAACGTGAACCACTTGCCCGGCAGAAAGATAGGCTGCCGCGATGTAATAGCGGTAACGGCGGTCTTCCTCGACAAAACCGACCACCATATCCAGGTCTCTGGAAGCCTCCAGCAGCGGACGGAAGAGCGCATCATCGGGACGGGGACGATGGGCAACGGTAGCGGCCAGGTCTTGTAAGACGTACCCGGTCAGTGAGAGTTCCGGGAAGATGACCAGCTGTGCGCCGGACTGGGCGGCTTCTCTGGCCAGGGCCAGGTGTTTTTCCAGGTTGGCATCCACGTCGCCAAGGTGGGTATTGATTTGGGCAAGGGCAAGAGAGAATTTCATGGGGTTACTCGAAGAAAGTCACGCTCCACTTTGTGATGCGGTGCTTGCAAGCGTTGCCGCTTCGGGTCGGTGGCAGGGCAAAAAGCGGTCAGGGCTGTTTATAATCTTACCATAACCACCGTTTGCAAAATCGGTATTTATCCCTGCCCGATATTACCTATTCGTTAGAGCTGTTTTTGTGCGCGGGAGCGTGGCGGGGAAAAATTTACGTTTTATGTTTCAAATATGCATAAAAATAGCGTTTATGCATCAAAATATCGGAAAATATGACGAAAATTCATGGCGCTCAACCATTGACACAGTGCGATTCTGCGAGATAATGCGCGTTCGTTATTTCCAGTCAAGAAACGGAGGAAGCGTGAACGCATCTCTCAAGCTCGGCGACCACTACATCGTGGATTTGTCCAACTGTAACCGCGACCTGCTGTTCGACAGCGAGCGCGCTTATCAGACCTTTTCGCGCGCCATTCATGCCAGCGGCCTGACAGTGGTGGACGAGGGCCTCTATAAATTCAGCCCGCATGGGTTCACCTGCTTCTTGCTCCTGGCCGAATCGCACGCCAGCCTGCACGCCTGGCCGGAATACGGCTATTGTGCGATTGACCTGTTCACCTGCGCTCTCGATAGAGACCTTTTGCCGCTCATCCAGCAGATTCGAGATGCCTTCGGCGCAACGCATTTCACCTTCCGCAAACTGGACCGTGATGCGGAACTGGTTGAGCGCATGTCTATCAGTTTTGCTTCTCCCCATCTCCTGGAGACGGCATGAGCATCTGGTTTACTGAAGAACTGCACCCCTATTACCGCAAATCGTTGCGCGTTAAGCGCATTCTGGCCGACGAGCAGACCCAGTTCCAGCATCTTCAGGTAGTCGAAACCGAATTTTTCGGCAACGCCCTGATTCTGGATGGCATCATCCAGCTGACCGAGCAGGACAACATGGGCTATCACGAAATGATTGTCCATGTGCCGATGCTGGCGGTGGGCGCACCTCGCCGCGTGCTGATTGTCGGCGGCGGCGATGGCGGCTCCTTGCGCCAGGTGCTGCGCTATCCTTCTGTGGAGCAGGTGGTTATCTGCGAACTCGACCGGCGGGTGGTGGAACTCAGCCGCCAGTACTTCCCCAAGTTCGGTGACCCCTGGTCCGACCCGCGTGCCACCCTGCTGGTGCGTGATGCCTTCGGCTATCTGGAGGAAAACCCCGGCCAGTTCGATGTCATCATCTCTGATACCACTGACCCAATCGGGATGGCGGAGCGCCTGTTTTCGGATGAGTTTTACCGTCTGATGGTGCGCGCGCTCACGCCGGGTGGCGCAGCGGCCACACAATGCGAACAGCCCTATTTCGATACTGCGCTCATCCAGAGCATTTACCAGGCGGCGCGCGCCCTCACCAAAAACCCCGCCTATTACTACGCTCAAATTCCCACCTATCCTGGTGGTGGCATCGGCTTTATGTATGTTTCTGATACCCCGTGGCAGAATGGCCTGAATACCCCCTACCCGCCCGGCGAAAACGAATATCTCAACCCTGAAGTTCACCGCGCCGCGTTTGCCCTGCCGGAATTCTTCCGCCGCGTGTTGTACGGCGGATAATCCCACCATCTTGCTTTCTCCTGGCGCCGAGAGAAGACGGGAAAACCCGTCCTCACGGCGCTTTTACGCTTTATAATCAGCCTGCATGGAAATTTCTGCTCATCTGCAAGGCATTCTTGCCACTTTACCGGCCAAACCCGGCTGTTACCTGATGAAAGACCAGCAGGGGACGATTCTCTACGTCGGCAAAGCGGTGAATCTCAAAAACCGCGTGCGCTCCTATTTCCATGCCGATGCTGCCCACGATAACAAAACCCGCCGCCTGGTGCGGGAAATCCGCGACATCGAGTGGATTGTGGTCGGCTCAGAGCTGGAAGCGCTCATCCTGGAGATGAATCTCATCAAGCGGCATCGGCCCAAATACAACGTCCGCTTGAAAGATGACAAACGTTATCCGTATATTAAAGTCCATTGGCACGAGGCCTACCCAAAGGTGACAGTCACCCGGCAGATGGTAAACGATGGTGCGCGCTATTTTGGGCCGTACACCTCCGCCTGGGCGGTGTATCAAACGCTGGATGTCTTGCGGAAAATCTTCCCTTATCTGACCTGCGACCGCGAAATTACCGGACAGGATAAGCGTGCCTGCCTGTATTATGACATCAAACTGTGTAGCGGGCCGTGCATCGGCGCCATAGACCAGGCTGCTTATCGCCGCATGATTGCTGACCTGATGGCTTTTTTGGACGGACACAGTGAGGAAGTCATCAGCCGGCTTACGCGCGAAATGGAGCAAGCCGCCGAAGAACTGCGCTTCGAGCGCGCGGCCGCCTTGCGCGACCGGCTGAAAGCCATCCACAGTATCACCGAGCGGCAAAAAGTGGTCTTTCGTGCCGATTATAAGGATTCTGATGTGGTGGCAATGGCGCGCGCTGATGGGGAGGCCTGCGTGCAGATTTTCTTTATCCGTGGCGGTAAACTCATCGGGCGCGAATACTTCGTGCTGGAAGGTGCGGAAGAGACTCCCGATGCCGAGGTGATTGCCGGCTTTCTCAAACAGTTCTATACCGAGGCGGCCAGCATCCCACAGCAGGTGATGCTGCCGGAAGAAATTGAGGAAGCCAGAATCATTCAGGAATGGCTGCGCTCGCGACGCGGCGGTGAAAAAGTGGAGATGTTCGTCCCCAAAGAAGGCGCGCCGCATGAACTGGTGCAAATGGCCGCCGAGAACGCTGTCGAAACCCTGCGTTCTCTGCGCGCCCAATGGCAGACCGATACCCACCGGCAGGAATTGGCCCTGGCCGAACTGCAGTCGGCGCTCAACTTGCCGACCCCGCCTAACCGCATCGAGTGTTATGATGTTTCTCACACCCAGGGCGTGGCTACCGTCGGAGCAATGGTCGTTTTTGAACAGGGTGTCCCGGCCAAACGGCTGTACCGCAAATTCAACATTGATTCGACTTCGATTGGTGCTCCCGATGATTTCGCCAGCATGGAAGAAATGCTTACCCGTCGCTTCCGGCGCTGGCAAGCAGCGCAGATTGCCCAGACGCAGTCCCCCGGCGCTAAAGTGGACGAGGCCTTTGCGCGCTTGCCAGACTTAATCATCATAGATGGCGGCAAAGGGCAGCTGGGACGGGCAGTTCGTGTGTTGGAGGAGTACGGCTTGTTCGAGAAGGTGCCGGTGATTGGGTTGGCAAAACGCGAGGAGGAAATTTTCTTCCCCCACACATCCGAATCACTCCGTCTGCCACGTCATGCCCAGGCACTCTACCTGATTCAACGCATCCGTGACGAGGCGCATCGCTACGGCATCACCGCGCATCGCGCCCGCCGCACCAGACAGGGCATGGCCTCCGTGCTGGATTCCGTTCCCGGCATCGGCCCGGCGCGCCGTAAAGCCCTCTTGAAACATTTCGGGAGTGTAGATAAGATAAGGGAAGCCTCGCTTGAGGAACTGACTGCTCTCCTGCCGCCCGACGTGGCTGCGAATTTGCGCGCACAGCTGGAGTAGGCTGATATGACGCTCTTTCCCGAGCAGAATACTGCCAGATTGCCCGAAACCGGCTTGAAATCGAAGCGCAAAGGCAGCCGGTGTCTGTGAACGTCTCCCAAAGATATGCTCGATTATGATGATGAAATCTTCAACTCCTTCCTGGTAGATAGAATCTTGTTTGTCCAGTCTGTATCCTCCTGAAAGCATGTCACCCTTCTACCTATGAAGCACATCTGGATTGTGGACGATGACGAAGAAATGGCAAAAGCCGTTGGCCTGATGCTCAAGCTGCTCAATTGCCAATCGCGGCATTTCCTCAACGCCCGCAGCGCGGCACAGGAACTGCTGGCTGGTAAGCGTCCCGATTTGCTGATTCTCGATATGAGCATGCCCGAAGTGACCGGCCTGATGATGCTGGAATTCATCCGCCGCCGGACAGAATGGAAAAACCTGCCCGTTCTCATGCTCTCTTCTGAAGCCGCCGATGTGCAGGTAGACCAGGCCATGCGGCTGGGCGCCGATGGCTACGTCACCAAACCTGTCAGCCTCGATGAATTAGAAGCCGCAATGCAGACGGCCTTTCAAAAACACGGTAAAATATAGCGTTCATCTTTTCACGAAAGGCACGTCAGTATGGCAGGAAAAAGCAAGAATCCCAAAAACGAAAACGATTATTACACCCGGCAGGTACGGCGCAACCAGGTCATCTTCGCCATCGTGGCCGTCCTCCTGATTCTTTCCCTGACCCTTTCCGCCGTCACCGCGTTCTAGGCGGCATCTCCTTCTCACCTTCAGGCGCGGCGCAAGGCCGCGTTTTCTGTCGCCTGGTCTACGGATAGCTCGTCCACGCCCTTCAAGGTCTCTATGCTCGAAAAACTCACCGGAATTGAACAACGTTACGAAGAACTTACCCGTCAACTGATGGAATCTGCCGATGACTATCAGCGCGCCGCTGAACTCAACCGCGAGCGCGCCGAACTTGAACCCATCGTTGAAAAAGCGCGTGAATACCGTCTGGCAATTCAGCGTCAGCAAGAAGCGCGCGACCTGCTGGAAAGCGAAGATGCCGAACTGCGCGAACTGGCCGAATTGGAACTCACCGAACTGGAACAACAAATTCCGGCCCTGGAGCGGGAACTCAAAACCATGCTCATCCCCAAAGACCCGCGCGACGAGAAGAACGTCATCATGGAAATCCGCGCCGGCGCCGGCGGAGACGAAGCGGCCCTCTTCGCCGCCGACCTCTTTCGCATGTACACCCGTTACGCTGAACGACAACGCTGGAAAACCGAAGTACTCTCCGCCAGTGAAATCGGCATAGGCGGCTTCAAGGAAATCATCTTTGAAATCAAAGGCAAAGGCGCCTTTTCCAAACTGAAATGGGAATCAGGCGTTCACCGCGTCCAGCGCGTGCCAGCCACCGAAGCGCAAGGGCGCATCCACACTTCCACCGTCACGGTCGCCGTTCTGGCCGAAGTAGACGATGTCGAAATCCACATCCCCGAAAGCGACATCGAAATCGAAGTCTTTCGCTCGGCAGGTGCGGGAGGACAAAACGTTCAAAAGAACTCAACGGCCGTGCGGCTTTACCACAAACCGACCGGCATGGTCGTCACCTGCCAGGACGAACGCTCTCAGCTGCAAAACAAACTGCGTGCCATGAGCATTTTGCGCGCCCGGTTGTACGAAATCGAAGAAAACAAACGACGCGCCGAACTGGAAGCCGAGCGCCGCTCGCAGGTCGGCACTGGCGAACGCTCCGAAAAAATCCGCACATACAACTACCCCCAAAGCCGTGTGACCGACCATCGCATTGGCGTCTCGTCCTACAACCTGCCCGCCGTCATGGATGGCGAAATAGACATGTTCATCGAAGAACTTGCCACCCGCGACGAAGCCGAGCGGCTCTCCTCCGGCGGGGAAGATGACGAAGAGTGACCTTCCGTCCCTCGAAAAACAAATACTCCTGGCGCACATCACCGGACACAGCCGCTCGTGGGTTCTGGCACATCCTGAACTCACCCTCACCCCTGCGCAGCAAGCCGCCCTCGAAGAAGCCAGCCGCCAGCTGCAAGCCGGTGTGCCGTTGCCCTACATTCTCGGTCATTGGGAATTTTTCGGTTTGGATTTCGAGGTCTCGCCCGATGTCCTGATTCCCCGCCCGGAGACTGAACTGCTCATTGAAACGGCTCTGGCCTGGACGCAGACTCATCCCCCACTGGGGCCGGTGTACCGTTTCATAGACGTTGGTACTGGCTCAGGCATCATCCCCGTCACCCTGGCCACTCACCTGCCATCGGCAGAATTTCTCGCCACCGATATTTCCCCCGCTGCCCTGAAAATTGCACGTCGAAATGCAGCAAAACACGGCGTGGCAGAGCGCATCCACTTCCTTCAGGCAGACCTGCTGCCCGATGAGACCGCCTTGGCGATGGCGGAACAAACGACAGCCGACCTGCTGACCGCCAACCTGCCCTACATCCCTACTGCAACGCTCGAAACGCTGGAAATTTTTGGCCGCGAACCGACCCTGGCTCTGGATGGCGGGCCGGACGGTTTGCAACTCATCCGCCGGTTATTGGCTCAGGTCACGGCAAAACGGCTTGCTGTGCGTCTCATTCTGCTTGAAATTGAATACCGGCAAGGGATGGCAGTCATCACCCTGGCACGCCAGCACTTTCCTGCTGCGCGTATCGAAATAAAAAGAGACCTGGCCGGTCACGACCGGCTGCTCGTCGTTGATTGTGAAACCGGGCCTTGAGTGGATTTTGCGAGAGGGTGGGGGTAGATAATTCCCCTTTCTCTCAGAACGTTTTCTCATCAAACGTTTAACTTTGCTTCAGGTTCTGTTTAATCGCGCCCGTAAAATAAAAATCAAGCATTCTCCTCACAAACCCCGCGCGGACTTGGGCCGGTCCACAGCGGGGTTTGGGCTTAAGAAAGGCAGGCTGTTCTGATGGATTTCTTCGGGGATTTCATAGTGCAGGTAACATCTTGCACCTTTGGCCTGTCTGATTTGCCTGTTTTCGGCAGAGAGAATGCTTCATACATCAACGAATGCATAAAAAAGCAGCAGCCTGATGGGTGAAGAGAGCAAACCCTTCATGAGCAGAAGGGCAGACGTTGGATTATAATTCCAACAGGAGTTGCGGCATGGCCTTTGAAATACAGGACTATTACGATTTAGTGCGTTTGCTCTACCAGCACCCGGAGTGGCAGGAAGAGTTGCGGAATATCTTGATTTCGAAAGACATCCGCGAACTGCCACAACTGGTGCGTGAACTGACCGAAGCGCACAAGCGCAGCGAAGCACGGCTGAGCGGTGTGGAAGAGCGGCTGACACGGCTGGAGCAGGCGGTTGCCGAACTGACCGAAGCGCACAAGCGCAGCGAAGCGCGGCTGAGCGCCGTCGAAACGCGACTCGACCGCGTTGAAATCCGCCTTGACCGCGTCGAAACGCGACTCGACCGCGTGGAACAGAAAGTGGACCGCCTGGGGGAAGAACTGGGCGGGCTGAAAGCCACCATCGGCTCCAGCCTGGAAGACGAGGCTTCCTCGATGCTGGAGTTTGTCATGCGCCAGAAAGGCTATCGCCTGTTGAGCGAGGCGGTGCTGGTACGGCTCAATGGCGAGGTAGATGCCGCGCTGAAGGCAGTCTCACCCGAAGGCGAGCCGGTTTCGGTGGTGATGGAATCCAAAGCGCGGCTGGGTGCCAGGGATGTGATACGCTGGTCGCAGCGGATGCGCTCTGC
>JANWWK010000055.1 GCA_025056175.1 Anaerolineales bacterium
AGGCCGAGAGGGCCAGCAGCAGCGCAGCGAGCAGGAAACGGGTCAGGCGGGGCATGGCAGACCTCCCAGAGAGAACGTATCGAAATTATACGCGCATTTGCTTGCGCTTTGGCGGCCATTCCTTTCTTCCGCCTGCCCACGCAGGGAGAAGGGAGACAGTGGGGATAGATAGTTACGGAAGGTCTTTTAGGGGTGTCCCATAAGCAACTTTAAGAACGCCCTGGCAGAGCCACAAAAGCACCTTGCATTTTTGTAAGGAGTTGGGGTACAATACAAACAGGTCTGGGAAACACAGCGGTTTTTCTGCGCCAGAGGGAGAGAAATGAAGAAGTACATTGCGGTTCAATTCGGCGCGCGCCGGGCGTATGCAGTGCCAACCCTGCTCGCAGAAGCGGGCTTGCTGGAAGGGTTCTACACCGATTTGTGCGGCAACGTGGGGCTGGGGCGTTTGCTGGCTGCCTTACCGTCGCCGCTCCAGCGCGGGTCGCTCAAACGGCTGGCGCGCCGCGAGGTGCCGGAAAGCATTCGCGCCAAAACGGTGACTTTTCCGTTCCAAACCGCACGTCATGTCTTACGCCGGGCCACCGGAAAATACCATACCGCCGTCGGGGATGACCTGCTGTGGGAAGCCTTCGACACCGAACTGGGACGCGCCATGATTCGGCGCGGGCTGGGACACGCCACGCACGTCTTTTCGATGGCCGGGGAATGCCTGCCCTTCATCGAACATGCCCATCAGCAGGGGCGGACCGTTGTAACCGAGTTTTACAGCATGCCCTCGCGCCGCGAAATCTACCGCGACGAGTGGCGGCGCTTCCCCGAACTGGAAGATGAACCCGATGACGCCTACGTCCGATGGTACGCCGAAAAACAGCGTCAGGTGTGCCACGTCACCGATTGGGTGATTGCGCCCTCGCAGCATGTGATAGATGACCTGACCCGTCATTTTGACTTCCCGCCCGAACGCTGTTTTGTGGTGCCGTATGCCGTGCATGAATCCTGGCTGGACGTGCAGAACGACCCCGTGAAAGGGCGCGTCCTGTTTGTGGGGCTGGCGGGCATGGGCAAGGGCATTCACTACGCGGGCATGGCCCAACAGTTGCTCGATGACCCCACGCTTGAATTTCGGATTGTCGGCTGGGCTTCCGAGCGAGTGCGCGCGCACCGCCTGTGTCAGGGGCTGAATTTTGTCGGCTTTGTGCCGCGCAGCGAAGTGCGGGAAGAATTTCGCCGCGCCGATGTGTTCATCCTGCCGAGTTTGTTCGAGGGGTCTGCCGAAGTGACCTACGAAGCCCTTGCCAGCGGCCTGCCGGTCATCACCACCCCTGCCGCCGGGTCGGTGGTACGCGATGGCATCGAAGGCTTTATCATCCCGGAGCGGGACCCGCATGCCCTGGCCGAGCGTATCCGTCAACTGATGGACGACCGCGCGCTACGCGACCGCATGTCTGCCGCCGCGAAGGAGCGCGCCCGGCAATTTACCTGGAAACAATACGGCGAGCGCCTGCGAGCAGTCTTCGACCGCATTCCATGACGCCTGCCCCACCGCTCACTGCTCACTGATTACTGAACCCCACCATGTTCTCCCGTATCGAAGACCTTGTCCTCGTCCAATCGCTCTTCATTTTCGGCCTGCTGGCCTTTTTTGCCATCCTGATGGCGCGGCGGGGACTGTTCCACTGGTACTCCACCGGCTTTTGGACCTGGGCAGCCATGCTGCTCTACTTCGTCCTCAATCCGCTTGCCAGCCTGGTGACGGGGATGTTCCTTTATCACCGCAACCTGCTGATGAGCGGCGGCATGCCGCGCGCCGAATGGGTGGGGCTGGTTCTCATTTTGGGCATGGCGGCTTTTTTCATCACCTACCTGCTCACCCCGGCCTCGCCCCTGCGCTGGGGGCTGGATGAAAAGCAGCAGGAAACGCTCAACCTGCCCATGCTGCTCATCCTGGGCGGCTTCCTGGCGGTCGCTACGCTTTCCCTGCTCATCTACCGCACCCGCTTCGTGGCCGGCGGGGAAGATGTAGTCATACAGGGCAGCCGCTTCGTGGGCAACACCACCGGCTACCAGTACATTGCCGATACGTTCTATTTCTTTCCCACCGTCTATTTGCTGGCTTCGCACGCCAGATGGAAAAACTGGCTCGGCTTTCTGCTGGTGGCGGTTTATGTCGGTCTGACCATCACCTCAGCGCACAGCCGTTTCAGCGTGGTTTCGATGATGCTGGCCTTCTCGATGGTCGTCACCTACAAGAGCAAAAGCCGCTGGCCGCATCCCATTTTCATCGCGCTGGCCTTCATCGGCGGAGCGGTTCTCACCTTACGTGGCCATGTACCGCTGGAATCAACGGAAGAACTGATTGGCTTCATCAAACAGATTCCTTCTGAATTCATCGGCCTGTTCAGCACGGTGGATTCTTCCATGCTGGCTTCTTTTTACCTGGAAAGCCACGTGCGCGATAACATCACCGGCTACGACTACCTCCTTCCGCTCATCAACTACCTCCTGTTTGGTTTCATCCCCTCGCGCTTCTTCCCACAAAAATACTTCCTGGTCGATTGGCTGCGCGCCAGCCAGCCGCCGCTCTACGACCATCTGACCACGCTCTATCTCTATGGGTCGAAATCCAGCCTGCTCGGCAGTTTCTACGGCAATGGTGGCATCTTGGGCGTCATCGTACTGATGGCTGTCATGGGCTTCCTGCTCCGCAAAGTGGACGGTATGCTTTCCCGCGAAAGCCACCTGATTGTCAAATCCATCGGCTTCACCTGGACCTGTTTCTTGTGGATGATTTGGGGCAGTCACGATTACTGGGGCGCAATGGTGATTGGGAGCAACACCATCCCGGCGCTGTTTTTCTGGCTTGCTGCGCCTAAGGCCGCATCGGTCACTCACGCGAAGAAACCACAAACCTCCCTGGCCTGGCGCGGCGCAACTCCTCACGAGAGAGACGTATGACACAAACGCTGGTCAGCCTGACCAACATTCCGACCCCCTACCGCACACATCTCTACAACGCCCTGGCGCGCGAAATGAGCGCACGCGGCCTGGGGTTGCACGTCCTTTACATGGCAAAAAGCGAGCCGGGGCGCTTCTGGACCTTTGAGCCAGAGCAACACCACTATCCCTACACCTTCCTGAAAGATTGGCCGCTGCGCTTCCGCCGCCACGAGCTGCCCTTCAACCCGGATATTCTCTCCACGCTGCGGAAACAGTCCCCGCGCTGGCTGCTGGTTTCGGGCAGCTGGTATTTTCCCGCCGTTCAGATGACGCCGCTGGCGGTCAACCATCGCCAAACCGTCACCCTGTTCTGGAACGAGTCGAATCTGGCGTATATGACGCGCAAAAACGGTCCGGTCAATGCCTGGCGGCGGCACACACTCGACTGGTACGATGGCTACGTGGTGCCGGGCGCCTGGGCGCGTGAATACGTGCAGGCCTATGCACCCTCTTCGGCAGGCAAACCCTTCCTCAACCTGCCTAACGTGGTCAACGAGCGTCTGTTCCGCGATAAGACTGCTGAATTGCGCCAGCAGCGCGCCAAACTGCGCCAAAAATGGGGATGCGATGCCCCCGGAAAAACCATCCTGCTCACGGTGGCGCGCCTGGAGCCAATCAAAGGCGTGCAGGAACTGGTCGAAGCCCTGCTCGATTTTGGCGGGTTAGACCATCTCATCCTGCTGGTGGCAGGCACAGGCGCGCTTCAGGAAACGCTCCAGGCCAGAGTCCGCCAGGCCGGACGCGAGGAGAACATCCGCTTTCTCGGCTACCAGGATGAAGCGCGGATACTGGAATTGCTCGCTCTCGCCGATGGCTTCGTCCTCCCCTCTTTGGGCGACCCGTACCCGCTGGTGGTCATCGAAGCCTCGTTTGCAAAATTGCCGCTTCTGCTCTCCAATCGGGTTGGGTGTCATCCCGAAGCACTCCACCCTGGTCATAACGGCTTGCTCTTCGACCCCTATCAGCCCGAAAGCATCCGCGATGCCCTGTGCGCCTTTTTGGAAGCCGGCCCAACCGGCTGGCAGATGATGGGCGAGCGTTCCCTCGCCAATGCCGAAGCGGTATTCAGCACGGAGCAAGTCCTGCCGCATTTCCTCGATGAATTGGAAACCCTATGAACATCCTTCAGGTCACGCTCGGTTTTTACCCCGCCGAAGGTTGGGGCGGGCCGGTCAAGGTCGTGCATCAAAATGGGCGCGAACTCGTCCGGCGCGGACATCGCGTCACCGTGTATTGCTCCAATTTGCTCAACAAACACCAGAAAATCCAGCCTGGCACCTTCGAGCGCGAAGTGGATGGAATGCGGGTCGTGTATTTGGATACCTGGAATTTCAAACGCTGGCCCGGCACGCTCGGCCCCATCTGGCAGCCCGATTTGCCCGCCTACCTGCGGCGTGAAATGGGCAGGTTCGATGTCGTTCACATCAACGGCTACCGCAGTCCGACCATCCTGCCCATCGTCAACGCGGCGCGCAGGGCGGGCGTTCCCATCGTCACCCAGCCGCACGGCGCCATGCCGGTCATCGTCAATTCGCAAACGGTCAAGCGGCTCTACGACCGCCTGTTTGGACGGGCGGAATTACAGGGCATCAGCGCCCTCATCGCCCTGCAGGAAAGCGAGCGTGAGCAAGCCCTGGCGCATCATGTCCCGCCAGAACGCATCGTCATCCTGCCCAATGGCATAGACCCTGCCGAGATGGAACGCGCCGCTCCGCCAGGCAGCTTTCGCCGCCGCCTGGGAGTCCCTGCCGAAACGCCGCTGATTCTGTTCCTGGGGCGCATCAACAAGAAAAAAGGCCCCGATATGCTCGTCGAAGCCTTTGCCCAAATGCAAAACCGCGCCGCGCACCTGGTGATTGCCGGCCCCGATGACGGCCAACTGGCCGAAGTGCAGGCGCTCATCCGCCAATATGGTCTACAGGCGCGCGTTTCCCTGCCGGGACTGGTGACCGGGTCCGACGTGCTGGCTGCCTTCCGCGATGCTGACCTGTTTACCCTGCCCTGCCGCGCCGATACCTTCCCGGTTGTCATCATGGAATCTTGCCTGGCGGGAACGCCGATGGTCATCACCGACCGATGTGAAATTGCCCACCTGGTGCAGGGGCGCGCTGCCGAAGTCGTGCCATTCGACCCCACCCGTTTTGCCCAGGCAATGGATGAATTACTTGCCGACCGCGAAAAATACGCTGCCTACCGTGCCAACTGCGCCCGTCTGATTGAAGAAACCTTCTCCATCCGCGCGGTGGCAGACCGTCTGGAAGAGATTTACCAGCGCGCCATTCAGGAAAAACGAAAATGAACCGCTTCCTCGAAGCCCTCGATACTCCCTGGAAACTCTGGAATCGCCTGCATTGCTGGCTGACCTACCCGGCAGCGCGCCTGCTCATGGCCCTCAACGGTATCTCCTGGAGACGCGGCTGGAGCTTCTACGGCCTGCCAATTGTTCAAAAACACCGCCACAGCGTGATGACGTTTGGCGAGGGTTTCAGCCTGCGCTCTTCGGCGCGTTCCAACCCGCTCGCGCCAAATCACCCGGTGGTCCTCAGCACCCTGCGGGCTGGGGCAGTGCTGGAAATTGGCTGCAACTTCGGCATGACCGGTGGCTCAATTTGTGTCGCTACGCGCGTGACCATCGGCGATAACGTGGCCGTTGGCGCAAACTGTGTCATCACCGATACCGATTTCCACCCTCTGCACCCACGCGCCCGCCTGCTTGACCCGCAAAACGGCAAGAGCGCGCCGGTCGTCATCGGCGATAACGTCTTTATCGGCATGAATTCTATCATCTTGAAAGGCGTCACCATTGGCGCAAATAGCGTCATCGGCGCGGGCAGCGTGGTCAGTCGCAGCATTCCAGCGGGTTGCATTGCCGCCGGAAATCCGGCAGTCGTCATCCGCTCCCTGGACGACCTTTCTGCCCCCTTTGATGAACATGCGCGCCGCAATATTATCTATTCTCTCTAGACAAGGCGGGCAAATTATGCTGGAAAATTTGTTTTATGCGTTCTCGGTGTTAGCCGAATCGATACACAATGGCAACCTGGCCGAAAATTTGCGCCAGCAAGTCTTCTTCAACCGGATTTTGATTCCGGCCTTTCTCGACCTGACCATGCTCCACCTGCCGCACGACCCCCTGCTTGCGCTGGGCTATTGTCTGGTCGAACTTTCGCCCGGAGACCTGAGAAATGGACAATGGAATTTTGCAATAAAAACGCGGCGACTGCGCGCTTTACGCAATCTGAAGCGCGGCATGCGGGGCTTTGGCCTGCTTGCAGGGAATACGGTCATCGGCGACATCTGGTGCGTTGCGCCGCCCAACCAGCAAACACCTGTTCGACATCCCGACCTGGAGATGCTGGGCATTAAGTGTGCCATGCAGGAGATGTATTCGACCGATATGTTCATCGCGCCGGCTTATCGCGGCAAGAAACTTTCGGTGCCGTTTCACCGCGCGTTCGAGCGCCAACTACAACAGGAAGGCTGGAAGCGCGATTACGTAGGATATTATGCCGATAACCTTCCTGCCGTCCGCATGCACCGGGCGCTTGGCTGTATCGAACTTCCCCGCAGACGGGTTGTCCGCGTGTTTCGGGTGGTGAAATCGTGGCAAGAGACTTGAATGTATTGGTTTTGCCGTTGCCAGCGGCATACTTTCACAGAGTTCACATGTTTGGATAGGCTTTCCATTTTGTTTCTCAACGCAGGCAAGGATTTATGAAAATCTTAATTTTCGGCGGTCACTACGAACCTGATTTAGGCCCCAGCGCACCGATTTTTACCATGCTGTGCGAAAACCTGGTGCGTTTAGGGCATCAGGTGACGATGATAGCCGGCGTGCCTCATTTTCCATCAGGGCGAGTGCCGGCAAAATGGCGCGGAAAACTGTTATGGCATTCCGTCGAAAACGGCGTAGAGGTCATTCGCGTGGGGCTGCCTTCCGTAGATAGAATGAAGCTGCCCTGGCGTTTGCTCCAATATCTCACCTACCAAATCGGCACCACACTGGCCGGTTTGCGAAGAGAGTACGATGTCGTTTTATCGGGCAGTTCCTCACTCACCTCCTGGCTGCCGTTCGCTGTACTGGCCGTTTGGCGCCGTAAGCCTTCCATTTACGCAGTCTACGATGTCTATCCAGGCGTGGGCATCAAACTGGGCATTTTTCGCCACAAACCAGTCATCTGGCTGATAACGCAAATGGAAACTTTCTGCCTGCACCGCTCGACTCTGGTGCGAATCATTTCTGAATCGTTCCGCTCGGAATTGCTGGAAATGGGAGTGCCCGATGAAAAAATGGTGATGATTTACGACTGGGTAGATACCGAACTTGTCCGTCCGCTGCCGCAAGACAATCCATTTGCTCAGGAAAATGACCTGGTCGGCAAATTCGTTGTCCTGTACGCCGGAAATTTGGGGTTATCTCAGGGGCTGGAGCATGTTTTGGCGGCTGCCGAAATGCTGGCCGACCATCAGGACCTCCTTTTCGTCTTCGTGGGCGATGGCGCCAACCGCGAGCGTCTCGTCAGCAGCGCGCATCAACGACAACTCAAGAATGTGCGCTTCCTGCCTTTTCAGCCGCGCGACCGATTGCCGGAAGTCGCAGCCAGTGCCAGCGTTTCGCTGGTGACCCTGCAACGGGGCATTGCCAACCATTCGATTCCTTCCAAGACGTTTACCATCCTGGCAAGCGGTCGGCCTATCATTGCAAGTATAGATGAAGACAGTGACGCCTGGCGGCTGATTCAAAAAGCCCAGGCGGGCCTTTGCGTTCCGCCCGAAGACCCTGCTGCGCTCGCTGCTGCCATTTTGCAATTGAGAGAGGCCGAAGAATTCCGCAAAACACTGGGAGAAAACGCTCGCAAATGGGCTGAAGACAATCATTCTCCGCTATCCGGTGCGATGAAAATCGAAAAGATGTTGTTCGAGGCAATAAAGATTTCTTCGCGGCCTTAAGGCACACCGGCTCACAAAAAAGAGCCTGTGTGCAGCAAACCAAAATGAGAAGAGAATGAAGTTTGAACCGATTCAACTCGAAGATGTGGACTGGTCTCTCATCAACCGTGGGGATAACGTCTTCCAAACTTTGCCCTGGCTGGAACACTTGCGACAATCTCGAAATCTGGAGCCGGTCATTTTGTCCATCCAAAGCGATGAGGGCCTGCAAGGGTATTTCGTGGGGATGATGGCACACCTGTTTGGTTTTCGCATTTTAGGCAGTCCTTTTCGGGGGTGGAATACCTATTTCATGGGCTTTCACGTTTGCCCGGGCGCCTCGCGAAAACGGTTTCTCCAGGATTTTCCGAGCTACGCTTTTGCGGAATTAAAGTGTGATTACCTGGAAATCATTGATTTGCAAATTGCTCCCGACGATGTCAATCAGGTGGATTATCACCTCGAACAGCTACCATGGTTTGCGGTGGATTTAAGCCCTGCGGAGGACGACATCTTCGCCAGCTTTACCGGCCCTTGCCGCACCGCCATCCGAAAAGCGCTCAAAAGCGGTGTGACAATTGAAGAAACCGCTTGTTGTTCGTTTGCAGAGGAATACGAAGCTCAATCCCAGGAAGTCTTTGCTCGTAAACGGCTCAAGCCAGTTTATCAGCTCGAAGATGTCCAATCGGTCATTGAACATCTTCACCCAACAGGAGACTTAATGCTCCTGCAGGCAAAAAATCCCGAAGGCCAGTGCATTGCCACGCAAATTTTTCTTTCGCACAACCAGGTGGGGATTTATTGGGGCGGAGCCAGCCGGTATGAATTTCAGCATTTGCGACCAAACGATTTGTTAATGTGGACGGCAATGAGACGGTTGAAAGCGCAGGGAGTACAGCAGCTCCACCTGGGCGCTACGGCCGAGGAGTTCAAAAAAAAATTTGGTGCCTTCCCGCCGCCCATCTATCGCCTGCGAAAAGCGCGCAACGCCCCGCTGGATGCCCTATTCTCGCTGTGCAGTTCGGTCAGGAACGAGACCCTGAAAAACCGTTTGCTTTTTGCCCTCTCCTCCTGGAGCAAAAAATCCTGATGCAGTCCAGTGTTCGCATCGAAAAGGAAAGAACTATGAGCAATGCTTCTGCTTTTGCAGAGTGGCTTCGCCGACATGGGCATAAGGTCTATCAATCTGCAAGTAGTTATTGGTATGATGCTGCGCCGTTTGTTTTGCAAGCCTTTCCGTATGGATGGCTCATCGAACCATCGGAAGCAGAACTCAACGAATTGATGAACCGTGCAAACGCTCTGGCTGTGCGCTATTCCGCGCCCTTGCGCTATCCACATGGAATGTTGAGTTACCATGTTGTCCTGGAGCCTCCGTATTCGCTGGAGATGCTTCGCTCCCAGGCGCGAAATGCCGTCAAACGCGGTCTGGAGCATTGCAATATCCAGGAAATTCCCTTCGAGCGTGCCGCGTGCGAGGGATGGGCGTTGCAGCGCGATACGCTGGAACGGCAGCACCGCACCAGGAGCATGTCACACGCTGAATGGGAATGCCTCTGCCTTTCTGCACGAGATTTGCCGGGTTTCCAGGCGTGGGGAGCAACGGTGGCGGGAGAACTGGCCGCCCTGCTGTTGACGTGCCGCATAGACGATGTTTTTTACGTCCCCTATGCGGCTTCACACCACAAATTTTTGAACTTACATGTCAACAACGCCTTGTTCTATCAGGTCACTTGCAATCTGCTTGCCACCGATGGGATAAAGAGCATTTTCTTCAGCCTGCATTCGCTGGATGCGCCCAAAAGCGTCAACGAGTTCAAGTTCCGCATGGGGTTTCAGGCCAGAGCAGTGCGGCAATGCGTGGTGTTCCATCGCCTGGTTCGTCTGTTTGTCAATCATCACTCATGCACCCTCATCACGTGGTTAGCAAAACACTTTCCTGAGAGTGTGCTCCTTCCGAAAACACGCGGCATGATGACGTATTACCTGAATGGAAAAATCCCGCTTGAACAACAAACCTGGCCCGAAGAAGTGGATGAAAAATGGAGAAAAATCACGCTGTAAGTGGTATTCAACCGTTCCTGGAATGGAATCGCCGGCAGGGGCATACCATCCTGCACACTGAAAGTTCCTACTGGGTGAGCGCTGGAATGGGTGCTTACCAGGCCATTCCCTACCACGCCGTCATCATGCCCTCCGAGCAGGAATTACAAACCTTGTTTCGGGAACACCGCGTCACGGCATTGCGCTATTCCGCACCGCTTTCGGCGCCGGAGGGAATGTTGAGCTATCACATCGTATACGAGGGAAAGACCTACCCGCCCAAGAAATTACCGCACAAAGCAAAAAAAGGCGCGGCGCTGGCGGTCATCGAGCCAATTCCCCTCTCGCGACTGGCTTCCGAAGGCTGGGAACTGCGCCGCGATACCCTGCAGCGGCAGGGACGCCTGGGGGCCGAGAAACGCGCATGGTGGGAGAAATTGTGCCTGACCGGGCAAGACATCCCCGGTTTAGAAGCCTGGGGCGCCATGGTGGAAGGCAAGTTGACCGCCGCCCTGCTGGGAATAGAATGCGACGACACTTTCTGTATCCTTTTTCAGCAAAGCCTGCGCGATTATTTACGTCTGGGCGTGAACAATGCCCTGACGTATGTTGTGACCACAAAAATTCTCGAACGTCCCCACATTCAACGCATTTTTTACGGCCTGCACTCGCTTGATGCACCCGCCAGTGTAGATGAATACAAAATTCACATGGGTTACTCACTGAAACCTGTGCGTCAGCGGATTGTGTTCTCCCCTTTTTTGCGCCCGCTGGTCAATCCGTTCACCCATGCAGGGTTAAAAATTGCTCTGCGTCTGTTCCCTTCCAGTTACCTGTTTGCCAAAGCCGAGGGGATGTTTCGATTTTATCTTAACGGAAAAATTCCGCTGATGGAACAACTCCCTCCACCGCTGCTGGTCGCCGCCCAAACGAGTGCTGAGCAAGCTCTCAGACCGGCAGAGAAAGGCACCGGCGCGGGTTGATAGAAGCAATGCGTATCAAATCACTCTCCGGGTCAGGAGAAACGCAATAGAGCGCATGTAAAAAACGCAGCCAGGCCTTCCATATCGGTATGTACAACGCATCGGAGCCAAAGAGCAAACGGGAGCGGTCAGAAAACCGCAGAACCGACTCGACAGCACCCATACCTAAATTCGATACATCAGCCAGCAGGTTGGGAAACTTCTCGAATAAAACGTTCAAAAGCGATAAGGCGGCTGTAACTTCTGTCTCACACAGGGCGTAACAGCCGGCATGGGCAATCACCACCGGGGCGCGCGAAACGCTCCAATCCACGCAGGAGAGGCGTTCAAGCGTGCCATACTGAGCCGCCTGAGCAGGCTGCAAGCCCGGAGTCCAGCCGCCATGCACAATCACCGACAAACCCAACGAACCGGCGGCTTCCAGCACGGCTTCTATCGTCTCCCTGCCTTCTGGAGAAGCGGGGTCCAGGTTGACCAGATTGGTGTGAATTTTGACAGCGCAAATGCCGTATGTTTCTTTCATTTGGTAGAAGAAAGGATACAAAGCCTCCCGTGCCATCCCGACGGGATAGGGGCAGGCGCAGAAATAGCGGCCAGGTTCATCAAACATCTGCTGAATGGTTGCCAGCATGGCCTCAGCACGGTCAGGGCAGCGCGTCACAGGCAAGAGCAACGCACCCGATAATCCGGTCAGTGCAAGGTGGTCATCGAATATCCTGGCGCCGGTATGGGAATAGGCAAACCGGGAGGTCAGCAACAAACCCCGTTCGGAAACCGCCTCTCTCTGAATTTCTGCAGAGTCGAAATTCTCCGGCATAATCGCGGGTGGATGGTACGCACTGCCAGGCCTGGAGAACAACTTCGGCAGAGAGTCGCTGGTTTGGTAAGCAGTGTCTCCCGTCAGGACATCGAAGGGGTGGACGTGGCAATCGAAGAGCGGATACTCATGTCCGGCTTCCCGCGCCCAGGCCAGCAAAAAATCAGCATTCAAAGAGTCTGGCATCGTTCATACCCTTTCCATTTCAAGCTCTAACAGCGCTTGCCGGTCTATCTTGCCACGGTCGTTGCGGGGCAGCGCTTTGACACGAATGAAGCGGCGGGGCAACATGTAGTAAGGAACCCTTTTTTCCAAAAATGCGGACAAGACGCAGGGGTTGATTTCCTCCTCGCTCTCCACGAAGGCCGCCAGTTCTTTCAGGCCGTTCTGTGTCTCTAACAAAAGAACGACCGCTGCTTTGACCTGCTCACAGGCCATCAAATGCGTTTCAATTTCCCCCAACTCGATGCGGTAGCCCATCCACTTTACCTGATGGTCTTTACGAGAAACAAAGACGTAGTTACCATCCGGCAGTTGACGGCACAAATCGCCCGTGCGGTAGATTCGGTCTCCTGCCGCGCATCCTGGCGGCGGAGGTGTAAACCGGCTGTCAGTCTTTTGGGGGTCATTCAGATACCCTTTTGCCAGGCCATCTCCGGCCAGACATAATTCACCAATTGCTCCCTGCGGCACGGGCTGGTCATTTTCATCCAGCAACAGCGCCTGACCTCCTTTGCAGGGTTTCCCAATCGGGATGGGTTCACCAGGTTCAGGCGGACGCTGGACGTGATAGCAAAGCGAAATGCCGGTTGCTTCGGTAGGGCCATAGCCGTTGTAAAAGGCAGTTCGGGGAAAAGTTTCCATCCACTGCCGCAGGTATCGAGCATCGAGCGGTTCTCCTGCGAAGATAACGGTTCGCAGCGCGGGCAGGCGTCCTGGACGCAAGACGCCTGCGCGGCACAGATACATCAACAGAGAAGAAACGCCTTTCCACACCGTAATCTCCTGCTGCTCCATAAAGCGCACCAGTACTTCGGGAAACAGCAGTAAATCATCGGAGGCAATACACAGGGTGGCGCCAGCCCCCAAGGCGCAGTAAATATCGAAGGTAGACATGTCGAAGTGGAACGGCGCCGTCCCCAAAATCCGGTCGCTAACAGTGAGGTCAAAATACGCCAGCGCCCAGTCAATATAATTCGTGATGTTGCCGTGCGTCACGATGACCCCTTTGGGCGCGCCGGTTGAGCCAGAGGTGTAAAGCACATAAGCCGGGTCGTCTGCAAAGCAGACCGGCTGCAATGGCACTGGGGAGCTGTCGGTTTGCATATCCAGGACGAACACGTCCGCCGGTAGGGGTTCTGAAACAGGCTCCAGGCATATCACCGGCGGGGAGGAGGCAAGCGCCTTGCGTCGTTCCAGTGTTTCGTCCAGCGTGGCCGCGTGGCACAGAAGGGCGCGGGGAGTGGAGTCTGTCACAATACGATGCCAGCGTTCGGGCGGGGTCTTCTGGTCGAGTGGGACATAGGCCGCTCCGCTTTTGGCGATTCCCAGGGTAGCAACCACACAGTCGAGACTGCGCCTGAGGAAGTAAACTACCCGTTCTCCACGTCCAATGCCGCGCCCGGCCAGAAAGCCGGCAATCTGGTTCGCGGCTGTGTTGAGACGGGCAAACGTCAAGGCGTTGCGTCCATCTGTCAACGCAATGCGATGCGGATAACACGCAGCTGAACGTTCCAGGTAGTGATGAACTAATGTGGTCATTTAGAGACCTGCCAGTTTTGCCAAAATGTTGAGCTGCATTTCTGACGTACCGGAGTAGAGTGTAGCAGCGATGCTATCACGCAGCTCACGTTCGACCTCATACTCGGTCATGTAACCATATCCGCCGCGCAACTGAACGGCATCCAGCGCAGCCTGTTTCAGACTTTCACTGATAAACAGTTTGGCGACAGAAGTTTCCAACGCGGCGCGCTTACGCCGGTTTTTGAGGGCTGCTGCGCTATAAAGGCAAAGCGCCCCGAGTTCGGCGTTCAATTTCATGCGGGCAATTTTGTGTGAAACCGCCTGAAATTCCCCAATCGGCTGACCAAAGGCGTGCCGTTCGCGGGCATATTTCACCGCTTCTTCCAGAATTCGTTCCAATTCACCGAGCAGGCAGGCTGGGATGAGAGTGCGCTCCCACTCCATCGCCTCACTGAACATCATTGCTCCCTGCCCTTCGCGTCCAATCAGCCCCGAATTGGGAATGAAGCACGCCTCGAAGAACAACTCTCCGTTCGCCAGGGTACGCAGTCCCATTTTTTCCATCGGTTTACCAGCAGAAAACCCTGCGCTTCCCGCCTGCACCAGAAAGCAGGAAATGCCACCAAACGACTTTTTGGCCGCATCGGTGACGGCAAACACCAGCACCCGATTGGCCACCGGTGCGTTGGTAATCATCGTTTTCGACCCGTTCAAGACGTAACCACCTTCCTGGTGGGTGGCGGTGGTTCGCATGGCAAAGGCATCGGAGCCAGAGCCCGGCTCGGTGATAGCCTGCGCGTAAATGGCCTCGCCAGAGGCCAATTCGGGCAAAAAGGTGGCTTTTTGGGCCTCGTTGCCAAACAACCAAATCTGTATTCCGCAGATGATTTGGGTGGTGAGAGCATGAACCAGCCCGGAGTCTTTGCAGGCATAACCCAGGGCGTGATACACCGCCACGGTGGTGAGAAAATCGAACCCATCGCCGCCGTATTCTTCTGGAAAGGGCAAAGCCAGCAAGCGCATCTGGGCGCATTTTTCCCACAAATCGTGGGGAAACACCCCCAGCCGGTAGCGTTCTTCCAGACCGGGGTTCAATTCCCGGCGCGCAAATTCGACGATGGTTTTGCGCATCGCCGTCTGTTCTGGTGTAAAGGAGAAGTCCATAGTTTAACGGATGTATCGCTCCACGAGCGTGGCAATGGTCTCGATAGATGAGAAATTTTCGGGCATCAAATCTTCACCAGAGACCTGGATAGAAAACGTGTTTTCCAGAAAACTCAGCAGGGTCATCACGCCCATCGAATCGATAATTCCGGATTCCACCAGTGGCGCATCGTCTCGGAGTGGCGTTTCGAGCGGTTGGTGAAGCATCTCGGTTGTGATGAAATCGCGAATGATTTCTCTTGTGTTCATACGTTGCCCTCCATCGAAAGCAATCCGTCAATCGAACAAAGGTTTTTCCGATTCTGCCAACCCCTGCCAGGAGCAAGCATCAGGCGGCTTTTTCGACCTTCAGGTAGAAACGCGAAATGCGCGATACGCGCAGTTTCGGTAATTCTTTGAATTTGAGCATTCGGTGCATCCACATCGCGGGAAGGTTGTCATCGTAGTAGAATCCATACACTTTTTTCCACCCTTCTTGTTTCAAGGCAAGATGAAAAGCACGCTGTAAGGGGACAGCCAGGTTCTTCCCCCGGTGACGAGGGTCAATCAACATATCTTGTGCGTAGGCTTCCCCTTCGGCACATTCCAGTCTCAACATCGTCAGGTCAGGGTGTCGGATGGGCTTGCTTTTGTCTGACGGGGCGACACACCACAAATCTCCCAGCACGATTCCTTCTCTGACGAGTGCAAAGCCTCTCATTCCTCGACCCAATTTATAAAGTGCGTTTGCTCTTCTCTCATGCACGGCAAACGAGAGTTTGCCGGTTTCGATGTCCTCGCGGGATAATTCCAGAAAAACACAGCCGGTGCCTTCAAGTGGGTCCTTTTGCCATTCGAGAGCGCGTAAATCCAGTTCAACCGGTGTCACTATCCGGTTGCGAAAAATGCGCTCGTGGAACATTTCCCGCCATTTTCCCTCCATAACGGCCTGGTGCAACAAACTCAATCCCAGTTTCACAGTTTCGAACATTCTCCCCTCCGTTCGTTTGAAACGAATCTCCCGCATCATTATAACACTTTTCATTTTTGAAAGGCAACTCTTAACGAGATGTAAGGACAAGCAGAATGTGTCTGGATAAGTAGTTTTACATCCACGGTTCATCGTGCTGATGGCGCAAAAATCTCCTCTTCGATTGTTTCTATCAACAATTTTGGGCTGAAAAAACTGGTTTTTTCCCCTTGATTTTTTCGCATAAAAGAATATAATAACTATGCCTTACATTTTTGTAAGGGTTTGCATCAGGGCGGCATTGCAAAGAAAGGTTTCTCCGCATTTGCCTGGTTCGTAAAGAAGTTCTCCGGTTCCATCTGCTTTTGTCGTTGGGCTGATTTTGCCCTTTATCCGTTCTTGTTGAGCATCTTCAGGGAGGAAGCATGATTCGCGTGCAACCGTTCAAATCCAGAGCAGGGCTTCAGACCCAAACCATGGAAACCCCCAGCGTTTCAGCCTGGTTTCGCAACGCCGTTAAACGGCTGTTCGATATTGTCATGTCACTGATTGGCATGATTCTGCTCGCACCTGTTGGTATCATCATCGCCATTCTTATCAAACGTGATTCGCCAGGGCCGGTGTTCTATCGCGGTTTGCGGGCAGGCAAAGATGGCAAACCCTTCAAAATTCTCAAATTCCGAACGATGTACGAACGGCCCGAAAGTTACGCCGGGCCGCGCGTCACTGCACGAGGCGATAGCCGTATTACGCCGCTCGGCGCCTGGCTGCGTTACACCAAAATTAACGAGTTTCCCCAACTCTGGAACGTGTTTGTGGGAGAAATGAGCCTGGTGGGGCCGCGCCCCGAAGATGTGGAAATTGCCAAAGCCTGGCCGGAAGACGCCCGACGTGAGATTCTCTCCGTCCGCCCAGGCATCACCAGCCCGGCCAGTGTCCTTTATCATGACGAGGAAAAACTTCTCTCTTCCAGTAATCTGATGGAAGATTACTTCCAGAGCATCTTACCGAACAAGATGCGCCTTGACCAGTTGTACGTCCGGTATCATTCCTTCTTTACCGACCTGGACATCATCTTCTGGACGATTGCCATTCTGATTCCACGCATCACCGGCACGAAAATTCCAGAAGGTTATTTATTTGCCGGCCCGTTCTCGCGCATGGCACGCCTGCATGTCAACTGGTTCATTGCCGATTTCCTGGTGGCGTTGACGGCCATCGAGATTTCCAGTCTGCTCTTCAAGCCGCTCGATGCGCCGTTTTGGAGCTGGCGCGCCATTTTGCTGCTTTCGTTTTTGCTCACCTTCTTGTTTAGCACGCTCAACGTACTTTCCGGGCAAAACAAGGTGTTATGGTCTCGTTCGACTTCGGAAGATGGGCTGGGACTGTTAGCCTCTGGCGGGTTCACGCTTTTCCTGCTCCTGGTGCTCGAAACCTTCCCTCCCTTTATGGAGTTGATAGGAGTACCGGTGGCACACTGGGGCATGGTCGTTCTCTCCTGCATGTTAGCACAGGTGGGATTTGTAGCGGTACGCTATCGCCTGCGGCTGTTTTCTGGCCTTGCCAACCGCTGGCTGCATTGGCGGCAAAATCAGATGACGCTGGGTGAACGTGTCCTCATCGTCGGCGGCGGCGAAGGCAGTCAGATTGCCGGCTGGCTGCTCAAACGACGCATGTTCCGCTCGGCTTTTTCGATTGTCGGCGTGGTGGATGATTCCAACCCCACCTTACACGGGATGAGAGTGGGCGGCTATTGGATGATGGGCGGTTTCACCGACCTGCCAGACCTGGTGGACAAATATGATGTCGGCGTCATCGTCTCCACCATCCCGGCCAACAACCCGAAGATTGATGAATACATCTTCGATTTTTGTCGCGCTTATGGCATCCGTCTGATTTTCCTGGATGATTTATTGCGAATGGTAGATAAACAAGTGACTCAGCCTGTGCGCGCCGAAGCGCAGGAGCCCATCTGGCGCACCGACCATCTGGAATACAAAGCGGTGCATGACCTGACCACCCAACTGCCCAACCGCTACCTGTTGCAGGACCGCCTGCGGCACTCACTGGCTTATGCGCGCCGCTACCAAACACACGTTGCGCTCCTTTTTGTTGACCTGGAGGGCTTGTCGGACATCAATAACACGCTGGGGCGCAAATACGGCGATGACATACTGGTTCAGGCTGCACAGCGCCTCTCGCACTGCAAGCGCGATAGCGATACCCTGGCGCGCTTTGGTGAGAATCAGTTTGCGCTCATCCTGGAAAATCTGGCGCATTTGAGCGAAACCGAAATTGTAGCGCGCCGGATTTACAGTGCGCTCTCCAGGCCTTATCAGGTCAACGGGCATCGCTTCCCGCTTGAACCGGTTTTAGGGGTTTGCACTGATAGAGACTGTATAGACATCACCAACCCCGACATCACCCTGTGCTACAGCAACCGAACCGTTCTGGAAATCAAACAACATGAACCCATTCTGGCGTGAAAAGAAAGTCCTGGTAACAGGCGCAGGCGGTTTCATCGGCAGTCACCTGGTGGAACGGCTGACTTTGGAAGGGGCGCAAGTCCGCGCCTTTGTGCGCTACAACTCGCGCGCCGATACTGGCCTGCTTCAACTTGCTCCACCCGAAATCCGCGCGTCGCTCGAAATCATCGGCGGTGACCTGCGCGATGAACATGCCGTTCGCAAGGCAGTAGAAGGCTGTCAGGTCGTTCTGCATTTGGGCGCGCTCATTTCTATCCCTTATTCCTACTACCATCCAGTCGAAGTGACCCAAACCAACGTCATCGGCACGCTGAATGTGTTGAACGCCTGCCGGGAAGCCGGCGTGGAACGGTTGGTGCATACTTCTACCAGCGAGGTGTATGGCACGGCGCAGCAAGTGCCAATCCGCGAGGAGCATCCCTTACAGGGGCAATCGCCCTATTCGGCCAGCAAAATTGGGGCCGATAAACTGGCCGAAAGCTTTTACTGCGCGTTTGGGCTGCCGGTCGTCATTCTACGCCCGTTTAATACTTACGGACCGCGTCAATCGGCGCGCGCGGTCATTCCGGCGGTCATCACGCAGGCGCTGACTCAACCGGTGATTCGGGTAGGCAACGTGCATACCACGCGCGATTTCACCTTCATCCACGATACGGTCAACGCCTTTTTGCTGGCTGCCCAAACACCCGGCATTGAGGGTAAAACCATCCATCTCGGCACCGGTGTAGAAATTCGGATTGCCGACGTGGTGGAAAAAATTGTTTCTAAAGTCAATCGCCCGGTAGAAATTCAAGTGGAAGAACAACGCCTGCGACCAGAGGCTTCAGAAGTCTATCGCCTGGTTTCCGATAATACCCAGGCCAGGCAGGTTTTGGGCTGGGCGCCCCAAACCACACTGGACCAGGGCCTGGAAAAGACCATCGAATGGATACGCCAGCATTTGGAGCGCTACCGCGTGGGCGTTTACGAGTTCTAACGAGGAGGAAAAATTATGAGAGCGGTTATACTGGCAGGCGGCAAAGGCACACGCCTGGCCCCCTACACCAAAATCTTGCCCAAACCCTTGATGCCGATTGGAGAATTTCCGATTCTGGAAGTCATCCTGCGGCAGATGAAGATGGCCGGCATTGACCGCGTCACCCTGACGGTAGGACATCTTTCTTCGCTTTTGCGAACTTTTTTTCAGGATGGCGAAGCGTGGGGATTGAAAATCGAATACAGTTATGAGGCTTCGCCGCTTGGCACCGCGGGGCCGATTGCGCTCATCGAGGACTTGAACGATACCTTTCTGGTGACCAATGGCGATGTGCTGACCACCCTGCGCTTTTCGGATGTCGTTGCGTTCCATCGTCAGCACCGCGCCACCGCCACCATTGCCGTTCACCATCGCAAAGTCAAAATTGACCTGGGGGTTATCCAGTGGAACGGCAAGCCCGAAATCAACGGCTATATCGAAAAACCAACCTACGATTACTGCGTCAGCATGGGGGTCTATGTGTTTGAGCCGCGTGTGTTGCAATACATCCCCAAAGGACAGTATCTCGATTTTCCCGACCTGGTGAAAATCCTGCTTGCCGCCGGCGAGAAAGTCGTCGGTTACGAATTCAGCGGCTATTGGCAAGACCTGGGCCGCCCGGATGATTACGAACAGGCCGCGCGCGATTTCGAGGCCATGCGTGCCGAGTTTCTGCCGGAGGAGGTGACTGCATGAACTGGCGCATTCCTTTAGCCGATATTGATTTCGGTCCCGAAGAAACCGCCGCTGTCCAGGCGGTTCTGGAGAGCAAATGGCTGACGATGGGCAGCGTCACGCAGGAATTTGAGCAGGAATTTGCCGCTTTTAGCGGCGCCAGGTATGCCTTGAGCGTTTCCAATGCAACCGCAGCCCTGCACATGGCCTGTCTGGCGCTGGGAATTGGCCCCGGCGATGAGGTCATTGTGCCATCGTTGACGTTCGTCGCCACAGCCAATGCCGTGCGCTATGTGGGCGCAAAACCGGTGTTTGCAGATGTCAACGGTTATGATGATTTCAACATTTCTCCGGCAGAGATTGAACGCTGTATCACCCCTCGAACGCGAGCGGTCATCGTGGTTCATTATGCCGGGTATCCATGCGATATGCCGCGCATCCTGGAAATTGCTGCTCATTACGGTTTGGAAGTGATTGAAGACAATGCACATGGGGTTGGTGGAGAGCTCGAAGGCCGTCAACTTGGTACCTGGGGAGCAATTGGCTGTTTCAGCTTCTTCTCCAACAAAAACATGACGACTGGCGAGGGCGGCATGTTGACCACCAACCGTCAGGATTTATATGAAAAACTGCGCATTTTCCGCTCGCATGGTATGACCACGCTGACGTGGGACCGGCACAAAGGGCATGCGTTTAGTTATGACGTGGTCGAGTTGGGCTACAACTACCGCATTGATGAGTTGCGCGCTGCGCTGGGACGGGAACAACTGAAGAAACTGGCACGCAACAACCTCCGCCGCGCCGAACTGACCCGGTATTATCGTGAAACCATGCAGGAACTTACCCCCGCCGTGACCATCCCCTTCGAGCATCATCCTGGCGTTTCCTCCTGTCACATCTTGCCGGTGCTGTTACCGAAATTCATCGAGCGCAGTAAAGTGATGGAACATCTCAAAGCACAGGGGATTCAAACCAGCATCCATTACCCGCCCGTCCATCGCTTCACTGCTTATCGGCCCATCACCAATGGTACACGTTTGCCGCTGACAGAAGACATCGCCCGCCGCGAAATGACTCTGCCGCTCTATCCGATGATGAAGGAAGAACAAGTCGTAAACGTGGTGCAGGAATTGCGGGGCGTTCTTGCTGAGTAAGGCAACAGATTAACGTTTTCTTTGGGTGCGCTTTTTTCAGCGCGTATCGGCCATCTATAAAGGTACCTTTTCTCAATGGAAATCCGAAAATACGTTCTTTTGCTAAAAAAGTGGTTATGGCTGCTCGTCATCGGCGGCATCGCGGGTGGAGCAGGGGGCTTCTTGCTTAGCCGTTTCACCACGCCCGTTTATCAGGCTCAGACCAAAATTCTCGTGACCAGCAACCGCCAGGACCCGAATTTTGAATTTGCCTATCTGAGCGACCAGCAATTGCTGGAAACCTACATCGAAATTCTACAAACCAAACCCATTTTGGATGCCGTCATCCAAAAAGTTGGATTCGCGGTTGACCCGCGTCAAATTGCCATCGTTCAGGTGCGCCAGACCCAAATCATCCTGATTGCGGTCGAGGATGAGGACCCCCTGCGTGCCGCAGAAGTCGCCAATACACTGGTAGACGTTCTTATCGAACAAAGCGAAAACTTACAGGCAGGCCGTTATGCTTCGGTGGAAGCCAGTTTGCAGGTGCAAATTCAACAGGTTGAGAGACAAATCGAACAGTTACGCACAGAATTCGACCAGATTTCACAGCAAGAAATTCAGGAGCAACTCTCTCAAGTGGACGAACAAATCAAGGTCTTGCAAGATGAAGTCTCTACCCTGGAAAAAGACATTGCCCGGCTTTCGACGACACCGCTGAATGAAACCAGAGAGCAAATGGCCGCTCGTCAGGCACAACTGAACGAAAAACAGGCGCAATTGCAGCGTGTGCAACCGCTTTTGTTGAATTACCAGCAAATTCGTTCCAACCTTCTCTTCCTGGGACAGCCCGCGCTCGGCGCCAACACACGCTCCGATTTCCGCACCCTGCAACTGCAGTCTACCATCAGTCTCTATCAGCAACTTTATTTGAATTTGCTGAACAATCTCGAATCGCTTCAACTCTTACGTTTGCAATACACCCCGAACATAGACCAGATTGAACCGGCCACGCCTCCAGAACGGCCTGTACGTCCCGCAAAATTGCGCTATCTTGTCATGGGTATCGTGGCAGGAGTGGCACTGTTGGGCGCAGTGGCCGCAGGAATTGAGTTTCTGGATGACACCATCAAGTCACCCAAAGACGTGACACAGCATTTGGGGTTGCAAACGATTGCCAGTATTCAAGAGTTCAACGGCAAACGACTGAAAGACGAAGAAATTTTCATTTTGAAAAATCCGAAATCGCCGGCGGCAGATGCCTACCGCTTATTGCGGACGGGGATTTTATATGGGGTGAAAGGTGGCGCGATTAAAACCCTGCTCATCGTCAGCCCTGATACCGGGGATGGCCGTTCTGCGGTGGCGCTCAACCTGGCAGCCAGTTTTTCCTTACTCGGCAAACGGGTCGCAGTGGTAGATGCAAATATCCGCAATCCGCGTTTACACACCACGCTGGGGATGGAGAATCGGGTGGGGTTAGGTGATGTTCTGACCGAAAAAGCCGATTTGACCGCCGCTATGCAGCCATTGGAAGGACAACGCAACATCCGCGCTTTGACAGGCGGCCAGATTCCGGAAAGCCCCACCGAACTGCTCGAATCGGACCGGCTGGGACAAACCCTGAACAAATTGACCGCCAGCGTAGACATGGTCATCCTGGATGGTCCGCCGGTTTTTCTGGCCGATGCCCTGGCCTTTGCTTCACGAGTAGATGGCGTTCTCCTCGTTTTGCGGCCCGGCAAAACCCGAATTGAAACAGCCCAGGCCGCGCTGGAATATCTGCAACGCGCTGGTGCTAATATTTTGGGAGTGGTCTTCAACCGCGTACCACGCCGCTGGACGACATATCACGAAGGTTTCTATTTCAGTTCAGAAGAATTGGCACGCATAAAACGATAATCCTCCGACCCTTTCTGCCCCAGTGGGAGCGCCTTTGTCGAAATTCTGGCAAAGGCGCTCTTAATCTATATGCGTTTTGGATTGGATAAGTTCCTGGTACAATCCCCAAATGAAACCTCTTTTATATTTTGTTTTGTTGGGGCTGGTCACGGCAGCAATTGGTGAGTGGCAGTTTTCGGTCTTTTTGCGTAACGATTTGCAAAACTTTACCGGTTCGCTATTCTTCAATGCGTTCTATCTGACGGGCGTTTATATTTTGACGCGCGTTTTGCTCACCACTCTGCGTAATCGTCCGCGCTTTATTCTGGTGTACACCGGCCTGTTTGGGCTGACCGGCCTGATGGTGGAATGGTTTCTGATTGGCAACTCCCCGTGGGGAAACCCTCAGGCCAGTCAGCCCGGCATGTTTGCTTATTGGGCGTGCATGGCGCTTGTTCCGTTGATGTTCCTGCTCCCGAATGTTTCCGCCCAACGTTTCATTATCCGCTATGGGCTGGTGTATGTTCTCCTGGTTCTTCTGGGGCAAACGATGATCACATCTCTCGAATGGCGTTTCGCGTTCCACATCTGGAGTGTGATTTTGGGCTACCTGGGGCTGATGTTGGGGATTGTTTACAAACGTTCTACCAGGTGGTCGTAAAAAGCGTCCAGGTCGCGCCAGCGCAAGGCGGCCAGCACTTCGTCGCCTTCGGGGTCGGGCAGGGTCAGGCCGTCGTCGGTGATGCGCAGGCGGATTCTTTCCATTTCGAGCAGGTCGAAACTGTAAGCCAGGTAGATGGCAACCGTATCGAACAGGGTGGAGGATTTAGAGTCGGTGTAGTCCACCGTCATCCACGTCACCAATTTTGCCCAGATTTCGTAGTTCTCGATGAGCGCGCGCAAAGCAGGTTTTTGGGAGCGGTACACCCGCTGGTAGCGTTCGCCCTCCAGGATGACCAGGCCGCAGGTATCGAGCGGGGTGATGATTTTCTCCAGCCAGGGTGCGGCGAACACTTTGCGCAGCGATTCGACATCGTAGCGCACGTTCGACTCCGGCACGGCGCCCGGTTGGCCGCCGTAGCCAACGTAAACACTGCCGTGCATGCCTACGAAGCGGCATTTGGCGGCCAGTGCGGGATTGCGCTGCAGGGCGGAGGCCACGTTCGTAGCCACCCCAATCGAGATAACTGTGACAGGCTGCGGCGAGGCCGCAACCACGTCCAGGATGGCTTGAACGCCATCGGGGTAAATCGTTCCGGGGTAGGCAGCGGGGTCGAAGCCCTCCAGCCAGGGCTGTTGAAAGTTGAGCGAGCCTTCGGGATGGCCAATCCCGATGCCGATGGGAATGTCCGTCCGCCCGGCGGCTTGCAGGAATTTGGCGGTGAGATGGGCGCGGTAGGTCGTGTCGCCGCTGACGGTGGTTATCAGGCGCGGGTCGAGTTCCGGGCAGTTCAGGAGCATGGCGAGCGCCCAGGTGTCGTCAATATCCGTGCCGATGTCAGTGTCAAGGATGACGGGGATGGGGTTCATCGGTCAACATCCAGAGTCAACACCCAATCTGGCCCGCCGAGGGGGGAGGTGAAGGTAACAACAGCTTGTGGACATTCGCCGATGGGGTGACTCTTGCCCTCGCGCGGGTCGAACCAGGCGGCTTTGACCGGCCCGGAGAGCAGACGCAAATCTACCTCGAGGCTTTGCGCCGCTAACGGGAAGTACACCAGCCCATAGCGGCCTTCGCTGTCGCGGGTGGCGACGGGGTATGCAGCGCGCAAGGGGTTGATACGGTCATCGTTATTCGCAGGCGGAGGCGGCGGGGTGACGTTTGGCAGCAGGTCGGGGGCGGGGATGCGGGTGAAATAGGGGCGCGAGAGCATGAGATTCTTCAGGTGAACCATCTGGCGCGCGCCGGGGCCATGAACGGCTTCATCCCAATACGGCGAGGCAAAGGTGGTGGGCGCGTAGCGCGGCCCGTACATCTGCCAGATGGAGTGACTGCCGTAGGTGTGGCCGCACGCGCCCGCAAAGACCGCGCGATAGGCCTGCTTGCGGCAGTCGTAATCGGTGTAGCGGCCATATTCCGGCTTCCAGGGGCGCAGGTAGGGGTCAATGGGGTGGTGTTCGTAGTTCGGTTCGCCATCCAGAACGGGTTTGATAGGTTCGCGCTCGTAGTCGGCGCGAATCATGTCCCAGTTGGGGGCATCCACCAGAACGTGGCCGGATTGGAGCATGTTCATATCCAGCCACTCGGCCTGGTGCAGCCAGGCGGAGGAACTGGCCCCGCCGCGCGGGTGGTAGGTCATGAAAGGCTTGCCCTCACCCCGGCCCTCTCCCATAGGGAGATGGAGTGCGCCCTGACCCCCGGCCCCTCTCCCGGCGGGAGAGGGGAGCGCGCCCTCGGTAATTCCTTCCGCCATCGCTGCCCAAACGGCCTCATAGCCTTCGGCAGGGCGGTCGCCGCCCAAAATCCACAGGATGTTGGTATCGTCGCGGTAGCGTTCGCCCAGAAAACGGCCATAGATGCGGGCGTTTTCGACATCGAAGACAACCGGGCCAGTGCCCCAGTATTCGCCGCAAACTTTATCGCCCCAGGTGGGCAGCAGGCCGATGTACAGCCCTTTTTCGGCGGCCAGGCGGATGATGGCGTCTACATGACGGAAGTAGAACTCATTCGGGCGAGTGGGGTCGTCACCGAGCAGGGGGATGTGTCCGTTGGCGTTGGGCGTGCGCAGGCCGTCATGCTCGGCCAGGATGACGGCCTGGATGACGTTGAAGCCCTGCTGGCGGCGGACTTCCAGGTAGTGTTCGGCTTCGGGCAGGGTCAGGCGGTGGAAGAGTTCCCAGGCGGTATCGCCCAGCCAGAAGAACGGTTCACCGGCTTCGGTGACGAGGAAGCGGCGGTTTTCAGAGACGCGAATGCGGGGGAGGGACATGGGATAAACTCCTTATTTGGGTAAGTTGGGGCAAGTCTTTGACCTGGACGCGCAAATCAGAGATTTGCGCCACAATTTGCAAACACCCGCCTGGCCTGGCGTGCAAAACGGACGGCGACATCGTCAAGCTTGAATTCCGGGTGGTCAATCATGTAGGTATAGACGGTGTTTTCAAACGGACGGTACCAGTGTTCGGGCAAGCCGCGTTTGCCCACCACCGCGCCGACAATGCTGCCAGCGGTGGCGGCGGTACAGTCGTTGTCCAGTCCCATAGACATCACCTCGCCGATGACTTTCGAGAAATCGGTGCCGTGCATGGTGATGCCCCAAATGGTGAGCAGGGCATTGATAATGGTGTGAACGCCGCTCATGCCTTCGCAGTACGTCTCGGCGGCGGCGCGCGCCTGGCGGTAATGCTGGATGCGCGGGGCTTCGTCCAGCGCCCAACGGACGGCCTTTGCCAGGGCGCAGTCGCGCGGGATTTCGGTCAGGCCAATATGCAGCGCTTCGACCGGGTCATCCACTGCGAAGGCGGCAGCGATGACGGCGGAGAAGTACATCTCGCCGTAAATGCCCTGGCGGCGGTGACTGAGGAAGGCGTCGCGCCAGGCCATTTCGGCGGCCACTTCCGGCAGACCGGGCGCGAGGTAGCCCCAGGGGTCCGAGCGAATGTCTGCCCCAATCCACTCGCAGAAAGGGTTGTCTACTTCCCCGGCCTGGCGGGCCGGGATGCCTTTCTTGAGGTTGCGAAGGGCAATATCTTCAGCCGTGCAGGCGTAGGGCAGGTATTTGAGCCAGGCCGCGCCCACGTCTTCGGTGGTGAAGTTCGGGCCAAAATCTTCCAGAATGAGCAGACCGAGCAGGGTGTAGGTGACATCGTCATCCACCGGCACGCCTTTCATCTTGTCGCGGGTGTAGGCTTCGCGCGGGCTGACGGCGTAACGGATGTCGTAAGGCTCTGGCACATACTTCCAGTAATCGAGCGGGGGCAAATCCATGCCGTTTTCGCGCGCCAGGTTCCACATTTTGTCAATCGGCCAGAACTCAACCGGCGCGCCGAGCGTGCAGCCCGCAAAACGCCCCAGCAAAGCGCCTTCCAACCGGTCGGCGTAGATGGTTTCATCGAAGGAGTGCCACAGGCGGCGCGGGCCGTCAGGACGCAGGGCGCGGATGGCGGCCAGGTCGTTCGGTTCGCGGACAGCCAGTTCCATGTCAATCGGCAGGCGGCGGATTTCGTCAATGGCAGTTTCAATTTCGTGCTCAACCCGCGCGATGATTTCGGCAATGCCCTTCGCGCCATATTCGTGTTGAAGAGCAGCCCAGTCGTTCAGGGCGTTCAGTTTGCCTCGTAAGGTTTCGATATTTTGGTTGGGGTAGGTCATATGTTTTCTCTCCTTTTTTATGTGGGGCAAGTCTCCGACTTGCCCGCGCCAATCAGAGATTTGCGCCACGTTCCATCAACTCGAAACAGGCGCGGCTGTGATGGTAAGGGCAGTCCCAAAAACCGGCTTTCCTGTGGCGGGGATTGACCCGTCCGGCGCGGTCGGTTTCTTTGAACCAGTCGCCGTGAACGCGGTCTATCAGATGCGTCTCGATGAAATTCCAGAGTTCGCCAACCGCAACAGCGAATTTGGGGTCACCGGTCAATGCGTAAGCGTTGGCGAAGCCGACCATTGCTTCGGCCTGCGCCCACCACTGCTTGCTGTCATCGTGAATTTTTCCGGGAAGCCCTTCGTAGAACAAACTGCCGTCCGAATCGCGCCCTTGGCGGTAAACGGCTTCGGCCAGGCCGAGAACGGCCTGGCGGATGCGTTCATGCAGCGCCGGGTCGGGGTGCATTTGGGCGGCTTCCCACATCAGCCAGGAGGCTTCAATGTCGTGACCGTAAGAGTCGAGCGGCAGGAGCGAATTCCAGGCGTCGTCGAAGAACAGGCGCAGGTGCCTGGTTTCAGCGTTGTACACTTTTTCGGCAAAGGTTTCGAGCAGGGCGCGGTGCTGATGTTTCAGGCGCGGGTCATCCCAGATGCGCAGCAGGTTGGTGTAGGCTTCCAGGATGTGCAGGAGGGTGTTCATGGACTTGCGGCTGTTGAGGTCTTTGGGACTCAGGCGCATATCGGCGAGCGCGCCCCACGCACGGCTGCTGCCTTCGGTGTAGCCGCCGTGAACGGGGTCGAAGGCGTGCCGTTCGAGCAGGTCAAACAACGCGCAGGCCAGCGCTTTGGCGCGCTCATTTTGCGTGGCGCGGGCGTACTCGCTCAGCCCGTAGATGGCAAAAGCCTGGGCGTAGTGGTGTTTGCGCGGGTCGAGCGGCTGTCCGTCAGGCTTCAGGCTCCAATACACGCCGCCGAAGTCGTTATCCCAAAAGGAATTGGTCAGGGTGTCGAAGGCGTAATCGGCCATCTGGCGGTATTCCGGCGCGCCAAAGACGCGGAAGGCGGTCGAAAACGTCCACAGGATGCGGGCGCACAGGATGGCCGAACGCGGCTCTTTCGGGAAGACGCGCAGGTCGTTGGCGATAGCGCCGTGAAAGCCGCCGCGTTCGCGGTCGGGGGCGTAAGTCATCCAGAAGGGCAGGATGTTGCCGGTCAGTTCGGCGCGCAGGCGGGGGGCGAGGGAGGA
>JANWWK010000001.1 GCA_025056175.1 Anaerolineales bacterium
GTCGTATGGTCTGGAATGCGTGACAGGCCCAGAGCCTGGCACACTTTGTCCGTCGCCAGCAGCCATTCTTCCATGTCGCGGTAGCTCTTGTTGAGATAAAACATGAACAGAACACAGGCGGCCAACTGCGGCAACTCATAATGATGCGGGCTCTTCGCATGAGAATACTTCGGCAACGCCTGTTTGCTCAGGCGATAGGCAATTTTGGCGACTGTCACGTAGCGGCTCTCTCGTTGGTTCATGCTCACAAATCTGCCACATCTAGATTATGTTTGCAACAGAGCAAACACAGATATTCGCAAACACCGCCTTCACAATTTGCACTCTGTTATGATGACGGGGTTATGATTTTTGTTTCTGGAGAGAACAATCTGTGCTGGTTGCCACAAACGGCCTCCAAAATGGATTTTGCTGCCGAAATTACGGAAAAAGATGTTTGCAATCGAACCGGAGTAGCCCGTTATAACCGCTATACACCCACAAAATGCCTTCCGAATCGAGTGCGGCAGAAGAGAAATTGACCCGTTCAAACAGATGCCCTCGCCATTCGTTTCTCTGCCGCTGCGCCACGATGAAACTGTTGACATACAGAATACGGCCATCGGTCAGCGCGGTGAGCAACAACGCGCGCGGTGGCAGGCTATTGGCAGGCGTGGGGAACTCCCAACGGGTGTAACCGTTTGATGTCATTTGATAAACGCTGGTATCAGTTGCTGCGTAGAGAATGCCGTGAGCATCTTTTGTAAAACACCAGAAGATGTCCGTCGTATCAGAGAATTCCCACTTTTGCCATTGACCACGCTCGAAAACCCAAATAGCACCCCTGGTGCCGACCAGGATGCGGCCATCGTCCAGCGCATACACCCCGCCTGAAGCGGCCAGCGTCAGGTCTTGCGGACCAGGATAAACGGTGAATTGCCCGTTCTCCGACATCACCAATCCCTCACCGGGCAGATAGAACCACACCCGTCCCTGTAAATCGCGGGTGAAATACAGCCAGGGCGCATTCCACTCGGCGGCTTGCGCGCTCATCAGCGGTGCGTAGTCTTTACCGGGTTCGGTTTCTCCCCAAAACCAACGCGAAAACTCAATTGCGCGGCCTTCAGACGTCAGAATCACCGGGTTGCCTGGAAAATCCAGCCAACGCGCAGTGTCAAAGTTTATCCCGTCCCGTTCGCCATGCATCGGCAGGTTTTCTTGCTCGAATCGCCCGTTCCGATTGCTGAACAGGGTATTGTGGTCGTTCAACCACAACGTACCTTGCTCATCGAGAGCCAGCGTGAGTTCGCCAAAACGATGTATGCGCACGGAATCCCCCAACGGCCAGAGGGGAGTGAGCAAAAATGGCAGCAGCTGCCCGGGAGAAAATGGCAAGGAGAGTCCACTCTCCCGCAGGTCTTCGCTCTTCAGGGGCAGATTTGTCTGCGCACGCCGGGCAGCCAGGTGCTCCTGGAACGCGCTGATGTTTTGGTCCTGGCTCCAGGTGATGCCGTTGAAGTGATAGGCTGTTGGTGGTGTGTCGCAGCACCCCTGCCGGACAATTGTGATGTGTTGGGCGTTCTTGACGTGCAGGCCAGTTGGACAACCGCCCCCGCCTGCAATCGGAAGCAGAGTGGATGGGAATGGGATTTCTTTCCAGCGTCCGTTTTCTTGTGTATAGAGATGAATACCACCGTTGGCAACCCATATCTGGCCGGTTTCGTCAAAATCTATCCCGAAGATGGTGCGGCTGCGGCACGTCCACCAGGGAGAATCTTGCGGCAGGGCGCGTAGTGCCTGGCTTTCGTCGTGCCATGTGCGCCCGTCAAAGCGCAACAAGACGTTTTCAGCGCCGCCGACCCAAACTTCTCCGGCAGGCGAAACAGCAATGGCTTGAAAGTAATTGGCCGGCAGGCCGCTTTGCATTGAATGCCAGATTTGTTGTCCATTCGGGCGTTGTTGAATTGCGCCAAAGCCGCCAATCAGCCACACATCACCGTTGGGAGCGTAGAGATAATCGGTGAGCCGGTTGTACGCGTATACGGTGAGCGTTGAGGGACTTTGCGATGCCGAAAACAAGGAAACCTGTGCCTGGTGACTGCCCAACAAGCGCGCTGAAAAGCCTGCCACAGGCGTCTGAGTTGCTTCGGAGAGGGTGATTGGCGGGACAGTGGGCGTAGAGGGCTTAGAGGAAAAAGGCGTTGGTGTGGGAGGATGCGGGCGTGGAGAGGCGCAGGCGGCCAGCCACAGACAAAAACAAACGAAAGAAAAACGCAGGATAGCCATACCAGACCGATACCTGAACCACTCATAAAGACGGGTATCGGCGCGAGAACGTTTCCCCTATCGCAATGTTTTCGAGACGAACGCAACGACTTCCTCAAAAGGAATGGTTTGGTTTTGTCCTTCACGGCGGGGTTTGACTTCCACCGCTCCATTTTGCAGGCCGCGTTCGCCGACTGTTATGCGGAGCGGACAACCTACCAGGTCCGCATCGTTGAATTTGACGCCCGCACGCTCGTCGCGGTCATCGAATAAGACCGAGATGCCTGAATTAACCAGAACGCGGTAGAGTTCTTTGGCGGCGGAGAGGGTATCCAGGTTCTTGCCTGGTACGTGCATCAGGTAAACCTGGAATGGCGCAGCAGCGGGAGGCAGGGTCAGCCCTTGTTCATCGTGGTACGTTTCGGCCAGAGCAAGGAGCAGGTGCGCCCAGTCGTATTCTTTGCCAGAAGTCATTTGCCAGGCTTTGGCAAAGGCGAGCGGCGCGGCGCATTCGGGGCAGGGGGCGCCGGGGGCGGCCAGAATCAGGTCAGCCACCAGGTGAGCAGTGTAATCGCGCCCGTAGTTGGTGTTGCATAGGTGGTAGCCTGCTTCGTTGGCACCGGCGACCAGGTTGGGGGAGCGGGGAATCAGGTCATCTACCACGATGAGGGCGTTTTTCACGCCAATTGGCGAGGCATACCCGGGGACGGCGCCGACGGCGCGGATTTCCGCTTCTTCGGCCAGGCGGGTTTCACCTACCAGTGCGGTCAGTTTGGCTGAACTCAGGGTGTGGTCACCGCGCAGGACGACAAAGATGAACTGTCCATCGCGCGGGCGGACGAACATCAGGGCTTTGGCGGTCTTTTCTGGCGGAATTCCGAGAAAAGCGGCCAGGTTTTCAATGGTGGGGCAGTTGGGAGTCAGCACGCGTTCGAGTGGGGCGGGCGGCTCGTGCGAGAAGACGGTTTTTTTGATGGGAGCCAGTTCCAGCTGCGCGGCGAAGCCGCAGACGGGGCAGTGAAGCGTTTCGGTGTCGCCGGTTTCTATCGGGTAGAAGCGGTCACTTGTTCCCAGCAAAGGCAAGCCCAGGTGAGAAAGGAATTTCGGGTCGTGTTCGGCCAGTGTTTTTAGCCGCTGCAGGGCAGTTTGTCCCAGGGGCAGCCATTCGCCGCTATGAGAAAGGTAACCGGCGCGAATCAAAAAAGCCTGCCCGTCACTGCGGGCATGGGCGGGGGGCTGACGGTGGGTTTGCAGGGCGAGTTCGGTGATTCTCATGTGGAAGGCGGCTCGAAGGGGGGGCGGGATTCAGGTTCGGGGCCAAGGTCGAGTTCTACGTGGTCTTCCATGCGCATCTGGCCGCGCAGAAAGGCGCCTTCTTCGGTGATGAACGAGGTCGTCACCACATCACCCCACACGCGCCCGGTGGCGCGGATTTCGAGTTTTTGGGCGGTGATGTTGCCCTTGACGGCCCCAGCGACGATGACGGTGTTGGCGCGGATATTTTCGCAGGTTACGCGTCCGCTTTCGCCGATGACGAGCAAACCGCGCAGGGCAATCTGGCCCTCGAAGGTGCCTTCAATGCGCACGCCGCCTGCGCCGCTGATTTTGCCTTCCCAGATGACGCCCGGTCCCAGGACGGAGGTGATGCGCTCAACGGCCTGGACGAGCGGCGTGCTAACCGGTGGAGTGGAGGGGGGAGAAGGGCGCTTAAACATCCATTCACCTGATGGGATGTGCGAACAGAGAAACGCCAGTTCGTTGGTGTTTTTCTGTTGTTTCGTTGGAGAGAATAAGAGCGCGGAAACCGCGCCCTTATTTTATCATCTTGCCGGGAATTTGCCCTTATCGTGCCTGTTGTCTTCTGCAAAGAGCAGCAGGGCTTATTCTTGTTTTTCTTTGAAGGCGCCGGGTTCGGGAGTGCCCATGATGTTGTAGCCGCTATCCACGTAGTGGATTTCGCCCGTCACTTTGGCAGCCCAATCGGAGCAGAGATATACGGCGGCATTGCCCACATCTTCAATGGTGACGTGTTCGTGCAAAGGCGCGATTTCAAGGAAGCTCTTGTGCATGTCGCGGAAGCCGCTTACGCCCATGGCTGCCAGGGTGCGGATGGGGCCTGCCGAAATGGCATTGACACGCACTCCTTGCGGGCCAAAATCGCGCGCCAGGTAGCGGGTGGAGGCTTCGAGTGCTGCTTTGGCAACGCCCATCATGTTGTAGTTGGGCGCCACTTTTACGGAACCGTAGTAGGTCAGTGTGAGCAACGCGCCGCCTTTGCGCAGGAAGGGCTGAAAGGCTTTTGCCAGCGCAACGAACGAATAGACGCTGATGTCCATGGCCAGGTGAAAGCCCGCGCGGCTGGTGTTGTAGAAATATCCTTGCAATTCGTCTTTGTTGGCAAAGCCGATGGAGTGGACGAGGATGTCCACTTCGCCGAAATGTGCGCGCGCCTTCTCGGCTACCGCGGCGATTTGTTCATCGGAGGCCACGTCGCACTGTTCGACGAAGTCGGCGCCTACCTGCGCGGCCAGCGGGCGGACGCGCTTTTCCAGCGCTTCGCCAGCATAACTGATGCCGATGCGCGCGCCCTCGCGCGCAAACGCCTGGGTGATGCCCCAGGCAATGGATTTGTCGTTGGCAAGACCGAAAATGATGGCGTTCTTACCGGTCAGAAGACCCATAGTTTCCTCCGTAAGGTGACAAGGGATGCGTGATGAGAGGTCGTTATTGCACGCGGAAGCGCCAGGGCATGGATTTCCACGGCTCCGGCACAGTATATAAACCCACGCGCGGGCCAATCGTCACGCGCGAATCGGGAATTTCGCGGCCTGGTTCGAGCCACAGGCCGTTTTCGATGACGGTCAGGTCGAGGTTGTTGTGATGTCCTGCGATTGCGAAGGCACGGGTGAGTTTGGCAGGGCCATCGGTCAGCCGTTGGGTGGGGATGCCCGGTCGGTTGGCTCTGACCTGCTCCAGGCCGGTTTCAACTTCCAGCGCGCGAATCAGAACGGCAGCCGGGAAACCCTCCGGTTCAGTGACGATGTTCAACAACCAGTGCATTCCGTAAGTAAAATAGACATAAGCACGTCCCGGTGGCCCATACATAACACGTGTGCGCGGGGTGAGACCGGCTCTGGCATGGCAGGCTAAATCCTCTTCCCCGATGTAGGCTTCGGTTTCGGTGATAATGCCGGTGAGTTGTTCACCGGTTTCGAGCCGCCTTATCAGCCGGCAGCCGAGCAGTTCACGGGCAACGATGAGGGTTGGGCGGGCGTAAAAAGAAGCGGGGAGGGGCATGGGCAAGGTCGAACCAGGAATGAAAAAGGGTGAATGCAGAAGCAGGAATGAAGAAGACCGTTGGTCCAGGGCTGCACATTAAGGGTGAGCCAGGGTGGCTTCGATGAGGTTTGCCAGTAGGCGCGTTTTGGCAGGAGCATCGCCGATGTGATGGCTGGCATCCATCAAATCGCGCACGCTGTCGGCAGAGAGGAATTTCAGGATGTCTGCATCCTGTGCAAGCAATTCGGCGAGCGGGTTGGTGCCGCCATTGCGAATCGCTTCCCAGGCACGCATCGAGCAGGCGCGGATGGTTTCGTGCATCTCCTGGCGGCTGGCGCCGGCGCGCACAGCGGCCATCAGCACACGCTCGGTGGCAGCAAAGGGGCCGTATCTCTCCAGGTTTTGCCGGATGGCCGCATGATGGATTTGCAGTCCCTCCACAAGACTTCGAACAGTGTGGAGCATTTCATCGGCGGCCAGAAAGGCTTCGGGCAGGATGATGCGGCGATTGGCCGAGTCATCCAGGGTGCGTTCCAGCAGGCTGTGGGCGGCATTGTCCCAGCCGATGCGCGGCAGTTGTGCCAGGTAGCGCCCCAGTGAATCCACTTTTTCGGCACGAATCGGGTTGCGTTTGAACGGCATGGCCGAGGAGCCAACCTGTTTGCTGCCGAACGGTTCGCTCAATTCGCCAATCGGCGGAGATTGCAGCAAGCGCATGTCGAAGGCCAGTTTGTAGAGCGATTGTGCCAGCCCGGCCAGCGCTGCCAGCACACTGTAATCTTGCTTGCGGGGGTAGGTTTGTGTTGCCACCGGGTAAAACGGCAACCCAAGCCTTTCGGAAAGTTTTTGCTCGAACTCTGCCGCGTTTTCTGCGCCGAGCAATTCGGCATAACTGGCCGAGGTGCCGACTGCGCCTTTGAATCCTTTACCGCGAATGCGTTCACGGACAGAGCGCAGCGTTTCATAATCTTCGAGCAAATCCTGGGCATATTGTGCCAGGCGATACCCCAGCGTGGAGGGTTCGGCGGGCTGGATGTGTGTGAAGGCGATGAGCGGCGTTTCGGCCTGTTCCACCAGATGTTGCCTGAGACTTTGCAACAGCCCGCGCAGGGCATCGAGAAGCAAATCCAGGCTTTCGCGCAGGCGCAGCGCATCGGCATTGTCTTCTATATCCATCGAAGTTGCGCCGAGATGAATGATGCCGCCGCCGATAGGCGCTTGTTCGGCAAAGACGCGCACTTCGGCCATCAAATCGTGATGAATTTCGGCCTCAATGGCAAGCGCGCGCGGCAAATCTACAGCGTCGGCGTGTGCGCGCAGGTCGGCGGCCTGCTCTGGTCTCACCAGTCCATATTCCGACTGGGTTTCAGCCAGCGCCACCCAAATTTTGCGCCATAATCGGCGTTTATGCTCTTCAGACCAGATTTGGCGCATTGCGGTACTGCCATAGCGCCAGGAAAAAGGGGATTGATAGGTAGAAAAATCGCTCATAGGGTTGGATTTTACCACTGGCGTAGATGTCATCAATTCATAATTGACTCGCCCTTTTGCGAATGGTAAGATGATTTGTGACCGTTGTTTGCCAGGAGAGCCTATGACCGTCGAAGTTCGTATCTTTACGGTAGATTATGTAGTGTGGGGGCAACTCGAAAACGAAGGTGAACGTCTGACCGATGTCTTGAATCTCAAAAACGAGCAGGGGTTGGTCTTGTTCGAGGCTCAGGCGGCCAGCCTGCACGCATTGGGCAAGATTCCGCCGGTGCGGATGCCCAAAGTGCGCATTGAAAAACAGGCCATTACCATGGCCGTCCCCTTGCAGCGTGACCTGACACACAAGAGCATTTTTCGCAAGTCCAATCGGCTGGCGTTCGAAGTGGTGGTGTGTGTGCCGCAGTTCCAGATTCAAGGCGTTCTTCACCTCACCGAGCGGATTGACATTCGCAAGGGCTTTACCCTGCGGCCGGAAGACTTCATTCCCCTGACCGAAGCGGTGATGAGCTTTGCCCCCAACCCCAGCGCGGTTTTGCGGGCCGATACGGTCATTTTCAACAAACGCCAGATGCTCCTGCTGGCCGAAATCCGTGCGCGTTCCCCCTTGCCAAACCCGTTTACTGGTGAACTGCCGGTGAGAACCGGCACGTTGAGGGAATGAGTGTCGAAGCGCGGGCTGTCGTTCTCCCAACCCTTGATGAACGCTGCCGGGACGCTGGGGTTTGCGCCCGATTTGCGTCTGCCGGTGGAATGGAGCGCGTTTGGTGCTTTTGTGACCAATCCCTTGAGTCTGCGTCCGCGCCAGCCTGCAGCCGAACCAGCCCTGGTGGACTATCCGGGCGGTTTTTTGCTTCACACAGGGCTGCCCAATCCTGGCTTCGCTCACACGCTTGAGCGATATGCCTCCAAATGGGCGCGTGCTGACCTGCCCATCATCGTTCACCTGATGGACGACCGTCCTGAAGAGGCTGCGCGCATGGCTCAGGCGCTTGAGTCTATCGAAAACATCATGGCTATCGAACTGGGCTTTGCGCCTCTTCTGGCCGATGACATTCTGCGGCTGGCGGTGGAAATGGTGGCAGGTGAATTGCCGGTGATTGTTCGTCTGGATTGGGAGCAGGTCCTACGTCTTGGCCCGCAAATGTTGCTGGCCGGCGCCGAAGCAGTCAGCCTGTCGTCGCCGCGGGGCGCGCTGCGAGTGGGCAATCACCTGCTTGCGGGGCGCTTGTTTGGGCCTGCGCTTTTCCCGCAAGCGCTTTGGGTGGTGCGCGAGGCTGCCCGCAGTGGCATTCCGGTCATTGGCGGTGGAGGTGTGTATTCCAGAGAGGAGGTAGAAGCCATGCTCGAAGCCGGCGCGCTGGGCGTGCAGGTAGATACGGTTCTCTGGCGGGGCGATTTCAGGTGAACCAGAAGCGCTCATCGCGGTTAAACCGCGCCGCATATTCCCTGGCAATATACGAGACGCGCTGCACGAACGCCTCTTGTGACTGGGCATCTTCCACCCAGAGCGAAAAAGTGGCAATGTAACTTGCCACAAAGTACCCCTCCAGCAGCCGCTCATATCCCTCTGGCAACGGCATAAACTGCGTATAGTTTTGAAGAAAAATGGGGTGGAAGGGCTGCCGGATGTTCGACAGGCAGGTTGCCAGGTCGTAAAAGAAATGCCCAAACGCGCACATTGAAAAATCAATCAGCCGGATTTTCCCCTCATCGAGCAGGAAATTGCCGCGATGCAGGTCGCCGTGCAACAACCCCCAGGTTTGGGGGGTGCGGGGCAGGCTTTGTGTCTCCTCCTGCAAGAATCCCAGCGAAGTTTGCAGCGTTTGGTAATCACCCGGCGCAATGCGACCATCCTGAACAGCGGGGAGAAGTGCCGCCAGCGCACTCTGGAAGTACGACGCATCCCGCAGCGGACGTAAAAACCCCGCAGGCGGAGTCCATTGCCTGGCGTGTGCATGCAGCCTGCCGACCAGCGTCCCGATTTGTGCGGCGGTTTCCGGGCTTTCCGCGTCGCGCGTCATCAACTCGCCCTCTTGCCAGCCCAGCAAGGTCAGGTTGATTCCCCCCGCTTGTGAAACATATTTTCCGGCTTTGTTGGGGATGGGGGGTGGTACGGGCAAATCTTCCCGGCGTAAGGCTTCCAGCCAAAGCAGTTCGGATTCAATCACGCGGCTATCGCTGTTTTCCTGACCGAACGCTTTCGTGCGCGGACTGTGCAGACGCAACAAAAACGTCTCGCCGGGTGCTTCCACGCGAAACGTGACGTTTTCGCTATGCTGTAAGAACGCAATCAGAACAGGCTGAATCTCGTATTCCTTAAGCGCACGATACGCAGTTTCCAGGCGGTGGGTTGGGGAGAACAGCATGGCTTGATTTTAATCGCGTCTGCGTCTTGCAGGAGCAAGTCACTTTTCCAGCCACAGGGTCACCGGGCCGTCGTTATGAATTTCGACCAGCATCTCGGCCCCAAATACTCCCTCGCCGGTTGGAACACCCTGAGCGCGCAAGAGCGCAGCAAAGCGTTCCACCAGGGGGCGCGCAATTTCGGGAGGCGCGGCTTCCGTGAACGAGGGACGGCGTCCCTTTTGGGCATCGGCATACAGTGTGAACTGACTGACGACAATCGCCTGGCCGTTGATGTCCTTCACCGACCGATTCATCTTGCCGCCTTCGTCCTCAAAAATCCGCAAATTCGCCGTTTTTTCGGCCAGCCAGGCGGCTTGTGCTTCAGTATCCCGATGCCCTACCCCCAAGAGAATCACCAGACCGCGTCCTATTTCCGCAGTGACCTGGCCTTGCACGCTCACTTTTCCGTAGCGAACTCGCTGTATCAGTGCGCGCATGAGGCCTTTGTCCTTATCTGGGCAGCTGGATGGCCTCGCGCACAGCGGTCATCGTCTCTTCCGCAATCGTGCGGGCGCGCCGGGCGCCGTCGTGCAGAACATCCCACACCGTATCCGGGTTCTGACCGATTTCCGCACGCTTCTGACGGAAGGGTTCAAGATGTTTGTTGAGATTCTCAGCAAAACGTTTCTTGCAATCTACACATCCAATCCCGGCACGGCGGCATTCGGTATCAATCATTGCCACTTCTTCGGGCGGCGAAAAGACTTTATGCATGGTGAAGACGTTGCACACATCCGGGTTGCCGGGGTCGGTACGGCGCATGCGTTGCGGGTCAGTGACCATCTGCATCACGCGTTGACGGGTTTCTTCCGGTGTTGCGGCCAGTTCGATGTGGTTGTTCAGGCTTTTGCCCATCTTTTGCTGGCCGTCAATGCCCAGCACTTTGGGGATTTCAGTGGTTTTCATCTGCGGTTCTTTTAACACGTTGGCCCCAAAGCGGTAGTTGAACGAACGCACGGTTTCACGGGCAAATTCCAGGTGCGGAGCCTGGTCTACTCCTACCGGCACAATGTCAGTCTGGTACAGCACGATGTCGGCAGTCATCAAGACCGGATAGCCGACCAGGCCATAATTCACGTTATCAGGGTTTTCGCGCACTTTCTCTTTGAAGGTGGGCAGGTCGGTCAGTTTACCCAGTGGTGTGACCATCGAAAGATATGTGTGCAGTTCCATGACCTGCGGCACATGGCTTTGCACGAAAACGATGGATTCTTCGGGGCGGATACCGGCGGCCAGCCAGTCGAGCGCCATATCATACGTGTTATTCCGCAGGTCTCTGGTGGTTTCAACGGTGGTCAGTGCGTGGACGTCCACAATGCAGTACACGCAATCGTATTCGTCCTGGAGCGCGACATAGTTTTTCATTGCGCCCAGGTAGTTGCCAAGATGCTGTCGCCCGGTGGGGCGGGCGCCCGAAAAAACGCGGCCTTTCTTCGACATTTTGCCTCACGAATGCAAGAATTTTTCAACCAACCCGGCAATTTCGCCCGGTTCGGCGTGCCGACGGGTTTGGAGTTTGGAATAAATCAGCTGGTTGTTGATGACGACCTCAAATTTGCCGCCATCGGAAGGAATCAGGGTGAGCGATTCGATTTCCGGTTCGTATTTCTTGAGCAATTCACCAGCCAGGCTCACGGCCCGGTCAGTGTAGTGTCAAACAGCGCAGTAGGTGACCTCGATTTTGAGCATGGTTTTCACTCCAGGGATGAGATTGCGCGAATTATAACATGGCGGGCTTGACGCTCCTTCCGAATTCTGATAGACTCTGCGTCCGCCCGTCATAGAAACAAAGCGAGTCGCCACGCAGTGGTGGTGAAGCAGGCAGCAGCCTGTGTGGAAAATTGAACCTTAAATCCCTTGTTATGGCGGGGCGCTTTTGGTATAATTGCCCCGCTTAATGCGGGGCGCGCCCGCCGACGTAGCTCAATCGGCAGAGCACCCGCCTTGTAAGCGGGCGGTTACGGGTTCGATTCCCGTCGTCGGCTCCATTGTTGGCTGGCGTTTGGGGCCAGAAATGACCCCAAACTCGAGTCGGCAATGACTCGCACAATTGAATTGTGGGCAGTTACCCAAGTGGCCAAAGGGGGCTGACTGTAAATCAGCTGGCAGACGCCTTCGGAGGTTCGAATCCTTCACTGCCCACCTTTCCCGGCTTGTCCGGGCAGCACAATCAGCCCTCATAGCTCAGTCGGCAGAGCACAGTCTTGGTAAGACTGGGGTCATGGGTTCAAATCCCATTGAGGGCTCAGTTGCTGAATCCGCACTCTGTTTCATTTTTGTCAAGGAGAGTGAAGCATGGCAAAACAGAAATTTGACCGCAGCAAACCGCACCTGAACGTGGGAACGATGGGTCACATTGACCACGGCAAGACGACTCTGACGGCGGCGATAACAAAAGTGGCGTCGCTGATGGGGCAGGCGGAATTCAAGGC
>JANWWK010000047.1 GCA_025056175.1 Anaerolineales bacterium
ACCTTACATGACTTATTTGCAAGCCAGCATCCGAAAAATAGTTGAAACCACTGGCAGCCTGATTGAACGCCTGTTGCCAAAATCCATTCATGCTGTTACTGCCAAAGGCTTTGAGTTGAAAGTCGCTCTTTTCGTGCTGGCATGCTCCATCAACTTCCTTTGGTAGCAACTTGGGTTATTTATTATTTTCGCTGGAAGTTTAGCGCGTTTCGTGGAGAATGATACGAAAATGAGTAATATCGCTCAGGCTCATGTCCTGCACCGTGCAATACCAGTGATTGGAGCCGGTGCGTGTACAGGGGAAGGTTCGGTTTTGAGAATTGAATTGCACCCCGATTTGATCCCCTGAGATGTCCAGGTCGAATTCGACGGCTTGCACTTGCGGGATATTGGCAGCCAGGGTAAAGTGAATATTTTGCAGCTGTTCGAATCTGACTTCGTGGTGGGTGCTTCCAGGTTGCAGGTTGGCGTATGCGACTGCAAAGGTGGTTGACCCCGCCGCCAGGCTGAGAACCAAAATGAGATAAAACTTCAGCAAGCGGTTCATTGCGCCTCCCAACAAAATACCACAGGCCTGGGCATGATGCCAGGCCTGTGAATGGTGGCGTTGAAACCGCACGAGTTCGATTTTTACAATCGAGTCGAATTCACTTTCGGCGGCCTGGCAGTCATAGGCATTACGCCGTTAGACCCATAGCTTTGCGTCCCTGTCTTTCGACAGGTTTGCCTTTATCGAGTGTGGTTCGCCACGCAGAGCGGTTTGGAATACCCTTTGCGAGGCGTTTGTTCTTAATTTTGATTATACCCGTTTACCAGTAGTTTGTTCTATACAAATTTTTAATGGGTGATTTTTATACTGGTTCGGCTACGTTTCGGTTTGTCATGCTTTCGGCGATGTTGTGAAAGACATCTTGCAGGTCGAGGAAGGCATCCACCACATCTGGATCGAAGTGTTTTCCACGTTCTTTCTGGATGATTTGGGTGGCTTCTTCATGTGGAAAGGCATCTTTGTACACACGTGGGCTGACCAACGCATCGTACACATCGGCCAATGCCATCAGGCGTCCTGAGATGGGAATGTCTTCTCCGGCCAAACCCTGTGGGTAGCCTGTGCCATCCCAGCGTTCGTGATGGGTATAGGCGATTTCCTTGGCCAGACGCAGAAACGAGCTGCGAACATCGCCAAGAGCCTGCTCTGCGCGTGCCAGGGCATCGCGTCCGTAAATGGTGTGCTTTTTGATTTCCTCGAATTCTTCAGGCGTGAGCGTATCGGGTTTGAGTAGAATGCGATCTGGTACTGCAATTTTGCCAATATCGTGCAGAGGAGCCGACTTGATGAGGAGTTCGATGTTATCCGATGTGAGAAAGTGAGCAAAGCGGGGATGTGGGGACAAGTAACGCGCCAGCAGGCCAACGTATTGTTGGGTTGCCAGAATGTGCCAGCCGGTTTCCTGGTTGCGATATTCGGCCAGCGTAGAAAAACCGACGATGGTGACATCTTGCGTGTGCATCAACTCACGGGTGCGCTCTCGCACCATTTCCTCTAATGCACGGTTTTGGTCATAAAGTGCCAGGTGTGTACGGACACGCGCGCAGACTGTGGCGGCATTTACCGGTTTGATGATGTAATCTACTCCTCCGACCTCGAAACCACGGCTTTCATCGTCCACTTCGCCCAAAGCAGAGATGAAGATGACCGGAATTTTGCGTGTCAGGTCGCTTACTTTGAGAATGCGGCAGACTTCATAGCCATCCATATCGGGCATCATCACGTCCAGCAAAATCAGGTCAGGCAAAGCAGCTGGATTGCTGGCTAGGTCGAGTGCTTTCTTTCCGCTCGTTGCTACCTTGATGGTGTAATTTCGTTTCAGAATGGTCGCCAGCATTTCCAGGTTTTCAGGAGCATCGTCCACAATCAGGAGCGTAGGTTTTTTGAGAGGAGCATTCATCACAACCTCCATGTTTCTAAACTAAGTTGTATTTTTCCACTTTGATAGCAGCTCGTTCAATTTTTCCTGGGCAGTCGAAAAATCATACCGACGGATGAGTTGTAAAATCAGGCTCCACTCTGATTGAAGTGGCATCTCTTCTGACTGGCAAGCCACTTGTTCGGCAACATCTACAGCCTCAACGTTGCTTTCTCTGAGAAGCTCCAGGAGCGTTTCCATTTGTGTTTTTAACTCGTCGGGAATGGGCGCCTCGTAAGATGATTGTACCTGTATTTTGGTGAGAGCAGTAGATTTTATCAGTTCTGTAAAGAAAAGATTTGCTTTCTGTAAACAATTTATTACGTTTTCTGCGTCATTTTGTAATAAAGAAGTTTCCAGTTCTTTTGCGGCCTGTGCCAGACGATTTGCACCAATGGTTACCGCCACTCCTTTCAGGGTGTGGGCAAGGCGACGGGCTTCTTCTGTACTTCCGGTTTGCCACGCGCGGCGGATATTTTCAATCGTATGTGCATTCTCTGTCTGGAACATCTGTAGCAACCTGGCGTAAAGTGCCTGATTACCTCCCAGCCGTTTGAGTGCAGAGGCGGTATCCAGAATGTCTGGTGCGATATTTTCCTTCGAGTCAGGCGTCAGAGCGTGTGTGTTTGCTTCTTGTGCTGGGTTTGGTTGTTCGTCTATGCGCGGTTGATTTTGGCTGTTGCTTTGCTGTTTGCTGCTCTTTCCCTTTTTTCGACCCAGCCAGCGTAACAAAACAGCCGCTAAGCGCTTCATATCAATTGGCTTTGAGATGTAATCGTTGAAGCCGGTTTCAATTGCCTTTTCACGTGCGTTATCGAAGACATGCGCAGTCATTGCTATTACTGGCAGTTTTTGAAAGGTAAAACGCGGGTCGGTGCGAATGAGGGCTGTGGTCTGATAACCGTCCATGTCGGGCATCTGAATATCCATGAGAACAGCATCGAATTCGCTATTGTTGAGCATCCAGAGACCTTCCTGACCGCTGCTAGCAATTGTCACTTGCAGCCCGAGACTTTTGAGCATTTCATCGGCAACCATTTGGTTGATTTGATTATCTTCAACCAGTAAAACTCGTTTGTTATGCAGTGACCATAACGCTTCGCTCTGGTTCAGGCCTTGCAACTGATGGGCCGCGGAGTCAACCCTGTGACCAAAGACCTGCATGATGACATCAAACAGCTGGGAACGTGTCACTGGTTTAACCAGATACCCATCCAACAGGGAATTGGCATCCTGGTAGAGCATTTCATCGGCACTGAGCAAAAGAATAATCGGAATACGGTCGGGTGCTGTCAGTTCTCGAATGCGTTGAGCGGTTTCCAGGCCGGTCATTCCGCCCATATCTGATACATCAATGATGACGAGCTGGTAAAGATTTCCGGTCTGGTTTTTGAGCATCTCCAATCCCTCAGCAGCACCTGGCACGGTGGTGACCTGGAACGAAAACGATGTGAGTGTATTTTCTAGATATGTGCGCGTGGCGAAATGGTTATCTATCAGTAGAACGCGTAGGCCTTGGAGCGCCTCAGCATAAAGCGGGCGGCCTTGCGGAATTTTTGGTTGTTTCTCCAGTTCCAACGTAAAAGAAAATGTCGAACCTTTTCCGAGGGCGCTTTCTACTTCGATTTTCCCACCCATCATGTGTGCCAGTCTTTGACTGATGGTCAACCCTAACCCGGTGCCGCCGTATTTGCGAGTGATCGACCCATCGGCCTGCGTGAACGGCTGGAACAGTTTAGAAACCTGTTCCTCTGACATTCCAATACCGGTATCACGCACCGAGAAGCATACGGTGGCTTTGTGAGCCTTTTGATGGGGACAGGTGATTCTTAAGACCACTTCACCCTGTTCGGTAAATTTGATAGCATTTCCCACCAGGTTGAGCAGGATTTGTTGCAGCCGCAAGGAATCACCAATCAAAAAACGGGGAACGTTTGGGGCAGTATCAAAGAGCAGTTCCAGTCCCTTTTCTTGTGCGCGGTAGGCCACCATGCTGGCAATGTTACGCAACAATTCATCCAGATTAAACGCCACTTTTTCAAGGCGCATGTTTCCAGATTCAATTTTGGAAAAATCCAGAATGTCGTTGATAATTGTGAGCAGCATTTCGCCTGAAAATTGCAGGCGCGAGAGATAAAGCCGTTGTTTTTCGTCCAGTGGGGTTTGTTGGAGCAGATGAATCAACCCGATGATGCCGTTGAGCGGCGTGCGGATTTCGTGGCTCATCACAGCCAGAAAATCGCTTTTGGCCCGGCTGGCGGCCTCTGCGCGGTCACGCGCAATTACCAGTTCGGCAGTGCGTTCGCGTATCACCTCCTCCAGATGAGTCCGATACTCCTGGAGTTGCTGTTCAATGCGCTTGCGCTCTTCCAATTCGTGCCGAACGGTTTCATATAGACGTGAATTCTCAATGGCGATGGCAACCTGGTCTGCCAGAATTTCAAGCGTCGAAATGTCTTCTTCACTAAATGCGTTCAATTCGGGACTTTGAACATCCAGAACACCGACGATTGCTCCCTTCGACCGCAAGGGCAAGGTGATTTCCGACTTTGTGGGCAAACGCTCCGGGTAAAAATTGGTGTAGTGAGGGTCTTTGGAAACGTCATTGGCAATCAGTTTCTGCCCACTTTGCGCCGCAAAGCCCACCATGCCATGCCCTCGTTCGATGCGGTGATTGTGAGGAAACAAATCGGCAAACTGACCAGCACGGGCGCGCATGACCAGATATTTTCCGCTTTCATCGAAGATGAAGAGCGCAACATGGTAATAACCGAACGTGCTGTGTACCAATGTCGCCGCGCGTTCCAGTACCGCTTGCAAATCCAACAGGCCAGAAATTTTTTGCCCCACATCGTTGATGAGCGCCAGGCGAGCAGCGTGTTTTTCTATATCTTTTTCGATGCGTTTTCGTTCGGTGACATCTTGCTTGATGGCAATGAAATGATTAATTTCGCCGTTTTCATCCAGGATGGGGGTAACCGTCATCTCTTCGTTGTAAAGACTATTGTCTTTACGTCGGTTGACGATTTCCCCTTGCCAGATTTGGCCGGATAGCAGTGTCTCCCAAAAGCGTCTATAAAAATGTTCGTCTTGCACGCCCGATTTGACCAGACACCCTGGTTTTTTGCCAATTGCCTCAGCGCGTTCGTAGCCGGTGAGGTGGCTAAAGGCGGCATTTACCCATTTGATGATGCCATTCTGGTCGGTGATTACGACGGCATTGCCTGCAGTTTCTAACGCGGTTTTGAGCAGGTTAAGTTGTGCTTCTACCTGTTGACGAGTAGTGACGTCTTTTGCTACCACCAGACGCGCTGGTTTGCGATTGTACTCGATGGCATGTGAGAAAATTTCAACGGCCAGCAACTCGCCGTTTTTCTTGCGGTGCCACCACGGGCCGGAGGATTGAAGCACATCGGATGCTTCTTGAACGTTTCGCAGTAAGCGTTCGTGTTCCTCGGGCGGACGGATGTCCAGGAGTGTCATACTCAAAAACTCTTCTTTGGAATATCCATATACCACAGTGGCCGCGTGGTTTACGCTGACAAACCGCAACGTTTCCAGGTCGTAAATCCACATCGGCAGAGGGTTGTTCTCGTAAAGGAGCCGGTAACGCTCTTCGCTTTCGAGCAGTGCGAGTTCGGAGCGCTTGCGTTCGCTGATATTTTCAATTTGGTGTTGTATCAGCACCCGGCGCGCGCCCTGTGCTTCAAAGGCGATAATTTGGCAATAAAGCCAACGCTCATCACCCGATGACTGGCATAGATACTCAAAAGCGATGCGGTTTTCTTCTCCACGCAGGATGGCCCGAATAGCAGCAGCCGTTTGGCGGGCGAGATTGGCATGATTTCCTCCGGCGGAATCGCAGAATTTCAGATAATTTGCACCTTCCGAAAGCTTCTCCAGTGCAATTCCCCTGATGCGGGCAAATTCACGCCAGGCGTGGTTGACCCTAAGGATGACACCGTGTTCATCGAGGATGGCAATTTGAGATGTCAGGGCGTCGAGCGCAGCCTGAAGAAGGACAATATCGTTTCTCATAAGGTCTGTCTTTAACACCTGAATTATTGATGGGGCGTTGTAATCGCCTGCATCAAAATCGGTACCAGGTCGGTGGTGGTGCGGTTCTTGATGACGAAGGCGTCAGCGCCGGCGTGGAGCGCATCCATGTGAAAGGGCTGTTCATCGTGAATGGTGTGAATGATAACGAACGTGTTCGGAAAATCTTGCTTGATTTTTCGCGTTGTTTCGATTCCATTCATGCCGGGCAGGCCAACATCCATCACAATCACCTGGGGTTGGTAGCGTTTTACTATTTCGAGCGCGGCCTCGCCGCTGGAGGCATTCAAAAACTGAACGGCGGGGAAAATTGCTTCCAGCCAGTTGCTTAACAATAGACGCAGCGGCTCGTGGTCTTCAACAATCAGACAATGGGTTAGTTTCATGAAGTTCTCCCGAAAAGTGTGAATGCGCGTGAGGCGAACTTTTCTCTCACGCTGATTAAAGCATGTTCCTGGTTGCAAATGTGTCGGGGAGAGTACGATAGATTTTGTAGTGCCGTTACGTTTTTTTGCTTATTTCGGCGCGGTTAATCCGTGTTCGATGGCGAAGCGAATGACGGCAGGCAGGTCATGCAGGTTAAGCTTGTTCATCAGTCGCGCGCGATACGTCTCTACCGTGCGTGGAGAGAGCGAAAGGCGTTCTGCAATCTGTGCGGAGGATAACCCTTCAGCAACCAGTTGCAGCACTTCGCGTTCGCGCGCGCTCAGGCTTTCGAGCGGTGAGGGTTGGTGCGCTTCGGCGCGCTGGCGCAAATATTCTTCCAAAACTGTGTCTGAAATGCGTTGCGCCAGGTAGCGCTTTCCGGCAGCCACTGTTCGCACCGCTTCTACCAGCTCGTTCCCCGCTGATTCTTTGAGCAGGTATCCCATTGCGCCGGCGCGCAGCGCCTGATAGATGTGTTCGCTGGTGGCGTGTATCGAAAGGATGATGATTTTGATGTGAGGGCAGGCGCGCTGGATTTGCCCGGCAGCCTCCAGACCGTTTAGCTCGGGCATGGCAATATCCATCACCACCACATCCGGCTTGAGCTGGCAGGCGGCCTGCACGGCCTCGCGTCCGTTGGAAACGCCTGCCACTACCTGGAAGCCAGGCTGGGTTTCCAGCAGTGCGCGCAATCCATCGCGCACAATCGTGTGGTCATCTGCCAGCAAAATGCGAATCGTCATAACGCCCTCGGTACGCGAACGATGATTGTCGTCCCTTCTCCAGGCGCACTTTCGATTTTCATGCTACCATGAAGCAGTTCCACGCGCTCACGCATGGTTGCCAACCCCCACTGACTGTTTTGGTTGTTTTGCGTTATTGCAGGGTCAAAGCCCTGTCCGTCATCCTGGATGCACAGGATAACCTGTTCTGGCGTGGCCTCCACCCTGACCCAGGCGCGGCTGGCCTGCGCATGCTTGATGACGTTATTCAACGCCTCGCGCGCAATCCGAAACAACGAAATGGCTGTTACCATTGGCAAACGCGGTTCGATAATTTCTCCCTGCACTTCGACCTGTAGTCCGGTTTGCCGCTGGATTCGCTCAGCCAGCCAGCGCAATGCCGCTGCCAGGCCATAATTTTGCAAAACGGGCGGGTGGAGTTCCCCCATAATGTCGCGGATTTTATCCGTAATCTCCTGGAGCAGCTCAGAAGCTGAACTGAAGTGTGCGCGCAGAGATGGAGAGATGGACGGTCCTATTTCGGCCTGAATCAGGTTAAGGTTGATTCCCAACGCTGTCAGGCTTTGCCCAACCTGGTCGTGCAGTTCTTTCGAGAGCGCCAGACGCTCGCTTTCCTGCGCTTCGGCCAGCCGCAGGGATACCCGTCGCAGCAGCTCCTCTGCGTGCAGGCGCTCGGCTATCTCGCCTGCCAGTTGCGCCTGTTTGCTTAAAAGCCTCTCTTGCGCCAATCGTTCCTGAGAAAACGCATGGCGCAGCAGGCCAAATATCAGCAGCGCGCTGGCGGAGACGAACAACCAGCCCTTATAAGTTTGCAACTGCATGATTGTAGCGGTCGAGAGCGCGAGACTCGCTACAATCTGGTCGGAGAACAGAATCCACAGTGCGCCAAATGCCAGATAAGCGAGCGCAATCCCAGCTTCGGGACGGAGACGGAAGGAGTTCATCTCTCTCTACCTGCTTTGTAAATGTGTGAGGGATATGTATCAGTATAACTTACTCATCTGGTCTGGGCGCTTAAAAATTCTTATGAATTTCTTGCACTTTTTCTGCTTGAATCTCATAGCGTCAAAACTATAATCAACCGATAGGAAAATTGAAATGCCAGATAGACCGTATGTTATTATCAACACCGCCATGAGCGTGGACGGCAAAATAGACACAGTGGAGCGCAAAGGGGCTTCGATTTCGTCGCCAGAAGACAAGCGGCGCGTGTTGGAACTGCGCGCGCAAGTAGATGCCGTGATGGTGGGTGGCAATACTTTGCTGCGCGAGAACCCAAAACTGACGGTGAAACTCCCGGAACTCGAAGCTATGCGCCTGGCAAAGAACCTGCCACCCAATCCCGCCAAAGTGGGCATTCTCTCCAAAGCACAGGGCCTCGACCCGGCGGGAGGCTTTCTGAGCGCCGGCCCGGCGCGAAAAATCATTTTTACCACTGAGCAAAGCAGTGCAGAGCAGGTTAACGTTTTGCTAGAGCAGGGCGTGGAAGTCTATCGAATTGGAGAAAAACGGGTAGACTTAGCCCAGTCGCTTAAAACGTTGACCGTGCTTGGCATACAAACGCTCATGGTCGAGGGCGGAGCAACTCTGATTGCGGAATTCCTGCGGTTAGGGCTGGCCGATGAGTTGCGGATTTACATCGCCCCCAAATTGTTCGGCGGCGCAACGGCCCCCACACTGGTAGATGGCGAGGGCTGGCCTGAAGCGGCAGCGCGAAAGCTTACCCTGGCCGAAGCGTGCGTCTTCGATGAAAGCGGCGGGGTTTTGCTCATGTATCGGTTTCAGGACGCTTTGTCCCGTTCCTCAGGAGAATACAATGTCGCTCATTCAACTCCCCGTACAGGATTTACTGCGTGAAAATGAAAACCACTGCTGCGATGGCTGCGGCCCGGCAGGGATTTGCGTCAAAATTGTTTCAATTGCTGAATTGCCTACCCGCTTTGGCGATTTTCAGATTGTGGCGTTTTCTAACGATAAAGATGGCAAAGACCACATCGCCATTGTGCGCGGCGACGTGACCGATGGCGAAGACATCCCCGTCCGCCTGCATTCGGAATGCCTGACGGGCGACGCGCTTGGCTCACTGCGCTGTGATTGCCGCGACCAGCTGGAGGCCGCTCTGACGGCAATTGGCAAGATGGACAAAGGAATCGTTCTGTATCTCCGTCAGGAAGGGCGCGGCATTGGCCTGGCGAACAAAATCCGCGCTTACGCTTTGCAGGATGCCGGGTTGGATACCGTAGAAGCCAACCTGGCGCTTGGTTTTCGGGATGATGAACGCGATTACGAAGTCGCCGCGCACATGCTCATGTCGCTTAAAGTGCAGTCTATCCGCTTGATGACCAACAACCCGCGCAAAATTGAAGACCTGAAACGCTATGGCGTGCGCGTGAGTGGACGCATTCCACACGTCCTACCTCCTAACCCGCACAACGAGTTCTATCTGCGTACCAAAGCCGAAAAATCTGGCCACATGCTGGATTTGAAAGACTTCAAAGGCAAAGTACATCTTCAGGAACAGGATGACCGGCCGATTGTCAAGGGCATGACACCGTCGCAAATCGAGGCCCTGCATGAGTGAGCGAGTAGTGGTCATCACTGGCGCAACCGGCGCAACTGGCCGCGCGGCAGCGCGTGCATTTTCAGCACAGGGCGCTTTGCTGGCTCTCATCAGCCACGACCCGGCCAGGCTCAACGCCCTTTCTGCCGATTTGAACCTGCCTGCTGCGCGGTTTGTGACCTGCACCGCCGACTTGCGCCGCATCGAAGAAGCCGAGGCTGCTGCACGCTTCGTGCATACGCGCTTTGGCCGCGCCGATATTCTTCTTCACCTGGTGGGCGGATGGACGGGCGGGACGCCCTTCTCCGAAACGCCTTCCGCCGACCTGCAAACCATGCTCGAACAACATGCCTGGACGACGTTCCACATCACCCGCGCCTTCACACCCGGTATGGTGCGCAACGGGTGGGGACGGGTGATTGTCGTCTCCTCGCCGCTGGCTGTGGCCCCTGTAGCCAGAATGAGCGCCTATTCGATGGGCAAAGCCGCTCAGGAAGCCTTAATACTTGCTCTGGCGCAAGAACTCCGCGATACCGGCGTGACGGCGAACATTTTGCAAGTGCGCGCGATTGACGTGGAAGGCGCTGGCAGGGGCACCTCTCCCGAAGAGCTGACCGCCGCCATGCTCTATCTGTGCAGTGAACAGGCGGCGCGGGTCAACGGCGCACGCATTCCCCTGTTCTGACGATGAATTCCGCTTCTTCCCTCGATATCTGGACGTTTCAACAAACCATCACGCGCCGGCTGATGGCCTGGTCGCTGTTCAGCATTCTTGCGGGGGCAGGCATGTTCTGGGGGGATGCGCTCTGGCGTGGCATCGGCGTTCAATTTGTGGCCTGGGGACTGATTGACCTGGCGATTGCGGTCTTTGGCGCCATTGGGACGCAAAGACGGTGGTCTCAATGGACGCCAGAAGAACGGCTGGCCGCTCAACCGCGCGAACGCACCCAACTGGCGCGCATTTTGTGGCTCAACGCCGGCCTGGACGTTTTGTATGTGGCAGGCGGCCTGACGCTCTGGCTCACGCTTGGCAGCACTGACTTGTTCTGGCGCGGCGGCGGCTGGGGAATCATCGTTCAGGGGGGCTTCTTGTTTTTCTTCGATGTGTATCATGCCCTGAAACTGCGCTGATTGGCAGCCTCGACCACTTTTCCCTGCGCGACCAGCTGACGTACCTGTTCCACATATCCGGCCATCATCGTATCCGTCTCAATAAAGGGGACTTGCTCTCGCAGGAGCGCATACACACCGCGCGTACCGCGCCCCAGGCGCTTTTCTGCGCCAATGGCTTGCTTGCGGAAGTCAATGCCCTGCGCTGCAGACATCAACTCGATAGCAAGAATCCGCTCCACGTTATCCAGCACGTCGCGCAGTTTAAGCGCTGCGGTCATGCCCATACTCACATGGTCTTCGACGTTCGCCGAGGTGGGGATGGTATCTACACTGGCCGGATGCGAAAGCACCTTGTTTTCGGTTGCCAATGCGGCGGCAGTGTACTGTAAAATCATGAAACCGGAGTTCAAGCCACCGGCGCGTGTCAGAAAAGCAGGCAGGACGTGTGTATTGGAACATTCATCCGTCAGGCGCATGATACGCCGCTCTGAGATATTCCCCAACTCGGCCACTGCAAAGGCCAGATAGTCCATCGCAATCGCCAGCGGCTCACCGTGAAAATTGCCGCCAGAAAGCACGGTGATATTCTCTTCCCCCTGGACTTCTTCCACGAAAATCAGCGGATTATCCGTCACCGCGTTCAACTCAATCTCAAAAATCCAGCGCGCATACGCAACCGCATCACGCACAGCGCCATGCACTTGCGGAATACAACGCAGCGTGTACGCATCCTGGACGTTCAACGAAGAATGCTCGCGGGTAAACTCACTGCCTTCAAGCAAATGCCGCAAATAAGCGGCGCATTCTTGTTGACGCGGATAGGGGCGCAGGGCGTGAATGCGCGCATCAAACGCCAGGTCGGTGCCGTTCAAGGCTTCCAGGCTGAGACAGCCGGCGATGTCAGCCGTTTGACTGTATCGCTCGGCACGAAGCGTTTGCAAAACGCCCAGCGCGGTCATGGCCGCCGTGCCATTGGTCAGTGCCAACCCCTCTTTGGCGGCCAGTTTCACCGTCTCCAACCCGGCCCGCCGCATGGCTTCCGCGCCGGGCAAAATTTCTCCCTGATATTCAGCCCATCCCTCGCCGATGAGCGGCAGTGCCATGTGCGCCAGGGGCGCCAAATCGCCGCTTGCACCCAGCGACCCTTTTTGGGGAATGACCGGATGCACCCCGCGATTGAGCATCTCCAGCAAGAGTTCCAGCGTAGAAAGCCGCACGCCCGAGTGTCCACGTGCCAGCGTGTTGGCGCGAATCAACATGAGCGCGCGCGTGGTGGGTATATCGAACGGCGCGCCGACCCCCACCGCGTGGCTGACCAGGATGTTGCGCTGCAACTGCTCCACCTGCTCCGGCGGGATGATGCGGTCTTTGAACGCCCCGAAGCCGGTCGTAATACCATACGCCACTGTGCCGCGCCGAAGAAGCGTTTGCACGGCCTCCGCGGCGCGTTCCACCCGTCTGGCGGCTTCTTTTCCCAATGCCAGAGATGGCGAACCGGCTGCGCCATACGCTACGGCCTGAACGTGGTCAAACGTCAAACTGCTGCCATCGAGAAAAATCGTCTGCATGTTTCTCCTCTTTATTATGAAATGGGTTCTCACCCCAGGTTTCCGCTTATGCGGTCAGCCTGAAGGCGGCACTCCAGAAGTATAATCCGGCTATGCTCGAAAACGTGCAATCTATTCCCTTTGCCGACCCCCACGCTGCCGAAGCCGCCCTGAAACGCCTTGCGGCGCGGCATCCTCGTTTTCCGGCGGTAACCCCTGTGCTGCACAACGCCCTTGCCTCTGCAGCCGACCCAGACCGTTCGCTGGTCAATCTGGAACGCTTCTCGGAGAACTACGGACCCGGGCTGTTCGCCCTGCTGGAACAAAATCCGCGTGTCATCGAAATCCTGGTTACGCTTTTCTCGGCCAGCCAGTTTCTGACCGAAATCCTGCTGCGGAACCCGCGCGCGCTCTCCCTCTTGCTCGACCGCCAGGAACTCACCCGCCGTAAGAGCATCGAACAAATCCAATCGGAAGCTGAAACCCTGCTGCGGTCATCTCTTCCAGGCGCTGTTTCGCCATCGGCTGCCGACCTGCTGCGTCTCTACCAGCAATCCGAGCTGCTCCGCATCGGCGCAAGTGATTTCCTCGACCTGTACGACCTGCGTGCGGTCATCTCGCAGCTTTCTCGTCTGGCGATTGCGCTCATTCGCGTTGCGCTCAACCTGGCCTGTAAACAGACGGGCATTGCGGCGCATGGATTTTGTGTTCTGGCGATGGGAAAACTGGGCGGGCGCGAATTGAACTACTCCTCGGATATTGACCTGCTCTTTCTGGCGCGGGATGACTCCACCGATTACCTGCCGTTGGGGCAAAAACTCATCGAAATCCTTTCGGCCACTACCTCGCAAGGCTTTCTGTACCGTGTAGATATGCGCCTGCGCCCGTGGGGCAAAGATGGCCCGCTCGTCCCTACCCTGGCCGGATACCTGAAATACCTGGAACGCGATGCCCGTGCCTGGGAAAAACAAGCCTTGCTCAAAGTGCGTCCAATTGCTGGAGACCTGGCGCTGGGCGAACAATTCCGCGAAGCCATCCATCCGCACGTGTTCGGCTTTGCCCCTGAGCAGATACGTGCCGAAGTCTTCGCCATGAAACAGCGCACCGAAGAGTTCCTGCGGCAAAAAGGCCGCACCTGGGGCGAGGTCAAGTTGGGAGCCGGCTCCATCCGCGATGTGGAATTCGTGGTGCAATATCTACAACTGGCGTATGTGGGAAAATTTCCGCACATCCGCACCCGCGCCACCCTCAAAGCCCTGCCGCGTTTGCGCGCCGCCGGCCTGCTTTCTCCTGCCGATACCCGTATCCTGACCGATGGCTACATCTTTCTGCGTACCATCGAACATTACCTGCAAATGATGGATTACCGGCAAACCTATACCCTGCCTTCCGATTCTCGTGCCATCAATTTATTGGCCCGCCGGCTGGGATTCCCGAATGGTGAAACCTTCCTGCAGCGGTATCAAGAACACTGTCAGGCTATCCGCGCTGTTTATCTGCGCCACATTGGGAGTGAACCGATGACCGAAGAACCCTCGCCCCTCGTCCGTCAACACCTTGCGCGCATGGATGCCTCCTATGGAGAAACCTTCTCCCCTGCCGAAATTCAGCGTCATGCCGTCCTGGCTCAGAAGTTGAACGAAGACCTTCCGGCGGTGGTTGAAGCCGTTCCGCTCGATGAAACTACCTGGCGCGTCACCATCGTTGGCTACGACTTCCCCGGTGAACTTTCCATCATCTGCGGACTGTTGTTTGTGCATGGATTCGATATTCTCGAGGGCGACGTCTTCACCTACGAGCCGGAGCAAAGCGCCTCGCCGGCCTTCACGCCCGGGCCCCCGGCTGCCGGTTTGGGCCGCCGTCTGTTGCGCCGTTTTCGCCCCTCGGCGGCGCCCGAATCATCCCGTCCTAAAATTGTGGATGTTTTTACTGTCCAATCGGTTTTTCTTGAACCACACGGCCCGGATATTTGGGACCGCTACACCCTGGAGTTGCACGACCTGCTCTCCAAACTGCGCGCCGGACAGCGCCGCGAAGCGCGCGGCGCACTTGCCAAGCGGGTAGGGGCGGCCTTTCAGCCTTCTCCGGGCAAAGTCTCTCCGTTGCTGCCAATTGACATCGAAATTGACAACGCCGCCTCCCCCCGTTACACCGTCCTGCGCATCGAAGCGCCCGATACGGTCGGTTTCCTGTACGAATTCACGAACGCGCTCGCGTTTACGCGCACGAACATTGCCCGCGTTGTCGTTCGCACGGTAGGCAACCGCGTCAAAGACGTGCTGTACGTCACCGATGCGGAGGGGCGCAAAATCGAATCACCCCAAAAACAGCGCGAACTGCGCGCCGCCATCGTCCTCATCAAACACTTTACCCACCTGCTGCCGCACTCACCCAATCCCGAAGCCGCGTTGCTGCACTTCCGCGAGTTTCTCTACCAGCTCTTTCAGCGTCCCGACTGGCCGGATGAAATTGCCTCGCTGGAGCGCTCTGACGTTCTGAAAGCGCTGGCGCGTGTGCTGGGGGTCAGTGATTTCCTGTGGGATGATTTCCTGCGCATGCAATACGCCAATCTGTTCCCGGTTGTGCGTGATGTGGAAGCGTTGGCGGCCGCCAAACCCCGCGCCGACCTGGAGGCCGAACTCGCGCTTGCCATCGAAACCTGCGCGCTGGGGGAAAGCGAGTACCCCAACTGGCGCGAGGCCCTCAACGCTTTCAAAGACCGCGAACTCTTTCGGATTGATATGCGCCACATTCTTGGCCTGACGGCTGAATTTTGGGACTTCGCCGCCGAACTCACCGACCTGGCCGAAACGGTCATTGCGGCTGCGCTCGAACGCTGTCAGGTTGAACTCGAAGCCCGATACGGCACGCCGCTGCGCGAGGATGGCTCCCGCTGTCCGCTCGTGGTGCTGGCGCTGGGCAAATGTGGCGGGCGGGAACTGGGATTTGCCTCCGACATCGAGTTGATGTTCGTCTATGGCGGTAACGGACACACCGCCGGCCCGGAAGTGACCGAGACGGGGGACTATTTTGAGAAACTTGTTCAGGCCGTTGTTTCTGCTGTTCATGCCCGCCAGGAGGGCATCTTCCAGATTGATTTGCAGTTGCGTCCGTATGGAAAAGCCGGCAGCATGGCCGTTTCGCTCGAAGCCTTTCGCCGCTATTACGCCCCCGAAGGCCCCGCCTGGGCTTACGAGCGCCAGGCACTGGTCAAACTGCGTCCCATCGCCGGTGACCTGGCCCTGGGCGCGGAACTCTGCCGTCTGCGCGACGACTATGTTTACCACGGCGGCCCCTTCGATGTGACCGCGATGCGCGCCATGCGCGAACGACAGATTCGTCACCTGGTGACCGGCGGCACATTCAACGCCAAATTCAGCCCGGGCGGGCTGGTAGATGTGGAATATCTGATTCAGGGCTTACAAATCAACCACGGCGGCACGAACCCGGCCCTGCGCGTGACCAACCTGCGCGAGGCCATGACCGCTCTGCATCAGGCCGGTATTCTCTCCGAAGCCGATTACACCACGCTGCGTAAAGCGCACACCTTCCTGCGCTGGCTAATCGATTCACTCCGTGTGGTGCGCGGCAGCGCCAGAGATGTGACCGTGCCGCCCTACGAAAGCGAAGAGTTTGCCTTTCTGGCGCGCCGTTTGCGCTATGGTGATGACACCGCCCGGTTGCGCGATGACCTGCTGCGCTACCAGACCGAAGTGCAGGAAATCAATCAGCGGTTGTTGGGCTAGCGCGCTCAAAAATTTCGTGGTATCCGCGGTCTAACTCGTCATCGCTCAGGTGTGCATAGCGCTGGGTGACGGCGATGCTGGCATGACGCGCCAGGGCTTGCGCCAGCTTCAGGTTGCCCGAAGCGCGCAGGACGGTCGTCACGAAATAGTGCCGGAACGAATGCGGCGTGATTCTGCCAACCGCATCCTCTCCCAACGCCTGGCGCACCCGTTCCTCGACAATGTTTCTGCCGGTGGCAGTCGTGACTGGCTTGACCTTTTTGCCCGCCCCCTTATCGTGCCGAGCAAAGAGTGGCAGGGAGGGGAGGGGGCGTCCGCTGGCGCCATCCAGCGCGGCGCGGGCGGAGAGATACTCCTTCAGGGCGCGCAGACTGCGGCTGGAAAAGCGCACCACGTCTTGCTTATCCCCTTTGCCGATGAGAATGGCACGGCCCTCATTCCAGTCTATATCGCCGCGCCGCAGTTTGCAGGCTTCATGGACGCGCAGCCCCGTATCGGCCAGTGTAAGCAAAAACGCCCGGTCGCGCAGCCAGCGTAACTGCTCTGCTTCTGCCTCTCCCTGTCTGCCCTCGCCAGGCGACGGGAGAGGGGCAGGGGAGGCCGAAACATAGGTCAGCACCCGCTCGATGTCCTCGCGCGGAAACTGCGGCAAACGCTGACCCGTCTTGCGCGCGCGCATTCTGATTAACTGCTCAAGACGCGGCAGGGTGGGGGAGGCCAGTTTTTCTGCTGCGAGGAACTTATAGAAGCCCATGGCGGCTTGCAGATAAAGCTGCTCGGTGGCCGGGGCGTGACCCTTCAGCCAGGCCGCAAACCAGCCGACCGCGTCCTCGCGCAGTGCGCTGACCGGCGTCTGTGCCGCGTCCATCTTATTATCGGCCAGCAGGTTGACAAACGCCTGCATGGCGTAGCGATACGTATCGTATGTATTCTTGCTGCGCGCCGTTTCAATCATCTCCAGATACTTCTGGATGGCGGTTTGAATGGTGATGGTTTCGTTCATGCTTTCTCCTGGTGGCTGCCTTTGGCAGAAAGCAGCAAATTTGTCAGACAATTTCGTGTAGCATCAGGTTTTGCGCGCCTGTCCGGCGTCCTGGAACGTTTTAGCGTAAATTAGACCTGCTGGAAAACCGGTCTGGCGGGGCAGATGGCGCGTTGGGGTCATCTCGCTGTCAATAGACGGCGTGTAGCACAAACCGGACGCCAGCAGACCGGTTGTAAAACCGCCTGACGAAGTTGTTTCACCGTCGAGAGCGTTCTTTATGTTTTTATTAATGATACTTAAGTAAAGCATAAACTGATTATAACGGCTTTGGCGCCAAAAGCAACCCCCTTTTCGGTGAACAGTGGTCAGTGAACAGTGACCAGTGAGCCGTAGACAGGGAGCGACTGGTGATGATTTCTATTGCTTCCTGTTGTTGACTGAATCCCCCCTCCCCTGCTGCCAGTGACCGGTGAACAGTACGCAGCCTGGTCGGGCTAAACCGATTTTGTTGACTCTCTTCTTCCTTTGCTCTATACTGATACCAAACCCTCCCCACCCCACCCTGGGGAACGCCATAGGTTTGAAACTGATGACCTGAGAGTTTGCCCATGTCTCCTGGAAGTTGGATGAACCTCGCCCGAAAGCGCCGCGAAGAGAACTTCGTCGGGCGCGCCGAACAGTTGAAGGTGTTTACGGAAAATTTCGCCAGTTCCGAACCCGCCTGGATGATTCTAGCCGTCACCGGCGAAGGCGGGGTAGGCAAAAGCACCTTGCTGGAACGCTATGCCCGGCTGGCGGAAGAAACTCCCATCAATGCCCATGTGGTTTTGTGCGATGACCGCTACTACACGCCGGTAGATGTCATGGGAGCGGTTGCCGAGCAATTGGCCAGGGTGGGCATTCAATCACGGGAGTTCGACGAGCGCTACCGGAAATACCGCCAGGCGCTGCAGCAAATCGAGAGCGACCCCAGCGCCCCGCGCGGCATGGTGGACGCGGTCACGCGCGGCTTGACCGATTTCACCATCAAGAGCTTGCGCCGCACGCCGGGCGTCGGCGTGGCCCTGGAATACGTGGACGAGAAGGCCGTCGGGGAGGCGCTGGCCGAACTGGCCCACTATGCCCTCAACCGTTGGGGCAACAAGGACGAGGTCGAACTGGTGCGCCAGCCGGAGAAAATCCTGACGCCGCTCTTTGTGGAGCTGCTCAACCAGGCGGCGGGCAAGAAACGCCTGATCGTCATGTTGGACGTCTTCGAGCGCACTGCGGCTACGCTCTCCGAGTGGCTGATGGCGCTCTTCAAATTCGAATACGGCGACCTGGAGCTGGGAGTCTCGTTCATCCTGAGCGGGCGCGACCCGCTGGAACAGCACTGGACCGAACTGGCCGGCCTGATGACCCACATCCGCCTGGAGCCGTTCACGCCCGAGGAAACCGCAACCTATCTGAGCAATCGAGGCATCACCGACGCCGGCCTGGTGCGGCAAATCCACGAGGATACCGGCGGCCTGCCGGTGCTGGTCGAATTGCTCGCCGCCACCAACCCCCAACCCGGCCAGCCGCTCCCCGACATCAGCCGGGACGCCGTCCAACGCTTCCTGCAATGGACGCCGGAAGAGGACAAGCGCCGCGCCGCCCTGCTGGCGGCCATTCCGCGGCAATTCCATCAGGATATCCTCAAAGTTTTGCTGGGTGAGGCGGGCGTTCCCCTCTTCCACTGGCTCACGGCGCAAAGTTACATCCGTTCTATGCAGGAGCGGGGCTGGTTTTACCACGACAAGGTGCGGATGCTGATGGTGCGCTATCAGTATCACAGCGCCCCGCAAGAGGCGGCCGCCTGCCATGCCGCTCTGGCCGATTATTTTGCCGGCCTGCAGGCGCAAACCGGTCTGGAGAAGGGAGAAGCCTGCAAGAGCGAACGATGGCGGCGGCTGGAACTGGAGCGGCTGTATCACCGCCTGTGTGCCGCCCCTGAATCCGCCCCGGCCTGCCTGCGGAATGCCTTCCTGCCCGCCTTTTTCTATCAATGGCGTTTTGCCGACGAACTGCTGCGCGTGGCCCGTCAGGCGGCCTACGACAGCCGCCTGAACGGCCTGGAAGACGAACTGACCCGCCTGGAGGCCTTGTGGACTGCCTATGACCAGGATGATTACTCGAAGGTTGTCTCAATTCTCAATGCGCTGGAACGTGCAAATCATCTCGACCCCTCTGCCGAATGGGCGCTCCTTTGCCGCCGCGGGGATGCATATTACTGGCTCGACAGGCACGAGCAGGCGCTGCAGGACTTCAACCGCGCGATTGAACTGGACGAGAAGGACGCCTGGGCGATTGCCCGCCGGGCCACGACCCACCTTCTGCTGGGTCGCTACGAGCAGGCGCTGGGGGACTTCGACCGCGCCATCGCACTGGATGAAAACATGGACTGGGCGATTGCCAGCCGGGGCGAGACCTATCGTCGGCTGGGCCGCTACGAGCAGGCGCTGCAGGACTTCGACCGCGCCATTGCGTTGGATGAGAAGGACGCCTGGGCGATTCGACAACGCGGTATCACACATCGCTATTTGAAAAACTTCGACCAGGCGCTGGAGGACATCAACCGTGCAATTGCGCTCAAGCCGGAAGAATATGCCTATTACTACAGCCGCGCTGAGACCTACCGTCTGCTCGGCCGATATGCTGAAGCCATCGCTGATTTCACCGCTACGCTCAAGGATGAAAAACCAGGTATTGCCACCTATGTCCACCGCGCCTCGGCCTATCTTGCGATTGGCGACGAACATTCCGCTCGCGCCGATTTGGAAAAAGCCCTCTCGCTCGAATGCAAAGACGAAGGCGACCATTACAGCCGCGCCGCTGCTTTGGTGCTCTCTGGGGACATGCAGGGGGCGCTCGCCGAGCTGGAGCTTTCCTTTGCAAATTTGTCCTGTAGGATAGAAGCCCAAACCGATGACCTCCTTGCCCCCCTCCGCGACCTGCCCGAATTCCAGGCCCTGCTCGCCAAATACGAGCCACCACCTGCCGATACCTGCTCCTGAGACTTTCCCTTTTCATCTGGTCATTCCCCAAAACGCTGTTCAAACAACAGCTCATCTCGCTCGCCTTGACCGCCGCCCGCGAGCGGCGCCCCGAAGCCCAGCAGATCTACCAGGCCCTCGGCCAAATGGCGGGTGACCCCGCCATCCCCGCCGAACTGCGCGCCCTGGGGCGTACCCTCCAGCGCCTGATGAGCGGCGATACGCAGGTGGACCTCTCCGACCTGCCCGAACCCTGGGCCGCCCTCATCCGTACGTTTTTATGACCTGTCCGACAACTCGTACGAGTTGTCCGACCGCGCTCGCCAAACACGCCCACCACCCCCTGACGACCCTCCACCCATGGTCTCAACTCGAATCCGGTGGCCGCCGGGCAGGGTATCTACAAAAAGCTCACTCTTCCCCCTCGGCCAGTGCTCGCAAGGCCAAGGCATAGGATTTCCATCCCAGGCCGACGATCTTACCTTTGCAGACCGGCGCCAACAGGGACCGATAGCGGAATTCCTCACGTGCATAGACGTTGGACAGGTGAACTTCAATCACCGGCT
>JANWWK010000057.1 GCA_025056175.1 Anaerolineales bacterium
GCTGATGATTGTGGAGCGTGCCGCGCACTCGCTTGGCATTGCGCTGGCAAATCTGGTGAATATCTTTAACCCGGAGCTTATCGTTTTAGGTGGTATGTTCGCGCAAGGCCAGGATTTGTTCTTGCCCGTGACGCGCCGCACGCTCAGACAAACAGCCTTTGCCGGGTTGGGCGAAAAAGTGCGGCTCGAAACGACTCGTTTTGGCTGGCGAGCCGGAGTGACTGGCGCAGCAGCAGTGGCCTTGCTGGCTTTTTTCTATCAACAATCTGGCTCCATCCAGGCAGTAATCGCCCCCACCTCTCCCTTAAGCCTGGAGGGATACGCAACCAGGTAACTCCAACAATCTACAATCTACAATCCAAAAATCCCATGTCCAAAATCGCCTTTGCCCCTCTTGCCCGCCCGACCTTCGATGTGCCACTGGCACAGGAAGTAACCCAGGCCGCCATTGCGCAACTCCAACGCGCGGGGTCGGACCTGCTTCTTCCCGATTCGCTGATTGCCGACCTGAACGGCACGCAGGCTTACCTTGCTAGCCTGGAAAGGCAAGAGATTGACCTGCTGCTGGTCTTTCAGGCGACGTTTGCCGATAGTACGCTTGCCGTCGGGCTGGTTGAAGGCCTGAAAGCGCGCGGACTGACACCGCCGGTCTTTCTATGGGCTGTTCCCGAAGCGCCCACTGGCGGACGTTTGCGGTTGAACTCGCTGTGTGGCATTAACCTTGCAGGGCATGCTCTGAGTCAACGTGGAGTGAAGTACGAATATGCTTATGCCGCGCCAGAAGACCCGACGGTATTGAAACAGGTCAAGGCGCTTGCTGCCGCTGGAATGTTACGCCGCCGGTTGAAGGAAGCCCGCCTGGGGGTAGTGGGTGAACATCCGGCCGGGATGGATTCCTGTCACCTGGACGAAGCGCAGTTAGGACAGGTTCTCGGCATTCAGGTCGAGCGTGTGCCGTTGGCACAGGTCTTCGCCAGGTCGCGCGCCGCTGCGCCTGAACAGGTATCTGCCGTGCGCCAGGTGTTGGACCAGCGGCTCGATAATTTGCACGAACTCGACCAGACACCACTCAATGGCACGCTGAGCGTGTATCTCTCTTTGCGCGAAGTGGCGCAAGAAAAGCGCGTAGACGGCCTGGCGGTGCGCTGTTGGCCTGAATTCTTCACCGACCTGGGGTGTTCGGCCTGCGGCGCAATGTCCATGCTGAGCGATGGTCTGGGACAGCACAACCCGATTCCATGCAGCTGCGAAGCCGACGCCAACGGAACGGTGACGCAGTTGATGCTTCACTGGTTGGCGGGCGAACCCTCTTTCGGCACCGACATCGTGGCGATGGACTTCGAGCAGGATTTCATCTCGCTCTGGCACTGTGGGCTGGCCCCGCTCTCGATGGCAAACCCCAACTACCAGCCACATGGAACGATTCACTCCAACCGGAAGGTGCCGCTGGTGATGGAGTTCCCGCTCAAGCCGGGCGTGGTGACGATTGCCCGCCTGAACCGACACGATGGTCAGTTACGCCTGGTGGTAGGGCGCGGCGAAATGCTCGATGCCCCCGCGCCGTTCTCCGGCACTTCGGGCCGCTTGCGGCTGGAAACCCCTACCCGCCGATTCTTCGATACGCTCATGCAGGAAGGCCTGGAACATCACATCTCGCTCGTGTATGGTGATTATGTTGCGGAGTTGCAGGCGTTTGCCCGCCTGAGTTCGTTGCCGGTGTTGGCGCTCTTATAACCGCTTGTCTCCGCGCAAATTGTCACGGTGGGACAAGTCTTCGACTTGTCCACGCAAATCGGAAATTTGCGCCACAACGACTCACTTACCTATTGAAGGAGGTGGTTTCGGCAGGCACATTTTCCATTCCCTCCCTCTCCCTCCATTTTGGGAGAACTGTGCGTTTCGACCCTGTTTCACGTTCTATGGAGGAAAAGATTATGGCAAACAAACTTTCACGGCGAGATTTCCTGAAGGTGGGCGCCCTCGGCGCGGCATCTGCGATTGTTGCAGGCTGCACTCCACCAGCCACTCCCACGCAGGCCCCCGCCGCTCCGCCGGCTACCAAGGCGCCCGAAGTCAAACCGACCGAGGTCCCTCCCACTGCTGTCCCGCCTAAGAAGCCGGTCACGCTCGACTTTCAGGCCTGGGGGGATAACGCCGACCTGCCGGCCTGGGAAAAGCTGGTGCAACTTTACCAGGAGCGCAATCCGCACGTGACCATCAAATATTCGCCGGTGGCCGAACCAAACGCCAACTTCTACCCGCAATTGCAAACCTCGATTGCCGGAGGCACGCCGCCGGATGTCTCATCCTTCCAGGGCTGGGAATGGCAGACGTATGCCGATAAGGGCTTACTGGCTCCAATTGACGATTTCGTCAAGCGCGATGGATTTCAAACGCTCTACCCGCAGGATGTGAAAGGTATCATGGATACCACCGTTCGCAAGGGCGCCACTTACCTGATTCCGCTTCAGGTAGCAACGATGCTGATGTTCTACGCCAGGAAACCTTTTGATGACGCCGGCATTCCCTATCCCACCGATGACTGGACCTTTGAAGAATTCATGGAAATTGCCCAGAAGCTGACCAACACCAGCGGGGAGAAAAAGATGTTCGGGTTGCAGGCCAACGGCTCCTGGTTCCGCGACATTGGTTGGATTCGCGGCACGGGCAAACGGGAGTTCGATTCGCTGGTGGACCCGCGCAAAGCACAATTCAATCAGCCGGAAATCGTCGAAATCGTGCAGAAGATGGCACAGGATGTCATCTACACCATGAAGATTGCCCCCTCTCCGGCGGATACTTCTGGCGGCGCTAACACCTTCCAGACCGGCAACTGCGCCATGAAATATGAGGGCCCGTGGTGGTTCCCAGCCATGAATAGCCCCAAATTGCGCGAGGAGGGCAAAGGCATTCCGTTCGATGTCGTCCTGATGCCCAAATTGAAGGACGAAAGCCGTCCGCATCGCGGCTGGGCCGAAGGCGTGGCGCTGCTCAAGGGCGACGCGGTAGAAGAAGCCTGGGGCTTTGCTTCCTTCATGGCCTCCGAAGAAGGCGACAAAATCTACTCCGAGACTACCGGACGCATGCCCAACAACCTGGCCTTGCTGGAAAGCTTCTGGATTCCTACCGTGGAGGAGAAGTTCCAGTTCTCCAACGCCAAAGCCTTCATCGAGGCCTTCAAGCGCTCTCAGGTAGATGTCATCGGCGGCGTGCCACGCAGCAAGATGAATGCCGAAGTGGTTAAACCGCTGGCCTACGACAAACTGGTAAACAACTCCGCTACTGCCGCCCAGGTGCTGCCAGAAGTGGACAAGGCCCTGCAAGCCCTGCTCGATGAGTATTGGGCCAATGCCTAAAGAGAAATAGGCTCTGGTGATTGGCTGGTCTCCAGCGCGTACAGAGGAGACCAGCCAGTTCCAGCCAGCATGTAGACCCATTCTCCAGTCCTTTTTCCCCTGCGAGGTACGCATGGACTTGCCTCTCCGTTCTGTTCCCTCCATCCGCCGCAACCGCCTGCGCGATTGGACGGCTGGCTACCTGTTTGCCGCGCCGTTCATCATCGGCTTCTTTGCCTTCTACGCTTATCCGATGGGCTATTCGCTGTGGATGTCCTTCCAGAAGTGGGATTTGCTCTCGCCGCCCAAATTCATCGGCCTGGCAAACTTTACCAAACTTTTACAAGACCCGATTTCCCGTCTGAGTCTGTATAACAGTTTCTATTACACAGTCCTTGCCGTGCCTCTACAACTCCTGCTGGCCTTTTCGCTGGCGCTTGCGCTCACCCAACCGTTACGCTTCCGAGACCTGTATCGCGGCGGTTTCTACATGCCGATTCTCATCCCCATCGTCGCCAGCGCAGTGGTGTGGCAGCGCGTTTTTCATCCGGAATACGGCATTCTCAACGAAGTGCTGGGTTGGTTCGGCATTCCGCCCCTCAAATGGCTGTTCGACCCGGCCCTCGCCAAACCGGCCTTCATCATCATGTCGTTTTGGATGATTGGGCGTATGATGGTCATCTTCATTGCCGGGTTGGGAAACATCCCCGTCAGCCTGTACGAAGCCGCCAGCCTGGATGGGGCCGGCGCGTGGCAGCGCTTGCGTTATATCACCATCCCCATGATGACGCCGCTCATTTTTTATAACATGGTCATCGCTATCATCAATTCCTTCCAGACCTTCATCCCTGCCCAAATCATCACGCAAGGCGGCCCGGAGAACGCCACGCTGTTTGCGGTGCTGAACATCTACCGGCAGGGCTTCGAGTATTTCAACATGGGTTACGCGGCGGCGCTCTCGTGGGAGTTTTTCGTCATCATTCTGGGCTTCACCATTGCGCAGTTCTACATGTCCAAACGCTGGGTGTTCTACGAGGAATAGGAGCGCGTCATGAGCGAAATGTCTCAGCCTCTTGTCCGTCACAAAACCGTACAAAAAATTCATTTGACGGTGGTGCAAATCGTTCTCACGTTGTTCCTCATCACCTTTCTGCTCCCGGCAATCTGGATGGTCTCCTCTTCGCTCAAGGCGTCCACCGAAGTCTTCGCGCACCCCATCGTGTGGATTCCGGAACGCCCGCAGTGGAACAACTACGCCCGCATCTTCGAGATTCTGCCATTTGGCCGCTTTCTGTGGAACACCATCCTCGTCACAGGCCTGGCCGTTCTCGGCACGGTTATCTCTTCGGTCATGGTGGGATACAGTTTCGCCCGCCTGAACTGGCCGGGCAAAAATCTCTTCTTCGGACTGATGATTTCCACCATGTTCCTGCCAGAAATTGTCACGCTTATCCCGCGCTTCATGATTTTCCGCGAACTGAAGTGGATAGACACCTTCTACCCGCTGATTGTGCCGCACTGGTTCGCCGTCAACGCCGTGTACATCTTCCTGGTCAATCAGTTCCTGCGCGGTCTGCCGATTGAACTGGAAGAAGCCGCCCTGATTGACGGCGCCAACCGCTTCCAGATTCTCACCCAAATCATCATTCCGCTGTCCAAGCCGGTCATCGCTTCGATTACTGTTTTTGCCCTGCTTCAACATTACAACGCCTTCATCGAGCCGCTCATCTTCCTGCGTTCGATGGACAACTGGACGATGGCGCTCGGCATTCGCGCCCTGAACGATACCAACGTCCAGAACTGGGAACTGGTCTTCGCCGCCGGGACGATGATGGTCGCGCCCGTGCTGCTCTTGTTCATCTTCGCCCAGCGCTACTTCGTCCAGGGCATTGCTCTCACGGGCTTTGGAGGCCGCTAGTCCATGCTCTTCGACCAGGAAATCTACCGTTTGCAGGCAGGCTTCACCCGCCTGAACTGGCTGGAATTTGAGAGAGTTGCCGAAGGGATTGCCCGCTTTAAGACCGCTTTTGGGGTTTTGGAAGTGAGCGCCCCAGGGGAGAATCTTCTGCGCCTGCGCTGTGAACGTTTGCCTGTGCCGGAATACGGCATTCTCACCGACCCCGCCGCGCTCAACGATGCAGCACGCCATGCCAGCCTGAAGGTGGAAAGCGAAGCGGAGGCTTTTCACGTTGTGGCAGGTCATTTACGCCTGACCTTGCGGCAAGACCCCGTACGCATCGAATGTTACCGGAACGATACGCTTGTCCTGGAATCGGGCAGCGACCGCACCATTCGCGGCGATTTGCGCGTACATCCGCTGGCTGCCGATGAAGAGCGCTGGCTTCTGTCCTTCTCGCTCTGGAGCGAAGAACCACTCTACGGACTGGGTGAGAAATTCGGTGGGTTGAACAAACGTGGTCAGAAAATTGAAAGCTGGAACCGCGACGCCACCGGCGTCAACGCCGAAATCTCCTACAAGAACGTTCCGTTTATCTGGAGCCCACGCGGTTGGGGCGTGTTCGTCCACAGCCCGGCGCGCGTCACGCATGGAGCGGGCTACGCCCCCTGGTCACACCGCACATATCTGCTCGCGCTCGATGACCCCACCCTCGACCTGTTCCTGCTCTTTGCCGATTCCCCCGCCGAAATGCTGGCGCGCTACACTGCGCTCACCGGTCGCCCGGAACTGCCACCGCGCTGGAGCTACGGGGCGTGGTTTTCGCGCGCATACTACAAAACCGCCGATGAAATCGTGGACGTGGCCCGCCAATTGCGCGAACGCCGCATCCCCGCCGATGTGCTGACCCTCGATGGACGTGCCTGGCATAAACCCGAAACACGCTTCGACTTTTCCTGGGACCCCGACCGCTACCCCGATCCCGCCGGATTCGTGCGCGGGCTGCGCCAGATGAACTACCGTCTGTGCCTGTGGGAATACTCTTACATGTCGGATTTGAACCCGCTCTTCTCTGCACTGGTCGAAAAGGGGTATTTCCTGAAGGACAGAAACGGCGAGACGTACATCTACCGCTGGCTGCCGCCGCCCAATGACCGCGCGATTCCGCACTTACAGCCTTCGGGGCTGATAGATTTTACGCACCCCGAAGCCTATGCCTGGTTCCGCGATATGCACCGCGCGCTGTTCGAGATGGGTGTTTCGGTGATGAAAACCGATTACGGCGAAGCCCTGCCCGAAGACGTGGTGGGACATAACGGCGATACGGGCAAGCGTCTGCACAACATCTATGCTCTGCTCTACAACCGCTGCGTGTTCGAGGCTTCCCAAATGTATGGCGAACGCGAGGGGATGGTTTGGGGGCGCTCCGGCTGGGCAGGTGGACAGCGCTATCCCGTCCAATGGGGCGGCGACCCGCAGGGTGACTGGGAGGGCCTGGCAGGGAGCATTCGCGGCGGTCTCTCGTGGGGACTGAGCGGCGGCGCGTTTTACACCCACGACATTGGCGGCTTCTATGGCGCCCAGGAGAGCGGCAGCCTGCTCGGAAGTGGCATGCCCACCCCAGAACTCTACATCCGCTGGGCGCAGGCGGCGGTCATGACTTCGCACACCCGTTTTCACGGCACCAGCCCGCGCGAACCCTGGTTTTTTGGCGCACAGGCCGAGGAAATCATCCGCAAATGGCTGGCCTGGCGCTACCAGTTGATTCCGTACCTGCAAGCCTGCGCCCTGGAAGCGCAGGCCACCGGCTTGCCGGTGATGCGGGCGATGCCGCTGGCTTTTCCCGATGACCCACTGGCCTGGGGGTTCGAGCATCAGTACATGCTTGGGCCATCGCTGCTGGTTGCGCCGGTCATCCAGCCGGGCGGCAAGGTGCGCTTTTACCTGCCCGCCGGACGCTGGTTTGACATCTGGAAGCATGCCTGGGTGCAGGGACCAGGACTGTTCGAGCGCGAAATGCCCCTCAACCAGATTCCCATCTTCGGGCGCGAGGGGACGCTGCTACCACTCGGGCCAGCCGTCCAGCATACAGGAGAACTCAAAGCGGAACTCGACCTGGAGCAGGTGTGGGCCTTTGGCGAGCCGCAGAGCGGAAGCACGCTTCCGGGGCTGGTTTTGAACAGGCTGGAGGGGGTGAAGGTTGTCAGTTATCAGTAAACAGTGAACAGTGAGCAAAAATCGAAAGGAGTAAACGATGCAATTCTTTCTGGATAGTGCCATAACGAGCGAAATCGAGTATGCGCTCAAAGCGTTCAACATAGACGGCGTAACGACCAATCCGCGCCATGTACAGGCTTCCGGCAAGCCCTTCCTGACCGTCATCCGTGAGATTGCCAGACTGGTGGAAGGGACGGAGAAAACCGTTTCGGTCGAGGTCAACCCTCACTTCATGACCTACGAAGAAATGATGCCCGAAGCCGAAAAACTGGCCGCCATTTCGCCCAATTTCGTCATCAAATTGCAGTGCGTCGAGCCGGCCTTTCGTGTGATGGAAGACCTGGCAAAGAAGGGCATCCGTGTCAACTGCACGCTGATTTTCTCGGCCTTTCAAGCCTTGCAGGCCATGCGCTCTGGGGCTTACTACATCTCTCCGTTCATCGGCTGGAAAGAAGCCAACGGCGAAGAGACGCGCAAATTCGTGGAGGAGATTGTCACCATCCGCGATAACTACGGCTTCGACTCGCAAATCATCGTGGCGGCGGTTCGGAATGCCCGCCAGATTGTGGATGCAGCCCTGCTCGGCGCAGACATCGTGACTGCCGGGTTGTCGGTGTATCAGGAAGGGTTTCACCATCCCTATACGCGCGAGGGCATCGAAAAGTTCGCCAGTTTTTGGGATAAAACGCCCTACGAGTAAAACACAGCCCTCTCTATCCGGCATTCTAACGAAGGTCTGCGCCGGACGGAAAACCATCATCTTTAAGGGTTTTTCCGTATTGCTCCGCGTTTTCGTCCCCAAATGCCGGGCACAGAAATTCAAAAAACATTTTCCCAAAAGGAGTGTGCAATGAAAAAAGGTATTTTGCTTCACGAACCGGGCGATGATGTCGGGGTCGCTGTCATGGATATTCAGGCCGGCGAAGAAATCGAAGCCGTCACGCTGGAAGGTCAGCCGGTCAAGAGCGTTACCGTCATCGAGAACGTGCCACTCGGTCACAAAGTCGCCATGCGCGAGATGCCCGAAGGCCACCATGTGCAGGAATACGGCCGTTCCATCGGCTATGCCTCGCAAGCCATCCGGCTGGGGGCGCACGTTCACGTTCACAACATCAAAAGCCTGCGCTGGGCGGCCAGCAAAGCCAAAGTTCTCGAAGAATAGGAGTTTGCCATGACCCTTCCGAATATCCCCCTCACCGGCTACCGCCGCGAGAATGGCCGTGTCGGCATTCGCAACCATGTCGTCATCTTGTCGGTGGATGACATTTCCAACGCCGCTGTGGAGGGCGTCGCCCGCCTGATTCGCGGCACCTATCCCCTCACCCATCCCTACGGACGTCTGCAATTTGGGGCCGACCTGCGCCTGACCTTCGATACGCTCATCGGCACCGGGAGAAACCCCAACGTCGCCGCCGTGGTGGTCATCGGCATCGAACCGACCTGGACGGAGCATGTTGTGAAAGGGATTGCCGAAACGGGCAAACCGGTGGCCGGATTCAGCATCGAACGGCACGGCGACCTGAAGACCATCGAAATGGCGGCGCGCAAAGCCAAAGAATTCGTCCATTACGCTTCAGAATTGCCGCGCGTGCCGGTGGAATGGAAAGACATCTGGGTTTCAACCAAATGCGGCGAATCGGACACCACCAGCGGCCTGGCCTCCAACCCCACCATTGGGCGCATCTTTGAGCGGCTGGAAGCCAATGGCAACACCCTCATCTTCGGCGAGACGACCGAAGTGACCGGCGCGGAAGACAAAATTATCGAACGTTGTGTCAGCCCCGAAGTGGCCGCGCAGTTCAAAGCCGCCTTCGACGATTACCAGGCGCTGGTCGAATCGCAGGGCGTCAGCCTGCTCGGCTCGCAACCCACCGAGGGCAACATCCGCGGCGGTCTCTCGACCATTGAGGAGAAAGCCCTTGGGAATGTGGAAAAGATGGGACGTTGTAAAATTGCCGGTTTCCTGAAACCCGCCGAAGAACCCAAGAAACCCGGCCTGCACTTCATGGATTCTTCCAGCGCCGCCGCCGAAATGGTGACGCTGTGCTGCGCGGCGGGAGCGGTGTTGCACCTGTTCACCACTGGACAGGGCAACATCATCGGCCATCCCATCGAACCGGTCATCAAGTTCTCGGCCAACCCGCTCACGGTCGAAACCATGTCCGAACATATTGACGTGGATTTGAGCGGCCTGCTGCGCTTCGAGTACAACCTGGACGGCGCCGCTGACCGCGGGCTGGAAATGATGGCGCGCACCATCAACGGACGCCTGACCAGCGCCGAAGCCCTGCGGCACGATGAATTCGTCATTACCAAACTGTATCGCAGCGCGTGAGTGCCAGTAAGCAGTGTTCAGTAATCAGTGATTAGTGAACAGTAAACAGCGTGCGGGAGGGAGATGCGGGCAGGCAGGCAAACTGCCGATTACAAGCCTGTATCTCCCTCCCCCCTCACACGCCACGCATCAGTCACCCTTCGCCATTCGCCATTTGCCATTCATCATTCATCATTCATCATTCAGCATTTATCATTTTCTCCATGTCCTCCCTCAAACAAGAACTTTTCTCTTCCTGGCCCGGCCTGCTACTCGTCCTCGCGCTGGCTCTGCTCAGCCGCTTCCTGCACGG